>CANJCO010000013.1 GCA_947473045.1 Myxococcales bacterium | reverse complement strand
GCTACGACCGCGAGGGCGACCAGCAGCACGACCGCCGGGTGACGCCCGCTGCCGTCGACGATCCGTGAAATGGCGCGCTTGAGGGCGAGCATCGGCTACTCACTACCCCAGCCCGCGGTACGCACGATTTCTTCCTGAATCGCGCTGGCGTGGGCCCTTGCGTCAAAGCGAGCCTCGATGCGAGCCCGGGCTGCGAGCCCCTGCCGCGCTCGCAGTTCAGGATCGCGCAAGTAGCGGAGCATTTGGGTCGCGAGGCCCTGAACGTCGGGCGGCGAGGCCGACACGAGGGCACCGGTCTCCCCGTCGGCGAGCATTTCGGCAACGCCTCCGACGTCGAACGCGAGCACGGGCATGCCGAACGCCATGGTCTCGATGACGGCCCGGGGCAGCGGATCGGCGTACACACTCGGCACTACCGCGACATCAAAGTCAGCCACGTACGGGCGAACATCGGCACGAAAGCCAAGAAACGTGAAGCGATTCGCGATGCCGAGGGTGTTGGCAAGCTCCCTGCACTCCGCAAGGTGGTCGGGCGCGATATCTTCCGGCGTGTCTCCCAAAACCGCGAAATGAACCTTCTGTTTCTCGACTTCCGACATCGCGTCGAGCGCCAGCTTCGCGGCCCGCACCATTTCGGCGTAGCCCTTGCGCGGCAGGATTCGGCCCTGACTGCCGAAAATCACGACGTCGGCGCCGAGGCCGAGCTCGGCGCGCAGCAGGGGCGCGACCACGCCGCGCGCGAACTCGCGCGTGTCGAGCGCGTTGTTGATGACGCGAACCTTGTTCGGGCAATGCCCAAAAAGCGCCGCCGCCGCGTGCGAAACGCAAACGATGCGAGCCACGCCGGCGCTGGCCGCGAGGCGATCGTGGACGCCCATCACCGCGGGCGGCAGCGACGTGTAGCGGACGTGCCAAAGTGCGGGCACGCCGCTGGCCCATGCGACCGCTCCGCCTGCAAAGTCGGCGTTCGTGCCGTTGCAGTAAAGAAGGTCGAAGCGGCCACGGCGCGCAATTTCGGTGAGCCTGGCGATCGCGATCGCGCCCTTTCCGACGCTCGCGACCGCGCGCAGCGCCTTGAGCGGCGCGGGCGCGTCGAAGTCGGCGCGCTCCATGGCGCGGGTCACGGGCTCGATCGGGTTTTCGACGAGCGTCGGCAAGAAGAACATCTCGTCGGCCACCGGCTCGAGCAGCTCGGAAACGATGCCGGGCCGCGGAAGCAGCACCGCACGGTGTATCCGCTCCGGATCGAGAAACTTCAGGATCGAAAAGAGGCTGCGACCCGGCCCGCCATTGCGCGAGGTGTCGTTGATGAAAAGAACGCGAATGCGCCGCCTGGTGTCGTTGGGGCGGCGCGATTGCGGGCGGTGGATCGTGTTTTTAAGCAGGGCGATAACCCGCGCCTCCCGGCGATGCCGCGGCGCGCTCCAAGGTCGACGGCGAATAGCAGAGCACGCCCCGCGATTGAAGCGGTCGTTCGCCGGCAGCACCCCCGCTGTGGGCGGCGCATGCGAAAGTGGTGCAATCGCTGGCAATATCGTATCAACGCAGCATTCTTTACTCAAAGTGGGCCGCGCACCGCTCGCCCCACGCTTACGGAAGCTTCGTGACGCGCCCGTCGATCGTTCGAACATCGCTCCTGCTGCTCGCCCTACAAGTCGTTTTCAGGCTGGGCGATGCGGTCCTGCCGCTGCTGCTCGCCGCATGGTTCGGTCGCTCGCACGCGACTGATGTCTACTATTTTTCGTGGGCAGCCTTCGCCTTCGCCGGATCGGTCGTTTTCTCGGCGTTTCAAGACTCCGCAGTGGTGCCCATCCTCGCCGAGGTGAAGCTGCTGTCGCCCGCCCTGTGGTCGCGGGTCACCGGCTCGCTCCTCGCCCACACGCTCGTGATCGGCGGCCTGCTCTCTGCGTGCATCGGTATCGTGGCGCTGGGCGTTTTCGCCGCGCGATACGACACCGAAGAGCTCGCGCTCGCCGCGCGGATGGTGCCGCTATTTTGCCTGTTTCTCGTTGCGCTGAGCGTCAAGACGTTCGCCGTCGCCGTGCTCAACTCGGCGCACCGCTTCGTCGCGCACCCGGTCGCCGGGGCCGCGGGGATCATCACGACGCTCGTCGTCATCGCGCTGCTTCGCGATCGCGCGGGAGTCCTCGCGATTCCCGCAGCAGCGCTCGCGGGCGAGCTCACCGCGATCGGCGTACTCGGATACGTAGCGTTTTACGGGATGAACATGCGCATCACGCTGACGCTCGAGCGCCCCGAGCCCGTGCGGAGGTTCGCCCGCCTCGCCCTCTCTGAAGTGACGGGCGGCGCGCTCACCCGGATTAATCCGATCGTCGACCAGCTCATGGCGAGCTGGGTCGGAATCGTCGGAGCCGGCACCCTGCTTCGCTACAGCTCCGACGTCGCGACCATTCCGACCTCGCTGCTGCAGGCGAGCCTGCTTCCCGTGCTGCTGTCGGTTCTCTCCGATGACTTCGGGGCGGGAAATCTGGCCAAAGCGCGCGCAACCGTGAACCGAACGCTTGTCTCTGTGTGCTCGATTTTGGCCGCTGCAAGCCTCGCGCTCTACCTCGCGAGCGCGCCGATCCTTCGTTTTGCGTTTCTTCGCGGACAAATGGACGCCGCCGGTGTCGAGCGCATGATCGAGTTGATGCCCTATCACCTGGTCGGCGTCGCTCCGTTTGGCGCCCTGCTCGTGCTCGCCCGAGCGCACGTTGCCCTCAAAAACAGCCGTATCATGGTCTCGATGGGGCTCATCAACGCCTGCTCCAACGTGCTGTTCGACGTGGTGCTCCTGCGCCCTCTCGGCCTCAAGGGTGTTGCGCTTTCGACCTCCCTCGTACACACCGTCGTGGCCATCGTGTTTTATGTCAGACTTGAGTCGCGGCTCGCGCGCGAGGGACTGGCCGTTGGGGTGACCGCATGACACGCCCCGCAGCTGCCACCGCCGTGGGCAGGGAGGGCGCGCGCGTCTTGCCGCTCGTGCGCAAGCCGAAGGTGATTCACGTGGTCGTGGCCGGCGAAGTCGGCGGAGCGGAGCGCATGCTCGTCGATCTCGCGTCGCGCCCCGAAGCGAGCATGGCCGAGCACGTCGTCGCGTTGATGACCCCGAACGAGATGCTGGCGCAGCTTCTCAAGAACGCCGGCCTGAAGGTTCACGATCGCGGGCGCGTCCGCGAGCACGCGGCGGCCTACGTTTGGCGCTCGCTCGGCCCGGTCGATGTCGCCTGGCTCTCCGAAGTCATGACGGGCGAGCGCGCGACGATCGCGCAGCTTCACACGCACGCGTCGCAGGTCATTGGCACACGCGCCGCGGAGCGCTGCGGCCTGCGCGTCCTGCGCACCGAGCACGCGGCCGACGTCTACACGGACATGACGTGCTGGCCGTTTTCGCGCTGGTCGCTCGAGCGCGCCGACGCCGTCGTGGCCGTCAGCGAGCACGTGCGCCAGGTCGCCCAACGCCGCGCGCCGTGGGTCGCCGGCCGACTGCGCGTCATTCACAACGGCATCGACACGCGACGGTTCGCATACCAACCGTTGGTCGACGCTCCCCGCCCCTTTCGCTTCGTGCTCGTCGGGCGCCTCGAGCACTGCAAGGGCATCGACCTCGCGCTCCGGGCGCTCGCGGAGACCCCCGGCGCGGAGCTGCACATCGTTGGCGACGGCAGCCAAAGGCCACGGCTCGAGGCGCTCGCGCGAACGCTCGGTGTGTCACGAAGAGCATGTTTTCACGGCTATCTGGCCGATCCGCGACCGGTCGTCGGACAAGCCCACGCCGCGCTGTGCAGCTCGCGCCAGGAAGGGCTCGGCATCGCCCTGCTCGAAGCCATGGCCGTGGGGCGCCCTGTCGTCGCGTTTCCGGTCGGCGGCGTCCCGGAAATCGTCAAAGGCGGCGAGACCGGCTGGGTCGCGCGCGACACGACCCCGACCGCCCTCGCCACAGCGATGCGACAGGCAATGAGCAGCCGCGATCGGCTCGAGACCATGAGCGCATGCGCGCGCGAGTTTGTGGCGCAAAGTTGCTCGATCGAGCGCATGTGCGCGATGTACGGGGACGTGTATCGGCGCATCATGGCGCCGTAGACTTCCGATCGGCACGCCCGAATGAAAAAGCACCGCCTGTTCTTCGCGCCCGGCATGTTCGGCTTCGGCCGACTCGCGTCTTACGACTACTTTTGCCACCTTGAGCGGGCCCTCGAAGCCGAGGTCAAGGCGAGCGGCGACGAAGCCGTTTCGTACGTGGTCGACGTGCCCCCGACCGCTTCGGTTCGCAAGCGCGCGGGACGATTGGCTGAGCTCGTGCACCAAGCGCTGACGTCGGATGACACGCCCGGGCCCGTGCACCTCATCGGTCACTCGACCGGAGGTCTCGACGCGCGGCTGGTGGCTTCCCCCAGCGCACGCCTTCCCGTTGCAGGCGACAAGCTCGCGTGGCTGCCGAGGCTCGCGTCGGTGACCACGATCAACACGCCGCATTTTGGTACGCCGCTTGCGAATTTTTTCGCGACGGTGAGCGGCCAGCGAATGCTCTACGCAGTGAGCGCGCTCACGTTCATCGCGCTGTCTGCGGGAGCGCCGCCGCTCGCAGCCGCGAGTGCGCTCGTGATGGCGGTCGGTCGCCTCGACCGGGCGGTCGGCCTCGAGCTCAAAGTCTTCGATCGCGCCGTCGACAGCCTGCTTCGCGCGCTCGACGACGCGCGCAGCCAGGAAGTACGGAACTACCTCGACGCGATTAAATCCGATCAGGGAGCGGTGCTTCAGCTGTCGCCGGAGGCGATGGACCTTTTTCAGGCGGGCGTCGAAGACCGGCCGGGAACGCATTATCAGAGCGTTGTCACGATGGCGCCGCCGCCGTCACCGATGCGCTGGGCGCGATCGCTGACCCACCCCTGGCGCGCCCTTTCAATGAGCCTCTTCGCGAGCCTCCACTCGCTTACGGCGCGTCTCGATCCCAACTACCCTTGCGCCGCAACCGACACGGCAACAGAAGCCGAGGCGACGCTGCTGAGGGCTTTCGGAAGGCAGGTCGGCGCGCGATCGAACGACGGCGTCGTTCCGCTACGCTCGCAAATTTGGGGCGAAATCGCCTGGGCCGGCTTCGGCGACCACCTCGACGTGCTCGGACACTTCGACGGCCGAGGCTCGCCGCATGTCGACTGGCTCACGAGCGGCTCGAGCTTCGACGAGCGCCAGTTTGAAGCCATGACGAAGGCGATCGGGCGCGGCATCACGCGGTCGAAAATCTGACACGGCGCGCGCCGTCTGCCGTACACCACACCGCCATGCGCTTTACGCTCTCCCTCGCGCTGGCCCTCGCCTGCTGCCGCCAGCCTTTCGCTACGGCCTCGGAGCCGGTGCGCGATGCCGGTGCGCCCCCGGCACCTGCCGCGACGGCCGAATCCGCCGACAACTCGCCCGCAATTGCGGACGCCGCGGTGGCCGACGCGGGCGCCGAGAGCGCTCCAACTCCGGCGCCGGCCGTGGTGCTCCACGTGGGCGATTCGATGGTGGGCGGGTACGGCGGGCTGTCGAAGGCCCTCGAAGCGAGATTCAAGCCCCTCGGCTCGAAGTTCGTGCGCGACTGGACCGTTTCAGTGTCGATCAACACGTTCGATCACGAGCGCCACTTCGTGGAGTTGCTACGGCAACACAAGCCCGACGTCGTTGTGCTCACGCTCGGCGCCAACGACGTCTTCGTCCCCTACCCGAAATCGATCGCCGTGAACGTCGAGTCGATCGCCCGAAAGGCCTCGGGCTCGGGGCGCCGCTGTTACTGGATCACCCCGCCCACATGGAAGCCGGATACGGGCATCACCGCGATCATCAAAGAGAGCGCGACCGGATGCCATGTGTTCGACTCGTCGCAGCTGAAGCTGTCGCGGGCTGGGGACGGGATCCACCCCACCGATCGCGGCGGCGTTGAATGGGTCGACAAGTTCTGGCCATTTTATGAAGCCGGCCAGCGAGCGCAGGGGCCCTCTGCGGCGTTGACGCTCGACGCAGGACTTTGACGGCCTACTGAACCTCGACTTCGCCCCCGCACGGCACGTCGAGCGAGACCTCGACGCCGCCGCTGCCGACCTTCACGCTGTGCTTGCCGCAGGCCAGAGTGCGGGGCTCCGGCCCCTGTCCGACCAGCTTCCCGTCGACCCAAACGCGTCGTCCGGCCGACCGCGGAGGCAGGCGCAGCACCCCTGTCGCGAGCTGAGAAACTCGGGCAGCCGCCGACGCAATGGCCGCAGGCGCAGGCGCCTCCGAAGCGGGAGCGAGCCTTGCCGCAGCGACAGCGGCGTCGGTCACTTCGCCGGACGCGTCGATTGGCGCGGGCGAAGCCTCAGCGGCCACGTCGGCGGCCACGTCGGCGTCGCTGGCTTCTGCGACCTGCGCATCGATGGACGAGTCCACATTGACGACTGCGGGGCCTCCTGCGTCAGGTGCCGCAACCTGGCGGTCGACGCCCGCGCCCGGCGTGCCGCGAACGGGTATCTCGGCGCGCTCGGAGGCCCCGCCGTGCGCGGTCGAACGCGCTTTCGTCGCGACCACGAGCGCGAGTCCACCGAGGCACGCGACCGCGACGAGCGCTACGACCGCGAGGGCCAGTCGCGACCCTCGACGTGGCGCGACCGCAAGCGCGGGTGAGCCGGGCGTCTCGGCGGCGACGCTCGCAGCGGGCGCAGGCAACCGGCCCGGTGGCGGGATCGGGCCGATCGCAAGCGCCGCGGCGCTGTTCGCATCCGCAACGGGCGCAGGAGGCGCCGACGAGCTGACGAGATCCAGGCGGATCCCGGCGTCAATCGGCAACGTCGCGCTCAGCGGAAGCGTAATGTTCAGCGCAGGCGCGGCGCTCGGTGCAATCGGCGGAGCGAGCTCGTCGTCGTCGACGAGGTCGACCAGCGTCTGCGCCTCCGCGACGGGCGCGAGCGGCGCGGTCGGGAGCGGCGCGGTCGGGAGCGGCGGCGGCAGCGACCGCCGCGGGGATGGCACCGACGGCCTGTCGAACGCCCGCGCGAGGTCGGTCAACGTCGCCTCGGTTTCGCCGATTTGCGGCGGCAGCGGTATTGATGGAGGTGGTATCGACGGACGCGCAGCAGGACGCGGCGGAGCAGGACGTACGGACGCCGGGGGCGCCGTCGGGCTGCGCATCGGCGTGGGCGTCATGCGGCGCATCGGCTCGTCGAGCGCGCTGAGAGCGCTCGCGGCGATGCCCACCGTGCGCACCGTCGCGGCTCCGCCGAGCGTGGCGCCGCGCAGCGGTTTGAGAAGCGCGACCACCGCCTCGCGCGCCGATTCCAGCGACGGAAGCAGTTCGCGGAGCACCCCGACCATTTCTTCCGCGGAGATCGACCGACCCTTCGCCTGCGGCGTCAGCCCGCGCGAGACGGCATCGAGCAGCGCAGGGGCCAGCTCCGGACGAAGCGACTCGAGCGACGCGATCGACGGCTCCGCCATCGCGCGCAGCGCGTCGTAATCGCCGAGCGAGTCGGTCAGGATGGCGCGACGGCGTGCAAGCAGCTCCCAGAGCACAATGGAGGCCGTGTAAACGTCAGAGCGCGCCGTCACCCGCTCGCCGGTAATCTGCTCGGGCGCCATATAGCCAAAAGCGCCTCGCGCCACCGCAGCGCCGGTCTTCGTCTCACCGTCCGCCCGCATCACCTTCGCGATACCGAAGTCTGTGAGCTTGGCGTTGCCATCCCACGGAAGAAGCACGTTCGCGGGACTGGCATCGCGGTGCACGATCGAAGCGAAGTCGCCGGTCTCCGGATCGCGCGCCGAATGGGCCGCCGAGAGCGCTTCAAACAGGCGCAAGCCGATGAAAATCGCCGCGCTGTCGTCGAACCCCTTGCCCACGCCGATGGTGCGCAGCATCAGCTGGGCCAGCGTCGCCCCGTCGATGTACTCGAACACCATGATCGGCTGGCCGGCCGACGTAAAAAAGTCGAGCAACCGCACGATGCACGGATGGTTGAGCCGCGCGTACGCCGAAGCCTCGCGCGAGAACGTGCGCGCCAAATCGGCCTCGGCCGCATGCTGCGGGAGCAATCGCTTCAGCAGCACCGTTCGCTCGAGCCCGCTCGGCGCGGCCGTTCGCGCAAGCAGCACTTCTGTCGAGTCGCCCGAAGAAACGAGCCTGATCAGGCGAAAGCCGCCGATGCGACCGAGTGTCGGGTCCTCTTTCATGTCGAGCCTCAAGCCGGAAAACGGGCCAGCATCGCGACTCTACTCCCGAACCGCAGCCGCGGCCGGGAGAACTGCTTGCGCTCAGGCGTCGGTGCGAAAGAGCTCCTCGAGGTCGGTCTTGGTCAGGCGCTTGGCTCCGCCGGCGTCTTCGCTGAGCACGGCGCCCACGAGTTCGCGCTTCTTGCCGCCGAGCTCGTGAATCTTTTCTTCGATCGTACCCTTGGCGATGAGCCGGTAGGTCGTCACGACGCGGGTCTGGCCGATTCGATGGGCGCGATCGGTGGCCTGATCTTCGACCGCCGGGTTCCACCACGGATCGAAGTGGATGACCGTATCGGCGGCCGTCAGGTTGAGGCCGCTGCCTCCCGCCTTGAGCGAAATGAGAAACACCGGCGCCCCTGCGTCGCGCTGGAAACGCTCCACCACCGCCTGGCGATCTTTGGTGCTTCCGTCGAGGTATTCGTACCCCACGCCGTCTTCTTCGAGCGCTCTGCGGATGAGCGTGAGCATCGACACGAACTGGCTAAATACGAGCACGCGATGCCCGCCCGCGACGCTGGTCTGCACGAGCTCGCGCAGCGCCTGGAGCTTGCCTGAGTCGTCGTCGCTGAAGTCGCGCGGCAAGCCGAGCAGGCGCGGATCGCAGGCCGCCTGCCGCAGCCGCGTGAGCCCCGCGAGGATCTGAATATGAGCCTTGCCCATGCCCTGACGCTCGACTTCGTTCATGACCTGCGCGCGCACTTCTTTGAGCACTGCCTGATAGAGCGCGCCCTGCTCGCCAGTGAGCTCGCAGACCTGATCGGTCTCGATCTTCTCGGGAAGGTCTTTGGCGACCTCGCCTTTGGTGCGACGCAAAATGAACGGGTGAATGGTCGCGCGCAGGCGCTGCGCGGCCTTCGCGTCGCCCGCGTCGATCGGCCTCGAGTAGCGCTCCTCGAACTTGTCGAGCGGCCCGAGCAGCCCCGGACTCACGAAATCGAAGATGCTCCAGATTTCAGACAGCCGATTTTCGATCGGCGTCCCCGACAGCGCGAGGCGGCGGTCGGCCTTCAGGCGCTTCGCGGCGCGCGCGGTTGCCGAGAGCGGGTTTTTGATATTTTGCGCTTCGTCGAGGATCGCGTAGCGGAGCTTCAAGCGAGCGAACAGCTCCTCATCGCGCCGCAGCAGCGCATAGCTCGTGACGATAACGTCGGCGTCTTCGAGCTCGTCCTGGCGCTCTTTGCGATCGCCGCCATGCCACAGCGCGGCCTTCAGGCTGGGGGCGAATTTCTCCATCTCGCGCAGCCAGTTCGTAACGACGCTCGTGGGCGCGACGATGAGCGCGCGAAATTTCTGGTCTGCTTTTTCGTCGGCTGCCTTTACGGCGAGCATGAGCGTAATGGTCTGAAGCGTTTTGCCGAGGCCCATGTCGTCGGCGAGCACGCCGCCCGAGCCGATCTCGTGGAGGAACCAGAGCCACTGAAAACCCTGCTCCTGATAGGGCCGCAGCTGCGCCTTGAGATTGCGGGGCTTTTTGATGCCCTTGATCTCGTCGATGTCGCGCAGCTTTTTGAACAGCTCGCGGCTGCCGTCGCTGACGGTGCTGCGATTGAGCTGCCCGATAAGCTCTTCAATGCGCCCGGCCTGCGATAGCGGCAATTTTGCGCCGTTTCCGCCGCCTGTCGCGAGAATTTCAGCTTGCCGCTGGAGCACCTCGCGAACCTTTTCGGGGTCGAGTCGCGCGAACGATCCGTCGGCGAGACGAACGTATTTTCGGCCTTCGGCGAGGCATCGTTTGAGCTCGTCCTGCGTGACCGCGACGCCCTCACTCTCGAACGACATGCGCAGACTGAGCCAGTCGACGCCGCTCGAAACGCGCGCGTTGGCTCCGAGCGATTCGCTGCGCATCTGCACATCGACGAGATCGTCGGGCAGGAAGAGGTCCCAGTCTTCCGGGAGCGAGCCAATGCCGTCGGTCCAGAAATGGATCGCTTCGTCGCCCCGCACGACGAATGACAGCCCGTCTTCGTCGGGGCTAAGGCCCATGTCCCGCAGCCGCGCGGCCGCGATCTGCTGCGCCGCGATGTCGCAGCGAATGCAGCGCGCGCGCTTGTGCGAGCCATTTTCTGGTGCTTTTACGATGACGGGAGGCGACATGCCGTCGGCGCGAACGTCGATCTCGACGTCTTCGTAGGCCGCGCGCAGCGCCACATGCGCCTCGGTGAGCGAGCCGCCCGCACGCATACGAAACGTCGGCTCGAGGTCGACGACATCGGCCACCTGCGACAGCTCTGGAAGCTCGGCGCCAACTTCGAGCGCGACCTTGGGAAGACCGTGCGCGATAAGCGCCGGCAGGCGTTCGATCGGCTCGTGAATGAAGGGCGCGCGCACGAGACGCTTGAGACTGGCCGGAGAAACGCGCCGCTCGATGGGCCTCGCGAAGCCCTCCTGGTCGTTGACGTGCCACCCGGGGCTGCCTTCGAACCAGCCGCCCTGAGCGGTGGTGAACTTGCGCGGGTCTCCTGCGCGCATGAAGCTCGATTTGACGACGACCTGGGTGCCGTCGTGCGCGAGCTCGAGATCGAAGCGGGGGCGGAGCGCGTCGTCTCCGAAGCGGAGCTCCATGAGCTGCGGCTCGAGAATGACCCGACGTCCCTTGAGGCGCTCGAGAAGGTCGCAGGCGTCTTCGCCGCGCACCTCGATTTGCGCGCGGCGCCCGCCGGCCTCTTCGAAGCGCGCCAGCTGCCGAAGCGGAGCGCGCTCGGGAGTGGGCGTTTGCGACAAAGCGGCGAGGAGCTTACTGGGAAGCAACGCCTCGCGCGAAGCCGCGTCGAAGACGGTGACCAGCAGCGACGAAGGCCGCACCTGCATGCGGTATTCGAGGCCGCGAGGCATCGGGGGCATGGCTTCATCGAGCCACGCGTCGACGCCTGATGACACGATACCGCCGTTGCTGCGCTGCGGTTCAAGTTCGAACGGCGCCTTCCCCGGCGCTCGATTTCGACGATTCCGGCGGCTGCTGCCTCCCACGGGCTCGGCCGCGTAGGCGGAACCCGCCGGGGCCGCGGGCGCACCGGTCATCACTCCGGGGAGCGGCGCGACTTGCGAGGGCGGTGCGAGGCGAGGCGAGCCACCGCGCGCTGCGCCGCGGACGCTGATGAGCAACGCGGCCGCGTGCAGGCAGTGGCCCTGACTTTCTCGGCGGTCGGGACAGGTGCATGTAGAATGCAAACCGTTCGGAGTCGCGCCAACCGTGACGTCGAAGGTGCCCTTGTTGCCGTCGCGGACGGATCCGCGCGCGCTTGCAGCGTCGATAGAGATTCGTTCGACCGCGTGAGAGCGGGCGAGCTTATCGCCTTTTTCCTTCGCGCGGCCTCCGAAGAGGCGTCGCAAATTTTCGTCGCTGAGCGCGGAGAGTTCTTCAGTGAACGGTCTGGTCACTCGCTTCGCACGCTCACGCGTGCTCCCTGTGTGGTCGCGGCGCATGACGCGTGATGCGTCAGGATTTGGGGAGGCTCAGCGACTGCGCCGCGGCAGCCGCGAGGGTTCATCGCCTCCTCGCTGATAGATGGTTCAGTACCATCCCGCACCCGCTCATGCAACCTCGGCGCTCCGCGTCGCCCCTCAACCCAATTGATGCAGGCACGGGCGTTCGTGTAAAGCTGACTGGATGCGCATGAGGCCGGTGTTCGCTGCGCTCCTGCTCGCGACGGCAGCATGCGAGGTGCCGGTCGCCGCCGGCCTCGACGAAGGCGACGCCAACCGCATCGTCGTCGCGCTCGATCACGCTGAAATCGAGGCCGGGAAAGAAGTCGACCCGTATGCGGAAGGAAAATTCCGCGTGCTCGTCGCACGAGACGACGTTTCGCGGGCGCTGGTCGCGATGCGGGACGAAGAGCTCCCGCGGCCAAGGCCCAGGGGCGTGCTCGACGCTATCGACAAAAGCGCGCTGGTGCCCAGCCCGCAGGCCGAGCACGCCCAGATGGTTGCCGGCCTCGCCGGTGACCTGGAGCGCACCCTCGAGGGCGTCGACGGAGTGCTCTCTGCGCGCGTGCATCTCAACCTTCCCGCGGCGGAGCCCTTGCGCGACGGCCCTGCGGCGCGCGCGACCGCGAGCGTGCTTCTCGAGCACCGCGGCTCCACACCCCCGCTCACCCCCGAGGCCGTGCAGCGACTCGTCGCCGGCGGCGTGGGCGGGCTCACGGCAGGGGACGTGAGCGTAATCGCCGTTTCTCGCGCCGCGCCCGCCCTGCCCCATGAACGGCAGCTCGCCCGCGTTGGCCCCATCGCCGTGGCGCGAGGCTCGTCACGCACCCTTCAGGTGGCTTTGGCAGGCCTCATCGCGCTCGTCGCGGCGCTGTGCGTCACCATCCTCGCGCTCTACGCAAGGCTGGCGCGCGCGCGGGCCGAGGCGACCGAAAAGCCATGACGGAGCCGTCGTCCTCCATCGCGCTTCGCGACGTCAGTCACTCGTTTCGTACCGCAGGCGGACGCAATCATGTCTTGCGCGGGGTTACGCTAACCGTGCCTTCAGGCTGCCTGTACGGCCTGATCGGGCCGGGCGCCGCCGGAAAGAGCGTGCTCCTCAAGCTTCTGTGCGGCCTGCTGCGGCCGGACAGCGGACGCATTGTCGTGGGCGGAGACGACGTCACGTCGATGAGCGAGGTCGCTCTGGGCGACTACCGCAAGAAACTCGGCATGCTGTTTCAGAACAACGCCCTGTTCGACCACATGTCCGTGGCCGACAACGTAGCGTTTCCGCTCCGCCGGCTGACCGCCCTGTCCGACGAAGAAATCGACGCACGGACGCGGGAGCGCCTCAAGGCGGTGGGGCTGCCGGGCTTCGAGGGGCGCATGCCCGGGGGCCTCAGCGGCGGCCAAAAAAAGCGCGTCGGCGTGGCGCGCGCCACGGTCACGCGCGCGGGCATCGTCCTCTACGACGAGCCCGCCGCGGGCCTCGATCCGGTGAGCAGTCAGAAAGTCTTCGACCTGCTGCGATCGGAGCAACGACAAAGCGGCGCCACGGTGGTCATGGTGTCGAGCGACCTCGATCGATTGCTCACCGTCACTGATCGCGTCGGCATGATGTACCGCGGCGAGCTGCTCTTCGACGGCACCACGCAGGAAGCGAGGTCGAGCACGGAGCCCCGCGTTCGGCAGTTCGTGCACGGACTCACCGAAGGCCCGCTTTAGGCGTCAGCGGGTGCCGAAGAGCCGGTCGCCCGCGTCGCCCAGCCCTGGCACGATGTATCCGTGCTCGTTCAGGCGCTCGTCGATCGCGGCAGTATAAATCGTTACGTCGGGGTGCGCGGCCGTCAGCGTGGCGATCCCTTCCGGGCATGCGAGCAGGCACACGAACTTGAGGCTTCCCGGCTTGTTCGCCTTCACCCGCTCGATCGCGGCGCAGGCCGAGTTGCCCGTCGCGAGCATGGGATCGCAGAGGATCACATCGCGGTCCGACAGCTCAGCTGGCACTTTGTAGTAGTACTCCACCGCGTTCAGGGTCTTCGCATCACGATACAGGCCGACGTGCCCGACGCGAGCGTTCGGCACGATTTGCAGCATGCCGTCGAGAATGCCCTGCCCTGCCCGCAAGATGGCGATAAGCACGAGTTTCTTGCCGTCGATCACCGGCGCTTCCATCGTGGTGATGGGCGTTTCGATCGTCTGCATCGTGACTTTCACGTCGCGCAGGGCCTCGTAGGCGAGCAGCATCGAGATCTCGCGCAGCAGCGTGCGAAAGTTGACCGTGCTCGTGTCCTTGCGACGCATGAGCGTCAGCTTGTGCTTGATGAAGGGGTGATCGACGACGACGACGTTGCTCATGGGCAAGCGTCATAGCAGCGCGCGGCGTCGCCGAAAATCGTCACGGCGACGCGAACATTTTCGTATACACACTAGAGCTTTGTCCCGCCGATCATGGATGCGCAGACTGGCGTCACGAGGGCTGCCAATGGCGGCGATCGCTGCGATCGCGACGGCCTGCGCCCGCGTCCCCACTTCGCTCGAGCCCCAGCTGAGCGGCGCGATCGGGATGCCCCACCGCGGCGTGCTCAAGAACGGAACAACGCTCGACGGCGCCGGCGCGGGCTACCGCTTTCTTCGTGACAACGGCCGGCACTCGGCGCTTCCGCGCTTCGCAGCCGCGATCGCGCGCGCCGCGAAATCGATCGCCGAGACGAGACCCGGCGCGCCGCTCATGATCGGCGACCTGTCGACCGCGCACGGCGGCGGGCCGTTGCTTCCGCACTTCTCCCATCGCAGCGGCGTCGACGCCGACTTGCTGCTGCTCATGACGACGCCAGCGGGCGTGCCGATCGTGAGCCCCGGCTTCTTGTCGGTGGGCGCTGACGGCCTCGCGCAGGACGCCGAGCACGGGATGCGCCTCTACCGCTTCGACGTCGAGCGGCAGTGGTTGCTCGTTCGGGCGCTCCTCGTCGATCCCGAGGCGCGGGTGCAGTGGATTTTCATCCAGGACAACCTGCGCGCGATGCTGCTGCAGTGGGCCGTCGCGCGCGGCGAGCCGATCGCAGTGCTGCAGCGGGCCGCCGAGGTCATGGCGCAACCCAACCCCGGGGGCGAGCACGACGATCACATTCACGTGCGCACCGCCTGCAACGCGCGCGAGACCGCGCTCGGTTGCGAGCCGTTCGGGCCGCGGCGCGCGTGGCTCTCGGAGCCGGTTTCACGGCCCGACGACAGCGATCTCGAGCTCGCTCGGGCGCTGCTGACGGCGCCCGACGCCGAGCACCTCGCCGATGTCCGATAACGTCGTCGCGCACGGCGACGCGATCGACTGCGGACGTGTCGCGGCGGCCGGATCGGTCGACGTCGCGTATCTCGACCCGCCGTTCGCAGTCGGCGTGGCATTCGGCGCGCGAACAGGCGCCGGAAGCGCGCGCGCGTCAGGACCTGTCGCGTACGACGACCGATGGCATTCGATCGGCGCCTACCTCGACTGGCTCGAAGCCAGATTGCGTGCAGTATACACATGCGTCAGCGATCGCGGCCTGCTGTGGCTCCACCTCGATCACCGGGCGATTCATGACGCCGCGGTGCTCTGCGATCGCATTTTCGGTCGGGAGCGGCGCGTCGGCGAGATCATCTGGGTGCCCGGCAACGGAAGCAAATCGCGCAAGGGGCCAGGCGTCAGCCATCAAACGTTGCTCGTTTACGCGAAGGGCGACGGCTTCGTGTGGAACGCCGCCGATCCCGCGTTGCGCGAGCCGTACGCCGCCACGAGCCTGTCGATGCACTTTTCGCAAACCGACGAAGCCGGGCGCCGCTTTCGCGAGCGCGTCGTCGGCGGCAAGGCCTACAGGTACTACGCCGACCGCGGACGCGCGCTCGGCAGCGTGTGGGCTGACTGCCCGTCGATGAGCGCCAACACCCCGCTTCGCAGCGAGACCACGGGTTACCCTACGCAAAAGCCAGAAAAACTGCTCGATCGCATCGTGCGCGCGTCGAGCTTGCCCGGCGGGCTGGTGCTCGATGCGTTCTGCGGTTCGGGCACGACCCTCGCCGTGGCTGCGAAGCTCGGTCGGCGCTTTATCGGCCTCGACATCGGCGCGCGTGCCATCGAGACCACGACGCGCCGACTGACCTTGCAGGGCGCTCTATTCGAGAGCGTGACCCTCGAATCCCGCCCTCAGACGCGCTCGTAAATTACGGCGTTGTGGTACCGCGCCTCGCTCGCCCCTGGGTTTTCATAAGTGTGGGGCCGGTCGGCCGCGAACGAGACGGAGTCTCCCGGACCCAGATCGTGCACCTCTGCATCGACCCGAAGGCGCAGCGCACCGGCGAGCACGACGACGAGCTCCTGCGTGCCGGCGGTGTGCGCCTCGGAGCTGTGCGCGCTCCGTGCCGAGAGTCGAAGCTCGTACAACTCGACGATCGGCGACGATCCCGCGGGAGCCAGTGGGCGGCTTTCGAGCTTGCCGTCGGTTGAGCGGAGCACCTGCGCATCGCCCCGACGAAGCACGCTGATGCCCTTGGTGGGCTCGCCCAAAAGCTCCGTGAAGGGCACGCCCAGACCGACGGCGATCTTCCACAGCAGACCCACGGTCGGATTGCTCTTGAAAGTCTCGATCTGCGACAGGGCCGCGCGGCTCACACCGCTAGCGTGCGCCAGCTCGTCGAGCGACATTCCGCGCCCCTTGCGGCGCCGCTTCAGGTTCTCAGCGACGCGCCTTCCGAGCTCGGCTGCCCCGACTTCATCGCCCTGCGTGACCGCCGACCGCCTGGCCTTGCCCGGGCCCCCAACAACCGCTTCGGACTTTCGGGATGCCACAGCTTGCTTCTGTTATCGTAGCCGGAAAGTCTACTCAACGGAAAACGGAAGGAGCGACCGCCGCGCTCCATTCCGCGGCGTCAACGAGGGCGCGCTCGGCCATCGCAGCGTAACGATCACGCTTTTTCTTGAGGCGATCGGCAAGCGGAGCGACGTGCGCCCACGTGATGTTCGAGGGCTGGTAGTCGTCAGCGGGCCGCGAGAGGTGCGCGCGAATTCCGCCGAGCGTCGTGGTGGGCGGAGGCGGCAGTAGCGGGCGTCCGGAGAGCGTCTGGGCGAGCATGACCCCGCACACGAAGCCGCCCGCGCAGCTCTCGACATAACCCTCTACGCCGGTGACCTGACCCGCGAGATAGGTGCCCGGCCGCGTGCGCAACTGCATGCGCTCGTCGAGGAGCACCGGCGCGTTGACGAAGGTGTTGCGGTGCACGCTTCCGAAGCGCTGAATTTCGGCCTGTTCGAGGCCTGGAATCATGCGAAACACGCGCGCCTGCTCGCCGTACGTCATACGCGTCTGGAAGCCGACGAGGTTGTAGGCCGTGGCGGCCTCGTCTTCCTGCCTTAGCTGCACCACCGCGAATGGCCGCCGGCCCGTGCGTGGATCGGTGAGGCCCACAGGCTTCATCGGCCCGAACGCGAGGGTCATCTCGCCGCGCGATGCCATGACCTCGATCGGCAGGCATCCTTCGAAATAGCGGACGCTCTCGAAGCTGCGGGGCTCGACCTTCTCGGCACCGACCACCGCAGCGATGAACGCCTTGTATTCCGCCTCATCGAACGGACAGTTGATGTACGCCGCGTCGCCGAGATCTTGGGCGGTGCCGAGCGCGTCGCCTTGAGACTCGCCGCCCTTGCCCCAGCGCGACTGCCGAAACACTTTGCTCTCGTCGATGGAGTCGGCGGCCACAATCGGCGCGATCGCGTCGTAGTAGGCAAGGTGCTTTTCGCCGACGGCGCGCGCCAAATCGGCCGCGAGGGCGTCGCCGGTGAGCGGTCCGGTCGCGAGCACGACGGGGTGGTCCGGCGACGATTCGGGCAGCTCGGTCACCACGCGATGCTCCATGCGAATGCGCGGATGGCCCTCGATCGCCCGCGTCACGAGCTCCGAAAATTGGTCACGATCGACCGCGAGCGCGCCTCCCGCCGGCACCGCGGCCGCATCGGCGCAGCGCAAGATGAGAGAGCCCGCGCGACGCAGCTCTTCTTTGAGCAGCCCGATCGCGTTCATCATCGCGGCGCCGCGCATGGAGTTCGAGCACACGAGCTCGCAGAGCTTGTCGGTGTGCTGGGCGGGGGTGCGTGCGATCGGCTTCTGCTCGATCAGCACAACGTCGATGCCGCGTTCGGCGAGCTGCCACGCGGCCTCGCAACCTGCGAGGCCGGCGCCGATAACGGTAACTGTCATGGTCTAGATCTCCACGCGGGCGCGGGCCGCGAGCAGCGTATTTTCAAGCAGACACGCGATCGTGAGCGGGCCGACGCCGCCCGGAACAGGCGTGATGAAGCCGGCGTGCTGGCTCGCCTCGGCGAACGCAACATCGCCCACGAGCCTTGTTTTTCCGGGATTTTGGGGATCATCGACGCGGTTGATGCCCACGTCGATCACGACCGCGCCGGGCTTGATCCAGTCGCCGCGCACCAGCTCGGGCCGGCCCACCGCAGCGACGAGCACGTCGGCCTCCCGGCACACTGCCGGCAA
Source organism: Myxococcales bacterium (assembly GCA_947473045.1). Taxonomy (GTDB): domain Bacteria; phylum Myxococcota_A; class Polyangia; order Polyangiales; family Polyangiaceae; genus JANYHY01. The sequence goes on along the minus strand of CANJCO010000013.1, from coordinate 74,327 downwards.
GTCACGCGTGCGCGAGTGCGCGATCGTCACCGTGGCGCTCTGCGCGAGCAGTAGCTGCGCGACCGGCTTGCCGACGATGTTGCTGCGGCCCACGATGACCGCGCGAGCTCCCGCGAGGGGCACGCCAGAGAGTGCGATGAGCTTCATGCACCCGCGCGGCGTACACGGCACAAGGGCCTTGTCGGCGCGACCGATCGCGAGCAGCCCCGCGTTGGTCGGGTGAAACCCGTCTACGTCTTTGTGCGGCGCAATGGCGCGGGTGACCTTCTCGGCGTCGATGTGCGACGGCAACGGAAGCTGCACGAGAATGCCGTCGACGTGCGGGTCGGCGTTGAGCTGCGCCACCAGCGCGAGCAAGTCGACCTCGGTCGTGTCGCCAGCGAGCTTGTGCAGCTTGCCGCGCATGCCGACCTCGAGCGCAGCCTTCTCTTTGTTGCGCGTGTAGACCACGCTCGCCGGATCTTCCCCGACGATCACCACGTCGAGGCCGGGGGCCCGACCGCGGAGCGCGACGAACGCCGAGACGCCCGCCTTCACTTCCGCTCGAACCGTCTCCGCGAGCTCTTTGCCATTGAGGATGCGCGCCGTCATGGCGGCGCACGTTACACCAAACGGAGCGTCAACCGCCGTCGACGAGCGCGCTTCCGTCGGCGCCGCTGTCGGCCGCTGCGTCCGTTTCGCCGCCGTCGGTCTTCGGCGGGGGCTTGGTGCCGGAATCGCCCACGTAGCCGGAGCAGCCCGGGCCTGTGCAATCGCCGAGCGTGGGCGGGTGAGCGTCGGAGGTGGAGCACGCGACCAGCGCGAGCGGAGCAAGCAGGGCGATCAGGCTTAGGGACTTCACGAGCGCCATTATGATGCCGAGCGCGCGGGAAGGCTAACTTTGGGACAACGCCAAAAGTGAATCGCGGCGGCCGCGGCCACGAGCCCGAGGCCGATCAGCTGGGAGGTCGACATTCCGATCAGCCCTCCCCGCTCATCGCGACGCAGAAACTCGAGCGCGAACCGCAGCACCGCGTAGCCCGTGAGAAACACCACAAAAACCTGCCCGTCGTAGCGCTTGCGCGGGTGCACGACGAAGAGGCAAATCGCCGCGAGCGCGAGCGAGCCCAGCGACTCGTAAATCTGGGTGGGGTGCACTGGCAGGCTCACGAGCCTTTCGCTCGCCAGCTCGTGGGCCTTGGCCTGGGCCTGGCTGGCCGCGCTGCCACCCGGAAACGAAATCGCCCACGGAAGGTGACTCGCGCTGCCAAAACAGCACCCGGCGAGCAGGCACCCCACGCGGCCGAACGCGAGGCCGATCGGAATCGCAAAGCCCGACATGTCCGCCGCCTTCCAAAACGGAAATCGGTCTCTTTTCAAAAGAAAAATCGCGGTCACGGTGGCGCCAATCAGTCCGCCGTAATACGTCAGTCCGCCGGCCCAGAATTTTGCCCACGCGAAGCAGTCGGTCGAAGACGGATGGCACCGCAGCGTCGCGGCATCCCACGTGCCGCCGTAGGCCGCCGAGACGCAGGTTCGGGCGTCGAGCGGCCAGTCAACGAGCGACGGATCGGTGCACAGGTGCACGTAGTCCATCAGGTGCCCATCAGCCAAAACGTGCAGAATTCTCGAGCCGACCACGCCCGAAAGCAGCATGGCGATGCCAAGGTCGACGATGACATCGGGGTTTTGCCCGATGCGGCGCGCCCACAGCACGCCTGCGGCCGTCGCGAACATGAAGCCGGTTACAAGCAGAACGAAGTACGCCGGGAAGCCGACGCCAAACAGGCTGAACAGCTCCGGGCGCACCCGTCAGGCCTCCTCGGCCGCGCGCGCTTCCTGCTCGGGTTCGGCGTTCGTTTCAGAAGAAACTTCGGGCGCAGCGGCCGGCTCTTGCGGGGCCGGCGCAGGCACGGGCGTAATGGGCGCGGGCCCCCGACGCGACGTGAACATGTCGACGGCCATCAGCCCGACGCCAACGCAAATGGCGATGTCGGCGACGTTGAACGTGGGCCAGTGATGATCGACGCCCTTGTAGATCGTGTGCAGATCGATGAAGTCGATCACGTAGCCGTAGCGAATGCGATCGAACACGTTGCCGAGCGCCCCGCCCATGACGAGCGGCAGCCCCCAGCGAAGCGCGTGCTGGCGCGGCTGCAGGCGACGAAACAACGTGACGATGAAGATGATCGCCGCGGCCGACACGAGCAGAAAAAACGGGCGCCGAATCGACTCGTTGGCCGTTTGAAAGAAGCCCCAGGCGCCCCCTCGATTTTTCGCGAGGATGAGCGCGGCGTGGTTGTCCCAGAGGGCGATCGTGCCCGGATAGGCCTCGAGCGCCTTCTCGGCCCAGTTCTTCGACGCGATGTCGACGCCGAGCGTGACGATCGAAACCACGGCGAGCAGCAGGTAGTTGGGCGACCCTTCCGCCGGGATCGGGCGACCCGCACCGGTAGGCACGCCGATGCGCGGTATTTCTGGCGCGATCGCAGGCGCGCCGGCGATGGCAGGCACCAGCGCGGCGGCGACGGGAGCGGCCTCTGCTTCGGGCTCGGCGTCGTGATTGTCGGACTGCGCCTCTTTTTGGTCTTCCATCGGCGGCCTGCGTTCTACCCGATACCCTCGCGCTCGGCCACATCCACTCGACTACAGAAGATAATCGCGGGTGAGGGCGCGATTGCGAGGCACGGTACATGCGTTTAGTATCACGCCTCAATGAGCCAAGGTTCAACGCGCCGCAAAGCCCCCTGGAACACGCCCGCCGGCATCGACGCCGTCGTCGAGAAGTGGGTCACCTCGAGCTGGGTCAAGCCGTGCCTGAACGCGGAGAAGATCTACCCGCCGCGCGAGGCCACCACCCGCCCCTACCCAGCTTCGCTCGCGCCCCAAATTCGCGCTGCCCTCGAAGCGAGGGGCGTGTCGGAGCTGTATGCGCACCAGGCGCGCGCCCTCGAGCTCGCGGCGACCGGCTCGCCTTTTGTAGTCGCCACGCCCACGGCGAGCGGCAAAAGTCTCTGCTTTCACTTGCCGGTGCTCCAGGCGATTCACGACGATCCGAACGCCAGGGCCATTTACTTGTTTCCGACCAAGGCTCTCGCGCGCGACCAGGAAGCCGGGCTGAGCGAGCTGATGACGGCCGCCGGCATGCCCACGAGCGTCGTGACCTACGACGGCGACACGCCCGGCGATGCGCGCCGCGCCGCGCGCGAAAAGAGCGGCATCATCATCACCAACCCCGACATGCTGCACACGGGCATCCTGCCGCATCACGCGAGCTGGGCGCGGACCCTCGAGCAGCTGCGCTACGTGGTCATCGACGAGATGCACATGTACCGCGGCGTGTTCGGCTCGCACGTGGCCAACGTGCTGCGAAGGCTCATGCGAATCGCCGCGTTTCACGGCTCCAAGCCCGTGCTCATCGGCGCGACAGCCACCATCGGAAACCCACGCGAGCACGCCGCGAGGCTCTTCGGCCGCGACGTCGAAGACGTGGGGTTGATCGGCGAAAACGGCGCGCCTCAGGGAGGTCGCAAGTTTTTTCTGTTTAACCCGCCGGTGGTCAACGCCGAGCTGGGCATTCGCGCCAGCTACGTGAAGCAGGCGGTGATGCTGGCCGCCGATCTGGTGCGCGCGAAGGTGCCCACCATCGTGTTCGGGCACTCGCGCAACAACGTCGAGATGATGCTCCGTTACCTTCGCGACAAGCTCGCGGGGGAGCTCGGAGCCGACGCCATCATGGGATACCGCGGCGGCTACCTTCCCGAGACGCGCCGAGCTATTGAAAAGAGATTGCGCGCGGGCGACATTCGCTGCGTCGTGGCCACCAACGCGCTCGAGCTGGGCATCGACATCGGCTCGCTCGACGCCGTCGTGTGCGCGGGATATCCCGGCTCGGTGGCGGCCATGTGGCAGCGCTTCGGTCGCGCGGGAAGGCGCAATTCGACGAGCATTTGCGTGCTGGTGACTTCCAGCGCACCGCTCGATCAGTACCTCGCCCGAGAGCCTGCTTTTCTGCTCGATGCCCCGGTCGAAGAGGCGCGCATCGATCCCGACAACGTAGAAATTCTGGTGCAGCACTTGAAGTGTGCCGCCTTCGAAGCTCCTTTCAAAAGAGACGAGCCGTTCGGCAGCCTGGCCCCCGAAGAGACGGGCGACGCTCTCGATTTTCTCGCCCGCCACAGCGTGTTGCACGAGTCGGGAGGTACCTACCACTGGGCCACCGACGCCTACCCGGCCAACAACGTGAGCCTGCGCAGCATCGGCTGGGACAACGTGGTGATCATCGACGCCGAGCACGACAAGACGCTCGCCGAGCTCGACTGGCGCGGGGCCCACACCATGCTGCACGAGCAGGCCATCTACCAGCACGACGGAGAGACCTGGCAGGTCGAGCGCTTCGACTACGAAAACCACAAGGCCTACGTGCGCAAGGTCGAGCCCGACTACTTCACCGACGCGATGACCTACACGCAAATTTCGGTGATCGAGACCTCGTCGCCCGCGCCTGCGCCGCTCGGACGCGGCGGCGATTTCGGCTCGGGCTGGGGCGAAGTCTCGGTGGTCGAAAAAGTTGTAGGATACAAGAAAATCAAGTTCCAAACCCACGAAAACGCGGGCTACGGTGACGTGCGCCTGCCCGAAATGCAGATGCACACCACGGCGTTTTGGCTCACCATCGCCGAAGAAGTGTGCGCGTCGCATCCTGCCGGGCGTGCCAACGTGATCGACGCGCTTCGGGGCATCGGCATCGCGCTCGAGACGGTGTCGACGCTCGCGCTCATGTGCGATCCGCGCGACCTCGGGAGCTCCCTCGGCGACGTCGACGAGAGCGACGCTTCCACTGCGCCGGCGAAGGCGCGCGCCGGTCCGCGACCCGGCTACGCGCCCACCCTGTTTTTGTATGAGCACGTGCCGGGAGGCACCGGGCTCGCCGAGCGCATTTTCGAGCAACGCGAAGTGCTCCTCGAGCGCGCCCGCAAGCTCATCGCCACTTGCGCCTGCCAGGGGGGATGCCCAGCGTGCGTGGGGCCTTCTGCCGAGGGCCGCAAGCTGGTGGCGATGGAGCTGCTGTCGCGCCTCGGCGGCTGACGCAGCCGTTTGCAGGGCACGAAAATGAGCTACGTCATGAGAGTCGTTCTCCGAGGTGACTGCCCGCGCGCAGCCCAAGGGCTTTCAGCACAGCACCCCGTATGGGCCGATCGCGCCAGCGCGCCTGCGAAATGGCTGCGGACCTCCCCACGCCCCTGAGCTACGCTCGCCCGCCGGAGACTACTGCAATGTCCAGCACCGCCGATGCGCTCGCGGACGTACCGCTTTTTTCGTTGCTCGATCCCGCCGAGCGCGCAGTGCTCGCCGAGCGCGTCGATCTCGTGCAAGTTCGCGCAGGTGAGACAGTGTTTTCGTTCGGCGATCCCGGCGACGCGATGTTCGTGGTGATCGCAGGCGTCGTGGAGATCTCGTTCGAAAACGACACGGGCAACACCATTGTGCTCGATACGGCCCGCGCCGGCGATTTCTTCGGAGAGATCTCGCTGCTCGACAACGGCCCGCGCACTGCGACCGCGAAGGTCATCGCCGACCTCGACGCGATTCGCGTCGATCGCGGCGACCTCGACGAGCTCGTCAAGTTGCAACCGCACACGGCGATGGATCTGCTCACCGCGACTGGAAAGCGCCTGCGCGAGACGTCGATGCTGCTGCGCCACACCGCCTCGCGCAACGTCAACGAAGAGCAGGAAGACAAGCGTTCGACCGTAATGAAGGTCGCCGACTGGATCAGCGACTTTTCAGGAAGTCTGCCGTTTTTGTTCATCCATCTCGGCATTTTCTTCGTGTGGGTCGTGCTCAACGTACGGCCGCTCGTCGGCACTGCGATCGGCGGGTTCGATCCCTTCCCCTTCGGGCTGCTCACCATGGCTGTGTCGCTCGAAGCCATCGTGCTCAGCGTGTTCGTGCTGCTCAGCCAAAATCGGCAAGCCGCGCGTGAGCGCGTGCGCAACGACATCGAGTTCGACGTGAACTTGAAGGCCGAAATGCAGATCGCGCACATGCACAAAAAGGTCGACGACATGCACGCCGAAATTCTCAGTCGCCTCGACAAGCTGCACCGCTCGTAGCCGGCGCGGGGGGGCAGTAGACCTCTGCGCATCCGCGTAGTAGTTTCGGCAGTCCAAACGCATGACGACCGGCAACGAAACTCCGCCGCAGAGCCCCACAAGCCCGAACCAGAAGGTGCCGATCAGCATCTCGGACGAGATGCGCACGAGCTACCTCGATTACGCAATGAGCGTAATCATTGGCCGCGCCATCCCCGACGTGCGCGACGGCCTCAAGCCCGTGCACCGGCGCATTCTGTATTCGGCCTGGCAGAACAACCTCATGCCGGGGGCTGCGTTCAAGAAGAGCGCGACCATCGTCGGAGACGTGCTCGGCAAGTACCACCCGCACGGCGACATGAGCGTCTACGACGCCATGGTTCGGCTCGCGCAGCACTTCTCGATGCGCTACCCGCTCATCGACGGACAGGGCAATTTTGGCTCGATCGACGGCGATCCTGCCGCTGCCTACCGCTACACCGAAGCCCGCCTCGCGCGCATCGCCGTAGAGCTGCTCACCGACATCGAGAAGGACAGCGTCGACTTCGCGCCGAACTACAACGACGAGCTCGAAGAGCCCACAGTTCTGCCGGCGAAGTTCCCCAATTTGCTCGTCAACGGCTCGGGCGGAATCGCCGTCGGCATGGCGACCAACATCCCGCCGCACAACCTCGGCGAGATCATCGACGCCTGCATTCACCTGATCAAAAATCCCGAAGCGCCGATCGACGATCTGATGCGCTTCGTCCCGGGTCCTGATTTTCCGACGGGGGCGATCATCTACGGTCGCGCGGGCATCGAGGCCGCCCAGCGCACCGGGCGCGGCACCGTGATCATGCGGGCTCGAATCGGCGTCGAGCCGGTGAGCGGCAAGGCCGATCGCGAGCAGCTCGTGGTCACCGAGTTCCCCTACCAAATCAACAAGGCGCGGGTTCACACCAAGATCGACGAGCTGCGCAAAGACAAGCGCATCGAGGGCATCGTCGAGGGCCGCGACGGCGTGCGCGATGAGAGCGATCGCGACGGCATTCGCCTCGTCATCGAGCTCAAAAAAGACGTACTTCCGCAAGTCGTCATCAACCAACTCTACCGAATGACCGATTTGCAGGCGTCGTTCGGCGTCATCAATCTCGCCATTCACGGCGGCAGGCCCGAGGTGCTCAACCTCAAGCAGACGCTCGAGGCCTTCGTCGACCACCGCCGCGAGGTCGTCACCCGGCGCACGCGCTACGAGCTGCGTCACGCCGAGGCGCAGCGCGAGCTGGTCGAGGGTCTCGGAATGGCGATCACCGAGGTCGACCTCGTGATCAAGACCATCCGCGAGAGCCGCGATCCCGAAGAGGCGCGCGGTCGCCTCATGGCGCTTCCGCTGCAAGGTCTCGAGGCGTTCGTTCGCCGCGCGGGCCGCCCCGACTCCGAGATCGAGGCGACGAAGAAGCGCACGCCCTACACGCTGTCGGAGCGTCAGGCCAAGGCCATCCTCGAGATGCGCCTGTCAAAGCTGACCGGCCTTGAGAGCGAAAAGCTCGCGGCCGAATACGGTGAGCTGTCGAACGAAATTGCCCGCCTGCGCGAGATCCTCGCGAGCGAAGGCGTGCTTCGCGGCGTCATCATGATGGAGCTCGAAGACGTTCGCACGAAGTTCGCCGACAAGCGCAAGACCGAGATCGTCGCCAACAGCGGTGAAATCAGCGAAGAAGACCTGATCCAGGAAGAGGACATGGTCGTCACGATCTCGCACGCCGGCTACATCAAGCGGTCGAGCACGAGCATCTACCGCGCGCAAAAGCGGGGCGGCAAAGGCAAGATGGGCATGGAGGCCCGCGAAGAAGACTGGGTGACGCAGCTCTTCGTGGCCTCGACGCACGCCTACGTCTTCTTCTTCAGCGACAGGGGCAAGGTCTACGTCAAGAAAGTCTACGAGATCCCGCAGGCGACCCGCCAGAGCAAGGGCCGCGCGATCGTCAACTTCGTCGGCATGGAGCCGGGCGAGAAGGTCGCGGCCATCGTCGAGGTGCCCAAGATCGAAAAGGGCACCTTCGTCGTCACGCTCACGCGCAACGGCCTGATTAAAAAGACCGAGCTCGACGAGTACGAAAACTTCCGCGAAAAGGGCATTATTGGCGTCAAAATCGAGGACGGCGACTTGCTGCTGAGCGCTGCGCTCACCAACGGCTCGCGCGAGCTGATGATCGCCACCAAGATGGGCCAGTCGATTCGCTTCAGCGAGGAGCAAGTGCGATCAACCGGTCGCTCGACGATGGGCGTCAAAGGCATCGAACTCGAAGCCGGCGACGCGGTCGTGGGCTTCACGGTCAGCGATCCGACGCGCATGCACGTGCTCGCGATCTGCGAAAAGGGCTACGGAAAGCGCACGCACATGGACGACTTCCGCTCGCAGCACCGCGGCGGCAAGGGCATCATCCTCATCGACGCGAGCGACCGCAACGGACCGGTCGTCGACGTGCGGCTGGTGGGCGACACCGACGAGGTGATGCTCATCACCGACAAGGGCCAGACCATCCGCACGCGGGTCGCCGAGATCCGCGAAACCGGGCGCAACGCGCAGGGCGTACGCATCATGGATGTCGACACCGACGAGCGGGTCGTGGCCATGGAGCGCCTCGCCGAGCAGGAGGCCGACGAAGTCGCCGCGGGCGACAGCATCGCGCCGCCTCCGCCCGACGGCAGCGAGCTCAACTGAGCCACGAGCGTGGCAGCGCGCAAAAAAAAGACGGCGACTGAGGCCCGGGCCATGCTCGGGCTCCTCGCCGTGCGTCATCCGGACGCCCACTGCGAGCTCGACCACGCAACCCCGTTTCAGCTTTTGTGCGCGACCGTGATGAGCGCGCAGACCACCGATGTGGCTGTAAACAAGCTCACCCCTGCCCTGTTTGCAAAATACACGGACGCAGCGGCGCTCGCCGCTGCCGAGCCGCGAGACGTCGAAGACCTCATCAACCGCATCGGAATGTTTCGCCAGAAGGCGAAGAACCTGGTGGGGCTCGCGAAGCTGCTGTGCGAGCGGCACGCTGGCGAGGTTCCGCGCAGCCTGGCGGCGCTGGTCGAGCTTCCGGGGGTGGGCCGCAAGACGGCGAATGTGGTGCTCGGGGTCTGCTTCGGCGCGCCCGAAGGCGTCGTCGTCGACACGCACGTGCAGCGCCTCTCGCAGCGCCTCGGGTGGACGAAAGAGACGGAGCCCGCCGACATCGAGCAGGCGCTGTGCAAGCTGCTCCCCCGCGAAGACTGGGACCGCACCAGCCACGTGCTCATCTTCCACGGGCGCCGCGTATGCGCTGCGCAAAAACCGAAATGTGACGAGTGCCCGCTGGCGACCGCCGGCGATGGACTCGTGTGCCCGAGCGCGTTTCAGGCCGAGACTGTGGGCCGCAAGCCTCCCCGCGCCCGGCGCTGAGGGCGCGTTACATCAGCCCGCCGGCGCTCGCCGCGAGGCCAAAACATGTGGCCGAGATCGCGCCGAGAACCGTAAAGGCGAGGCGCGCGTGAAACAGTGCGTCGAGGAACATGGTTCGAATCTTACGAACCACCGCGCCGGCAGGCCAACAAGGTGACACCCGCGCCGCGCGCGCTTCAGTTATCCTTCGCGTCCATGTCGCTCACCCTGTCTCCCGCCTACCTCGCCCTGATGGCCCACCACGAGACCATGGCGGGCGTGCACATGCGCTCGCTCTTCGAGCAAAACGCCGAGCGCGCGAGCGACTTTTCGATGGAGGTGGGAGATCTGTTCGTCGACTACTCCAAGCACCGCATCACGGCCCAGACGCTCGCGCTGCTCACCGGCCTCGCGCAGCAGCAGGGCGTCCCGCGAGCGATCGGGGAGATGTTCGCGGGTGCGCCGCTCAACGGCACCGAGGGGCGCGCGGTGCTCCACGTGGCGCTGCGCAACCGCTCGAACCGGCCCGTCGCGGTCAACGGAGACGACGTGATGCCCGAGGTCAACGCGGTGCTCGCAAAAATGCGCGACTTCACCGAGCGCGTTCGGAGCGGCGCATGGAAAGGGCACACCGGCCGCGCGATCACCGATGTGGTGAACATCGGCATCGGCGGCAGCGATCTCGGGCCGGTCATGGTGACCGAGGCGCTCAAGCCCTGGTGGAAGGGGCGAAAAGAAGGCGAAACGCGGCTGACTCCCCACTTCGTCTCGAACGTCGACGGGTCTCACATGGCCGAGGCGCTGCGCGGGCTCGACCCCGAAACCACCCTTTTTATCGTCGCCTCGAAGACGTTCACCACCCAGGAGACCCTCACCAACGCGAAGACCGCGCGCGCGTGGCTGCTGGCGGGGCTCGGCGGCGGCGACGAAGCCGTCGCCAAGCACTTCGTGGCCGTATCTACCAACGCAAAAGAAGTCTCGAAGTTCGGCATCGACACGGCCAACATGTTCGAGTTCTGGGACTGGGTGGGAGGTCGCTATTCGCTGTGGAGCGCGATCGGCCTGTCGATCGCAGTGACTGTCGGCATGGACGCCTTCGAGGCGCTGCTGAGCGGCGCGCACGCCATGGACGAGCACTTTCGCACGGCCCCGATCGAGCGCAATTTGCCGGTCATCATGGGCCTGATTGGCATTTGGTATGCGAACTTCTTCGGCGCCGAGACGCACGCGATTCTGCCCTACGACCAGTACATGCACCGGTTTTCTGCCTATTTTCAGCAGGGCGACATGGAGTCGAACGGCAAGGGCGTAAATCGCCAGGGCGAGCGCGTCGAGGGGTACTCCACAGGTCCGGTCATTTGGGGCGAGCCCGGCACCAACGGTCAGCACGCATTCTACCAGCTCATTCACCAGGGCACGCGGATCGTTCCCTGTGACTTCATCGCGCCGGCGCGATCGCACAACCCGTCGGGGGCGCACCACACCATCTTGCTCGCCAACTATTTTGCGCAGACTGAGGCGCTGATGCGCGGCAAGACGCTCGAAGAGGCGCGCGCCGAGCTCGAAAAGTCGGGCATGGCGAAAGAGGCCATCGACGCGCTAGCGCCCCACAAGGTGTTCACCGGCAACCGCCCCACCACGTCGATCATGGTGCCGCAGATCACGCCCCACGTGCTCGGTCAGCTCATCGCGCTCTACGAACACAAGATCTTCGTGCAGGGCATCGTGTGGAACATCTTCAGCTTCGACCAGTGGGGCGTCGAGCTGGGCAAGCAGCTCGCGAGCCGCATCCTGCCCGAGCTCGAGGGCGACGCCGAAGTGACCAGCCACGACGCCTCGACCAACGCGCTCATCAACCGCTACAAGCGCCTTCGCGCGTAGCTCCGCTCATTTCGGCGGGACGGCGCCTGAGTTCGGGTCGAAACCGGCGCGCGAGGTGATGGCCGTGATGTCGACGGCCTCGAAGTCGGTCGTCACGATCGACTGCACTTCGCCGAACGTCGTTGCATCCCACGTGACCGACGGCTCGCCCGTCACGAACAAGTCACTCCCACCATCGGCGATGTACATGCCATAGGTCTTGAGCGCGGCGACGATCGCTTTCGACTGGGTGTGAAAGGTGGGAGGAACGGCGTAGCCCGCCTTGAGCCGAAACAGCTGGCCCATCGGAGGGAGATTGGCCGACGTGGTGCCGTTGCTGGTGAGGTGACGGGCAGGCCACACGTAGCCTTTGCGAATCTTGTTGCTCTGAATGGTGAAGCGCAGCGCGTGGCGAATCGCACCCGCGGCCGCCTCGTCGGCCCGCAGAAGCAGCGCGAGCATCGGAAATCCTGCGGCATCCGCGCTCGTCCACGTGTCGTTGCGCAGGGCATTCGAGCGCAGATCCCACGAGGCCGATCCGAAGATATCCCAGCCGCCTTTGGCGTCCGGATAGCTGTGATAGGTCTCCCACAATCGGCACGCGTCGGAGTCGACGACCAAAATGTGATGATCGGCGTAGGGCTGACTCGGCGTCGCGTCGACGCCGCCTTCGACGAGCGGGGCCGCGGGGATGGGAAACACCGGCGACGGCGCAGCCCCGGCCGTACAGGGAGACACCAGCGTGTGACCGGGCCCCGTTGCGCAATCGGACTCGGCGCGCGCGTCCCAGCTCAGCCCGGGGTCCGCCGAATAGTACTTCGCGCCGGCCCACGTCAGCGATGCGCCCTTCACGACGTTGTACGGGATGCCGTAAAAATCGGGCTTTGACTGATCGGTCTGCGTGCCCATGTCGAGGTGCACTTTGCGGGTGCCGATCGTGGCCAGATACGCGGCCGAACCGGGATCGACCGGGAGCGAATCGATGGCTGTGTTGAAGATGAAATCGCCCGGAAATAGCGGGCAGCCGCCCACGACCGGCGAAGTCCCCGCGGACGCGTCGGTAGCAGGCCGCGCGCCGTCGGCCGCAGTGGGCCCGCCGCCATCGGAGGCTGCGCCGCCATCGACGCTCGCCCCCGGCGGAACAGTGGCCGCATCGGCGCCGCACCCGGCCAGACACGCGAGGGCCAGACCTCCCAGGATTCGACGTGATGACTTCATGGAACGCACCTCCAAAGCAGACACGGTATGAGCCCCAAAGGCCCTTACAAAGCCAAAAAATCAGCGCGATTTGAAGAGGGCGACCAGCTGCTCGATGGCCGAGTACGGGTCGACCTCGCGCCGCTCGACGCGGGCCACCGCCAGATCGAGCTCATCGGAGAGCCTCTCGGAAGCAGCCTCGATGAGCGCCTCCCGCAGACTCTCGCGCACCTCTTCGCCGAGGCGCAGACGCTTGCGCGCCCTGCCCGACTCGGTGTTTTGCGTCCACTCCCTGTGGCGGTCGAGATGCGCCGCGAGCTCGGCGATTCCCTCGCCGCGGGCGGCGATGCACTTCTGAATCGGCGGCGTCCAGACTTCCGAGTTCTTTTCAAAAGAAGTTCCGAGCCCGGCCGCGCGCCCGTGCACCGTGTGCCCACGCTGATTGCCTGCGGCGATCATCGTGTCTTTGCCAAGGGCGATCATCAGCTCGAGATCGCGCACGGTCGAGTCAGCGCCGTCTTTGTCGGCCTTGTTCACGGCGAAGACGTCGGCGCACTCCATCAGGCCCGCCTTGATGGCCTGAACTTCGTCGCCGAGGCCGGGCGCCATCACCACCAGCGTCGTGTGCGCGGTTCGCGTGATTTCAAGCTCATCCTGCCCCACCCCGACTGTCTCGACGAGCACGACGTCGCAGCCGTAAGCGTCGAGCACGCGCACCATGTCTCTGGCCGAGCGCGACAGGCCTCCCATGTGCCCGCGCGTGGCGACCGAACGAATGAACACGCCCGGATCGGTCGCGTGGCGCTGCATGCGGATGCGATCGCCCAAAATGGCGCCGCCCGAGTACGGGCTCGAGGGGTCGACCGCGATGATCCCGACCTGCTTGCCTTCTTTTCGAAAGACTTCGATGAGGCGGTCGGTGAGCGTCGACTTGCCGGCGCCGGGGTTGCCGGTGATGCCCACAACGGTCGCGCGCCCGGTGTGCGGGAAGAGGTCTTTGAGGATCGCGCTGGCGTCGGGCCTGCGGTCATCGATGACGCGCATGGCACGGGCACAAGCGCGCATTTCGTGGGCCAGAACGCCCTCGGCCAAGGGGTGCATGGGCGCTAGCCATAGCACGGCCGCGTCGCGACTCATTCGCAGAGGCGCGAAGCAGCCCAGTCCGCCGCGCGGCGCACGACTTCCGAAGGGTGCGCGACCGCCGCTGCGCGAAGTGCCGGCACGGCGGCCGCGTCGCCGCGATTGCCGAGCACCACGGCCGCGTTGCGCGCGAGTCCGTGCGGGCCGGCGCGATGAAGGGGACTGCCTTCCGCGATCGAGGGCCAGCGGTCGGCGAGATCGGGAGCGAGCAAGTCGGAGAGCGTGACGGTCGACCAGCGTTCGAGCGGGGCGAACATGGAGGTGCGGGCGGCCGGGCGCTTGCCGCGGGTGAACGGGCACGCGGTCTGACAATCGTCGCAGCCAAACAGGTGCTCGCCTACGCCGGCCCTCAAATCAGCCGGAATATCGCCCCGTTGCTCGATGGTCAGGTAGGCCACGCAGCGGCGGGCATCGAGCACGAACGGGCGCACGAACGCCTCGGTGGGACACGCATCGAGACACAGCCTGCACGAGCCGCAGCGCTCCGGAATCGGCGAGTCAGGCTCGAGCGCGAGGGTGGTCACGACCTCACCGAGGAGCACATACGAGCCGAGCCCGGGCACGATGAGCAGCCCGTTTTTTCCGACGAATCCCAGCCCTGCGCGGGCCGCCCAGGCGCGCTCCAGCAAAGGCTCCTCGTCGCAAATGGGTCTGGCGCGAACGTCGTCGCCGAGGGAGCGCACGAACGCCGCGAGGCGCCTGAGCTTCTTGCGCACGCCGTTGTGGTAGTCGTGGCCGCGTGCGTAACGGGCCACAAGCCGCGCGAGGCCGTCGTCGGAGGCGTCGTCGCTGCGCTGGTAGAGGCGCGCGAGGCAAATGACCGAGCGGGCGCCGGGCAGAATGTCCGGCCCGTCGACGCGCGCGCGCGCTTCGGGGTGCTCGGCCAAAAAGCCCATGTCACCGTGCATGCCACCGGCGACGAAAGCCTGATAGCGCTCGAAATCAGCGTCGATCGGCGTGCTGGCGCGCGCCACGGCCACGGCGTCGAAGCCGAGCTCCCGTGCTCGCGCCAAGACCCTGGCCTTCGCCGATGCCGCGTCGGAGTCGGGTGCGTCGTGGCTCATTGTTCGGTATAAGACCGCCTCGTCCCTTATCGCAGCTGGAGCCATCATGCACTACGGCCTTCGTCTCGCTCTGTCGTCGTTCGGCGCGCTCGCCTTCGTCGCGGCCTGCTCGTCCACCAACTCGCTCGTCGCCGACGCCGGCACGAACAAATGCGGCCCGCTCACCTGCGCCAGCGAGGCCGCCGGGTCCGCGCTCACGAAGGCGGCGTTCGCGGCGTGCTCATCGTGCACAGCGCCCAACATTCAGCCTCCGCTGACGTGCGCCGACCAAAAGCCGATCAAGGCGTGCTGCGCCTACCTGCCCACGCCCAGCGGCTCGCTCGCGAGCGCCACCGGACTGCACTACAATTCGGGCGTCGATCCGAAAACGGTCGACCTTTCGTGCCTCGACGACCCCGGCCCGCAGGGCACACCGCAGACCGTGACCCTCACCGGCTATGTGAAGCTGTTTTCCTCGGGCGATGACTCTTCCGGCGTGAAGATCGAAATCTTCCAGGAGGGCGCGAACGGAGCCCTCGGCGCGCTCGTGGGCATGGCGGTCGTCACCAAAGACAGCGACGCGTTTCAGTCGCCGAAGCCCACGTGGTCGAGCAAGTGCCCGACGGACGGCTGCACGCTGCGCAAGTTCAGCTACCCCGGCATTCCGACCGAAACTCCGCTCATCATCAAAACGAGCGACGCCGCCGCGGCCCAGAAGTGGAGCGAGCTGTACGACTACAATATTTACTTCGCGAACGGCAAAATCGGCCAAAACGGCGCCGCCGCGGGTGAGGTTCGCTACGATCCGAGCGCGGTCGCCGCGACCGACATCAACGCGGTGGCCTCCGCGGCGGGCGGGTTTACGATCAAGCCCGACAAAGGCGTCATCGCCGGCGAAATTCACGACTGCGCGGACGTGAAGCTCGCGGGCGCCGTGGTCAACACCGACTACCGACCCGAAGGCAGCATGCTCTACTTCGACTCGAACGAGTCGAACCCGCTGCCCAACTCGCAGCAGTCCGCCACCAGCGTGCTCGGCCTGTTCGGCGCGCTCAACTACCCCACCGGCGTGCCCATTCGCGTCAGCGCAGTAGGCAGGCTCCCGGTGACCGGCGGGACCGGCGGCGACGGCGGCGCCACGTGCGGCGATATCGCCCTCGTCGGCACCTACGTCGTGCAGGTCTTTCCGGGCGCCGTGACGGCGTTCTCACTCCGCGGACGACGCCCCTACCAAAAGTGACCACAAGCGTCGACGCACTGGCCTCGGGCGCTCTGCTTCTCGAGCAGCCGTCACGAGGCTACCGTTTCAACGTCGACGCGGTATTTCTGGCCGAATTCGCTGGCGGAACGCGCGGGACGGCGTTCGATCTCGGCGCTGGCGTCGGCGCGGTCGGGTTGCTCCTCGCGACCCTTTCGAAGACGCCCAGCGTGACGCTCGTGGAGCGCGACGCCGCGTACGCCGACCTCGCGATAAAAAACGTGGAGCGCAATGACCTCGGCTCGCGCGCGCGCGTGCTTTCGGTCGACGTGAGCGCCCTGTCGCAGGAGCACAAAGGCTCCGCGTCGCTGGTCGTGTGCAACCCGCCCTATTTCAAGCCGGGCTCCGGACGCGCTCCCGCCGCATTGAAGCGCGACGCGCGCATGGGCGAAGTCGGCCCGTTCGTGCGCGCCGCGCGGGAGCTGCTCGGCAGGCGCGGGCGGGCATGTTTCGTGTATCCTGCAAACGATTTTGCGACCCTGCTCGCCCAGCTGCGCGCCGCCGGACTCGAGCCGAAGCGCGCCAGATGCGTGCATGCTACAACTTCGTCGCGCGCGCGCGTGGTGCTCGTGGAGGCCCAGGCCGGAAAGCCCGGCGGGCTGGCCTTCGAGGCGCCGCTCATCGAGCGGGCCTAGCGCCGATCCGCCGATGCTCCGAGGCGCACCCTCGAAGTCGAGCGTTGCGCCGAGGACGGCTCCTCGTTCAGCCGGCAGGGGCACGTCGGGAGGCTTGCCGCAGATGGCAGTCGGCCGCGCCGCCGGACGCGCGAAGTCGAGCGACTACTCGCCGAGCTGGGCCCTGCGCGCCGCCTGCTGCTTCTGCCACTTCTCGACGTCGCCCAGGTTCACGCGCAAGCACGCTGCGAGCTCGGGGAACTGTGCGTAGTTGTTCACCGCGGTGCCCGGCTTGCGCTGGAGGGAGCGCAGAATGAGGCCGAGACCGATGCGGCTGTTGAAGTCCTGTCCGAGCAGCGCGTCGGCCTCCAGCGCGAGGCCCCCCTCCGCCGCAGCCTTGGGACGGCCCCGGAGCGTGGTCTGCACGGAGAACCCCGTGAGCGCGGCCACCTGCGTGGCGACCGTGTCGCAAATGACCTGCGTCGCGTCGCTGTCGACGTTGTCGCACATCGCCAGCGCGACGCCGACGCGCTCGGCGGCCAGCGCGAGCAGCTCGGGTCGAGCCATCCCTCGAGCCTTCGAGCGCCCCATAACACCGCCCGCCCGATAGCTGTCGAGGTTCGAGACGACCCCCTGCAAGGCCTGCAAGAAAATCGTGAAGTGCCGATCGAACCCTGAGTTCACGAGCGTCGCGCGCAAATTGGCGGGCGTGATCATCGTCGCCGGCTCACCGCGCACGAGAGAGACGGCGCGGCCGTCGAGCATGTCCGCGAACGTCGCGAACATCGCCCAGCAGGTCGCCCTCGTGATGCGCGGGGCTACTGCCATCGTGCGCGACGCGCAGTACTTGTCGATGATGGATGCGCGTATCAGGTACAGCTCGTGCGAGTTTTCGCCCTTGTCGGCGCCTTGCGGCCTGGGCAACCTGTCGAGAGCTCCGACGGTGTAGCCCGTGTTGCCTCCGTTCGTCGTCTTGGCTCCGAACCATCCGGCGAAGCCCGCTTTCGAAGTCTGGAACACGCTCACCGACTTCGAACATTCGACCACCATGTCGTCCGCGACATATGGCGCGATCAGGCGCCCTGCCAGGTCACGGTTGATCCTGGCGCAGAAGTCCTCCGAGCCGACCGGCGGCACGGCGTAGAAGAAGCCTTGAACGCGATTCCACGGCCACGCCGGCATCACCTGCCGCAGATTGTGACCGGGTGCGCCAACGACGTTTTGCGCGATCGACGCGCAACAAAGCGCAGCCAGAGCGGCGCCCAGACTGTGGCCGGCCACGTGAATCCCATTGGGAGCTCCATACTTCCCGTCCAAGGTGAGCAGGGCGCGTCTGAGCGTTCCCCAGCAGCGCTTCAGCGCGTCTACGAAGCCGACGGCGGCCTTTCCGCCTACGTACGTGTCTTGCTTGTGGCCAGTCGCCAGATCGGTGATCCAGTCGGCGTTGCCCTCGGGAGAGTTGAGGAGCCCGTTGCCGCTCTTCAGCACGGCGCGAATCGCGTTTCCGCTGCGGCTGCCTCGAAACACGATGTGAGCGGTCCACGTGCCGTCCGCGTTCGTTCGCTTGAGCACGAACCCCATGAGGCTCCAGGCCGCCTGGCTACCTTGGAAGCTCCCCGTGCCGCCCTCGAAGGCGATGAGCTCGTCGGAGCCGGAGCCGTAGTCGTGCACGGGTGTCACCGTGGGGTTCGGCCCGTGCGGAAAGCCGGCCTCCCAATCGCCGTTGTGATGTGCGACGGATACGTGGCGAATCGGGTCGACGATGTAGTCGGCCGCTTTCATCCCCAGAAACACGGCGCCATCTGCGTTCCACGCGGGATCGCGGGGCCGGATCTGCGCGTAGTTTGTGACGACAGGGTCGAGCGTGAGGTTCGACGCCACCAAGCCCGCGATCCCCGCGGGACCGCCGTAGAGAGCGCCGGGACCACGGGCTGGAAAGGCTGCCACGTTTTGGTGGATCGCCTTCATGAACAGCGTGCGACGATCCGTCGCGCCCCGGGCGAGGATCTCGTACCAGGGGTCGAGCGGCCAGATCGCCGACTGATGGTAGTTTTGGTAGGAGAGCGTGCAGAGGTCGCAGTTCACTAGAATGGCCGGCGGCTCGCCACCGACAACTGCATTGCTTCTCTGGCGCATCACCGATCCGACGTGGCAACATCAGACTGCGCGCACGACGCACCAACGCCGGCTGCTTTGTCCGAAAATGAGCAACACAACAGACGGTAGAAGACAGCGCGCCCAGGTGCCACGCTAAAGCGCCCAGGCCCGAAAGCCCGGCGGGCTGACCTTCGAGCCGCCGCTCATCGAGCGGGCTTAGCGCCGCTCAGCCGAGGAGGCGATCGAGCGTGATCGCGCACGCGGAGCGGACGCTGAGGTGGTTGTAGCCACTCGGCTCACGGGCGCCGATCGGTTCGAGCCGCGCATCGCACGTCGCGAGCGCCGAATCTGCGAGGCCCCACGCCGTGCCGAACAAAATGAGCAGCGGCCGGTCATCGCTCATGCGCGTTTTGCCCTGCGCGAACGTGATCACGCCGTCAGCCATTCGCGCAGCCGTGCTCCACACTTCGATCGCTTCGCGCCCGCCCATCGCGGCGAACGCGTCGTCAAGCGAGGGCACAGGCCTCGCCAGCGCGAGGGCGTGCTTGCGCGCCGGAATGCGCATCGACGAGCTGCCGGTCGTCCAGTGCTCGGTGATGCGACCTACGAGCGTGCGCTGCGCTTCGATGGGGTGCACCAGAAAATAGTCGCTGCAGCCGTAGGTGCGCGCGCTGCGGGCGAGATCGTGCACGTCGAGATTGGTAATCGCGCTCGTGACAACGCTGTTTTGTCCGTCGAGCACCGGATAGTGCACCAGCGCGATGGCAACTCTGCGGGTCATGGTTCGCCTCTGCCTGCGCGCTTTGCCCATAAATCAGGGCGCCTCACCCGCGTGCGCTCGTGCTGCTGCGCGCGTCGCCACGCAGCGATGCCAGCGTGGTTGCCGCCCGAGAGCACGGCAGGCACCGCGGCTCCGCGAAACTCGGCCGGGCGCGTGTAGTGCGGATACTCGAGGAGCCCAGTGTCCGGAGCGTGCGACTCTTCTTCGGTCGAGGCCTCGTTGCCGAGCACGCCAGGCAGCAGGCGCACGGTCGACTCGATCACCGCCATCGCCGCGACTTCGCCGCCGGTCATGACAAAATCGCCAAGCGAGAGCTCTTCATCGACATGGGCGCGGACGCGCTCGTCGAAGCCCTCGTACCGACCACAAATCAACATGATCGCAGCCTGTTCCGACAGGTCGCGCGCGCGCCCCTGCACCAGCGGCGCCCCCTGAGGCGTGAGCAGAACGCGGCGCGCCTTCACACCATCGGGAGCATCGGCATCGAGCGATTCCATGCAGGCTACAAGCACATCGACGCGCATGACCATGCCGCTGCCGCCGCCGTAGGGCGAGTCGTCCACGCTTTTGTGCTTGCCCAGACCGAAATCGCGGGGCGATCGCAGGCGCACCGAAAGCTGTCCTCCCGCGATGCCACGCCCAACGAAGCTCGTAGTCAGGAAGGCGCCGAAGAGCTCCGGAAAGAGCGTGACGACGTCGACGCGCATCGTCAGGCGCGCGACCTGGAAGGCTCGAGCCCTTCGATGCTGACGACCGAGACGAGGCTGGCCGCGGCGTCGACTTGCTTGACGTAGGCATCGGTGAGCGGAAGCTCAATCACGCCCATGTCGCCCTCGACTACGAGGACCGTGGCGGCGGGATACTCGATCATGTCGCGCACCGTGCCGACGAGCGTGCCGTCGAGCATCTCTGCGCGCGCGCCCTGAATGTCGCAGGCGTAGAACTCGCCGTCGCCGAGCGCCGGGAAAGCGCCTCTTTTGAGGCAAATTTCCGCTCCGCGCAGCTCTTCGGCGCGATCGCGATCGTCGACGGAAAACAGCTTCAGCAAGATGGCCTCGTTGGCACGCCGAGCTGTGTCAATCGACACCTCATGCGACTCGCCGTCCGCCAGCTTGACGAGCACTTCTTCCTGCGTCAGCAGAAGATTGCTATCTTCGTTGTAGAGCTTGAGCCGGAGCTCGCCGCGAACGCCATGCGGCCGCGCGACCACAGCGAGCGGCACCCAGTCTTCAGGACCGAGCATGCGTCAGTCGAGAATGTCGAGATGCGCGCGACGGCCGAGCTTGGTCGAAACGGCAGACAAAATGGTGCGCATCGACTGAGCCGTGCGGCCATCTTTGCCGATAACCTTGCCGATGTCTTCTTTCGCGACACGCAGCTCGACAACCGTGTTGTTCTCGCCCGCGACCTCGCGAACCTCAACTTTTTCGGGGTGATCGACGAGCTCAGTCGCGATGGTGCGAATCAAATCAGTGAGCGCCATAGGCCAGTACTTTCAGCAAAGCGGGCTCCTTGACGGAGCCACGCAGCAATCAGACCTTCTCGGCGACAGGCTTCGCGTGGCGCTTGAGCAGGCGCGCGACGGTCTCGGAGGGCTGCGCGCCGACCTGCTGCCAATACGCGAGGCGTGCTTCGTCGAGGGTGAGAAGTCCCGGATCTTTTGACGGATCGAAAGTGCCGATGTTTTCGAGGAAGCGGCCGCCGCGGGGGCTGCGTTTATCGGTGACGACGATGCGGTAGAAGGGGCGCTTCTTGGCGCCGGCGCGGGCGAGACGAATGCTGACGGACATCTGGAGAATCCTTCGAAAAACGCAGTAGAACTACTGTATCACGACCCCATGAGCGCGCTTGCGCGACCATGGCGGGGCCACTTGTTCAGGGTCGCGAACCCTAAATGGTGCTGAGCCCATCGTCAAGACCACAATCGGCGGTCAACGCGGAGGCTGCAAAGGGCGCGGGCGACGCGCCGGCGTACTCCGCGTGCGGGAGCGCCTCCGACAGAATGCCTAGACATTCGCTCAGGGAGTCAGAAAAGAGCAGTTGGCGACGAAGCTCGGCGGCGCCGCGCAGACCCTTGAGATAGCCGGTAAGGTGCCTGCGCGTGACGCGCACGCCGTAGGGTTCGCCGCGCTCGGCGGTGTTCATCTGCAAGTGGCGCATGCACAGCTCGAGGCGCTCGCGCGCGGTTGGGCCGGGATCGGTCTCGCCGCGATCGAGCAGCGCCCGGGCCTCGCGAAATATCCACGGGTGGTCGATGGCGCGGCGCCCGACCATGACGCCCGCGCATCCCGTTTCGTCGAGCGCACGCTTGGCATCTTCGGCGGACTTGATATCGCCGTTGACGATGACCGGGATCGACACGACCTCGCGAGCCTTGCGCGCCCAGCTCCAGTCGGCCGCCCCGGAGTGGCCCATTTGCGCCGTGCGGCAGTGCACGGTCAGGGCGGCGACGCCTGCGTCTTCGAGGCGCCGTGCGAGGTCGACGATCGGCATCTCGCTCTCAGGACCGTAACCGATGCGGGTCTTGACGGTAATCGGCACGCCGGTGTTCGCGACCACCATCTTCGCCATCGCGACCATGGCGGCGGGATCACGAAGCCAGCCGGCGCCTGCTCCCCTGCCCGCGATTTTCGGCACCCAGCAGCCGCAGTTGATGTCGATGAACACCGGACCGGCGGACTCGGCGACGTGCGCGGCCTCGGCGAGGCGCTCGGGATTCGAGCCGTAAATCTGAATGACGGTGGGCTGGTCGACCGGCGCCAACTTGAGCTTGCGGCGGGCGTTTCGGCAGCCCCGAAGCAGGCCCTCGACGTTGACAAACTCGGTGAAGCACAGGTCCGCGCCCACGTCGCGCGACAGCTCGCGAAAGACGGCGTCGGTGACGTCTTCCATCGGCGCGAGAACGACGGCTTTGCCGTTGTAAAAGCGGCTTAGCGAGCTCATCTCTTCACGTTCCTCTACGCGCTCAGCCGTGAACCGACATGACGCGGGTGAGGCGCATGAGCAGCGGTGCGTTGAAGAGGGCGCCGTACATCCGGAAATCGCCCGAACGCATCGCGCGCATCACCGTCGAGACGGTTTGCTTGGCGGCGGCGTCTCCGCGCGCGGCGACAGGCAGCGCGAATCGGGTCGCGATCGGCATGTTCGACATGGCCATGATAATGTCGGACGAGCCGCGCATGGTGACGTCGGGGATGCCCACGATGCCGTCGTAAACGGTGAGCTTACCGAGCGAAAACCGCAGCGTAATGGCGACTTCCGCGTCTTCGGCGACAATGGCGACCACGCCGTCGAGGCGATTGAAGTCCGCCCGCTTGTGCGGCTTTGCCTCGAGATTTTGCCTCACGAGATCGCTGAGCATTACGGCAAAGCCGTTGTCTTCGGCGCCGGGCGCCAGGAGGATCGCAGAATCAGGCACGGCCCTTCGCTATCGCGCGGCGAGCCGCGAACGTCAAGGCCTGTAAGGGCCGGCGCGCCGACGCGTTGTGCAGTTGTGAGCGCACAGCCAGCCCTCAATCACGCGCTCTGGCGGCTCGGCTCGGCTATGGTCTTCGGCGTGGCCGGCGCAGACGAACGCAGCGCGATGCGTGGTCGCGAAGACGACGCGGCCATGGCCGAGGAGCGCGCCACAGTCGCCAGGGCACAGGCCGGCGATCGAGCCGCAGTAGGCCAGCTGCTGCGAAAATACGGACCGGGACTCTACCGGAGCGTGCTGCTTCCTCGCCTCGGGTCCGAAGCGCTCGCGCAGGACGCGCTCAGCGAGACGTACGCAAAGGTGGTCGAGCGCATCGGGCAGTTCACCTGGCAGGGCGTGGGGTTTTATCCGTGGCTGCGCGTCATCGGGCTACGCGCCGCGCTCGATATTTTGCGCGCAAAAAAGCGACTGCTCGTTTGGGAGGCCGAGGACGTGCAGCGCGAGATCGACGCAGCCCAGACGCAGACCCCGCTCGAGCAGACGCTCAGCGATCGACGCGACCGCGAGGCCGCGCGAAGGCGGATCGACGCGGCGCTGTCGAAACTGCACCCGCGTTACGCGCGGGCCGTGCGCATGCGCGTGCTCGATGAGTTGCCGCGCGAGGAAGTGGCGCGCGCGCTCGAGGTCTCACCGGCGACGTTCGACGTGCTACTTCACAGGGCGGTCGCGGCGCTCAAGAAAGCGCTCGATTCAGAGCGCTAGAAAGGAGGGACATCGTGGTCGACACACATGACGAATCGCCTCCCGACGATCTCGCGGCCTGCTCCGACGAAGAGCGTGCCGCGGCCAGCGCGCTTGCCGCCGCGCTCGATCGGCCGAGCGGCCACGCCGACGCGACGTTCCTGCGCGCAGTTGCGCTGGCGCACGCCCCTACGGCGCTCGAGCAACGCGAGCATGAGGCCCTCATCTCCAGAGCCCTCACCCGCCCTCGCGCAGCAGATCGCGGCAGCGTCGTGCGTCGGGTGTCGTTTGGCGTCGCCGCGGCGCTGAGCGTTGCCGCGGCGCTGGCGCTGCTCGTGCGAACCTCGCCGACTCCGACGGGCCCCACGCGGCTCGCAGCAGCGCGCTCGACCCAGGCGCTCTTCGACCAGCCGTTCCAGGCCGGCGCCGCCTCGGCGCGCATCGACCGAATCGCGGTCGCGCGCCAGGCCGACCTCCGCGACAACCGCTTCGCGCAGTGGGGGGTGCGATGAGCGCGCGCCTGCGGTTTTTTGCGTTCGCGCTCACGCTCGCGGCGTGCAGCAGGCCGTTCGATAGCGCCCGCAGCGACGCGGGGGAGCACGCGATTGACGGACCCACAATGGCCTTTTTGTCGATGGCCCGAGCGCGGCACCACGAGGCCAACGTCCGTGACGCACAAGGCGACATTCCGGGCGCGATCGGCGCGCTCGAGGCGCTGATCGCGGCGCCCCGTCCGGCCGACCCGACGGTGCCCGAAGTGCGCGAAGTGCTGGCCGATACGTGCGCGCGAATCGCGGAATTCGAGCTGGGGCGAAACCGCGACACCGCCGCCCTGGCGCGGCTCGATGAAGGCCTCGCCTTTGCCGATGCGCCCACCTTTTTTCGAGGCCACTTGCTCGAACTCCAGGGCATCGCTTTCGAGATGCGGGCCAACGCGCTCGCCGACGCAGGGCAGCGCGAAAACGCGAGCGCGGCCCGGGAGCAGGCGCTCGACCGACTGCGTCAGGCGGTCTCCATTCAAGAGCGAATCGTGCGCGAGCGCACGCCGGAGGCTGGCCCATGAACCAACGCGCGCGTTCCATTTGTGTGCATATTGCATTCTTGTCGCTCGTCTCGATCGCGTGCGGAGGGGCGATGGCCCCCGCTGCGAGTCCGGCAGGAGCGCCAGCGGCGGTCACCGAGTCCTCGGCGGCTCCCGCAGCGCCCGCCATGCAAGCTGAAGACTCAGCGTCGGTGAGCCCCTCAGGGGCCGCCAGCAAGAGCGCGACTCCGCAGGCTGGCGCAGCTCCTGTTGACAGCGCGCGCGCCGATGCGCAGCGGGCGCTGGCCGACTTTGGGGGAACGGAAACCGCGGTGTTCGCGTCGCTCGGCGACTGCGTCGCAGCCTGCCGCGCCCTTTCGTCGCTCGAGACCGCCGCGACGCATATTTGTCAAATGGAGCAAGGCTCCGACGAGTGCGCGCGGGTGCTGCAGCGGGCTAGCGCCGCGCGATCGCGGGTCGAGGTTGCGTGCGGGCGATGTCCGGCGCGCTAAGCCTGCGGGACGTGCGCGAGGGTGGGCGCTGGTCGGGCGCGCAGCAATTGAAAAACGACGCCATTTTCGTCGCGGCGACGAGCGCCTGGTGGCTGTGCGGGCGCTTGCCGGCACGCGCCCTCGCCCTGCTCGGTCGCGCCGTAGGGGCCATGGGACACGCGGTTCTGGCGTCCGAGCGGAGCCGCGCGATCGCGCATGTTCGGCGCGCGCTGCCGGAGCTTACGGAAGGTCAAGCGCGGGCGCTCGTACGCGCGTGCTTCCGGCAGCTGGGGATCGCGCTGGGCGAAACCGTCGCAGCGAGCAGGTCCCCCGTCGCGCTCCTCACCATGTCGGAAGGCGCGCTCGCGACCATTAATTCCGCGCGCGCGGAAGGTCGCGGGGTCATCCTCCCGAGCGCCCATCTCGGCCCGTGGGAACGGGTCGCCGCGACGCTCGTCGCCCGAGGCGTGCCGCTCGTCACGCTCGTGCGCGAGAGCTATGATCCGAGGCTCGACGTGCTTCTTGGCGGGGTCCGCGCAGCGGCCGGCGTACGGACGATTCCGCGCGGCAGTCCCCACGCCGCCATTCGCATCGTCCGGGCCCTGCGGGCGGGGGATGTGCTCGGGGCGCCGATGGACCTGCGATCGCGCGTCCCTTCAGCGCCTGTGCCTTTCCTTGGGCTGAGCGCCCCGACAGCCATCGGGCCGGCGCGGATCGCGCTGCGTTCCCGCGCGCCCGTGGTGGTCTGCTCACTCGAGCGCACCGGTGGAGGCCTGACGATCACCGCGACGCGTGTTCACGTACGCGCCAGCGACGCGCTCGACCCGGCGCTCGAGCTCACCCGAGTCATCAACGACGAGCTGTCGCGCCGGATCCTCACGGCGCCCGAGCTGTGGCCATGGATGCACCCGCGCTGGGATGCGCATCCTGCGCTTTAGCCGGGCGCTGGAAAAACACCCTGCTCGAGCTTCGCAAAGCGAATCGCGTGGGGTGGGGACCACGAAAAGCCGCGTTTTTCCGGGCGGGGAGGTGCATGCCTCCCCGAGATGAACGGCTAACGGGACGTTTTCGAGCGTCCTGTGAGGCGCACATCACAGCGTCGGCCGATTTCACATGGCGACCGACGCGGATGTGGGGGTATGTTTCGTTCCAGGCTCCGCGACGGCGCCTCACACTCCCACATCGTGACCGACGCCAGCCGCATTCCCCGATTGCTGCCCCTGCCTGCGGGCAAACTGTTGCGCGACTATCCGCTCGGGCCGATCGACGGGTACCTGATCTCGCGGGTAGACGGACAGGCCAGCGTCGCGGACCTGATCGCCATGACAGGCCTGACCGAGCCTGTGGTGAGCGCTTCGCTCGACAAGCTCGTCGAGCTGAAGCTGGCCACATGCGAGCGCGCTTCCGTCGCCCCGAAAACGCCTCCTGCGACCGCGAGCAGTCCGCGCATCGAAGCCGTAAAAACCAAGCCTGTCAGCGAGCAGCCCGCGGCGCGGCGGCGCTCGTCGACGGGCGACCTTCGTCGCGACGATCTCAAGCCACCGCGCGCGCTGTACGACCCCTCCGAAATCGACGAGGACGTCGACCTCGACCGTGCGCTGCGACAGCGCATTCTCGACGTCTTTCACGGGCTCGAAGCGCTCGACTATTATGCCCTTTTGGGCATCCCGGCCGCCGCCGACAAGAAGTCCATCAAGCGCGCCTACTACGCGCTCGCGACCGAATACCATCCCGACAAATTTTTTGGAAAGCGACTCGGGTCGTTCAAGTCAAAGATGGAGGCAGTGTTCGGGCGAATGACGCTCGCGCACGACACGCTGACGCGCCGCGATTTGCGCGAAGACTACGATCGCTACCTCGACGACCGGTCGAAGACCGAAAAGCACGAAGCGTCGCAGCGCGCTCCGATCGCGGCGACCGCCACCGTCTTGATGCCGGCCTCGCCCGAGCCGCCCACCGACGCCGCGAGTGCGCGAGCGGCAGCCGACGATGCTGCGCCGAAGCTCACCGTCTCGGACCAGTCGAGGCGCGATGCCTTCGCGCGACGCCTCGTCGGTTCGCGGCACGCGCACGCGCCGCCCGCGCCCGCCGCGCCCATAACGCACTCAATCGACCCCGACGCGCTCAGGCGCCACTATGAAGACCGGGTTTCGGGCGCGCGCGATCGCGTCATCGCCGGGCACCTGACCGCGGCCGAAGCGGCGCTCGAGCGCGACGATGCTGCGGCCGCCGCCAGCGCGTGCAGGCAGGCGCTGGAGTTGACCCCCCCCACGCACGACTTGCGCCCCGCACTCGAATCGGTGCTGGCCGCCGCGACGACCGAGTTGGGCGAGAGCTACCGGCGACAAGCCGCATTTCAAGAAAAGAGCGCGCTCTGGAAAGACGCAGCAAAGAGCTGGGCGAACGCCGTGAAATGCCTTCCCGACGACGCCGCGGCCCACGATCGCGCAGCCGCAGCCCTTCTCAAAGCCAACGGAAACCTTCACGAAGCGGCCCAACTCGCTACGCGCGCCGCCAAGCTTTCGCCCGATAGCGTAACGTGCCGTGTGACGCTGGCCCAGATCTACGTGGCGGCCGGTCTGAACCTGAATGCGAAGCGCGAACTCGAAGCCGCTCTCCTGCTGGCTCCGGGTGATGCTACCGTGGTCCAATTGCTCAAACACGTAGGCAAGTAGCGCCTGCGAATCTGCGACTGAACGAACACTGCCGGCCAACGCGAAGCGCCGGACTCAAGGACGCAATCATGGAGAAGGTCATCGGCATCGATCTCGGAACGACGAATTCTTGCGTCGCCATCGTCGAGAACGGCACACCGACCGTGATTTCGAATCGCGGCGGATACAAGACTACGCCTTCGATGATCGCAGTCACCGAGGCCGGCAAGCGGCTCGTCGGTCACATCGCGAAGCGCCAGGCGATCACCAACGCTGAAAACACCGTGAGCGCGGCCAAGCGGCTCATCGGTCGCAAGTGGACTTCGCCGCAGGTAAAAAACACTGTCGCTACGTCGAGCTACCGCATCGTCGAGGGACCGCACCAGGACGTACGAATCGCGCTCCGCGAAAAGGACTACAGCGTCCCCGAGATCAGCGCGATGGTGCTTCAGGAGATGAAGGTCATCGCCGAGGACTACCTCGGTCAGCCGGTCACGAAGGCGGTTATCACCGTGCCCGCCTACTTCAATGACAACCAGCGCCAGGCGACCAAAGACGCCGGAGAAATCGCCGGACTCGAAGTCATTCGAATTATCAACGAGCCTACGGCTGCCGCCCTCTCTTACGGGTTCGGGCGGCCGGTCGAAAAAACGGTCGCCGTCTATGACTTTGGCGGCGGCACCTTCGACATCAGCATTCTCGAAATCGCGCCCAACGGCGTATTCAAGGTCATCGCCACCGCCGGCGACACCTTCCTCGGCGGCGAAGACGTTGACGCCCGCGTAGTCGACTGGCTCGTCCAGGGCTTCAAGGCGGAGCACGACATCGACCTTCGTCAGGACCGCATGGCACTGCAGCGCCTCAAGGACGCCGCTGAAAAAGCCAAGTGCGAGCTCTCAGGTACCGTCGAGACGGAGATTAATCTGCCGTTCATCATCTCGAGCGGCCGCAGCGAAGCGCTGCACCTCCAGCGCGCCCTCTCGCGCGCCACGCTCGAAGAGTTGACGCTCGATTTGGTCGAGCGCACGATCGACATCTGCAGGCAGACGCTCGAAGATGCGCGCCTCGCGAAGGACGAAATCGAAGAAGTGCTGCTCGTGGGCGGCATGACGCGAATGCCCAAGGTTCAGGAGTCGGTCCAGGGCTTCTTTGAACGCGAGCCGTCGAAGGGCGTCCACCCCGACGAGGTTGTTGCGCTCGGCGCTGCGATTCAGGCCTCGGCGCTCGTCGACGAAAAGCACGACATGATTCTGCTCGACGTCACGCCCCACGCCCTTGGGATCATGACGTTCGGGAGCTACTTCGAAGAGCTCATCCCGCAAAATACGACGGTCCCGACCAACCGCCAGAAGATCTTCACCACGAGCCGCGACAACCAGACGGCCGTGAAGATTCTCGTGATGCAGGGCGAGCACGAAAAGGCCGAAGACACCGACGTGCTCGGAGAGTTTATCCTTACGGGGCTTCGCCGCGCGGCGAAGGGCCAGGTCGAAATCGAGGTGACGTTCGAGATCAACGCCGACGGTATCGTCAGCGTTCGCGCCAAAGACCTCGAGACCGCCCTCGAACAGTCGATTCAGGTCACCGCGACCAGCGGCCTGACCCGCGACGAAATCAAGCAAATGATGGACAACGCGAAAGACGACCTCGTCGATCGCCGCGTTTCGGAGGAGTTCGAAGGCTTCCGTCAAGAAGCTCAAAAGCTCAGCGCGGACATCGAGCGCCTGCTTCCGCAGGTCGAGCAAATCGTCGCTTCGAGCGACTTCGGCCGCGACGCGATCGACAAGGCGCGCAGCATGCTTGCCAAGACGCAGCAGGCGGTCGAACGAAAAGACGCAGCGGCCCTGAAAGAGCAACTCGAAGCCCTCGCCCGCACGCAGCGCATGTTCAAAGGCGTAGTCGCCAAGACTCACTGACGCAGCCGCGCTGACTGATTCGCCATGCCTACGACAGAAGACGACATCTTTGGCGATCTCGAGTTCGTGCCGCCGGACTCGGATCGCCCGTGGGCTCCGAAAGCTGCAAGCGCATCGCCCCCCGGTGTGAGCGCCTCGGCGAGACCGACGCCGCGCGCGTTCGTGGCCGTTGATGACATCGATGAAGTCTTTGACGTCCTCGATGTAGAAGTCGAGTTCGAGGACTTCGATCCGGCGCCCACGCTACCGATCGAGCCTCCCGCCCCCACGAACCCCTACGGATTCGCGCCCGATCCGCGCCGAAAAATTTCGGACGTCGGCATCGAAGGCGCCTCGCCGCTTTCGCTCGCGAACGCGGTCACGCCGGGAGCCCCGACCGCCGCGAGCGGCGACATGGCGGTAGCGCTGGCGCGAAGCGACAACGCGCCGGCCGCGCCGCAGCTCTCCTCGGATCCGGCCATCGAGATGGAAGAGCGCTTCGCGCTGGGCGACTACTCCGGAGCGCTCCTGGTCGCGGAGTCGATCCTCGACGAAGACGGCTCCCACGCCGGGGCTCTCAGCTATAGCGAGAGCTGCCGCGACATGCTCGCGAAGATGTACTCAGCGCGCCTCGGTCCGATGGACCGCGTTCCGGTGGTGCTCGTGCCGCGGGAGCAACTGAAATGGCTGTCGCTCGACCATCGCGCCGGCTTCGTGCTTTCGCTCGTCGACGGCGTGTCGAGCCTCGAGCAAATTCTCGATGTCAGCGGCATGTCTGCCCTCGACACCCTGCGAATCCTTTTCGAGATATCCGCACAGCGCGTGATCGGCTTTCGCTGAGCGCGAAATCACGTTGCGGGGTCGCGCGACGGCAGCTAGACCGAGTGGCACGAGCATGGAGCCAGAACGGCACGAACCCGCGGCGCTCCGTCGCGACGTAGAACGCGCCCTCGAAGCGGCCCTCGACCTTACGCGCATCCTCCCCGTGCTACGCAGGCTCGCGCGCGCGACCGCTGAGGGCAGTGACGACTCGATTTTTGCCCACACGCAACTCGCCGAACTGCTGGCTGACCGCTGCCCGTGGCGCGCTTCACTTCACGCTCGGCGCGTGACCCGAGCGCGTCCGGACGACGAGCGCGCATGGGCGGTGTTGGGGTTCTGTCAGGCAAAGTTGGGCCACCACCGCTTTGCGATATCGGCCTACGAGCGCGCCCTGCAATACGCTCCCCAAAACGCAGCGTACGCCCACAACATCGGGCACCTGCTCGACGTCGCCCTCGGAAGTGCCCATTCTGCGCTGCCGTGGCTGGAGCGAGCCTGCGATGCGCGCCCTGACTGCACGGACATCGCCGCGTCGTTCGCGCACGCTCTGGCGCGCACAGGGCAGCTGAAGCGGGCGGCGTCACTTCTCGCACCGCGCGCCGGACGTCGCACGCCGCCCGAGCACGTCGCTCTTCTGGCGTGGATCAAGGGCGGTGCCGCGGCATCGGGTAGCACGACGCCCGCGGGCGCAGCGGTCGCCACGAAGGCGCCCCGCGGTCGAGCACGCCTCATGAGTGAGCTCGACACCGGACTGCGCTCGCTGCCCTTCAACGCGGCCCAGCGCTCGCGGGCGGTCGACCTCGCGCAGGCGCTCCTCGCCTGGGGGCCCACAGAGCAATCGCGGGCCATGGCCGCGGCGGTCGCGTTCGCAGTCGTCGCCGAAACCGAGCTGCCGCTGTCGCTGGCGGAGGTCGCCGCGAGCTTCCGCGTCGCCGCGCGCACACTCCGCGCGCACCTTCCTGCGGTTCGAGCTCGCTCCGACGCGAGAGCGCGACTGCGCTGAGGGTCGGTAA
Organism: Myxococcales bacterium; assembly: GCA_947473045.1. GTDB lineage: Bacteria > Myxococcota_A > Polyangia > Polyangiales > Polyangiaceae > JANYHY01. Next base: position 42,817 of record CANJCO010000013.1, on the reverse strand, counting down.
AGAACGGTCGCGCAGCTTGGCATCGGCGCCCCAGACGCGCTACGGCATCGGCCATGCGCCAGACGTGGCTCGCGACCTTTATTCTCCTCGCCCCTTCACTCGCCCTCGCGCAGCATCCGCCCGCGTCCACGGCGCCCTTGCCGGCGCCGGCCGTGCAGCTCCCCGATGCGCCCGCTCCCGACGACGCGATGCTGCAGCCGATTCAGCCGGCTGCGCGCTCGGTCGCATCGTGGGATGACGCGCTCGGGTATATTCGCGCGCGCTCGGTGGACCTGAAAATCGCCCAACTCGAGGTGGCCAGGGCCGAGGCACAGAGCCGGCAGGCACTGGCCGGAGTGTTGCCAACGCTAACGGGCAGCGCCACGGGAACTCACAACTTCATCACGAATACGACCTCCCAGATCAGCGGACTCGGCGCGGGAGGAACGCCTACGTTCAGCCAAGTTCAGTCGCCGAACTTGAACTACGCGACGGGAAATCTCATCGTGGGCATGCCGCTCGTCGTTCCGCGCGCGTGGAACGCGCTGACGACCGCCTCGATTAACGAAAACGTAGCCAGGCTCTCGGTAGAAGACGCCAAGCGCAACATCGCCCTCAACGTCGCCAACGCCATCGTCGGAGCCGTCACCGCCGAGCGCATCTCCGAGCTCAACCGCGTGGGCCTCAAAAGCGCGCTGCAAAGGCTCGACCTCACGAAGCGGAAGAATGCGCTTGGGGCCGCCACCGGCCTCGACGTCATCCGCGCCAGGCAGGACGTCGAGAGCGCTCGGGCGACCCTCATCACGGGGGACGAATCGGTGCGTCAAGGCCGCGAAGCGCTCGGCCTCGCGCTCGGCGTGGCAGAAGCCGTAGGCGTGGCCCGCGGCGTCGACCTCGACGGCATCGCCACCCTCGCCCTCGCCTCCTGCAAACCCGCGGCGAAGCTCGATGAGCGCCCCGACCTCGCGGCAGCGCAGCTGCGCGTCGCCGTCGCGCATCAAGGCGTTCGCGATGTGCAGGCCCAATTTTCGCCCGTTCTCAGCGCCCAGAGCGCCATCTCGACGACGACCATCGATACAGGCGCGTCGCCGAGCACGACGTGGAACATTCAGGCGGTGCTGTCGTGGAGCCTGTGGGACGGCGGCAACCGGTACGGTCTGCTGCGCGACACGCGCGCGCTGGAAGACGAGGCTCAGCAACGTTTCGAGTCACTTCGGCGCGGCGCGCAGGTGCAGATCGATCAGGCCCGGCGCGGGGTCGAGGTCGCGGAACAGTCGAGAAAGGTCGCCGCCGACGCGCGCGCGCTCGCGGCCGACACCGACCGACTTACGCAGGCTGGATACGTAGCCGGCGCGGGCACGAGCCTCGAGTTGGTCTCCGCGGCCGCTGCCCTGAGGCAGGCTGAAATCGGCCTCGCGCTTCAGGAGTTCACTGTCGTCAGGGCCAAGCTGCTCGCCGTGCTCACGCTCGCCACGTGCCCCTGGTAGCCCGTCTCAATCGAGGCTTGGGGCGGCAGCGTCCCAGCCCGTAACGCGGGCCAGATCGCTCATCGTGAGGTTGCTGTCGTAGAGCGACCAGAGGTGATTGATGCGCGCGTCGACGAACGTGCGCAGGGGCTCGAGCAAAGCGCGCTCGTCCTTCGTACCGAGGTCGATCGCGTCTTGGACGGTGACGATCCATTCCTTCGTTCGATGTTCGAGGCGAGCCCACATCTCCTCGCGCTTGCGGGCCTCGACGGTGTTTGCGTACACGGACTCGACCTCCACGGCGACGCCGCCGAGGGCGAAACGGGCCAGCGCGCGCGTCTCTTCCAGCTGCGCCTCCGCCATCGCCACACGCGCGGCGTTGGGAAGCAAATCGAGATTCCACCGGGCGCCGACGCCCACGCCGAATCCGAATGAATTAAGACCGCTGTTGGCGACCCAAAAGCTGTTTTGCGAGACCACGCTCGGATAGCTGTTGTAGTTGGCGCCGAGCTGAACACCGATATCGGGAAAAAACCGCGCGCGCTGCAAATCGAGCTGGGCCTGGCGCGCGACGATACCCGCACGCGCCTGATTGACCTCCGCCCGATACAGCCTCGCTGCGGTCAGGTATTCGACCTCCGGACCGAGGACGCGATTGGGCCGCTCGAGCGGTTTGTCGGGAATATCGAAGTCGGTTTGAACGCCTGTAAAAAACCGGAGGGCGGCCATCGCGTAGGCTTCGCTCTTGTCGGATTCACCGCCCCGCGCGAGCACCTGATCGCGGTAAACGAGCAGACGCATTTTGTCGATTTCATCGAACCCTGCGTCTCCTTTGGCCAGATGCTTGTCGATTCCCGCAATCGCGTTGTCGATCTTCGAAAGAATATCCGACGTGAGATAGCGGGCGTCGCGCGCCGCCATCGTGCCGAGGAATGCGCGTCGCACATCCATGCGCACCAGCGCGCGGTTTTTTTCCATGTCCCACTCCTGGACGCGCACGTTGGCGACGGCGGCCTCGCGCCCAGCGGTGATCTTGCCGAACGTATAGAGGGGCACGACGCCAGAAATGGAGAACGTAAAAAACGGCTCGTAACCGCTGAGCGAACCAGGATTGAGGGCCGTGGGCGAGGCGCTCGTATTGTAGAGCACGGTACCGCCGATTTGCGGCGCGACGCCTCCCCCCGCCTGCGCCGACCACTGCCAAAAAGGCAGCCATTTCGCCTCTTCGAGCTGAGCATGCGCCTGCCCGACCCGCGCGCGCGCCGCCCACAAATGCGGGTGATTCCGATCCGCGAGCTCGAGACACTCCGAGAGCGTAAACGATCGCCTCGGGACGACAGCGGCTGCTGCGGCCTTCGGGGGCGCGACCGGCTCATCGCTGTCGAGATCCAAGTCTCCGGCGAGCGACCGACTGGAGATGAGCGTGCCTGCCACGGCAACAAGGGCGAACGTGCGACGCAGCATCGGGGCTCAGACTACCAACAGTGTCAGGCGACGAAAAGGCGCGCGTGCGCTCAATCCGCGCGGAACTTGCGGACAATCCGCCTAAAATTCGAGCGATCGAGGCCCGCCTTTCGCGCCGCCTCCGAGAGGTTTCCGTTCGAACGGCGAATCGACTCGCGAACGTACATTTCGTCGAAGAGCGCCATCGCCTGCCGTTTGGCGTCAGCATACGGCAGGCGGTGCAGGTCGCCCGGCCATCCCACGACTCCCGAAGCGGGCTCGCCGTCGGCCCGCTCGAGGACGTCGAGCTCATCGTGGGCGAAAGGCAGATCGCTCGCGCTGATCGTGTCGCCCTGACACAGCACGAAGGCATGCTCGATCGCGTGCTCGAGCTCGCGCACGTTTCCGGGCCACGCGTAGCTCTTGAGCATGTGGAGCGCGTCTGCGCCGATTCGCTTCGGATCCCGGCCCATTCGTAGCGCGAGCTTTTGAAGAAAATGGTGGGTGAGCACGACCACGTCGTCTTCGCGCTGGCGCAGCGGCGGAAGCTGAATCGCGATCACGTTCAGGCGGTAGAACAAATCGCGCCGAAACTCGCCTTGCTCGATTTTGCTCTTGAGGTCGACGTTGGTCGCCGCCACGACGCGTACGTCCACGGTTCGCACTTCGTCGGAGCCGACACGCTTGACCTCGCCCTCCTGAAGCGTTCGGAGCAACTTGACCTGGGCAGCGAGCGGCAGATCGCCGACCTCATCGAGGAAGATCGTGCCGCCGTTGGCCGCTTCGAACAGTCCAGCGCGAGCAGACTGCGCCCCGGTAAAGGCGCCTCGTACGTGCCCAAACAGCTCGCTTTCGACGAGCTCGCGCGGGATGGCCGCGCAGTTGACAGGCACGAACGCGTTCGCGACGCGCGAAGAATTTTGGTGAATCGCCCGGGCGACGAGCTCTTTTCCGGTGCCGCTTTCGCCGAGGATGAGCACCGTCGAGGTCGCCGACGCCACGCCCTCGATGAGCCGGTAGACCGACTGCATGCGGCGCGATGTGCCGATCATTTCGCCGAAGCGTTCGCGCGAAAGGAGGCGCTCTTCGAGACGGGTCGCGCGTTCGAGCAGCTGCTTGTGCTCGGCGGCTTTTTGCACCGAGATAACGACCGCGTCGTTCGAGGCGAACGGCTTCGTCATGAAGTCGTACGCGCCCGCTTTCACGGCGCGCACCGCGGCGTCGACATCGGCGAAGGCGGTCATCATGATGACTTCGATCGCGGGCCAGCGCGCCTTCACCTGCTGGAGCACGTCGAGCCCCGTGACGTGCGGCATCATCATGTCGACGAGCATCACGTCCGGCGCCGACACCGCTACTTGCTCGAGGGCGACGAGTCCGTCGTCGGCCGTCGTGACCGAGAACCCGCGAGCCATCAAAATTCGCGCGAGGCTGCGGCGAAGCACCGGCTCATCGTCGACCACGAGCACGTGAACGGGGCGCTGCGGTTGTTCGAGTGGAGGCGGCGCTGCGCTGAGCTTGCGCGGGGGAGGAGCGGACGACGTCAACGATTCGACCTACCGCCGGCAAGCGTACATCGGCGGAGGGTCCGAGGCCTGAAAAATCACACCACGCGAGCAAGCAGCTTCTTTGCGAGCGTGCTCATCGGCAGTTGCGCGTAGTCGGCGGCGACTGCGACAGCGTCGTATTCGGCGGGCAGCTCGGTGCGCCTCAAGCGCGCCGTTGCAAGGTCGGCGCTCACAACCTCGACGTTCATCCGGCGGTGGGTGAGCAGGTGCTTGACGGCCGGCCCTCGTCGCGGGCCCGAAATGCGCGCTCCGACGGCCTTCGCGATCGCCACGGCTGCACGCTCCGGCTCGCCCGCAGCGTCGATCATGGGCGGCTCCCAGAGGCCTCCCATCAGCGCGGTCGAGGCGCGCCGCGCGAGCAGGACGCCCGCCGCTCCGGTCGCCACGAGCGCAACGCGGGCCCACGCTTTCGGGGCCGATTTCGCGACCACGAGCGGCAGCTCACGCGCGAGACCGAGGCCGTCGGCGCGGCACGCCGAGCGCACGGGACAAGCCTCGCAACGGGGCTCACGCGGGACGCAGACGAGCGCGCCGAGTTCCATCAGCGACTGGTTGAACGCACCCGGGTCAGCTGTCGCCTCCGGCGCATCGATCAACTCGCGGGCGAGCTCCCACACGCGCTCACGCCCGCCGCCCTTGCCAACGTCGTGCCGAAGCGCAAACAAGCGGGCGATGACGCGCGCCACGTTTCCGTCGACGAGCGGCGTCGCCTGTCCGAACGCAATGCTCGCGATTGCGCCCGCCGTATATCGGCCGATTCCTGGGACGCCTTCAAGGGCGCTGGCGTCCGCCGGAATCACCCCGTCGCAGCTCGCCGCGAGCATCTGGGCGCCTTGATGAAGCATTCGCGCGCGCCGGTAGTAGCCGAGCCCGCTCCACTGCGCGAGCACGTCGCTCTCGCCCGCCTCCGCCAGCGCCTCGACCGAAGGGAACGCCTCCAAAAACCGCGCGTAATACGGAATGACGGTGTCGACGCGCGTCTGTTGCAGCATCACCTCACTCACCCAGATCGCGTAGGCGTCGCGCGTGCGTCGCCACGGCAGATCACGCTGCGCGCCGCGAAACCAGGCGAGCAGACGGGAGGCGATTTCGTGATGAACGCTCATCGGCGCTATCGGACGACGCGATAGTCGAGAGAAAACGGTCCTTCGTTTCCCGAAATGTGGCCGGCGACGAGCACAAAATAGGTACCAGCGTCGATCGTTGTGTCGATCACCGAATGTCGCTCGTCTCCAAAGTCGTTGTTGCAGGCCACTTCGGCCGTTCTCGGCGAAGACGACCCATCGGGCTCGAGACACGACTTTCTCAGCGCCAGAACGCCGTCCCACCCGGTCGTCGAGAGTGCAAGGTGCACGTGCGCGCGGGCCCCGACGCTAATGCGATAAAGCTTGTCCGAGGCGGTTTGCGCGGAGATGTGTCCGCCGCAACTCGTGGTGAACCGACGCCCCAGTCCTGCGGTCGTCGAGGAGATGCTCTGACCGTCCACCAGCAGCGCAGCCGACTTGCAAGCGAGCTCACGCGGGGCCACATCGGTCAGCGAAAACTCGAAGTTGAAGCGACCGAACGCATCGGCGCTCGCACCGTCGACTGCGAGAAAATAGCTGCCGGGATTGACTGTTTTGTCGATGCTCGTGCCGCAGGCCAGCTCGCTTGCGCGGTCGCCGCACGTTCGCTGGAGCACGAAGACGTGCTCGCCGTCCTGCTGCGTCATCGACGCCGCGAGGCGGGCTTTGCGCGGGACATCGACCCGGTAAACTACGTCGGCCGCCCCCGCGCCTCCGCAGCGTCCGGACACATCGTCCTTCGCGAAGAACGTATCGCCCTGCACGCTCGGCGTCGACGCTCCGATCGCATCGGCGTCTGCGCATCCGTCGCCCGGAACGCCGACCCCCTGCTCCGGCGCAGCTTCGGCCAGCAGCGAATAGTGGCCCTCCGCGTTGCCGTCAGAGGCATCAGCAAAGACGTAGTAGCTGCCGGGGTCAAGCACGCGCGCGACTGCGGCTTCGTCATCGACGCCGCTGCTGTCGGCGCAACTGAGCTCCGACTGCTCGTCGGCGCAGGCCGAGCGAACGTGGACGACGGGCGGAAACTCGGACGAGTGGAGCCCGACGCGGACGCGTGAGCGCTGGGCCACTTCGAGGCGATACGCAACATCGCGGCCTTTTGCGTCACCGCCGCAGCTCGCATGCGCGAGGTCGAACCCGCCGCTGTTCGAGCCGTTCATCGCGGATCCGAGCGTAAGGGGCCGCGGCGCCCGGCACGCGTCCGCGATGCCCTCGCTCATCGAAACTTTGATGTGAAACGGGCCTGACTGGTCGTCGTAGCCGTCGACGAAAACGTAATAGACGCCTGGATCGAGCGCGGCTTCGATGCGCGAAGCGTGTGCGTCGCTGCCTGCGTCATCGTTGCAGGCGATCTCTCCGTCACTGTCTTGCGACTCGCACGCATCGCGGCGCAGATACAGCACTGCGTCGAACCTCGATTGGGTCTCAATCACGACACGCTTTTGCGATGTGAGCTCGAGGCGGTAGACAAGCTCCTTCGAGCGCGACTGGGCGCATGTGCCGTCGTGCTCGGCGCGGCCACGGGACGTGTCGCCCGCGAAGCTGCCAACTCCGAGTTCGATCGGCGACTCGCAGGTTCCGGCGCCGACGGCCGCGAGCGCGCTCACGGGCGAGCCACCCTGCTGCGCGCTGCCGCTCCACATCGCCGTGACGAAATCACCCTGCCCCGCGCTCATTTTGATGACAAGGGTGTACGTGCCCGCGCTCTCGACACACGCCCGCAACGCGGCCTGCGACTCGTGGGTGGCGTCATGGGCCACGGGGTTGCCGCGGGGGTCGATGAGCTGCGCATCGAGGTCGCGCACGCCCTCGCCGCCCATGGCCACGATCGTCGCGCACTGAGGCGTCAATTCCAAAGGCAGCCGGGCCTCGCGGCCTTCGACCAGCGTGCCCTGCTGAACCGAGCCGACGTGGGCGAGGCCCATCGCAGAGAGCGTATTGTGCACTGCAACAAATCGCGGATCGATCGCCGGAACCCGCGACGCGGAGCACGCGCCCAGCGCGCTCGCGAGCCCGACCGCCGCCGGCAACGCTACACGCAGCCAGCGTTGAGGCCGACGCCCGGGCATCACTGGCGGTACGGGTTGTTGGACATGTCGTCGGGATCGCCGACGGGCGCGACTTTCTGCGTGGCGGAGGGCTTCGGTGCGGCGTGTAGCGAGCCGGCGTGCCCTGTCGGAGACTTCGCGGTGGGCGCCGCGCTCGCCGACGCGCTCGGGGGGGCCAACGTAGCCGCCGGCGCGGGCCCCGAATCGATGACCGCGGCGGGCGCGTTCGTGGGCGCGACGGCGGAGGCGCTCGCCGACGGAGGCGCCGCTGCCGGCGTGCTGCCCGAGCGCGTGTAACCGTAAAACGAGGCCCCGCATACGACCACGACGACGGCGACCGCGAGACCGATCCAAACCGCCGTTCGCGACCGGCGGGGCGCCGCCGACGACGACTCGGCGAACTCCGGAGAGACTTCGAGCGCCGCTGCCGATACGCTCGAAATGCCCGATTTCAGGCCTGATCGCGATGTGACCGGAGTCGGCGACATCATCCGCGGCGGGCCGCTGTCGAGCTGCTTCACGCCCGAAATCGGGCCCGATACCTGGCGCAGCTCTCGCGGACGACTCGGCTCGCTCCGCGCAAGCCACGCGCGCATCGCGTCGCGCTGCTGGGAGATGTCGGTGCCCATCACCGTGGACAGGTGCGCCGCGACGTCTTTGTGCGATCCGAGAAGCCCCGCCACGCGCGCCTCGCGCTCGAGGGCGTCGGCCATTTCGGAGCACGACTGAAAACGGGCGGACGGATCGCGCTCGAGCGCCTTGGCGCAAACCGCTTCGAGCGCAGCCGGGACGTTCGGACTCGCCGATCGAACCAGCGGAATCGGCTCGTAGAGCACGCGGTTGAGCGTCTCGGCCTCGGCGTCGCCCTTGAAGAGCCGGCGCTGAGCGAGCGTCTCCCAAAGCACAATGCCAAGGGCGAACACGTCGGCGCGCCGATCGACGTCCGAGCCGCGCGCCTGCTCGGGCGCCATGTAGGCGAGCTTTCCCTTGAGCTGCCCCGTGCGCGTCGTCGACAGGCGCGTGGCCGCGCGCGCGACGCCAAAATCGGTAATGCGGGCGCTGCCGTCGAGGCCGATCAGAATATTTTGCGGTGAGACGTCGCGGTGAACGATGTTGAGGGGGCTGCCGTCGTCGCCGCAAAGCTCGTGGGCCGCTTCGAGGCCGGCCAGGGTATCGAGAATAATGCGTACACCGGCGCCCGTCGGCAGCGGCTGCCCGGACTGACCCGAGCGCGCGAGGAGGCGCGCGAGCGTGTCGCCTTCGATGTATTCCATCACGAGGTAGTACCCCTCGTCGCTCTCGCCTATTTCGACGATCGGCACGACGTTGGGATGGTGCAACCGGGCCGCGAGGCGCGCCTCGTCGAGAAACATCTCGATGAAATCGGTGTCGCCCGCCAAGTGCGGATGCAGCCGTTTAATAGCGACAAAACGCTGAAAACCGCCGGCTCCCGACAATCTGGCGAGGTAGACCGTGGCCATACCCCCACTCGCAAGCTCAGCGATGAGCTCGAAGCGATCGAGGTACCGCGCGGCGGCGTCGTCGGTCAGGAACTTGGTCAGGATGCCCTCTTCGTGTCCAACCGACGCGAGGCCGATCGCCCAATCAGTCTAGCTCATTTTGGGCGAGCGGACGATTCGATCGCGCATTAGAAGGCTCCCGACAGGCCGATCGCTCCGCCCTGCGGCGAGAGCGCGAACGACGGCGAAAGGCCGGCAGCCAGCGGCTCCTTCGCCCGCGGCGTCCAGCGGGTAAACAGCAGCCCGACCACGCCGGTGATCGCGAAAACGCCTGCTGTGACGCCGATGAGAACGTTGGTGCGAAGCTGAGAACTTCGCCCCGTTTGGTAAGCCGCGCAGCTCTCGCCCTGATTGATGCATTGCGCACGCACGGCATCGACGCCCGGATTGTTCACCGTGTCGATTCCGGACCAGACGAGCACGCTCGCCGAAGCCACCGTGAGCCCGAGCCCCGCGAAAAAAACCGCCGGAGGAAGCGGCTTCTCAGGTTGCGGCGGCGCGGCCGGCGCTCCGGGAAGCGCTCCCGATGGCTGCAGAGCGACCGTGGCGACGGGAGGCGGCGGCGGAGCGACGGGCATCGGCGGCGCAGCGAGCACGAGGTCCTGCTTGCCGCCCGCCTTCGCGTCAACGCGCAGCTCTTTCGAGCGATCACCGGCCCAGCTTACGACCACCGCGTGAGACCCGGCCTCAAGGTAGAGCGTGTGTTTGACGCCGTCTTCAATCGTCGCGATGCGACCGTCGGACGCAATGCCGCACTCGGGATCGCAGGCAACCGTGAGCCTCTGCAACTTGGGCTCCGCCTCGGCCAGCGTCTCGCGGCTCGCGGCAGCCGTTGGCGCGTCGGAAGCGTATTTCAGCTGCGCGAGCGCCGCGAGGGTCGACGCGCGAGCGAGCTGTCCCGCCTGTCTGCGGGCCCGCATCGCGCTTCGCAGCGTTTGAGCGTTCGGAGCGTCGCGGTAGGCGTTTTCGAAATGCACGGCCGCTTCTTCGAAGTGCTTATCGGTGAACGCACGCCTTCCTGCGTCGTATTCACCGGCGGCGGACTTGATTCGGTCGACGCTCGGAGCCGGTTCGGACGCGAGCGAAACTCCGGGCGAAAGCGCGCCCAAAACCACCACAGTCACGAGCAAGGTTCGTCGCATCGGTAGCCTCCGGGCGCTGAGCGCCCCAGACCACAAGAGTGCCGGCCGCCGGACCTGACGTCAACGAGCGCGTAGCGGACAGCCGCGGCGCGCGATAACGTGACTCATTCGATGCGCGTCGCATGCCGCACAGGAGTGGGGACTACGGTCGCGATCGCGTCAGCATGTGCGGCCGCGTGGGGTGGCTGCTCGCTCTACGATCGCTCGCTGCTCGTGGAGGTCGAAGCGAGCGCAGGCGTAGACGCATCGGAGGCGGCCACGCCTTGCGTCCGCGCACGTTGGCCCGCGCGACCCGCAGCCGACTCGCCGGGAGGCGCCCCGAATATCGACTTCTACAACGCCCTTACGTCGCTCGATTTTGGCCCGCGCGACGGTGGCTCGGCGGCGCTTACAGGCTTCGATCTCGATGGTGTTTGCACGTGTCCCGAAGGCCCATCTTGCACGCCCGCGAGCGGCAACAAGGCGCGTTGCGATCGCGCAGGCGGCATCGACAACAGCGGTGAGGATCTCTTCGCGCAGTTGTCGCAGTATCCTGCCTTCTGGAGTCCGGCGTTGATAAGCGAGCGATTGTCGAAAGGCGTGTTCGGAGGGCTCATTCGTGTCCGGGGCTACAACGGCGGCCCCGACGACACGCAAGTGGAGGTCTCGTTTTTTGCGTCGAACGGAACCGAGGGCGCACAGAGCGGCCTTCCAAAAGTTCCGACCGGCGACGGTACCGACAAGTGGACACTCGACCCCGACTCACTCCTGGGCGGGGCCATCGCCGACGGCGGCCCGCCGATTCCCGTCAGCGCAGTCGACGTGAGCGCCTACGTTGCCGGCGGCAAGCTGGTCGCGCACCTCGATTTGCCCATTCGCCCGCGCGCCGGGACTCCGCCGGCGCCGGTCACGATCGAGCTGTCCGGCGCCACGATCATGGCAACGCTGACGCGGTCGGGTAGCACATTCAAGATGGACGGCGGCGTGATCGCCGGGCGATGGCAGGCGCGCAAGCTGCTCACCGCGCTGCGTACCGGGCGCGATCCGGTCACGCCGACGCTGTCGCTCTGCGGCACCGACCCCGTCTATCAGCAGGTCAAGGCACAAGTCTGCACCCTGCCGGACCTCGCGACGAACGTCACGGACGACGGCAAGGGCGCGCCGTGCGATGCCGTGTCGGTAGGGCTCGGCTTCACCGCAGCGCCTGCGACGTTCGGCAGCGTGCTCGCGGCTGGTGATGCCGGCGCCGATACGTGTGGCCCTCAATGGACGGACTCATGTCCGCTGTGAGGCGCGCCATTGTTTCGGCGGCCGTGGCCGCGTGCGGGCCCGGCCTCATCGCGGCGTGCGCAGTCTACGATCCGTCGCTGCTGTCGACCGGCGCGAGCGACGCCGGGATCGAGGCGGCCCGCGATGCAAGCGGCCCCAATCTCGATGGCGCCGTCGAAGCCTCGGACGGTTGCCAGCACGCACTCCCTCCGCCACGCCCATCGATTTCCGACCTCGACGGCGGCACGATCGCCTTCACTATGGCGCTATCGAACGTCGACCTCGGGCTCGATGCCGGCACGGCGCTCAGTTACGATCTCGATCGCACCTGCACCTGCCCTGCCGCCGAGTCGTGCGTCCCGGCGACCGGCGCACCGCCGCACTGCGACGGCGATGGAGGGCGCGACAACGCAGCCGGCGCCCTCTTCAGCAAGTTCGCGCTCATCAGCGCTGGCATCTTTGACTCTGCGAACATCACCAAGCGCATCAGCCAAGGCGACGTGGGAATGGTGCTGCAGGTCAGCGGTTACAACGGCCTCGCCGACGACAGTCGCGTCGAGCTCTCTGTGTACATCTCGGACGGGATTGCGCCCGGTACAAGCCACCCCGCCCCGGCGCACGATGGCAGCGACGTCTGGTCTGTAGACGACTCGAGCGTCCTCGGCGGGCTTGCAGCGAAGCCTCCCTTCAAATCGCTTTTCGTCGACAGCAACGCCTACGTCGCGGGCGGTGCGCTGGTGGGGAGTCTCGATTTTCCGTTCGCCCTGGGCGGCGCTCAGGGCCTCTCGCTCGACCTCAAGGGAGGTCTGATTACCGGCAGACTCCAAAAGTCCGGAGCCGGCTACGGCCTGACCGAAGGGCGCATGGCCGGGCGCTGGTCGTCGCGCGCAGTACTCACCGCGATGCAATATATTCCCGACCCGATCGTCGCGAATCAGTGGCTCTGCGGGAGCGATCTCACCTATCAGGCGCTGCGCGGCGAGATATGCAAGGCAGCTGACTTGACAGCCGATTTGCAAAACGACAACACCAGCGCCCGATGCGACGCGCTGAGCATCGGCATCGGCTTCACCAGCGAGGCGGCGGCGGTCGGCAACGTCTTCCAGGCTACGCCAAAGGCGCATCCCTGCGGGGTCACCTACACCGACCAATGTGGTCAGTGACGACGGGCGCTCAGGTCATCTCGAGGAAGAGGCGATCGGGATTTTCGATATACCGAATAATGTCGTACGCGAACGCCGCGCCGACGTGACCGTCGACGATTCGATGGTCGAACGAAAGCGAAAGGAGCATGACCTCGCCGATGACGATCTGCCCCTCTCGCACCACTGGCTTCTGCTTGATTTGGTGCACGCCGAGAATGCCAACTTCCGGAAAGTTGATAATCGGCGTGGCGAACAGCCCGCCGTCGGCGCCGAGAGAGGTAATCGTGAAGGTCGACCCCGAGAGGTCTTCCATCTTCGATTTCCCGTTCTTGGCGTCGGTTCCGAGGCGCTCGATTTCGCGGGCCACTCCCAGCAGACTGCGCCGGTCAGCGTCTTTGACGACAGGCACCATCAGGCCGGCGTCGGTCGACGCGGCGATGCCTACATTATAATATTTACGATATACCAGCTCATTACTGGCTTCATCGAGCGCAGAGTTGAGCACGGGATACTTCTTCAGAGCGGCGACTACGGCCTTCACGATGAACGGCAAAAACGTAAGTTTGACGCCCTGCGCATGAGCAGCGGGCTTCAGTCGCTCACGTAGCGCCTTGAGCGCCGAGACGTCGCACTCTTCGACGAAGGTGAAGTGGGCGGCCGTGTGTACCGACTGCGCCATCTTCGCGGCGATCTTCCGCCGCATGCCCGCGAAAGGCACGCGCTCTTCGAGGGCCGCGTGTGCGGTGGACGGTGGCGCGATCGAGACGGGCGCGTGCGCCTGAGTCTTCGCTGATGCGACGGGCGCCGGAGGCGGCTCGGCTGCCGCGGGCGTAGCGGGCGCAACGGCAGTCGCCGCGCCGCGCGAAAAGCTGCCAACGTCTTCCTTGGTGACACGACCCTGCGCGCCAGTCGGGGGCACCCGCTTCAGGTCGATTCCGAGATCGCGGGCAGCCTTGCGCGTCGCCGGCGTCGCGAGCGGCTTTTCGTTGAAGTAGGTCGACGCGGCGGTCGCTGCGGGAAGCGCGGCAGCGGCGGGCGCCTTGCGAGCTCCCATGCCGGGGAGGGTTTCCTTGATATCGCCGACGGCGGTCGCGGCAGGGCCCTCGTCCTTCTCTACCGCGGCGCCCTGGGCCGGAGTCGCAGCCGGCGCGACCGGTGCGCCGCCGAGCTCGAACAACACCAATACCGAATGCACAGCGACGACTTCGCCAACTTTGCCACCGAGTTTCGCGATCAACCCTGAACGGGGCGATGCGATCGTCACGGTGGCTTTGTCGGTCATGACCTCGACCATGGGTTGATCGTCTTTGACGACGTCGCCCTCTTTGACGAGCCACTGGACGATTTCGCCCTCAGTGACACCCTCGCCGATATCCGGGAGCTTGAATTCCCACTTGGCCATCGTGACCTCTTAGTAGCGAGCCGTCTCGAGGACGGCCGGAAGGATGCGGTGCGCGAGCGGGAGATACTCGTTTTCGAGTGTGTAGGGGAATGGCGTGTCGAAGCCGGTGACGCGAACCGGCGGAGCCTCGAGATGGAGGAAGGCCTTTTCATTGATGAGGGCGATCAGCTCGGCGCCAAAACCGCAGGTCTTCGGGGCCTCGTGAACGACCACGACGCGGCCGGTCTTCTTGACGCTCTCAATAATCGTATCGATGTCGACGGGCCAAAGGGTCCGCAGATCGATCACTTCGCAATCGACGCCCTGTTCAGCGGCCTGATCGGCGGCAGCGAGGGCCTCGTAGAGCATGGCTCCCCAGGCGATCATGGTGACGTGCTTGCCCTCGCGGGAGATCGCCGCCTTGCCGATCGGGACCGTATAATCCTCGTCGGGGACGTCGCCCTTGGCCGCGCGATAGATGCGCTTCGGCTCGAAGAACAGCACAGGGTCGGGATCGCGAATTGACGCAAGGAGCAGGCCTTTCGCGTCGTGCGGGTTCGACGGGCACACGACCTTGAGGCCAGCTACGTGAATGAACAGGCTCTCCGGCGACTGCGAGTGATAGTGCCCGCCCCGAATGCCGCCTCCAACGGGCGTACGAATCACCAGTTTGCTGGGGTACTCGCCGCCGGAACGGTAGCGGAACTTTGCTAGCTCACTTACGATTTGATCATACGCAGGAAAGATGAAGTCCGAAAACTGAATCTCCGGAACAGGAACGAGGCCGTAGAGCGCCATCCCAATCGCGCAGCCGATGATCCCGCCCTCGCTGAGCGGCGTATCAATGACGCGGTCGTCTCCGAACTCGTCGAAGAGGCCCTGCGTCACGCGAAAAACGCCGCCGACTTTGCCGACGTCTTCGCCAAGCACGACAACGCGATCGTCGCGCTTCATCTCGTGACGAAGCGCGCTGTTGATCGCCTGGACCATGTTCATCTGGGTCATCTCGAGCGGTCTCCGGGTAACCTTGAGTGCGGCTGCAAGTGCAGAAGTTTCAGTGGCCCTTGGCGCGAACGCCGGCGAGCAGCTGGGCGCGCTGCTCCTTGAGGTGCCAGGGAAGCTCGGCGAAAACGTCGTCGAACATCGACTCGAGCGAGGGCTGCGGCTTTTTTTCAGCGACCGCTACGGCCGTCTTGATCTCGGCGTCTACCTTCGACTCGAGCTCGGACTGCAGCGCGTCGCTCCAGAGCGATCGGCCGTCGAGGTATTTTCGTAGGCGAACCAGCGGATCGCGCTGCTTCCATGCCTCGACGACCTCGTCCTTGCGGTAAGCTTTCGGATCGTCGCTCGTCGAGTGGCCGCTCAGGCGATACGTCAGCGCTTCGATCAGCACGGGGCCTTTGCCCGAAGCCGCGTGGGCGACCGCGTCGCGCGTTGCCTTGATGACGGCAAACAAGTCGTTTCCGTCGCAGCGAACGCCAGGGACGCCATAGGCCACGCCTTTGCCCGCGAACGTCTCGCTCGCGGTCTGACGTTCAACCGGAACGCTGATCGCCCAGCCGTTGTTGCGGCAGAAAAACACGTTCGGCGTCTTGAACACCCCGGCGAAGTTCAGACCGTTGTGGAACTCGTTGGAGCTGGTTGCGCCCTCACCGAAATAGACGAGGGCGACGAGGTCGTCCCGTTTGATCTTCGCAGCCCAGGCGAAACCAGCGCCTTGCGTGATTTGCGTGCCGATCGGCGAGCTGATCGAGCCGAACTTCGCCGCCCGCGCGGTATAGTGATCGGGCATCTGCCGACCGTGCGCGGGGTCGCCAGCGTTGCCAAACATGTTGTCGATATACGACTGCAGCGTCATCCCGCGCCAAAGCGCCGCGCCGAACTCGCGGTAGCAGGGAAACAGCCAGTCCTGGGATCGCATCGCGAAAGCGGAGCCGAGAATCGCGGCCTCTTCGCCGAGCGAGCCGATGTGAAAGCCGATGCGGCCCTGCCGCTGCAGCGTCACGAGCCGCTCGTCGAGCACGCGAACGAAGACCATGTGCTGGAAAAGCGCGACGACGGCGTCGTCGCTCAGCTTGGGATCAGTTGCGGGATCGAGCGTGCCATCATCGCGCAGCACACGAATCACATCGCTGGCGTTTGGGTCGAGCGACGGCGAGTGCCCTGCCGACGCGCCCGTTTCAGTAAGGGAGGGTTGGGCCATGGAGTGGGCGCACAATACCCGAAGTCGCCCCGCGTGAAAGGGGCAAGCATCGCCCCGCTGTTCAATGCGCCGCCGAAGGGCGCCAATCCGGCCCGCGCGTTCATCCGTGCATGGCGGCGAAAGCGGCGATAGCGTCCGCGGCTCGATGGCGAGGCGCGAGCGCGGAGCAACAACGCCAGCAGCGTTGCGGGGCGTGCGCGGGCACCCGCCGTGTGCCCCGACCGACGCCGTGCGCGAGGCCTCCGCGTCGCAGCATGGCGTCGCAACTGGACTTGTAGCGCGCCTGCTAGACCGCATCGCGGAGGCGGACGACAGCGCGTTCATGGTGGACTGGCTCGAAGCGCTGCACGCGAGCAATGGCGACCTCGAGCCCGCCTTCGCGGTCCGCCTGCTGCGCGCGTATCGCGACTGCGGCCATGTCGACCGCGCGCGATCGTTGTCTGCTTCGCTTCCGTCGGCGCCGGCGGGCTGGAGTCCGCTTGATGTCGCCCGGCTTGCGAATGCGCGCGCCGTGATCGCGACCGACGAAGGACGGTTCGACGAGGCTGAAACGCAGCTGTTTCGAGCGGCATCAGCCATCGCGCAGGCGCCGGTCGGCACGGGCGCGCGCGCGCAACTCGAGCGCGGACTCGCCATTGCGTCGCTCGAGTTGCGCCGCGGTCGCCCTGCGATCGCAGCCGATGCACTCGCATTGGCCGAGCAAGTCGCCGATGGGATCGGGAGCGGCGGATGGCGCGCGCGTGTCGATACGGAGATGGCCGATCTGTCCGCACGGGCGGGCGATCCGCGCCGGGCCGCTCGCCACTACGCGGCGGCGATCGCAGCCATTGCGCCGGGGACCGGCGCTGCGATCCACGCCAACATGAACGCGGCGCTCGCTCTTGGCGCGGTGGGTCGACGCGCGGAGGCGCTCGCGCGCGCCACAGACGCGATCGCGTTCGCGCAGCGCGCGGGAAATCGCCTGGCCGATGCCTACGAAGTGCTCGCGACCATCGAGGTCGCGGCCGATCGCCCTACAGAAGCGCTGGAGGCGATCGCGCGCGCGCGCCAAGTGCCCCCAGCGGCGAACCAGCGGCCGCTCGGCTACCGCCTCGCGTCGCGCGAAGCGATGGCGCTCGCCATGCTGGGACGCATCGATGCAGCGACGTCAGCCCTCGCAAAGGCCGCGCGTCTGACACGCGCCGCCGCGCCGCTCGACGACGCGGACGCGTTGTATTTCGTCGCCGCGAACGTTCGCGTCCTGGAGGCCCGCGGGGCCTTCGCGGAGGCCATCGCCGTCGGCAGATCGCAAACGTCGCGACTTCCAGCGTCGCCGGTGACCGGTCATTTGAACGTAATCGTGGGACGCGCCGCCCTCGCGGTCGGCGACCTCGAGCTCGCGCGCGCCAGCGTGGGCCGGGCCGCCGCCGCCGCCGAAGCGCACGGATGGGTATTTCCTGAGCGCGCAACAACCACCGCGCTGCTTCGATTTGCGCTGGGCGGCAGCGATTCCCGCTCCGCGGACTACGCGCGAAAGCTGCTCGGCACCTTCAGCGATCCGATCGCCGCACCACCGCCGCGCACGACCGTGGAACCTGAATCGACCGAGCGCGTGTACCTGACCACCAGAGAAGGAACGACGCGCATGGCGCGCGGCGACCTGCACGCGATCCTCGGGCGGTATGACGTTTCGCTCGACCTCGCGAACCACTCGCTCGTCGCCTTCGGACAGAGGCGCGACATAGAGCGAAAGCGCGCGCTCGAGCCTCTCGTCGTGCAGCTCCTCATGCGCGCCGGAGAAGGCCTGCGCGCCGACGATATCGCGCCGAAGTCGCCCGCCACCCGAGACGCCGATCATCGCGTACGCGTGCTTATTTCGCGCGTTCGCGAACTTTTCGGCAAGGCCTCGTCGGTCGAGCGCGTCCGCGGCGGAGAGGTTCGATACCGGCTGGCGCCCGGCGTCACCTTCGCGCTCGTCGAGCCGGCCGTCCGACTCTAGCAGGCCGTCAGGTTCCGCGCAGGTGCGGCGCCACGCCGCGCTTCACCACGGTGTCGCGCGCGAGGCGGTCGTCGTGTTCAGGGTAGTCGATCGTGAAGTGCAACCCCCGACTCTCGCGGCGGGACATCGCCCCGTCGACGATGAGCTGCGCGACAGTGGCGATATTTCGAAGTTCGAGCAGATCGCGCGTGACGAAGTAATTCCAGTAATACTCGAGGATCTCCTCCTGGAGCATCGCGATGCGGCGCGCGGCGCGCTTCAGCCTGCGCGTCGAGCGCACGATACCGACGTAATTCCACATCAAGCGACGGAGCTCATCCCAGTTTTGGGAGATCACGACTGCTTCGTCGCTGCTCGCGGCAGCGCTCGCATCCCAATCCGGCACCTCGGGAAGCGCTTTGGTGCGGTCGATTCCTCTAAGGGCCTCAGCCGCCCGATGCGCGAACACGGCCCCCTCGAGCAGCGAATTCGACGCCAGACGATTGGCGCCGTGCAATCCAGTCGCGGCGCACTCACCGATCGCCCACAACCCAGGAATGGTCGTGCGCCCCTCGAGATCGGTCGAGATGCCCCCGCACATGTAGTGAGCGGCCGGCACCACCGGAATGGGCTGATGGGTAATGTCGATTCCGTACTTCAAGCACTCCGAGTGAATCCCCGGAAAACGCTCGCGCACGAACGCTGGCTTTTTGTCGGTAATATCGAGCCACACGCAGTCCGCGCCGCTCTTTTTCATCTCGAAGTCGATCGCCCGCGCGACGATATCGCGAGGCGCGAGATCGGCCTGTGGGTGGTGCGAGCGCATGAAGGCGTGGCCGTCGGTGTTCCGAAGAATCGCGCCCTCTCCGCGCAGAGCTTCGCTGATGAGGAAGTTCTTGGCCTGCGGGTGATAAAGACACGTAGGGTGGAATTGATAAAATTCCATATTGGCGATTTCTGCGCCCTTGCGATAGGCCATCGCAACGCCGTCACCCGTCGCGACGTCGGGGTTGGTCGTATACAGGTAAACCTTCCCTGCCCCGCCGGTGGCCAGAACCGTCGCCCGCGCGAGCACGGTCGAGACCTTGCCGCCGGCAGCGTCGAGGACGTAGGCGCCCGCGCAGACCTCAGGACCGCCGTACTTTTCCAGCGTGATGAGGTCGATCGCCATGTGGTCTTCGAGCACGCGAACACGGGGCGATCCGAGCACGGCCTCGAGCAACGCGCGCTCGACCTCGCGCCCGGTCATGTCCCCCGCGTGCGCAACGCGCCTGGCCGAATGCCCGCCCTCAAGGTGCAAGTCGAGATCGGCGTGACCTTCGCCAGGCTGGTGGCTCTTGTCGAACCGCGCGCCGATTTCCTGAAGCGCGCGAATGCGGCCCGGCCCGTCTTTCACGCACAAGTCGACCACGCGCTCGTGACACAGGCCCGCGCCGGCGGTGAGCGTGTCGGCAATGTGGGCTTCGAAGGTGTCGCCGTGGTCGAGCACCGCTGCAATGCCGCCTTGCGCGTACTTCGTGTTCGCCTCGTCTGCGCCCCGCTTCGTGACGAGCACGACGTCTGCGAACTTCGAGGCCTCCAGGGCGAACGAAAGCCCGGCGATGCCGCTGCCGATAACGAGAAAGTCGCAGGAAATAGCCATTGGCTACTTCTTTAGGGGCGCAGGGGTCGTCGCAGCACCCTCGGCTTCGATCTCTTTCGCGACCGAATCGAGCTCACTCTTGTAGTTAGCGTGATTGACGACGCGCTTGGCCTGCGCCTCGTCGTCGCCGTTCGAGGGTATCCAGTTCGGATCGCCCTTCGCTGCCGGCGGCGCGCTCGCCGAGGGCATCGGATCGGCGGACGCCTGTTCGACGGCGGCCGAGACCGTGAGCGGTCCCGCGTCGACCGCTGCCGGTTCGCCGCGCTTGAACGGGTTGCAGGCTGCCACGAAGAGGACGCCGCAAAGCAAGAGCGATTGAGATTTCATCACTTGTGTCCTTCGGCGCGCGGCGCCTTTTCGGCGAGCTCGCCCAGCTTGGCTTCGAGATGTTTTTCGCTCTTGGAAATCAGCAGGTCGACGCGCTGCGTGATGCTTGCGTCGCCGTCGGCCTCAGCGAGGTTGCGAATGCGCCACAAGCGCATGGTGTGGCGCCAGTGCTTGCGGATCACTTCGCGCTCTTCGTCGGTGACCGACTTCCCACCACCGTGAACAATTTTCCTGATTTTCGCGGTCGTTGCGTCAACGTAGGCCCTGCGGCGACCGCGCTGCTCGGGGGTTTCGTCGAGGCCTCCGCCATCGGGCGCGCCACCATCCGAGACGATCGCGGCCGCATTCGCGCTCGCAGAAGCCGACGGGGCCGCGGCATCGTGATCGCGATCGTGATCGCGATCGCGATCGTGATCGCGGTCGCCGGCAGGCGCGGCAGCGTGCTCGTGCGAATCGTCGCTGTGCGTCGGCGTCCCAAGATTGGGGCGAGCCATGCGTTGTTGAGGACCGGCGGCGACGCCGGCCGCGAGCGTAAGGCCCGCAGCAGAGAGGCAGAGAACATGAACCAAGCTTGAGCGCATCGCACCATCATACATCTGCGCGCGTCGCCCGTCGCCGACTTGCTCACGCATTGACTCCGCGCGGCGAGGTGCCTAAAGACGCGGCCTGAATCGCCATTCAGTTTCTCTTCTCGTGCCGTTTGCAGCGGCAGCCAGGAGCTAGCGCGTGAAGATCCTCGTTTCCCTCAAGCGCGTCGCCGACCCCGACAACGCGAACAAGATCAAGGTCACCCCGCAGAAGATCGAGACCACGGGCCTCGAGTTCAAGCCCAACCCGTTCGACGAGTATGCCGTCGAAACAGCGCTTCGGCTGACGGAAAACGCCGCCAACACCAAGCAGCGGCTCGGTGAGGTCACCGTGGTCACCTTCGGTCCGAAGGAGGCTGAGTCGACCCTTCGGGCGGCGCTCGCGACCGGCGCAGACAAGGCCATTCGCGTCGACGCGACCGACGACGCCCTTGATGGCGACCTCGTGGCGCGCGCGCTCGCCAAGCTGATCGAGACCGAAAAGCCCGACCTGGTGCTGCTCGGCAAGCAGGAGGTCGAGGGCGATGCAAACCAGGTGGCCCAGCTGCTGGCCGAGTACCTCGGATGGCCGCAGGCCACGTTCGCGGGCTCGATCAAGAGCGAGGGCGACACGGCGCTGCTGGTCGGTCGCGAGATCGACGGCGGAACGATGAACCTCAGGGTTACCCTCCCCGCGGTCGTGTCGGTTGATCTTCGCATCGTAGCTCCCAGGAGCGTGCAGAGCGTTCACACGAAGGCCGACCACGCCTACCCCGAGGGCGTTCGCTTTGCGGCGCTGATGGCCATCATGGCCGCGAAGAAGAAGTCGCTCACGGAGGTCAAGCTCACCGACCTCACCGGCGACGTCGGCCTGAAGATCAAATACACCGGCTTCGAGCCACCGCCCGCTCGCAAGGCCGGCGTCAAAGTGAAGTCCGTCTCCGAGCTCGTCGAAAAGCTCAAGACCGAAGCGAAGGTTCTCTGAGGAGCACGACGATCATGGCAAACACTCTCGTCATCGCAGAGCTCTCTGAAGGCAAAGTCCGCAAGTGCACGCACAGCGCGATCAACTTCGCGCGGCAGGTCGGCGGCACTTTCTCAATTCTCGTCATCGGCTCCAACGCCCGGGCGGCCGCCGTCGAGGTGACCGGTTTCGGCGCCGCCGCCGTGCTGACCGCCGAAGACGCGGCGCTCGAAAATCCCATCGCCGAGCGCTACGCACCGACGGTCGCGGCCGTTGCGGCCGGCTTCGACGTCGTCGTTGTCACGGCGAGCTCGTTCGGAAAAGACCTCGCGCCGCGCGTGGCGGCCAAGCTCGGTGCCGGCTATGCCTCCGACATCGCGGCCGTGAAAGTCGATGGCGACAAGCTGTCGTACAAGCGCCCCATGTTCGCGGGCAACGCTTACGGTTGGTGCGAAATCACCACAAGCAAGCAGGTGGTCAGCGTTCGCCAGAGCGAGTTCGCTGCGGCCGAGCCGAGCGGCGGTGCATCAGCAATCGGGAGCGTCGAGGTTTCCGCGGCTGATCCCGCTGCGTCGCGCGTCGCATTCGTCAGCCTCGAGGCCGGCAAGAGCGAGCGCCCCGATCTCGGCGAGGCGCGCGTCATCGTCTCCGGCGGGCGCGCTCTGAAAGAGCGCTTCGCAGAAGTGCTCGATCCGCTCGCGAACCTGCTGAGCGCGGCTGTCGGTGCGAGCCGGGCGGCGTGCGACGCGGGCTACGCGCCCGCCGAGCTTCAGGTCGGTCAGACCGGGCGCGTCGTGGCTCCGCAGCTCTACGTGGCGATCGGCATCTCGGGCGCCATCCAACACCTCGCCGGCATGAAGGGCAGCAAGGCGATCGTGGCGATCAACAAAGACGGCGACGCCCCGATCTTCCAGGTCGCCGATTACGGTCTCGTCGCCGACCTCTTCAACGCCGTTCCCGAGCTGGTCACCGAGCTGAAAAAAGGCTGATTCGCGCTGCCTAGTCGCCGTCGTCTTCGGGGAGCACCGCGGACGACGGTGCGCTCGGCAACCCGAGGACGCTCGCGCCCGGGACGGCGTCTTCATCGACGCGCTCCAGCGGCACCAAAACGCGTGCAGCATGCACGTGTTCCCCGAGCTCGACGCGCCAGAAACTGGGGCCGTCGCCGCTTCTGCACCCGAGCGTGAGCGACGGCGAGGCCAGCAGACGAAACTTGCAGCCCGCAGGCTGACGCTCCTCGCTTACGTGCCTGTGCCCATGCATGACGAGCGTCACACCGATCTCGTTGAAGACCGTCGCGGCGTCCTTCGCGTCGTCGAGTCGCATTCCAAGCTCGCTGGGCGTTCGGCGGCCCACGCCATGAGCCAGCGGAACTACATGGTGGTGCAGCATCACGACGCGATGCCGCGAGCGCTGCCATTCGGGCGAATGTGCAAGCTCTCGCAGCCGGCTGAACTGCTCAGCGCCGATGGCCCCGTTGTGGCGAAAAAAGCGCAGCTGCGCGCGGGCGCTGGTGTCGAGGCCGACGATCATCACGCCGGCGGAGGGGATCTCGCGCCACCAGGCCCCGGACGCGTGAACGTCGAGCCCGAGCTGCCGCGCGAAGGCAAGCCACGCCACACGCTTGCTCGCGGCCGTCGCGCGGGGTCGCCCGCTGCCTGCGAGCGGAAACAGGTAGCGATCGTGGTTGCCGGGAACGGCGACGAGACCGTTCGCAGCGCGATGGGAGGCGAACGCCGACAGGACGAGCTCGTAGCCGTCTCCGTCGTCGGTCAAGTCGCCGGTGATCGCGACCATGTCGACGCCGCTCGCCACCACCACGCGGGCAGCCCGAAGCAGGCGCACGTTCGAATTTTTCGGCGTGACGTCCGCCAGCCTCGCGAGCGCGGCGCTCCCGGGGTCGGCTGCCGCAAGGGTCCTGGCGCGACGCGCATCGAGACGCCGGGCCTTGTCTGCCGCCGCCGCGACGAGCGCGGTCAAGTCGCTGTCGGATGTGCGCGCGAGCGGGTGCGCGTAGCCGTCAGGATCGATGAGGGCGAGCGTCGTTCGGCGCGCATCCCGCTCGCGCAGCACACGCCAGCCGGCCTCGGACCAGACCTCTTCAAATCGGGACGCGCTCGTGTCCGCGAGCCGCGCGGAGCGCTTCACGATGCGGGCGCGATCATGAAACGTGTCGCCGAAGGTCGACACGTGAAGGTCGGAGACGTGCGCGAGGGTCAGCGGCACGACGCTACCTGGGGATTTTCGCGTGCGCTTCGCAAGGAACTCGGTCGCTCGCTCACATTCCGGCGATGATCTTGTAGCTGTCGCCCTCGGGCACGAGATCGATTTGATTGTCGGCGACGCGGTGCTGCCACTCCTCGGAGCCGTCAGCCTTCACAGCCTTCCAGCTCGCGGCGTAGCGAAAATTCACGAGCACGTGGTTATTTTCGCCGAACATCACGCGCTGATATTTGATTTCGTACCGAATCGCGTTCGTCTTGGGCACGTCGGTCGTGAGCGTCCCTTTCAGGCGATCGAAGTCGACGAAGTCATGCGTTCCGGTGCCTCGCGAATGATACTGCGGGCTGGCCATCGAAACGAGCTTGCCGATGTTCTTGTCCTCGACGGCGTGCCGATATTCTTCGCAGAAAAGCACGACCTTCCGGTTCTGGGTCGAGTCTTCGACGAGCGTGTTGGGGATGAGACTGGCAGAGCACGCGGCCGAGGCCGCGGCAACGAGGAGGGTAATCGGTAGGAGCGCGCGCATCTTTTGGGGCTAACAGAGACGCTCCGGCGCCTCTTCCCGGTCACGCTACAGATGCGCTTTCACGCGGTCAACAAGGCGTCGTCGCAAGCTGTACGCCGGCCCAGGCGCCGCACGGCGACGCACTCGAAAGCGAGAGAGATTCTCCGTCGCACAGCGGCAGCAGCGCGAGGTGTCCGGGAGCCGAAGCGCCTACGGTTGCGCCGCGCGACGCGAGCGTGGCAGACGCGATGCGACACGCGCCGTCACGCGCGTCTTCCGAGACGAGGAGCGCGACGGCGCCGATGGGCGGAAGCGGCCATCCCGCCGCGGCCGCGAGCGCGATCGCGGCGGGCCCCGGCGCGTCAACCGCCACGACGACGATGCGCGCGGCGTCTCGCGCTGCAACAAGGTGGCTGGCGATCACCAGCGCCTCCAGGCCGCCGTGCAACCCCGAACCCACCGCCAGATTGGGCCCCGTGAGACCGAACGCGACGCTGCACTCGCCCGCCGCCGCGTTCGGCGAGGTGTACGGAAACTTTCGCGGTTCGACCGCTCGCGCTCCGCGGGCGAGCAGACGGCGATTGTACTGCTCGTTTACGTCGAGGGTCGCATACGCGTGGCCTACGATGATGCCCGCGCCGCGAAGGTCTCCAAACGAAGCGCGGAGCATCGCCACCGCCGCGAGCGCGAGGCGCGACAGGTCACAGCTCTTCGCGAGGCGCTCGGCACTCTGGTCTATCGAACCCGCGAGTTCGTTCGCCGTGGGCACCCGCGAGACGTGAGACGCGCGTGAGACATGACACGTCGCAGGCGCGCGACGCACGTTTTGGCCAGGGCGTGACTCGAACACGAGCGCAGCGTTGGCTCCGCCAAACGCCGCAGACAGCTTGAGTGCGCACGTCACCGAAGCGGCGCGCGACTCGGCGAGCAGACGCGCGGGCGCGGCCGGATCGGGCGACTCGCTGATCACCGAGGCGGGAAGGACGCCGCGGACGATCGCATCGACGCACGCCAGCGACTCGAGGGCCCCCGCAGCGCCGAGGGTATGGCCGATTTGTGCCTTGAACGGGTGAACGACGACCTCGCGCGCCGCGTCGCCGAGAGCAGCCGCGATTGCGCGGCTCTCCGCCGCATCGTTGAACGGCGTCGCAGTAGCGTGCGCGCTCACGAGCGCTACCGGGGGAAAGTCGGCCTCCGCCAACGCGAGGCGCGCGGCGCGCGCGAGGCCCTCCCCGCTGCGGTCCGGCGCGGTAACGTGAACGGCGTCTCCGGACGCGCCGAAGCCCGTGACGAACGCGAGCGCCCGAGGCGCTTCCGACGCGCGCATCAACGCGATGACGGCAGCGCCTTCGCCGAGGGCCATGCCGTCGCGGTCCAGAGCAAACGGTCTCGATGGCAAGCGTGAGGTCGTTGCGCGCAGCGCCTCAAAACCCGATGCGACAAAGACACTCACGGCGTCGAACCCGCCGGCCAGCACGACGTCGCACGCGCCGAGCTCAAGCCATCGCGTGGCGAGGCCAATCGCCAGGGTCGATGCGGCGCACGCTGTGAGCACCAACGTCGACGGAGAAAGCGAAAGCCCGGAGCGTGAAATGGCTTCTGTCATCGGCGAGAAGTACGCCGCGTTCTTCGCGGTAACGGCGTTCGGCGACTCCTGTCGCGCGAGGTTTGCAAACAGGCGCTCTGCCTCGCGCATGCCTCCGCTCGATGTGCCCAGCGCCAATCCAACTCGCAGCGCGCGCCAGTCAAAACCGGCGCCGTCGAGCGCGCCCACGCAGTCTCCCAGCGCGAGCGTCAGCAGCGCTGTGGCGCGATCGCCGCCGCGGGCGACGCCAGCGGCGCGCGCGCAAAACGGCCGAGCAAGCCCGGCCGAAACGAGCTCATCATCCACGATGGTGACGACGCGCGCAGCCGATCCCGGCGGTCCTCCCGAAACGGCTTCGAGGCCGCGACCGAGGCCCGAACACGCCCCGAAGGCAACGATCGCGGAGCTCACTGCGTGCCCTCGGGGAGATCCGGATCGGCAAACGCAGCGACATCAGGGGGCTCGGTCGAACGCCCCTCGACCCAGACGTCGACCTCGAGCCCCGTCGAGAGCGCGCGATAACGAACGCGCCCCTCGGCTCCATCTGCGCCGCTGGGAGCCATCATTTCGATCTGCTCGATCGAGGTCCCCTCGCGTCGCACCATGCGACCTCGTCCCTCCTCGATCGCGCCGCTTATGCGCTCGATCGCGCCGCCTTCCGCGAGCACGAGCTCGTCGCCCACGATCGTGAGCAGACGCCCGACGAAGGGGCGAACCAGCCACGCGCGAAAAAAGCCGATCGGCATCGAGGCAGGCGCGGATTGCGCTCCGCGCTGCAGCAGGCCGATGGCGGGAATGGAGAGCCTCCAGCGGTTGGGCGTCACCCACAGGTCGAGCGCCGTCACCCCCGCGGGCCCGACAACGATCAGGCGCATGGCGGCGCCGGGAGAGACCGCGACCGCTCCGCGTCCGCCGATGGTAGCGGTTCCGGGCGCACGAAATGCGACGCGAACGCGGTCGACGTAAGGCTGGGCTGGCGCGCGCGCGCGAGCCGATTCAAGCCTGTTCCTGGCGCGATCCCAATCGGACTGAGCCGCCGCGCGAGGGGGAGCCGCTGCCGCACCCGAGCACGCTACCTGCGCGAGGAGGCCCGCGCAGGCCACCGCGCGCAGCAGCGTCACGCGCGCCTCAACACGAACGCGTAGCGTGCCATCGATGCGTCGCCGACGCAGCGGCCACCAACGAGCAGCACCTCATCTGCGGCCTGCGAGGCGAGCAAGCCCAGGGCGACCACAGCCGCAGAGGCGCCGCCTCCCGCATGTCGACCCGCGCCGATGGTCGGGTCGACGCGGGCGATGACGTCCCATGCTGGACTGTCAACGAGCAGGTCGGGAGCGGACGCCACGACCTTGGCGCGCGCCGGTGTGCGCGGGTCGGGGAGCGTCCATCGCTCCCCGCGCGCCGTCCGAAATGCCTCGATCACCGCGAGAATTCGGGCGCCGCGGGCCTCGGCGAACGACTCGGCTTCGAGCGCGAGCAGCGCGGCGCCCTCCGAAGCAAGCGAGGCCGACGGAGCGCTCACGCTGAACAGCGGACCGAACACCTCGTCGACGAGCGCACCGCCCACGTCGCACGCCCCGGCGAGCATCGCGTCGGCGGCGCCGGAGGCGATCGCTTCTACGCCGACGCACAGCGCGCTTTCACCGCTCGTCTGCAGGTCGGCCACCGCCAGCGCGGGCCCGCGGAGCCCAAGATAAATGGACGCGTGACCGACAGGCGAGCTGGGCACGAGATTGGGAAATTCGGCAGGACTCGCGAGACGCGGTCCCTTGTCGACGATTCGAAGCATGAACGCGGCGCACTCGTCGACGGCGCCGTATGCGCTTCCGATCACCGCCCCGAAGCGCGACCCATCGACAACGCGAGCGTCCGCGAGCGCAGCCTGCGCAGCCGTGGTCGTCAGCTTCGCCGAGCGATCGAATCTGCGCGCTCGCGCGGGATCGAGCCGCGAGGCGACATCGCTGACGTTTCCGCCTGCGACTTCTCCCTCGCCGAGCGACGCAGCCTCCGACGAGGATACGAGGCCGCGCGGGCCGAGGGAGGCTCCACCGGTAACAACAACCCGACGGCGCTGGGGCGAGCGGGCGGACGAGAGCTCAGGTTGCGTGAGCACAACGGCCGCATCCATGCCGCCAAATCCGAACGAATTGGAGACGACCGCACGCACGCGCTGCCCACGCTGTGACGCGCGCAGCAGTTGAAGTGCCGAGCACTCCGGATCGATCTCGCCGAGCCCCGCGGTCGCCGGCAATTGCCCGGTCGCGATCGCGAGCGCGCCGATGACCGCCTCAATCGCGCCAGCGGCCCCGAGCGTGTGACCAAGCTGCCCCTTGCAGCTCGACACCGGCACGCGCGCGACGTGCGGCCCGAGTGCAAACGCCAATGCGCGCGCCTCCATTACGTCGTTGAGCGGCGTCGCCGTGCCGTGCGCGTTTACGTAGTCGACCATCGACGGGTCGATCCCCGCCAGCTCGATCGCACGCGAGATCATGGTGCCCGCGCGCACCCCCGAGGGCTCCGGGTTGGTGATGTGATGCGCCTCGGCGCACAGCGCCACGCTCGCCAGTTCTGCGATGGGCACAGCCCTGCGCGCCGACGCCCGCGACGCACGCTCGAGCACGACAAACCCCGCGCCCTCCCCGAGGTTCATGCCGCGCCGTTCGCGGTCGAACGGTCGGCACGGAACCGGGTCCATTGCCGCGAGCGCGTTAAAGCCCGTAACCGTGAGGCGACACAGACCGTCGGATCCGCCGGCAACGACCGCATCAAGCGATTCGTCGAGGGCGAGCCACGACATCGCCGTCCACAGCGCGGTGGAACCGCTCGAGCAAGCGCTGGCCGCGGCCGCGTGACGGCAGAACGGCCCAAGGACGCCGTCGAGCGCATCGAGCGTCGAGCTAAGCGGATGCGACCGCATCTCAGGAAGCGGACGCCTCGGCTCGCGCAGCGCGAGCATTCGCGAGACGCGAAGCTCGTCTTCGAACATACCGGCGGTGGTTCCGCCGACCACCAAGCCCACGCGCGCGGCTGTCGCAGAAAGCTGCGCGTGCCGCATCGCTTCACCTGCCGCGGCGAGCGCGAGCGCGCTCGATCGCGACCAGACAGGGCCCGGCGGAACGTGAAGCCCCCTCACCTGCCCCGCGATGCGCGCGCGCTGATCGGCGGTGTCGAACAGATCAATCTCGGACAGCCCTCGCTTGCCGGCGATGAGAGCGTCGAACGTCTCGCGCGCCGAGGCGCCCAGCGCGCTCGTGATGCCTACGCCGGTAATCCAGATACGCACGGCGAAGTCAGGCGGCCTTGCTGCGCGCGACGTGCTCCGCGAGCGCAGCGACGGAGCGAAAAATCGGCTTGGCTTCGGCGCCTTCCGGAATGCGGACGCCAAAACGCTCTTCGACACTCATCGCAAGCTGCAGGGCGTCGAGCGAGTCGAGTCCGAGCCCCTCGCCGAAGAGCGGAGCGTCGTCATCGATCGAAGCGGGATCGCGGCCCTCGAGGTTGAGCTCTTTGACGATGAGCTCCTTGATTTCGGCTCTCAGCCTCTGGTCGTCCATTCACTAAGGTCTCTCGCAAAGGTGTCGCCGCAGCGACGCCGCCTCATCATACCGCAGCGCTCGCCGCCCTCAAACCCTTGTAAGGGGCCTCGACGCGCGCGATAAGAGGTCGCTGGGCGCAAATCGGTGCGCAACGCGCGGCGCAAGGCTCGCGGAAGGCGACCGGGCAGGCAGAAGAGCCATTTTCACGCAAGCGGAGCAAGCGAAGGCCATGGGCAATCTGATCGACTATTCGACCGAAAAAGGCGTCGCGTTCATTCGCCTCAACGATCCGCCGGCCAACGCCTACACGCACGAAATGCTCAAGGAGCTCGACGCCGCCATTCTCGAGGCGCGCTTCGACAACGACGTGCACGTTCTTGTCGTCACCGGGCACGGAGAGAAATTCTTCTGCGCGGGCGCAAACATCAACATGCTTCGCGAGGCCGACGCCGAGTTCAAATACTACTTCTGCCTTCACGCCAACGAGACGCTGCTGCGCCTCGAGCACACCCCGAAGCTCGTGATCGCCGCGCTCAACGGTCACACCGTCGGCGGCGGTCTCGAGATCGCGCTCGCCTGCGACCTGCGGATCGCACGCAAAGGCGCCGGCCAGGTGGGCCTGCCCGAAGTGGCCCTGGGAGTGCTCCCGGGGACGGGCGGCACCCAGCGGCTTACGCGCATCTTGGGCCGCGCGCGCGCGCTCGAGATGATGGTCGTCGGCGAGAATATGTCATTCGACGAGGCCCATGCGGTCGGCCTCATCAGCAAGGTGTGGGAGTGCGACGCTGCCGAATTTCAGGGCAAAATCAAAGAATACGCCCATCAGTTCGTGCCGCCGAACAAAGCGCCGCTCGCCGTGGGCCGCATCAAGCGCGCGGTCGTATCGGGCGCCGACATGGCCCTCGAGCAGGGGCTCGCCCTCGAACGCGAACTTCAAGCCGAGCTGTTCGCATCGAGCGACGCCAAAGAAGGCCTCGCGGCGTATACGCAACGACGTAAGCCTGTTTTCAAGGGCCGCTGAGGCTCACCCAACGCGCGCAAACAGTTTGGCGTAGTGGTCGGCGATCGCAGAGCTCTCCAGCTGCGAGAAAAACGCGGAATAGGCCATCCACACCGCGATGCCGTTCAGGTCCTTGAACATCGGCGGCAGGTAGCGCGGAGGCCTCACGACTCCGTCGTGTACGCGCTGGGCGAGCACGGGTACGTCCTCGTGCGCGACCTTGCCCACAAACAGAAACGGAATGAGGTCGGCGCGATTGTGCTGAATCGCGCTTCGAATAAACGCGTAATTGAGCACGATCCCCTTGCAGTAGCAGGCGTCCTTTGTGAACGGGCCGCCGCCTTCGATGAGCCCGCCGCGGAATACGCGCCGCGTCGAGTGGAAGCACTCGTCTTCGTCGTAACCCTCGGTGCGAAACCAGTCGAACACCTCGAGAAAGTTGGCGCCGTCCTCGGCCTTGTCGACCGCCAGCACGCGATCGTTGAGCCTGCGCGCCCTGCGCGGATGGGTGCGGAACGTGAAGATCTCGAGCAGCGCCGCGAGCCCTTCTTGAACGCTCGTGGTGCGCGGCGGTCCCTTTGCGAGCCACTTGGCTACCGGCTGCTGTTGGCCGTTGAGGCTCGTGGCGACGTGCACCCAGCCCTCGTGAACCTCGAGAATATCGATGTCGCGCTCTGAAAACCGCGCGCCCGTGCGAACCTTGACGTAGTCGTTGCCGGCCGCAGCATCGGCCGCGATCGAGTCGTCTGCCGAGACGCGCACGGTAGTGTCGCTAAAGTACGAAGACAGGCGCTCGTTCAGGCGGACCGCGCACTCTTCGGCCGAAATGTTGCGCGCAAGCCGCGGGCCAAGGGCGTCGTCATCGACGTTCGTGAGTACCCCGTAGAGCAGGTGCCCGAGGTCGCGCACCGTGAGACGACCATCGGGGAACTTGTCTTTCGGCGATCCGTAGAGCGTTCGGCAGTGGCCGTAGAATCCGGCCGTCCCGCGCGCGGCGAGCATGCGCACCACGTCTCGGTATTCGAGCGCCGTAGTCGTCATGATTTGCCCAATGGCGTCGGACTCGCCGACCTCGCGGCGAATGTCGCTCGCGATCTGCTCAAACTCGTCGGCCTTGGCGCGAGGGTCGAATCCGAGCTCGACGCCCGCATAATACGCGGCGTCGATGCGCGGCAGTTCGCGGTATTTGCTCCGGACGAACGACTCCTCGACGCTGTTGTCCCATCGAATCGCCTGAAGTACGCGAATCGGACGCTGCGCTTCGACGATGCGCCCGGCGAGCTGCGCGACGACTTCCTTGTAGCTTCGCCAGGGCGCGATCACGCGCGACGCCGGAGTTGGGGCGACCTCCGGATCGCTGCCGGTCACGACACGGAGCGCCTCCCGGGTCCTGCGCGCGGGAGCGGGCGGCGGCTCGTCGCGGACGACCGACTTCGGCTGCTCCTCGTCTGAATTGCCGGGCGCTTTGTCGGCCATGGTCCTGCCATCGTCGCAGCAACCGCGCGGCCGGGGCAAATACCCGCTAACGAAGCTCCGCCACCTGCGCCCCAAACACGCGTTCGAGCCCCGAGAGCAGCGCGTCGGTCACCTCCACGCGATACTCTCTGCCGAGCGCGAGCACGGCCTCTGCGCCCGAGTCGAGCGATAGCTGAATGACAACGGGACAGTTGCCGCGGGACGACCGCACCACGTCCTGCATTTTCTGAAGTTGCTCGCGCTTGATAGACCGCTCTGCGAGGCGCACCAGCACCTGGCGGGTGTCGCGCGCGACCGCGTCGCGTAGCAGCACGGCATCGCTCATGAGAATGGTCGCCTCACGCTGGGCGTCGGGATCTTCTTCCGGGGCGTCTTCATCGCGCCGCGGGAAGCTGACCTTGCCCGTCACGAGCACCGGCTCGCCGCTCGACAGCACATGCGCGTAGGCATCGATCGAAGACCCGCGAACTTTGACGTTCACGCGCCCGGTGAGGTCTTCGAGATCGAAGAACACGATCTTGCCGCCGCCATCCTTGAACACACGCTCGCGGTAGCCCTCGACCATTCCGGTGAGCTTGACGACAGCCCAGTCGTCTTTGTCGCTGGCGGTCGCCACCTCGACGGCCTCGAGTCGGCCGAGGGCGCCGCCGCCGCGAAGGTAACGCTCGAGCGGGTGACCGGAGACGTAGAAGCCGAGCGATTGCCGCTCGCGAACGAGCATCTCCTTTTGATCCCAGGGAGCGCATTCGACGTAATCGCCAGCGGCCTGCACACTCCCGGCGGGCGCACCCGCGTCGAAGAGCCCGAACATGCTCGTCTGTCCGCGCTCACGATCGCGGCTCGCCGCCCGCGATCGCTCGAGCGCGACGTCGATCGAGGCAAACGTCTGCGCGCGCGAAACGCCCTGTTTTTCAAGGGTTCGATCGAACGCGCCGCACTGAACGAGCGCCTCGAACACGGCCTTGTTGACCCGCTTGGCGTCGACCCGGGACGCGAAGTCGAAGAGATCGGAGAACGCGCCGCCCGCCTTGCGCGAATCAAACAGCGTATCGAGCGCCGACCCGCCCAGTCCACGTACGGCTCCGAGGCCGAAGCGAATCTGCGCGCCGAGCGGGTCGGTCTGCTTGGCGCCTTTCGGCAGCTTCCGATCGCCGTCCGGATGCGAATACACGACCTTGAAGTCGGTATCGCTCTCGTTGATATCGGGCGGCAAAACGGTAATGCCCATCGCCCGTGCGTCGGCGATGGTGCGAACGACCTTCTCGATGCGATCCTTGTCGCTCGTCAATATCCCGCACAGAAGCTCAACCGGATAGTGCGTTTTGAGATACGCCGTCTGATAGGTAATCAGCGCATAAGCGGCCGAGTGACTCTTGTTGAAGCCGTAGCCCGCGAAATATTCGAGCAGCACGAAGATAGCGTCCGCCTCGGCCTCGGCAACCCCGTTTTTCAGGGCACCTTCCATGAAGATGCCCTTCTGCTTGGCCATCTCCTCAGGCTTCTTCTTGCCCATGGCGCGGCGCAGCAGGTCAGCGCCGCCGAGGGTATACCCCGCGAGCTTCTGAGCGATCTGCATGACCTGCTCCTGATAGACGATTACGCCATAAGTAGGCAGGAGCAGCTCGTCGATGAGCGGATGCATGCTCGTGATTTGCGAGCGGTCGTGTTTGCGCTTGATGAAGTCCTTGTGCATTCCGGCGCCCATCGGGCCCGGCCGATACACCGCGACGGCGGCGACAATATCCTCGAACGAGTCAGCGCGAAGCTCTTTGAAAAACTGCTGCATCCCGCTCGATTCGAGCTGAAAGACGCCCTTGGTCTCGCCTGATCCGAGGAGCTGAAACGTCGCCTTGTCGTCCATCGGGATGTCCGACAGCACGAAGGGCTTGCCCGACCGTACGACGTCCGGTCGCGCGTTGATGAGCGCGCAGGCAATATCGACAACGGTGAGCGTCTTGAGGCCGAGGAAGTCGAACTTCACGAGCCCCGCGGCTTCGACGTCGTCCTTGTAATATTGGGTTACGTAGGCGCCGCTTTTTTCATCGCGGAACACCGGGACGTGGTCCCACAGAGGCCCTTCGCTGATGACGATGCCCGCTGCGTGCTTGCCCGCGTGCCGCGTCAGTCCCTCGAGCTTTCCTGCCTGCGTCAGAAGCTCACGCACGATCGGTTCGCTGTCGAAGCGGGCCTTGAGCTTCGGCTCGATCGCGAGGCTCTCGGCGATCGTGTAGGTCTCGGCGGGATTTTTTCGCGGAATGAGATTGGCAATCGCCTGAGCGTCGGTCGGTAAAATCGACAACCCGCGCGCCACGTCCTTTACAACGCTCTTGGCTTTAAGCTCGGCGAAGGTGGC
Organism: Myxococcales bacterium; assembly: GCA_947473045.1. Taxonomy (GTDB): domain Bacteria; phylum Myxococcota_A; class Polyangia; order Polyangiales; family Polyangiaceae; genus JANYHY01. Next base: position 8,476 of record CANJCO010000013.1, on the reverse strand, counting down.
AATTTGCCCCACGCTCTGTTCTCCGTACTTCTGCTGAACGTACGCGATCACCCGATCGCGCTTGTCCATGCAGAAGTCGACGTCGAAGTCGGGCATCGACACGCGCTCGGGGTTGAGAAAGCGCTCGAAGAGCAGGTTGTACGGTATGGGGTCGAGGTCGGTGATTCGCAGCGAATAGGCCACGAGCGACCCGGCTCCCGAGCCGCGCCCCGGCCCAACCGGAATTCCATTGTCGCGCCCATACCGAATAAAGTCCCACACGATGAGGAAGTATCCGGGGAACTTCATCTTTGAGATGACGTCGAGCTCCCACTCCAGCCGCGCGCGGTACGCGGCCTGATCGACCGTTTTACCGCTGGCGGAAAACCCGCGAAATCGCGCATCGAGCCCCTCGCGCGACACGTGGCGAAAATAGCCTTCGGTGTCGTAACCCTCGGGCACGTCGAAGCTGGGCAGCATCGGCTCGCCGAGCTTGAGCTTGACCTGGCACTTCTCGGCGATCGCCAGCGTGTTCCGGATCGCTGCGGGGGCTGCAGAAAACAGCTGCGCCATCTCGGCCGGCGACTTGAGGTACATCTCGGAAGATCCGTGGTGCCGCTCCTTCGCCTCCGCATAGGAGCGCCCGCTCTTGATGCACGACAGGTAAAGATGCGCGTCGGCGTCGGCGCGCTCGGCGTAGTGCACGTCGTTGGTCGCAACGAGCCCGAGTTCCATGTCTCGCGCGAGGCCCTGCAAAATCCCGTTTAGCACCGGCTGCTCGGGCAGGCCGTGGTCCTGCAACTCGACATACAGGTTGTCGGCCCCGAATACGTCACGAAGCCTGCCGAGCATTGCGCGCCCGGCGTCCGGCCCCTCTTCGAGCACGCGCTGCGCCACAAGGCCGCCCATGCAGCCGGTCATGGCGAGCAGCCCCTTGCTGCGCTCGGCGAGCAGCTCGAAGGCAATGCACGTCGCGCCCGCCGGCCCGGACGGATCGGGCTTGATGTGGCCCATGCTGACGAGGTGAATGAGATTTTTGTAGCCTTCGAGGCTCGTCGCGAGGACGGGCAAATGAAAGGCGTTGCCCTTGTGCACGACCTCGAGCTCGCATCCGAGAATGGGCGCGACCCCGGCGTCTTTCGCGGCCTTCACGAGCGCGATGCCGCCGAACATGTTGGCGTGGTCGGTCATCGCGACCGCCTTCATTCCCGCCTTTGCCACGCGACTGACGAGGTCCTTCACCTTCACCGCGCCGTCGAGCATCGAGTACTGCGTGTGAACGTGAAGGTGGACGAACTCGGCGCTCATGCGCCTGTGGTCCTAAGCCCGTGCGAAGCGCGCCGCAACGGCCGGCGGCCCGGCCACTTGCGAGACGCACCGAGCGAAGCCGCCTTGCCCGGCGCGTGCGCGGCCCGTATTGTTGCGACGTTGGTCGGCGCCTTCCGCAGAAGTGTTCTTGGCTCTGGCGCCGAACTGATGTACAAAACGCGGGAATTTTCAGGAGGAACGTTAGATATGAAGCTTTCCAAGGTAATGGCGCTCGGCATTTTTGGCTGCGCGGCTCTGGGTTTCGCAGGTCACCTCGCCGGCTGCAGCAGCACCGAGACGACGACTACGCCGACCACGACGGGCGGCCAGCCCCCCGCCAAGCCCACCGCGGGCGCGACCACCTCGACCGACGAGATCACCTTCGCGCTCAACTCGCTGTCGCTCGGCGACGCAGACCGCGCGGGGACCGCGAGCAACAGCGCCTGGAAGGGCTACGGCTTCAACCTCGACAAGAAGGCGACTGACTCCAAGGCGAAGGACGTCTGCACGCTTCAGCCCGGCGCCGGCTCCAGCGTTCAGGTCGACGGCACCAACGGCATCGACAACTCGTTCGGCGCCAACATTCTGCCGATCGTCATCAACGCTGCAGGCCTTAGCAGCCCGTCGAAGACGGTCAGCGACTCCCTCACCAAGGGCAGCTTCACGATTCTGATGAACATCAAGGGCCTGTCGGCCGACGCGAAGCAGACGAACACCGGCCTCACCGGCCAGCTGTTCGCTGGCGGCGCCTACGACGCAGTCGGCATGACGACGCCCGCGTTCGACAGCACCACCGACTGGCCGGTTCGCCCCGAGCTGCTCAACGACGGCAAGACTGTCGCCAGCGGCTCCAAGGTTCGCTTCAGCGACGCGTACGTCGTTGGCGGCACGTTCGTGAACGGCTCTGCCTCGAAGGTCACGCTCAGCCTCGCGTTCGGCGGCGTGTCTCTCGACCTCACGATCAACCAGGCCGTCATCACGTTCGACCACTCGGCGCCCGGCGCGGCGACGAACGGCACGATCGCCGGCGTTCTCGACACCGAAGAGCTCATCAACGGCCTGAAGAAGGTCGCCGGTCGCATCTCGCCGTCGCTCTGCAGCGGCAGCACGTTCGACGGCATCGCGAGCCAAATTCGCGGCGCGTCCGACATCATGTCCGACGGCAACAACGCCGCCGGCAGCAACTGCAACGGTATCTCGGTCGGCCTCGGCTTCACCGCCAAGCAGATCAAAAACCCCTCGAAGGTTGCTGATCTCGGCGCCGCCTCTCCCGACCCGTGCGCCGCCCCCCCGGGCGACGCAGGCGCCCCCACAGACGCCGGCAAAGACTGACCGATCGCACGCCACATTGGCAGCATGAAAGCCTCGCGAAAGCGGGGCTTTCTGCTTTTGTGAGCTAGGCGCGGGCGCGCGCGATCATGTGCGGCGAAAGGTGCTGCGCGAAGGCATAAATGCTGATTTGAGGCGGCCCGCCCAGGCTCGTCGGAAACAGCGATCCGTCCGACACGAAGAGCCCCCGAACGAAGTGGTGCTCCCCGGTCGACGACACGACGCTCGCGCGCGGATCGTCGCCCATGCGCATGGACCCCATCGGGTGCACGGCTGTGATGGGCAGACCATGCGGTCGCACAAACGCGGTAGACAGCCCATCGAGCTCCGCAGCGGAGCGCAAGGTGATCGGCGGAATCGCCGCGATCGTGACCTCGGTCGCTCCCGCTGCAAACAGAATGCGCGCGCAAGCGACGAGACCTTTTGCAAGCTGCACGCGATCGGCGGTGGTCATGTCGTAGGTGACGAGCGGCCTTTCGCCAGGCCCCACTTCGACCCGTCCGCTCGTCTCGTCGTGCACCATCGCCGACAGCACTGCGAGGTTGCCGTACGCGCGCATCGCCTTCATGTGACGCGCGCCGAAGCCGGGCAGCGTCGATGCTGTGCCGATCGGGTGGGCAAACGCCGGCACGATCCACACGCGTTTGTCGCTGCCTTCCTCGTAGTCGAGGTGCTCGGTGCATTCGTACGACTGCGGCACGCCCGACGCTCCGTTGATGGTGCGCTCGAATCGGCCTGCGACGACCGCTCCGGGGTGAAGCCTCAGATTTCGTCCGAGCTGGGCGAACGGATCCGGCAGCGCGCTTCGAATCGCGAGCGACGCAGAGCCGATGGCCGACGCCGCGAGGACGACGACTTTGGCGCGCACGTCGAGCCATGCCACGGGTTCCCCGTTCGCCGCCCGCGCGATGGCCTGCACGCCCGAAGCACGGCCTTGTTTGTAGAGTACACGCGTTACTTCGACGTCGGAGTAAACTGTGGCGCCAGCGGCGGTCGCCTGCGGCACGACGACTTTCAGCGCGTTTCGCTTGGCGTCGTAGGCGCACCCAAGCTCGCAGAACCCGCTTCCGATGCAGCCTACGCGGTTGTGTTTCAGCTGACCGCCGCGCCATCCGAGCGCCTGCGTTCCGAGGCGCAGCACGTCGTTGTTCGCGTTGCGCATCGCTGCGGGGATTTCGCTCACCGACAGATCGCGCTCGATGCTCTCGAACGCCGCGCGCAAGTCAGTCGGCCCGCAGCCAGATACGCCGTAGCGCTGCCGCCAAAGCTCGAGAATCGCGTCGGGCGTGCGCTTGCACAAGTTGGTGTTGTGCACGGTGCTTCCGCCGACGCCGCGCCCCTGCAAAATGCGAATCGCGAGGTCACGCGTAGTGCGCCCACCGCCGTCCTGAAACAGCATCGGCAGCATTTGGTCTTCGCGCTGCGTGAAGTCGGCGGGCGTGTGGTGGCCCCCCTCCTCGAGAGCGATGACGCGCAGCCCTGCCCGCGCAAGCTCGCGGAGCGCGACCGATCCGCCCGCGCCGGTGCCGACGACGACGGCATCGACGTCGAGCTTCAGGTCGCCGCGCAGCTCGCGTCCCCTTATGATCCCGCTTGCGTCGCTCACTGCCAACCCCCCACCGGTCGACCGACGAGCGGGCCTGCGTAGCCAAGAATTTTCCAGGTGCGCGGGTCCCGGTAGTAGCCCATGAACACGAGCGACTTGACGGCCGCGAAGCCCCCGCGCAAAAGCCCCTGATCGTTCGACTCGAGCCACGAAAGCACGGCGTCCTGCGTCGCCCCGTCGAGCTTCGTGAAGCGCGATGCGGCGCGAACACCGAGGGGGGCGAGGTGCTCGATGAACGAAAGCAGCCGAACCAGATCCAGGCGCATGAGCGGATGCATCTCGGCGACGTACGCGTCGACAAAACCGGCCACGTCGACGGCGTCGGCGGAGGGAATCGATTCGTCGTTCGGATCATCGGCAGCCGCGATGCGACGGGCGAGCGCCTGCACGACGACGAACTGCCATGCGCTGAGGCTCCTGAGGGCGCCTGGGTGCGCGGGTCCCAAATCGTAGCCGCCCGTTCGCACGGCGCCGACGAGGCCGCCGGCCGCGAGGAGCACACCTCCAACGCCCAGCAGCACGCGTCTGCGTCCGACTGTTCGAAGGCCTTTGGGTGCGCTGAAATTCATGGTGCCGACACGCGCAACTCTCGAGCGCCCGAGTGTACTACGATGACAGGGTGCTCGTCTTTGGCCTCACCGGAGGAATCGCCTCGGGCAAGAGCGCGGTCGCCGCTCGACTTCGCGCCCGGCGGGTTCCCGTGGTCGACGCCGACCTCCTCGCGCGCGCCGTCGTCAGTCCGGGTTCGCCTGGACTCGCCGAGGTGGTCGGCGCGTTCGGCGACGGAGTGCTCACCTCGGATGGCGCGCTCGATCGCGCCCGCCTCGCCGCCATCGTCTTCGGCGACGAGGCGAAACGAGCGCAGCTAAACGCGATCCTGCACCCGCGGATCGCTCAGGCCGGCGCCGCCGCGCTCCAGCAGCTCGCCGCGCATGGCGAGCCGCTCGCGTGCTACGAGGCCGCGCTGCTGGTCGAAAACGGGGTGGCCGACGCGTTTCGTCCGCTCGTGGTCGTCTCGGCCTCGGAGGCCACACAAATCGAGCGGGCGATGCTCCGCGACCGCGCCTCGCGAGAGCAGGTCGAGGCCCGCCTCCGAGCGCAGCTGCCGCTCGCCGCAAAGGTCAGCGCGGCCGATTTCGTCATCGCCAACGACGACAGCCTCGACGCGCTTCACGCGAAGACCGACCGCCTGCTGAGCGACCTGTGCGATCGCGCCGGCGTCGCGATCTCCCGCTATCCCGCGCCGTGATACGATCGCACGCGTGACGTCCGACTTTCGCACGGGAAGCGCCTCTTCCTTCGACGACGCGAGGCGCGCGGCGGGCGGCCTTCCGGAGGCGCAGACCTTCGCCGGGCTCGTGCTGCTCTACGCGCCGAACTTCGCGAACCTTCAGCCGGCGTATCCGTTCTTCGCGACGCCCATCGTGATCGGGCGCGCTCCTGGGTGCTCGATCGCTCTCGCCGAAAACGCAGTAAGCCGCGAACATGCGCGGATCGCTCGCGAAGCAGGCGGCTACGTGGTGAGCGACCTCGGCAGCCGCAACGGCACCCTCGTCAACGGCAGAACGGTTGCTTCGTGTGCGCTCGAGCACGGCGATGAGTTGCGCATCGGCGACGCGATCTTCAAGTACGTGGACCACGGCGCCGAGGCGTTCGCCGGTTGCAGAATCGACGGGCTGCGCAAACCCGGCAGCGCCGCGCCGCTCGAAGAGCTCGTAGGAGGCGTGCAGCTCGGCGCCATCGCGGCCGATATCCAGCGCATCGCGCCAACCGGGCTGTCCTGCGTCGTGCACGGTGAGACGGGAACCGGCAAGGAGCTCGTCGCGCGGGCACTGCACGGGGCCTCCGGGAGGCGCGGCGCCCTTCAGGCGATCAACTGCGCCGCGATTCCGGCGAACCTGCTCGAGAGCGAGCTCTTCGGCTACCGCCGCGGCGCCTTTTCCGGCGCCGACCGCGACAAGCCCGGCCTCGTGAAGCTCGCCGACGGGGGCACGCTATTTCTCGATGAAATTGGCGACATGCCGCTCGAGGCTCAGGCCAAGTTGCTCCGCGTGCTTCAGGCCCGGGAGGTCTTTCCGCTCGGCGCGAGCGGGCCCGAAAGAGTCGACTTGCGCGTCGTCTGCGCGAGCCACCGCGACCTCGGCGCGATGGTGTCATCAGGCCATTTCCGCGGAGACCTGTTCGCGAGGCTCAACGAGCACGTCATCAAACTGCCCCCGCTACGCGACCGCAAAGAAGACGTCCTGCTCCTTGTGCGCACGTTCGCAGCTCGCCTCAATCGGCCAGAAATACGGGTCGATTTCTCGTTCATGCTGGCGCTGCTGCACTACGACTGGCCTTACAACGTGCGCGAGCTCGAGAGCTGCATCAAGCGTGCGATCGCACTCGCAACAGCGGCGACGCTCGAGGCCTCGCACCTGCCGCCCGCGATCGCCGAAGCGATGAATACCTACGGGACACGAGCCGCGCCGGCGCCTGAAACGCCAGCAGGCGCGCTCGCCAGCGGGCTTCGAAGTCAGCCCTCCGAACCCCAGCTGCGCGCGCTGCTCGCGAGCCACCACGGAAACGTGGCCGCAGTCGGACGCGCGCTCGGAAAGGAGCGCATGCAAATTCACCGCTGGATCAAACGCTATGGGATCGCACTGGGAGACTATCGTCCCGGCGACGCCGACCGCCGCGACGGCTAGCGCTCAGCGGGGATCATACTCCGCCACGCCTGCGATCAACAGCTGCGCCCCGCGAGCGCGCACGAGCAGCACCAGCGTCGCGCGAAAGAGCTTCTCGCCGCTCCGCGAGTCGACGGGCGCCGCAAGCGGCACGCGGACGAGCACATCGGCGGGGCGCATGCCCGCAGGTCTCGGCGGAACGGACAGCGCGTCAACATCGTCGAACGAAAAACGGTCCATCCGAGAGGCGCTCGCGATCTCGCGGACGCGCAGCTGCGCGTAGTCGAGCTGCCGCCGGCGAACCTCCCACTCCTGGAGCAACTGTGGTCGCGGCGTGTGCGGCCCCGGGTCGAGGCCGGCGGCGTCGTCGGTGAGCAACCCCGCGAACGGCTCGCCACGCCCCCCGAAGGCATCAAGGTAGGCCAAAACAACGCCAAAAAGCGCAGCATCCGAGACGGGCTGCGCGAGGGACACGACTCCGGAGGCCCGCGCGTGCGCTTCCGCCTGGGGCACCGCAGACGGCGGATCGACGAGCACGCCGTCAGGCTGCCGCGGCCCCGCGGGCCTCTGCGTCAACGTACCGAACGTGCGCGGCTCGCACGCGCCAACCGTCGCGAGGGCCACGGCCGCGAGAGCGCTAACGAACCTCGATCTTCGCGTCGCTTCCACGAGTAACGGTGACCATCGCACGATCGGCCACGGCCTTCCAGCCGGGCGGCGCTGAGCCTGAATCAAAGTCGCTGGCCACGAGCGAAAACGACACGCGCTCAAGCTCGGGAATGCGCCGCGCGAGCTGGCCGTCGTCGCCCAAAATCGCGTCGGCGTCCGCGCGCCCCGCGAACGTGCGCAGCGCAAGGCCCCCTCGACCGTTGAACCCGACGAGCGTGTGGCCGTCGGTCGCGAGGATGTTGACCCCCGGCGCGCCCGCACCAAACTGGGACGTCACGGCGTCGGCCTGCACGACCGCCGACCGAAGCGCATCCGCCGCGGCAGTGGGGGCCGCGACACGACCTCCCAGTTGTCCCGCGTCGTGGAGAAACGACAGAAACATGTGGAAGAGCACCTCGGCGTCGGTGTCGCCCCGAATGCCGCTGCGCAGGAAGTCTGGAACGCTCGACACCAGCGCGTCACGCGCCTCATCGAAGCCGGCCACGCGCCCCGTTTGTGCAAAGAGCCACTGCCGGTAACGAAAAGGATGGGTATTGTCGGCTCGCCGTCCGCCCGCCTCGACCTCCGCGCAGGCCACGTGAGCAATCAGGGAGTCGCAGCGCACGTTCGCGAGCAGCGACGCCACGTCGACCGCGTCGCCGTCGAGCACGGGACGCCTCCGGACGAGGACCTCCTCGCCTTCGTAGAACCCCACGCCAAACGATGCCGCTCCGCGGGCGACGCGCAGCGCGAAAGCCTCGTGGACCATCACCCGGCCGGCGACGTCAGCCCGATTTCCGATCAGCCCGAACAGGCGCGCCATGGTCGATGTACCTCGCGTCTATGTACGTAGACAAACCGCGCAAGCGCCACCTTCCAAGCCGAAATAGGTGCGACATGTAGTGAGTCGGAGCAGTCCACGGCGACTTCACCTCATCGC
>CANJCO010000012.1 GCA_947473045.1 Myxococcales bacterium | reverse complement strand
TTAGCAGGGTGTTGAAAAACACCCTGATAGTAATTGGCGAAGCCAATTGCGTGGGGTGGGGACCCCGAAAAACCGCGTTTTTCGGGGCGGGGAGGTGCATACCTCCCCGAGATGAAAGGCTAGCAGGCCGTTCTTCAACGGCCTGTTAGGAGCCCCGGCTTACGTTGCGAGCGGGGCGGCGAACTCCGCTTCTATCGCGCAGCGTGGTCGGCGAGCACTTGAGCGACGCAACAGGTCAGCTTCTTGGCCGTCGGAATGTGGAGAAACTCGTTGGGGCCGTGGGCGTTCGAGCGCGGCCCGAGCACGCCGGTGATCACGAACTGCGCGGCGGGGAATCTGCGGCCGAGCATACCGATAAACGGGATGCTCCCACCCTCCCCCATACCCATCGCGCCGGCTCCAAAATAGGTGTGACTCGCAGCGTCGAGCGACGCGGCGAGCCACGCGGCAGTCTCCGGAGCGTTCCAGCCGCCGGCGCCATCGCCCGAGTGCACCGTAACCGTCGCCCCGCAGGGCGGATCGCGGGTGAGCGCGTCGACGAGCGCCTGCTTCGCAAGCGTCGCATCACACGTCGGCGGCAGGCGCAGACTCAGGCGCAGCGCCGTCTTCGGGCGCAGCACGTTGCCCGCATCGCGCAGCGCGGGCAGCCCCTCGGCGCCGGTGACCGAGAGCGTCGGGCGCCAGGTGCGGTTGAGGACGAGCTCGGCGCGATCGCTGGCCATCGGCTGCGTGCCTCCGTGCCACGGAAACTTGTCGAACACGGCGTCGCCAAGCGTGTCGGCCGCGAGCCTCGCCTGCGCCGCGCGCTCTTCGGGGATGGGGCTGTGCAGCGCGCTCAGGCGGATGGCGCCGGTGGCTTCGTCTTCGACGCGCGAGAGCAGCGCGCGCGCCACGCGGAACGTGCTCGGAACGACGCCGCTCGCGTCACCGGAGTGCACCCCCTCGCGCAGGGTCTCGACCACGAGATCGCAGTGGAGCATGCCGCGCAGGCTCGTCGTGCACCACAGCTGGTCGTAGTTGCCGCAGCCGGAGTCGAGGCATATCACGAGCGACGGAGTGCCGATGCGATCCGCGAGGTGCTCGACATAGGCCGCGAGGTCGGGGCTGCCGCTCTCCTCGCCCGCCTCGATCAGCACGACCGCGCGGTGATGGGCGACGCCCTGTTCGCGCAGGAGGCGAAGCGCGGCGACCGACGCGAACGCCGCGTAGCCGTCGTCGGCTCCCCCGCGGCCGAAGAGCTCGTCGCCGCGACGAACGGGCGTCCACGGACCGAGCCCCTCCGCCCAACCGACCATTTCAGGCTGCTTGTCGAGGTGCCCGTAGAGCAGCACGGTGTCCGCCCCCGTCGCAGTTGCGGCGAGCTCCATGCAAATCAGCGGCGTGCGCCCCGGGAGGCGAACGACCTCGACGCTGAGCCCATCTGGGCCGTGCGCGAGGCACCACTCCGCGATGAGCGACACGGCGCGGTCCATGTGACCGTTTTCGGCCCAGCGCGGGTCGAACGCCTGCGACTTGTTCGGAATCGCGATGTACTCGGTGATGGTGGGGATCGCGTGCGCTTCGAAGAGCGTTTCGACAAAATCTTTCGCGCGGGCGGCATCGAGCGTGGGGGCGACCATGAGCGACGTAGATAGCGGAGCGGGCGCTCCGTGAAAAGCCGGTCGCGGCGGCAGCGAGCAAGCCCGCGCGGCGGACGCCGGTTCGTGAGACAATGCCCTCTGCGATGAGCGAGCCCGCCCCGTCAGACCCTGTCGTGCTGTTCGACGGCGTATGCAATCTGTGCAACGGCGCGGTGCAGTTCATGATCGATCGCGACCCTGACGCGCGGCTCCATTTCGCCCCGCTTCAATCCGAATTTGCCCGCGCGCTCGTATCGCGCAATGGCGGCCGTCCCGATCAGGCGTCGGACGTCGATACCGTGCTGCTCGTCGAGGATGGCCGCGTGTTCGACCGCTCGACCGCGGCGCTGAAAATTGCCAGACGCCTCGGCTGGCCCTGGAAGGCCGCATACGCCTTCATCATCGTACCGTCGCCCGCGCGCGACCTCGTCTATAAGTGGGTTGCGCGCAATCGCTACCGCTGGTTTGGCACGACTCCAGTCTGCCGCATCCCAACGGCCGACCTGCAATCGCGATTTCTCGGCTGAGTCATCAACGCATGAACATCGACCGAATCGCGCCGACGCGCAGGCCCACGTCTTCCGTCGTGCAACGCCAGCGCTGGGCGCAGCTGCTGTTTCTCCACTGGCGGGTAGACGCGCGCGCGCTTCGCGAGCTCGTCCCCGCTGAGCTCGCGATTGACACCCATGAAGGAGACGCCTTTGTGGGAGTTGTGCCCTTCACCATGACGGGCGTGCGCCCCGTTTGGGCGCCGCCGGTCCCCGGCATTTCGAATTTCCACGAGACCAACGTCCGGACATACGTCGTCGACCGGAACGGCAACCCCGGCGTCTGGTTCTTCAGCCTCGACGCTGCAAGCCGCGTGGCGGTCACCCTCGCGCGCACATTTTGGCACTTGCCCTATCACTTCGCGCAAATGTCCCTGTCGACCGGCAGCAGCGGCGAGACCGTTTATGAGACGAACCGCTTGTGGCCAAAGCCGCTGCCCGCCCACTTTTCAGCCCGCTACGCGGCGTCGGGAGAGGCGTTTCACGCGCTCGCCGGCACGACCGAACATTTTCTGGCCGAGCGCTACATTCTCTTCGCGCAGCACAGCGACGGCCGTCTCGTGCGTGGGCGCGTCCACCACACGCCCTACCCGCTCCAAGCCGTGAAGCTGCTCGAGTGGCGCGAGTCGCTGCTGGCCGCATCGGGGATCGTGCGTCCCGACGGTGAGCCGCTCGCCCATTACGCATCAGAAGTGAGCGTCGAGATTTTTGGGCTGGAGAACGCAGCGGGCTGACGCCTGCGTGGCGGCTCCGGCGATCGACCCAGCGGGCGGCGCGACGGCGACTGCGTCCTCGCGGCGCGGGGCGACCTCGCGAAACGCTGCGCGCGGGCTCGCGTCCGGTCGCGGCGTCACGGTGCGCCGTCCATGGATCAACGGATCCCCTGGGCCGCTCGGCACAGTGGGCGATTGCCCGAAAAAGTGGGCCCCGGAGCGAACTCTCGCCGTCGGCGGGCCGGCGCTCGCTTTGATGGCTCAGCGGGTGCATTATGGACGATCATGCACAGCCTTCGCCGAAAGGTTCTCGCGAGCGTCGCTCTTGCGATCGCGCTGGGCGCTGCCGCGACCGGGGCGCTGTCGAGCGGCCGACAGGCCCGCGCCGACGGCACCGATCTGGCCGACCAAAACGCGCGCTGCGCGACGCGGCTGGCGATCGCGTTGCTCGGTGACGCGCCGCCCGCTGCGCTGCTCGCCTCGCAGGCTCCGCAGGCCTCTGTCGACGCCATGGTGAAGGACCCCGCGTTCCGCGACCGGTTCGCGAGCTTCGTCAACGCGCAGTTCAACGGCGGCCCCTCCACCGATCCCCTCCAGGACACGGTCTACTTCACGGCGCGCTCGGTGCTCGCGAACGACAAGCCCTGGAAAGACCTCTTCGTCGGCGCGTACGACGTGGTCGCGAGCGCCGACAAGAAGAGCCTCGACGTCGTCGCCAGCCCGGGCGGCCTCGGCTACTTCCGCACCAAGCCGTGGATGCTCCGATATGCGGGCAACGAAGAGGCGGGTATTCGCATTTCGGCCGCGTACCACATGATTCAAAACACCACCGGCTTCGAGGTTCCCGCCACCGTCGCGAAGCCGGGCGAAGACCGCACCGCAGTGGGCCGGCAGGCGTCCGGCTGTGCGAACTGCCACTATTCGCAGTGGTTCGCGCTCGACAAGGCCGCGTCGGTGCTGTCGCGCAAGAAAGTCGATGGGGCCGGACTCGTAACGTTTGATGCAACCCCGATTCAGGCGGTCGCGCTCCTCGGCAAGACGCTTACGAGCGACGCCGATCTGGTACGCGCGCTGGTCGATTCGGAGTATTTCGATTTTGCCCAGTGCCGGCTGGTATTTCAGTTTCTCTACGGTCGAACCGAAAACCAGTGTGAGGCGCCGCTGTTCGACCAGTGCGTCGACGCGCTCCGAAAGACGGGCCGCATTCAGAGCGCGGTCGCCGTGGTCGCGAAAGACGCGGGGTACTGCCAATGAAAGGGCAAACCATGAGCCGGCACCTGCTGCCTTCGCTGCTCGGCGTGCTCCTTGTCGCCGCGTGCAGCGGCCCGGCCGACCAACTGATCGGAGACGCGCCCGCGGGTGGACCCGGCGATCCGACCCCGCCGCCCGTGGCTGCGTGCACCGAAAAGTCTCAGGGTCGCTCCTACAAGGGCTTTGACGGGCAGGCGCTCGAGGGCACGCGCCTGAAGGAGAACATGGGTCAGGACCGCGCCCGACTCAAGCCGCTCGCCGCGCTGAGCGAGGAGTACGCGCGCGTCTTCGGGAGCGCGCCGGCGAGCCTCGCCGCGCAGGCAGACGCCTTTTCGGTGCCTCCACCGCGCTGGTACGATGAGCCGCGCGCCACGGGCGTCGGCATGGCTGCTCTGTACTCCATCGGCTTCGAGGCCGGCCTGACCTACGCGAAGGGCCATGCCCAGTACGCGGCGGCGCCGACGGCGCAATCGGCAGCGACCGAATGTGCCGCGTTCATGAAAAAGGCCTGGATGCGCACTCCGATTCCCGCCGAGATCGATCAGTGCGTCACCCTCGCGACGAAGGGGGTCTCCAAAGAGACCAACCCCGAGCGCAAGTGGGCCTACGTGTTTGCGATGATCGTCTCGTCGACGCCCTTCATCACCTACTGAGGAATGCGATGACCCACTCCAAGTTTTCGCTCTCGCGGCGCGGCCTCCTCAAGGGGGCTCTGTCGATCGGCGGCGCAGCCTTCGGCGCCCGGCTCGGCGGCCACGGCTGGTTGCCGGAGGCGCACGCGGCGGGGGAGCCCAGTCACCTCGTTTTCATTTACATGCCGGGCGGCTTCAACGGCGCGCTCGGGGGCTCGGCGAGCGCGTTTGTTTCGGGCAACAAGTTCGGAGTCACTTCGACAAACATCAGCGTGATCGGCAATGGGCTGTCCACCGACAAAGCCACGCTTGGCACCCTTCCCGCCTTTGCGCTTCAGCACTGGCGCGGCGTGGGAGCGCGGCACGGAGTCACGAGCCACACGACGCCGAGCAACAGCAACGGCGGCGGCGAGCGTGCGCTCACGCGGCGCGGATCGGGCAGCTACCTGACCCAGCTCGCGGCGGCGATGGGCGGCGATTCCGCGCTGAAAGCAGTGCATCTCGGCGACTACCCCGCGTACCGGACCCAGCCCTCCGCCAGCGGCGTCTCGCTTCAACGCGTCAGCGATCTCGGCAGCGCCATCAAGGCTCTCGGCGCCGCCGGCTTCGATCCGGCAGCGCCCGATCGCGCCATCGCCGGGGCCGGCTTGCAGTCTGCAGCGAGCGCGTCGGTGCCGCAGCTCAGCGCGAATCCGCGCAGCCTGCTGTCAGTCGACGACGCCTACAAAGCGGGCGTCGCCACGCTCTTGAAGCCACCGCCGCCGCCGGTGCTGTTTCCCGAAATCTCAAGCGCGTACGGCCTCGGCGGCGCCACGGCCGTGAGCGGGTTCGCCTCGCAGCTCGCCGGGGCCGAGGTGATGATCCGCGCCGCGCAATCAAACGTCATCAGCGTGTTCGACAACGGATTTGTCAGCTGGGATTTTCACCAGCTCTCCGGCGGCGTCTCGCAGAACATGCTCTTTTCTCGCAACCGGCTTCTGGGCGTCGGCGCATACGACGACCGCGTGACCCCGCTCAAGACGTTTATGTCACGCATGCTGAACCTCCCCGACAGAAACGTCGTCGTGGCGATCATGGGCGACTTCGTGCGGGTGCCCAACGGCGACCACGGCGACGGCGTCGTCGCTGCGCTCTTTGGCAAATACGTCAAACAGGGGTTGAGCTACGGCTGCGACGGAAACGCCCGGTTTAGCGCTCAGACTCCCGGCGTCGACGCCCTGTGGAGCGCAATCGCGCAAGCCGTGAAGTGCCCCGGCTCGCCCTTCGGCGCCAATCCCCACAACATCGTTTAAAAAAGTGCGCCCCCGCGCCCGGCGAGCGCCAGGAGCGGGAGCGCGTTATCGCCCGCAGGGACGAAGTCCCGCGCGAACGCGGGCGGCTTCGAGGCTCAGAACGGCTGCGCGGGCACGACTACCGAGTTGACCGGCTGCACGCTGGCGCCGGCCGGATACGCGTAGCTGACGTACTGGTCCCAGCCCCAAACGGTGAGCCCGAACGGAAGCTCGCTCTTGATGGTGTGAAATCCGTTGTCGCATTTGCCCGCCGCCGCGCCGTTGGTTTGCACCGAGACGTTGGCGTACTGGTAGGTCGTTTGCGCGATCGGCTTCCATCCGGTGACCACACCGAGGCAATCGAGGTTTACGTCCTTGTAACCCTGCCCGTAGTCCTTGCGCACGAGCACGAGGTCAGTGTCGGCGTAGGTCACATCGGTGTAGAATACATAGCTCGCAAGAAACTCCTGAGCCGCGATGACGTTCACGAACTCGGGATCGCCCGTGCCCGACGCGGGCTGATGGTCCTGGCCCGTCATGTGGGCCGACATGTAAAACGGATGCTGATCGTCCTGGCTCTGCACGACGAACGGGCCCGGATCCCAGAACTCTGCCAGCTTACCAAAGCCGATCGTCGTGGGCGCGCCGGCCGGCGTCTTCGGGCTGTACTTGAGGTTCGTTCCGTTCACGGCTCCAACGATGCGCCACGGCACCGACTCGGTCGACGAAGCTCGGTTTCGGTATCGCACCGCGACATACTCGTGCCCGAGCGCCGCCACGGGTGGGATCTCCTGATGGGCCGCGTCGCACGCGGTGTCGTCAACGTCGATGTTCATGCAGGTGGCCATCGCCCAAACGCCCACGGGTTTGTTCGAGACAATGGGACTTCCTGTGAGATCGTCGTCCTGCGTGAACTGGAGCACATCGCCAGCGCTGAGGTTGTACGTGTGGGGCTGCCCTTTGCCGGTCGACGCGACGCCGCTTCCACCGACAATCGGCGAGGTCGGGCTGATCGTGACTGTCGTGCCGGACTCGGTCGCGACGACGGCGACGGCGTTCTGCGCAAAGCCAACGGCCTGATCGCGGTCGAAGGGCGCAACCGCTACGTAGTTGGTTGTCCACGACGTCGTGGGTAGCAGCAGCGTTGCGCTCGCGGCGAAGCTGATCGAGCCGCCAAACGGAAATACGTCATAGGCCGCAACCGGAGCCGATGTGGTGATGTGAAACGACTTGCCGATGCCCGTTCCGTGCGTCGCCGCGTCGGTTCCGTTGACGCCCGCGGTGATGCCGTCGGGGCAGGCGGTGCCGGCCGAGTAGTTGAGAAACAGCACCGCGATCTGGCCCGCAGGAAGCTTGTTGCCGGGCAGCGGCTGGAAGGACACGTTCGAGCCCGCGCCCTTCGGCTGGCGCGCGATCGTGCCGATATTCAGAGGCTTTCCGGCGTAGCTGGCCGTGATCGAAACGTCGGTCGTCCACGTATTGGCCAAAAAGGCTGCGAAGCATCCGCCGGCGACCTCGTCGATGGAGTCGGGCGCGATCGTCAGGTAGTCGCAGCCGACGGTGCTCTTGTTCTGCGCTGCGCTGTCGCAGGCCGGCACGCAGCCGCTCGCCCCGCATCCCTGATCGGGCGGGCACGTCGAGACGACGTTGTTGTTTGCGTCGAGTATTTGGTGCAGGTCCGCCGAGCAGTGCGTGACCGCGGGCGAGGCATCGCCACTCGCGTCGAATTGAAACGACTGCCCGCCGTCGTCATCGCCGCCATCGGGGCCGCCGCCGCCGCCTCCATCGGCACCCTCGCTACCGAAGTAGGAAGGCTGCGACGAGCCGCAGTGGGTAAACGCAAGCGCCGCGAAAATCGCGACGATCGGAATGATGAACAGGCGCTTCATGATAAAACCTTGCTGCAACGGGAGCACGCTCCACCATATTAGCAGGCCGCGCGCGGCGGCGTCACGTGCGCCAGCGGGCGTGCGAAGCGCAATACATGGGTGCTCGGTCGGCCCGCTGTTTCCGCAACGAAGCGACTTGTTCGCCCGGCGGAACGAACGCAAAGTGCCGCCCATGAACCACTCCGCCGCGCTGTTTGCGCTCCTCGCCGTCTCTGTCGCCGCTTGCAACAACGATCCCTCCAAGGGCAAGCCCATCGCCACCGTGTCCGAGCCCGTGCAAGTCGCTGCCTCCGCCGCTGCGGCCCCGTCGGGCCCCGTCGGCAGCACCGCGACAGCCTCGACGGCCCGGTACGCGTTTTCGAACGACGGGTCGAAGGTCTCCTTCGTCGGCGCAAAAATCACCGGCAAGCACAACGGCAGCTTCGGGGCGTTCACCGGCAACATCAACCTTGTCGGAGGCGATCCGCTCAAGAGCTCGGTCACCGTCGAGATCGACTCTGCTTCGCTCACGTCCGACGCTGAAAAGCTGACCGGACACTTGAAATCCCCCGACTTCTTCGACGTCGCCAAGTTCCCGAAGGCACGCTTCACGTCGACGTCAATCGCGGCCGGCGGCGACAAAGGCGCCACCCACACCGTGACCGGAAACCTTGAGCTGCACGGCGTGACCAAGTCGGTCACGTTCCCCGCCAGCGTCAAGGTTTCGGGCGACGCGATCGACCTCGACGCCGAGTTCGGAATCAACCGCAAAGATTTCGGCCTCGTCTACCCCGGCAAGCCCGACGACCTGATCAAGGACGAGGTGCTCATCAAGCTCGAGATACACAGCAAAAAGGCGATCTGACGCCGGCTGACCGACCCCACGAAGCAAACGGCGCTATCCTTCGGCCATGCGCACAAGGGCTTCGATCGCTGGCCTCGCGGCTGCGACGTTGGCGACCGCCACGGCCCTGCTCGCGGCCGATCTGACGTGGCTCGGCGTGGTCGCCCGCGACGCGTACGATACCCGCCTTTCCACACTGAAACGCCCCGACGCATACCTTCCCGCGGCGGGGCTCTTCTATGCCCTGTATGTCGCAGCCATCGTCGCCTATGCCGTGATCCCGTCGACCGGTCCGCGGCAGTCGGTTCGGCGTGGCGCAGGCATGGGACTGCTGGCGTATGGCACCTATGAGCTGACCAACTGGGCCGTGTTGCGCGGCTGGCCAGGCTCGCTCGTGCCGCTCGACATCGCGTGGGGCGTCGCCCTGACCGCAACGGCTGCGCTCGCCGGCGAGCGGGCCCTCGCCTTCGCAGCCAGGAAGGCCGCGTGAACGGTCCGCCCGCGGTAGCCAGTCCCGGCGGCGGCGAGTCGCGCGCATCGATATGGGCGCGCCGCTGCGTGAGCATGCCGATGTACTTCGCGCTCGCGACGGTGTGCTTCGTCGGAGCCCCGGTGTGGATGGCAGCCGCGGCCCTCGCCGACTGCGGCAACCGCCCTCGCCGAACGTGGGCGCGAACGCGGGCGCTCTGCTTTTTCGCGCTCTATCTCGCGCTCGACGTCGCCGGAATCGTCGCCGCCGCGACGCTCGCGGTCGTGCGCGTCGGGGGACGCCTGGGCGGCCCGAAGCGCTATCTCAGCGACAACGCCGCGCTCCAGCGCTGGTGGAGCAGCGCGCTGTTCAACGGCGCGGTCGCGTTGTTCTCGATGCGGGTCGAAGTCGAGGGGGCGCTCGAGGCCGCCGTCGGCCCTTATCTGCTCTTCGTGCGCCACTCGAGCACGGCCGACACCGTGCTCGCGGCGGCGCTTGTAGGCAATCCGCACCGAATGTTATTTCGATATGTGCTCAAGCGACAGCTACTTTGGGAGCCATGTCTCGACGTCGTCGGGCGGCGCCTTCCCAATGCCTTCGTCAGCCGCAATCGTGAGCGAAGCACAGAAGAACTCGCTCAGATCGCGGCCCTCGCGAATGGGCTCGACGAAAAGTCGGCCGTGCTCATCTATCCCGAAGGGACGCGCTTCAGCGAGCGAAAGCGGCGCGCCGCGATCGCCTCTCTCCGGGAGCGCGGGCGGGCGGATCTCGCGGCCATCGCCGACGCGTACTTGCATGTGCTGCCGCCCAGGCTCGGAGGGCCGCTCGCGCTCGTCGAGGCGGCCCCGGGCGTCGACGTGGTGATCGTCGAGCACACTGGCTTCGAGGGGTCGGCGTCCTTCTCGCAGTTCTGGAGCGGGGCGCTCATCGGACGCACGATTCGCGCGCGCTTGCGCAGAATACCCAGTTCAGCGATACCGAATCACGACCGCGATCGTTGGCTGTTCGAGCAGTGGGCAAAGACCGATCGCTGGATCACCGATTCGCTGGCGCTGGAAGGCGCCCCATGACCCTGGCGCTGCTCGGCCAAAGCGCAGGTTTGGTGCTCGTGATGATGACGGCCCTGTGGGCGCTCAGCGTTTACCTTCGCGACGTCAGCATTGTCGACCCGTGGTGGTCAATCGCCTTTCTCATCGTGACGCTGAGCGCCGCTTCGCACTCCGCTCTTACAACTCGCAAGCTGCTGCTCGTCACGATGGTCGGCGTCTGGTCCGTTCGCTTGTGGCTGCACTTGCTACTTCGCAGTCGCGGAAGACCGGAAGATCCACGCTACGCCGAATTTCGGCGGCGCTTCGGGCCGGAGCGATACTGGTGGCTGAGCTTTTTTCAAGTATTTCTGCTGCAAGGCGCGCTCGCTTTCGTCATCTCGGCGCCGCTGCAAATGGTCGCGGCGGAGCGCGAAGCTCGCGGACTCGGAGTTGTCGAGTGCGCCGCCGTGCTCGTGTTCGCCGCCGGGTTTTCGATCGAAGCCGTCGCTGACTGGCAACTGCAAACGTTTCGCAGCCGCCCCGTCGCCGGGGCCGAGGTGCTCGCGACCGGGCTATGGCGCTACAGTCGGCACCCGAACTATTTCGGTGAAGCCCTGCTCTGGTGGGGGTTTTGGCTCCTGGCTGCCGGCAGTCGCTACGGCTGGGCGACGGCGCCCGCTCCGATGCTGATGACGTTTCTTCTGCTTCGGGTCTCAGGCGTCACCATCCTCGACGCCCATTTGACAGCGACGAAGCCGGGCTATGCCGATTATGTGCGCCGGACGTCTGCGTTCGTTTTGCGTCCGCCGAAGCGGTAGCCGCCCGCGCGGCCGGCCCGCGCAGGTCAGATTGCAACGGCCCCGCCAGCGCTATGGACGCAGCGCTTTCTTGAGCGCGACTGTTGAGATACGATCAGGGACATATGGCGAAGCTGCGCCCCGAGCACGATGAGCAGTGGGTGGCCGATCTGTGGCAGTGGGTGGTGCGTGCGCGGCAGTACTCGACTGCGCATGTTTCGTGCCTGGCGATGGGGGCGCGTGCGCACAGCCATCTGGTGGAGGTTCTTGCAGTCGCAGGCAGCACCGATCTGGGCGCCTTGCGCGACAGCCTCGTGATCGACGGGCGGCACGCTCGTCAGAACGCCATCCGCGAGCGGTTCGGCCCCTATCTTCACGAGCGCGGCGTACTGCTCGTGCGCTTCGTTCGCGGCGTCGACATCGACGAGCTCACTGAATTCGTAAACGCCGCCACGCTCGCCCCGGCGGACGCCTTCGCAAAGGGAGGCCTGCGCGCGATCCTGTCGGGCTGCAAAGTGTCGCGCATCGAAGTCGAGGAGATCTCCCATAAGGTCATCAACCGGGAAGAAGACCGCCAGAACAAGCGGCTCCGCGATGTGTTCGTCGAGATGTTGCGCAGCGCCGCAGGGAAGGAGGCGCTCGGCTCCGGCGACGAGGCGCCTGCCGCAGACTCGATGCTCGATCTCCTCGGGTCGCCTGAGCTTTTCGCCAGAATGCTCGAGGTATCCGAGCCCCCCGAGGCGATCGCCGGCATCGTGACGCAACTGGTCAGCACGATCAGCGCTGGCGATCCCTCGCGGAGCGAAGGCTGGACCTCCCAACTCCGCGCTGTGCTCCTCGCGCTCCGCCCCGAAGCGCGTGACCGTCTGCTCGGCGGGACCGCGGCCATGCCGCCCGACCAGCACGCCGGACTGATGCAAGTGTTCGCTCAATCGAGCGCCGCAGCGTGCGCCCGCATTTTCCTTCCGCTGTTTCGGCTCCGCGTCGAGCGGCTCGACGAAGCGTTCGCGATCCTCGCCGCAATGATTCCCGCGGCGTCGCGTCGGCGCTCGGCGGTAGCCGAGATCGCGCGGCTGCTGCCCTGCCTTCCGCTCGACGAGGATGCAACACTCACCCTGCTGGGCGCGCTTGCCATCCCGCCCAACGACGAAGATCCGGCGTTTGCAGAGCGCACTGCGCTATCGGTCGCGGCTACGCGCTTGGCCGCTAACTTCTCGGCGCTGCGCTCGAAGGTCCCTCCCATCAGCGGTGATGCGGAGGACTTCTCGTCAGTCGCCCTGACAGGACTCGACGCGCGGCTGGCCTCGGATGTCATGGCGATGAGCTCCCGAAAAGCCACCTTCCAGGCCCACTGCAAGCGCCTGCCAGCGCTCGCAGTGACGCTCGCCGAGGCGGGCCGGGACGACGCCATAGTCGCGCTGCATCTCGCGCTGGTTCGGGTCGACGACTGGAGGCAGATCGACGCTGCCGCGTCGGCGATCGAGGCCATCGCCGCGACGCCGGCTGCCCGGGTGCTGCTGCGCGCGATCGCGACCGCGCCCGAGGCCCAGGCCGCTGCGATTGTTCGCACGCTGCCGGCGACCATGAAAGACCAAGCGCATTTGCTGGTGGCAGCGCTCGAGCACATGGACGACCGCAAGCTCCGTCGCCACATCCTCGACGCGCTCACTGCTGCCGGCCCCGCGCTCCTTCCGACGCTCACCGGCGCGCTGCAAGGCGCCCCGCCGTGGTTCGTAGTGCGAAACGTGCTCGGTCTGATCGCAAACGCCGCGGGGCGGGCTTCGGACATCGCGCATCTCGTCACGCATGCCCATACCAAGGTCCGAATGGAGCTGACCCGCACCCTGGGTTCGCTCAAGGACGATGAAGGTGCGCCTGAGGTGCTGGTGACGTTGATGTGCGATGAGGTTCAGGAGGTGCGAGCAGCGGCCGCGCAAGCTCTCAGGACACTCCCACTTTCGGCCGGGGCCGTCGCCGCGCTGGAGGCGATCGCCTTGTCGGAGGACAGGCCGAGGACGGTCCGCGAGCAGGCGCTCTCGGCGCTCTCCCGTGCGCGCGACGACGCGGCGGCGCACGCGCTCTTCGGCCTGCTCGAACCGAGGAGCATGCTCGAAGGCCCCGCCCTGACAGCGATTCGTGAAAAGGCCGCTGGCTGCCTGCTCCGCTCCCGCGCCCGCGCGGCCCGCGAGCTGTTCGACAAAGCACAGGCCGAGGGCACCTGGCGCGTAAGGCGCGCCTGCTCGAGGTCGATGGAGGAGTCTCTTGGCTGACCTTCCGAAGACATTCTGGCCGGAGGTCGCCGAGGGACTCCACACCCTGCTCACGGCTGTCACCGCGCGCGCGCAGTACCCCGCAGGCCACCGTGCTCTGGAGGGAATCGATGCGGCAGCGGCGGCCGGCATGGGCCGACTCCTCACGACCGTGCCCGAGCTGATGGTGGCGATCGTCGAGGGCGAGTTCGTGATCGCCGAGCGGCCGCTCCCCGATTTGCGCGAGCGACTTCCGGGGCTCCTCGACGCGCTGGAGCGGCACGGGCTCGAGTGCCTCGTCTTCCTCGAGGGGTTCGACGCCGCCGACGTGGCCGCGCTCTGTACCGGCCTCGCCGCTGCTCCCGATGTCGACCGCCCGGACGCCGCGCGCGAGCGGATGCAGCTCGGCATGCGGCACGTGCTGGTGCGCTGGATCGCCCTGCAACAGCGCGAGCTCGAAGCCGCTGAAGAGCTCGGCGAGCCTCCGCTCTTCGAGGGCATGGTGAGCGAGCTGCTCGCGACCCTGAGCTACGTCATGCAGCTCGGGGTTTCGCTCGATCAGGAAGGCGTACGCGAAGTCGCGAAGACCATCTGCATGGGCGCCGACGCGCGCTATTTCGCGCTCCCTCCGCGCCTCGCCGTGCGCGGCGAAGACGACCTCGCGGCCCACACTGCCAACGTCGCGATCATGGCGGCGGCGATGGCCAAAGAGGCCGACTTTCCTGCCGGGATTTGCGTCGAGATCACCTGCGCCGCGCTCGTCCACGACGCGGGTCATCTCCTGCTGCCGGAGGAGCTCCGCGGCGTGCCCGAGCCGCTGCTCAACGACCGGCAACGCGCGATGGCCCAGGAGCACCCGTTCCTCGGTGCGCGCGCGCTGTTCGATCGTGGGTGTCCGCCCATGTGGGTCGCCGCAGCCCTCGATCACCATCGCGGGGTCGATGGACTCGGCTACCCCGCGAGACTCTCCGCGCTTCCTCACGCCGTCACGCGAATCGTATCAGTCGCCAACTACCTCGATCGCAAGCGCGCGCGGCTTGTCGATGGTCCGGCCGACCCGATGGAATCCGCAGTGTCGAACCTGCGCGGGCTGTCCGGCAGATACTTCGAGCCAACATGGGCCGACGCGGCGATTCGGGCGATCGGAATCTATCCTCCCGGCACGACAGTTGAGCTCTCCGACGGACGACAAGCCGTGGTTCTCAGGGCCACGCCGCGCGAGCCGCTGCGCCCTGTCGTGCGCCTCGTCAGCCCGCCCGAGGGAGAGACTGGCATCGTCGATCTCGCTGGATTTCAAGTGCTCGAGCGGCGCTTCGGCCTGGCGATCAACCGCGCGCTCTTTCCCGACCCCGACGACGAGCCCGCGTAGCGGCGGGCGCTTGTGCGCCGTCGCGCCCCGGGCCATGCTTGGCGCGTGAACAAGCCCCTGTCGCGCAGAAACCTCATCGCTGCTGCCGCGCCGGCCGCGCTGCTCGCAGGTGTCGCAGGCCGCGCCCTGTCGCGTGAGAACATGCAAAATACACATTCTTCAACGACCTCGAGCAGGCCGGTCCGTCCGGTCGATGCCGTGTTTTCGCCTCCGCCTGTGCACTGGGTCGGCGACGGTTTTCGCGTGGCGGGATACATGAACGTCATTCCCGACGCCGCTCAGCGCTTGAGCCCGTTTCTGCTGCTCGACTACCATCCTCCGTTCGCCTACGAGCCGTCGGTGCGGCAGCGCGGCGTGGGGGTGCACCCGCACCGCGGCTTCGAGACGGTGACGCTCGCCTGGGAGGGGAGCGTCGCCCACCACGACAGCACCGGCGCAGGCGGCATCATCGGTCCAGGTGACGTGCAGTGGATGACCGCTGCCTCTGGGATCCTGCACAAAGAGCACCATGAGGCCGAGTTTTCGCGGCGCGGCGGCGTTATGCACATGGCGCAGCTGTGGGTGAACCTCCCGGGAAGTCACAAGATGAAGCGACCGGGATATCAGCCCATCACGGCGGCGGATATTCACGAGCTGACCCTTCCCAACGGCGGAGGCTCGGTGCGGGTGATCGCAGGCGAGCTCGGCGGCGTGAAGGGGCCCGCGCGCACGGCGACCAAAGTGCACGTGTTCGACGCGCGCCTCGCCGCAGGCGGCAAGCTCGAGCTGCCGATCGCCGGGCGCGAGAACCTCTCGGTGCTCGTCATGAGCGGCGATATCGTCGTGGGGGCCGAAACCGCGGCAAAACAGGGAGATTTCGTGCTCTTCAAGAATGAAGGCGAGCTGGCCACGCTCGAGGCGAAATCGCAGGCGCACCTGCTGGTGCTGGGCGGAGAGCCGATCGGCGAGCCCGTCGTTCAGTACGGCCCGTTCGCCATGAACACCAAACAGGAAATCGCGCAGGCGTATCAAGATTACCGGAGCGGCAAGTTCGGCTACCTCGAAGACTGAGCGTTTCCGGCGGGGTCGCGCGCTATGCAGTGGCCACGCAGCGTCGCTTCGCGCGATAGTTCCGCGCCATGAGCTTCCCGCATCCGCTCCCCGAGCTGCAGCCTTCCCCGGTGACTCTGAGTGATCTCGCAGGCGTTCGTGCCTCGGGCGTTGCCGCGGGAATCAAGGTGAGCGGCGCCCCCGACGTCGCGCTCCTCGTGGCGGACGCGCCGGTGGCCTGCGCGGGAATTTTCACGCAGAACAAATTCGCGGCGGCGCCTGTGCTGGTCAGCCGCGAACACCTTCATCAGTCGGGCGGAATGATCCGCGCCGTGGTCGTGAGCAGCGGCAACGCCAACGCCTGCACCGGCGACGCGGGCCTGCGCGACGCGCGCGAAATGGCCGCTCGGGTGGCGCGGGGCGTGGGATGCGCCGAACACGAAGTGCTCGTGTGCAGCACCGGCGTCATCGGTCACCCGCTGCCGATGCAGAAGGTACGCGCCGGCATCGACGGCGCTCTCGCGGCGCTGAGCAGCGAGCCCCGCGCGGGACGCGACTTCCTGCGCGCGATCATGACCACCGACGCCTTTGCCAAGGAGTCGGGAGAGCGGGCGCGCGCGCTGATAGCAGGCGTTTGCAAGGGCGCAGGCATGATTCAGCCCGATATGGCCACGATGCTGGCGTTCGTGGCCACCGACGCACGCGCCACACCGTCCGAGCTCGCCGCGGCGATGCCTGCGCTCGCACGCCGCAGCTTCAACGCCGTGCACGTCGACACCCATCCGAGCACCAACGACACGTTCCTGCTGCTCGCCACCGGCCGCGCTCAAGCCACGGTCGCCGAGATCGCGCCCGACCTCGAGCGCGTATGCCGGCGGCTCGCGTGGCTCATCGCGCGCGACGGCGAAGGCGCCACGAAGGTCACGACCATCTCCGTCACAGGCGCGCGCACGGACGAGGCCGCGCGCGTCGTGGCCGCTGGGATCGCGGCGTCAGCGCTCGTGCGCACCGCGCTGTTCGGCAACGATCCCAACTGGGGCCGGTTCGTGAGCCAGGTGGGCAACTCGCCCGCCGTCATGTCTGTGGAGGGCCTGCGGTGCACGCTTCAGGGCGTTGTCGTATTCGAGCACGGCTCCCCCACCGCGTTCGACCGCGCGGCGACCTCGCTGGCGATGCGGGCCGAGGATGTCTCGCTCGACATCGCGCTCGCAGAGGGCTCTGGCTCGGCCGCGCTGATGACGAGCGATCTGGGATATCGCTACGTCGAGGTCAATGCAGAATACACGACGTGATCGGGTGGCGAACGCTGCTTCAACGGCCTGCTAAGGCAAGCACGAAAAGTGATGGAGCGGCTGCGTGACCTTCGCCGCCGGATCTTCGGAGATCGTCCAGATGCCCAGCCCCGACGCGTCGTAGCTGACCGCCTCGCCCTGCTTTTCCGACAGCGGTCCGAACGTCACAAGCACCCGCGAGGCGGCGTCGAGATCGGCGGGCGTTTGTCCGGGCGATAATCGGTATTCGAAGACGCCCGTATATACGCGCAGCAGCACCCGCGTGCCCGATGGATGAATATCGGCGCCCGTAATCATCCGCCCTTTCGAGATGGCGATGCCCGGCGAGCTAACCGTGCCGTGCGCCGTCAGCACAAGCGGCACGGCGTCGATGAACGGCCCCTTCGCGGTGAAGATGCGCGCGGTCGCCGCATCGACCTTTTCGAAGACCCAAATGGCCGATCCGTCCGGGGCGACCAGCAGCGCTTCGACGTCGATCGCAACTTGCGGAGCATACGACACCGGAAACGACCACACCTTCGAAGCGACGGCCTTGCCGAGCGGCGCGGCCTTCGACACCGGGGGCTCCGGCACCGCGTAAATGGCCAGGTCGGTGCGGCTAAGCGCGTTGTTGCCGAGATCGGCGATCCACACGCACGGGCCCGAACCGTCAGGGCAGGCTGCTGTCTCGATGTCCTCGAAGTCGCGCGCGGTGACGCCGGGAAGCGACAACTCACCGAGCGCCGAGCCGTCGTCGCCGAGAGCAAACACCCGCGCGCTGTCGCCCGAGTCGTTGTGAGCCCACAAGACGCCGGGATTTCGCTTCGAAACGGCGACGCCGGAGGCTTCGACCAGCGCCGGCTGCGACGTGGGCACCTCCTGAATCGATCCATAACTTCCGGCGCAGAGCTGGGGCGAGGGCAAGACGGCGCCGTCTGCGTTCGCGGCTTCGCTGTCCGCGCCGAGCTCCGGCGCGGCATCCGGCGGCGCGGCCGCGGCTGCGTCCGCCGCCAACGAAGGCGGGGCCCCGACGCCGTCGCCGTAGGCAGGCGAACACGCCGCGAGAACGAGCCCGCACGACGCCATGCACCCCCAAAAAGCAGAATGAACCACGCCACCACGCTAGCACGCGTCCGTCCGGGCATCGCGGCGTCCGGGTCTGCGCGCAAGCGCCGCGCGCCCGGCAGACTGCTCGAACTGGCTACGGCTCGAGAGGGTTAGCTGCGGCTCGAAAGGGCGGCGAGCACGGCCGCCCGCAACTCGTCGAGCGCGAACGGCTTGTCGAGGAGCGACACGCCCATCGCGCTCGTACGCGCGCGCA
Source organism: Myxococcales bacterium (assembly GCA_947473045.1). GTDB lineage: Bacteria > Myxococcota_A > Polyangia > Polyangiales > Polyangiaceae > JANYHY01. The sequence goes on along the minus strand of CANJCO010000012.1, from coordinate 74,280 downwards.
CAGCTGCGTCCCCGAAACCCGTCATCAGCACCACCGGACCGCAAAAGCCGAGGGCGCGAAAGCGCTCTACGCACGAAATGCCGTCGAGGACAGGCATCGCGATGTCGGACAGGACGAGGTCGATCGGCGCCTCCGAGCCCTGGAGATTCCTGGTCACGGCGTCGAGCAGGTCGGCCCCATCACCAACGCTATGTGCATCGTAGCCGGCGCGGGCGAGTACGCTGACCACAAGGCTGCGCAGCTCAGGGTCGTCCTCGGCCACCATCACGCGGAACTTCTTGGTCGAACGCACGCAACCTGAGTCAGAACGCGACGCGCTCTGCGGGGCAAACGGCGGGGTCGACGGAGCAACGGACAGCATGAGCGGGCCATCGATGCACTTTCTGCGCCGATGCGAATCGCAGACGCCGAGGCGCGTCGCCTGCCCGTCACAAGGCAGGAGCGCGGCGTGTCATTTCGCAACGGTGTCCCACAGGGGGACAAGGCGACTCGGGCCAACGTGCCCTTTCGCCGCGCATTATCTTTGGCACTGTCCGTGCTTTCTCGGTATCGTCAGACTCTTCCTATGCGACTCAATTGGGGCGTCACTCAAGAGTCAGGCAGGCACCAACGCGTCGAGCGGGGGCGTTGCGAGGGATTTATGTCGATTGCGTGCCAGGGCGGCGCGCGGAGAGGCCTTTAGAGACCATGAAACGATCGGTACGCAACCGCCTGCGCGGTTTTACTCTCATCGAGCTGATGATTGTTGTCGCCATCATCGGCATTCTGGCCGTGCTCGCCATCTACGGCGTGAGCCGCTACCTCAAGTCGGCAAAGACCGCCGAGGCCGGCAACAACGTTGGCCATCTGTCAAGAAACGCCGCAGAAGCCTACACCCGTGAAAAAATGCTCGGGGCGTATGTCGCTCCCGGCGGCAGCGTCACCGGCTCGCAGTCGCTCTGCGCGACCGCCGGCGCGAAAGTTCCGGCGGCCGTTCCGGCCGCGGCGAAGTACGTCTCCGGGCCCAGCGACTGGACCGCAGGCGACACGACCACTGGCTGGGCCTGCCTGAAGTTCGATATCCTCGGGCCCCAGTACTACCAGTACAGCTACTCCGCTGCGGTCTCCACGGGTTTCACGGCGGGCGCTTACGGCGACCTCGACGGAAACGCCACGACGTCTTCGTTCTTGTTGTCTGGCGCGGTCGTCAGCGGCACGGTGATTCTTGCCCCGAAGGCGCTCGAAACCAACCCCGACGAATGACACAAGGCGACTCCGTCGCCCAATGAAGACGCGCATCCCGGCCTTCGCGCCAGGGTGCGCGTTTGCTTTTTTTCGCCATGATTCGATTGGCGCCCGAACGGTGCGGTCATGAAGCTCCTTCCGAAACTCACAATCGCGCTCGTCGCCGTCATGTCCATCATCCTCGCGGTGAACGGCTCCCTCCGCGTGCGCCGCGAGACGCGCCACTATGAAACCGAGCGCAGGCGCGAGCACGACGCCATCGCCCGATCGCTCGGCGTCGCGGTCGCGGGCGTGTGGAGCTCACAGGGGCGCGCGCCGGCCATGCAGGCCATCGACGACGTCAACAGGCACATCACCAACATCGACATTCGCTGGCTCGATGACGGCAACGGGGCCACCGTAAGCGCCGCGGAGATCGCAGTCGCGCGGCCCGGAGAGCCCATTTTCAAGGTCGTTCGCGGCGAAACATCCCACTGGTACACGTACGTGGTCGTCGATGTGGGCGGGGTGCGGCGCGGCGCCATCGAGCTGTCGGAGGAGCCGGCGAACGAGCTCGAGTTCGCGCGGCGAAACATCATCGACACCATCGAGAGCGCCGCGGCGCTCGCGATTCTGGCCGCGATCCTGGCGTATGTCCTCGGCCGGTGGCTCGTCGGCGTGCCCGTCGGATCGCTCACGGCCAAGGCACGCCGAATCGCACGCGGCGATTTTTCGGGTCCGCTCGAACTCGCCCGGCGGGACGAATTTGGCGAGCTCGCCGAGGAGCTGAACCGGATGTGTGAGCGACTGACGCGAACGATCGATCAGCTGAGACATGCCGACCGGCTCGCGACGGTCGGCAAGCTCGCGTCCGGCATCGCGCACGAGCTCGGCACGCCGCTCAACGTCGTGTCGGCGCGCGCGGAAATGATCGCGCAGGGAGACACCAGCGCAATCGAGAGCCAGGCCTACGCGAAAGCGATCGGCGCCGCCGCCGAGCGCATGACCGGCATCATTCGCCAGCTCATGCAGTTTGCGCGAAGGAGCGGCCCGGCGCAGAGCGTTGGCGATGTCCGGCGAATCGCAGCAGACGCGGTCGCGCTCCTCGAGCCGCTCGCGAGCAAGCGCAAAGTGCGGGTCGCGCTCACCGCGTCGACCTCCGACGTCCGCGCGAACGTCGACGCCGGCCAGCTGCAGCAGGTCGTGACGAACCTGGTGATGAACGCCGTGCAGGCCCTGAAAGACGGGGGCGACGTTCACGTGACGTGCGAGCTGGTCGAGGCCGAGCCCCCCGCGGATGTCGTGGCCGCCGACGGAAGCTACGTTTGCCTGCGTGTCGACGACGACGGCCCAGGCATGACCGAAGAGATCGTCGCCCGCGTCTTTGAGCCGTTTTTTACGACCAAGGGCGTCGGCGAAGGCACAGGCCTCGGACTCGCGGTATCGTACGGCATCGTGCGCGACCACGGCGGCTGGATGCGGGCGGAGAGCTCGCCCGGACGCGGCTCAAGTTTCTTCGTTTATCTCCCCGGGCTGCCATCATGACCACGCGTGTATTGCTGGTAGACGACGACGACAGCCTGTCGGAGACCCTCGCGCTCGCCATCGGCAAGCGAGGCTACCGCGCGAGCCGCGCCTCATCAGGCGACGCTGCCCTGCTCGCGATCGGCAGCGCAGACGTCGATTTCGACGTGGTGGTCACCGACCTCAACATGCGCGGCTTGAACGGCATCGAGCTGTGCGAGCGCATCGTGCTGAGCCGACCCGACCTGCCCGTCATTGTGCTCACCGCGTTCGGTAGCCTCGAAACGGCCGTCTCGGCGATCCGGGCCGGCGCGTACGACTTCATCAGCAAGCCCGTTGCGATCGACGCGCTCCTCATCGCCATCGACCGCGCCGCAAAAAACCGCGCTCTGCGCGAGGAAGTGAAGCGGCTGAAGCTCGCCATCGAGCGCCGCCCCAGGTTTGAGCAGCTGATCGGCGAGAGCGCCGCCATGCACGGCGTCTACGATCTCGTCGACCGCATCGCCGACACCGAGACGTCGGTGCTCATCACCGGCGAGAGCGGCACGGGCAAAGAGGTGGTCAGCCGCGCGCTCCACGCGCGAAGCCGCCGGCGCGATCGGCCGTTTGTCGCGATCAACTGCGCTGCGATGCCCGAAGCGCTGCTCGAGAGCGAGCTGTTCGGTCATGTAAAAGGCGCCTTCACCGACGCGAAAAATTCCCACGAAGGCCTCTGCACGCAGGCCGACGGGGGCACGCTCTTCCTCGACGAGATCGGAGACATGCCCATCGGGCTGCAACCGAAGCTGCTCCGCGTGCTGCAGGATCGAACCGTCAGGCCGGTCGGCGGACGAAGCGAAATTCCGATCGACATCCGGGTCATCGCCGCCACCAACCGCGACCTCGAAACAGCGGTCGAAGAAGGGCGCTTCCGCGAGGATCTCTACTACCGCATCAACGTCGTCCATATCGAGCTGCCGCCCCTGCGCGCGCGGGCAGGCGACGTGCTGTCGATCGCGCAACACTTCCTCGACCGGTTCGCCGAGCGAGCCCAGAAACACGTAACCGGAATCGCGCAAGGCGCCGCCGAAAAGCTCGTCTCCTACGGCTGGCCCGGCAACGTGCGCGAGCTGCAAAACTGCATCGAGCGTGGCGTCGCGCTCACGCGCTACGAAGCGCTGTCGGTCGACGACCTGCCCGAAAAAGTACGCAATTATCGCCGCTCGCACGTGCTCGTCTCGAGCGACGACCCTTCGGAGCTGGTGCCCATGGACGAGGTCGAGCGCCGCTACATCACGCGGGTGATGGAGGCGGTCGGCGGCAACAAAACAGCCGCAGCGCGCATTCTGGGGTTCGACCGCAAGCGCCTCTACCGCATGCTGGACCGCCTCGACGTCGACGCGAAGCCGGCCGCCGGCTAGGCGGGGGGCTCGCCGACTTGCGGGTGGGCATGCTCGTCGGCGTGCTCGAGCGCGTTGCGTATCAGCTCCAGGACGTGCGCGTCGGCGAGTGAGTAGTACAGGTGCTTGCCGTCGCGCCGGCGCGTGACAATGCGCTCGGCGCGCAGCAGCTTGAGCTGCTGAGAGACGGTCGAGAGCTTGGTCTCGGTCGACTCGGCGAGCTCGGTCACGCACCACTCCCCCTCGCTCAGCCGAACGAGCAACTTCAGCCGCGCGACGTCTCCGGCAGCGCGAAACAGCGAGGCCGCGCGCTCGAAGGCGTGCTCGCTCGGCGGCGCTCGAGGTCGGCGCGGGGGGTGCGCGTGCGGCGCCACCTCATCGACGCTGGCGACGTGGCCCTTGGGGGTCTTGTGCGGCGGCATGGCTGGAGCGCCCGCAGTGTACGCGAGCCCGCGGCCCAGGCCGCAACAATTCTATTGCAACGTGGTTGCATCATGATTGGCGGCGCAGAGCGGCCGCGCTACGCTTGGTCCGGTGGCGATGAAGCGCGCGAGCAAGCCCTCCGAGATCGATGAAGCCCAGCTGGCCAGCGCGCTCCGGGGCGCCCACCTGCGGGTGACCCTGCCGCGGCTGGCGGTGCTGCGCGAGCTGTGGCGCACCGCAGGGGCTGTCAGTCACGCGGACCTCACCGGTCGCCTTTCGCCGCACGGAATCGACCGGGTGACTGTATGGCGCAACCTCATGGCGCTCAGCGAAGCAGGGCTGGTTGCGCGCACCGATCTCGGCGATCACACGTGGCGCTTTGAGCGCGCGGACCCGAACGCGCACGCCGCCGACGCGCACCCGCATTTCGTCTGCGTGGACTGCCGAAAGGTCACCTGCCTCCCCGACGACGCCGTGTTTCTCAGCAGCGCTGCCGCACGCGGTGCAATCGTCCTCGAGGTACAGCTCAAAGGTCGCTGCGGCGCCTGCCTGACGCGCTAAGCGCGCGCGCGCTGACTTGACGCGAGCCGCACGGGAATGCTCAATGCATTTCTCTGATGCAACTGAGTTGCATCAATTCATCGCTCGAACAATCGTTGAACTGATCGAATGAAGCCCCCGTCCGCCCGACTGCGCGCCGCCGCGCGTGCGCTCACCGTCGCAGCCGCAGCGCTGTGCGCCCCCGCCACGGTGCGCGCCGAGACGCCCCGGCTCGTGCCGCCGGCCGTGCTCACGCACGTCGACGCCGAATATCCGCCGAGCCTCGCAGCGCAGGGCAAGCACCTCGACGTCGTGCTCGCGGTGACCGTCGACGCCGAAGGGCACGTCGCGAAGATCGACGTGATGACCTCGGGCGGGCCGGAGGCCGATCTCGCCGCGGTGGCGGCCACCCGCCAGTGGACCTTCAAGCCCGGCCTGCGCAACGGGACGCCGGCTGCGATGCGGATCCCGGTCCCCTTCCACTTCTCGCCGCCCACCCGTCCCGTCGACGCCCCGTCCGACGACGCCGCCCCGCTGCAGGGCGGCACTGCGGGTGCTGGCGGATCGTCAGGCGCACCGCTTCCATCCGAATCAGCGGCCCCACCTGTGCCGTCCACGAAGCCTGAAGAAGCGCCCCAGGACGTCAGCGTGTTCGGCGCGGTCGACGCCCCGACGATGGGCGCCGCCGACGTGAAGATCGATATCCGGGAGCTCGCGCGCGTTCCCCGCGAAAATGCCGCGGCGCTGCTCAAGCTGGCGCCGGGAATACTGCTGACGAACGAGGGGGGCGAAGGCCACGCCGAGCAGGTATTTCTTCGCGGCTTCGACGCGCGCGAAGGACAGGATATCGAGTTTACACTCGGCAATATTCCGTTCAACGAAGCGGGCAATCTGCACGGAAACGGCTACGCAGACGCGCACTTCATCATCCCGGAGCTGGTGCAGTCGCTCCGCGTCATCGAGGGCCCGTTCGACCCAAGGCAGGGCAATTTCGCAGTCGCCGGAAGTGCCAACTACGAGCTTGGACTCGAGCGCCGCGGATTCGCCAGTAAGCTCGCGGTCGGGAGCTTTGGAACCGAGCGACTGCTGCTGCTTTGGGGCCCGCCCGAGGAGCGCGAGCGCACCTTCGCGGGGGCCGAGATCGGCAGCACCTCCGGCTACGGACGCAATCGCGACGCCCGCCACGCGACCGCGATGGCGCAGTATGAGGGGCGCCTCGGTGAAAAGGGCCTCTGGCGCCTGACCGCAAACGCCTATTCAACCCAGTACCACTCAGCCGGCGTCATTCGACAGGACGACTATCTGCAGGGGCGCGTCGGTTTCTACGACACCACCGACGCCCGTCAGGGCGGGAGCACGGCACGAGCGAGCGTCGCCGGCGAGATCATCTCGCGCACGGGAGACACGACCTATGTCGAGCGCGTGTGGGTGACGGTCAAGCAAATGCGCTTGCTCGAAAACTTCACCGGCTTTCTGCTCGACACCGAGCAGGCGACGCAATCACCCCACGATCAGCGCGGTGACTTGCTCGACCTGTCGACCGGCGGCGTCACGATCGGGTCGAAGGGAGCAGGACGCTGGCACACCTCTGCGCTCGGTTTCCGTCAGGACATCGAGCTTGGATATTTCGCGCGCGGCGACGTCGCCTACGGAACGCAGGATCGGCTCGAAGCAGCGACCAGCGTGCCGTACAAAAGGCAGACCGATGTGTCGTCTGTATTGGGAGATCTGGGACTGTACGCCGACGTCGGACTGAGAGCGACGAAGTGGCTGTCGCTGCGCGGCGGCGTGCGCGCCGACCTGTTTACCTTCGACGTCCACAACAACTGCGCGACCAGCGCCGTCGCCCATCCGTCGAAGACCAACCCGCAGACCGATGTGAGCTGCCTCTCGCAGCAGGACTTCGGGCGTTACCGCGAGCCCGATCAGCGATCGACGACCGCAAGCCCCGCGCTCATGCCGCGGGCGACGCTCACCCTCGGCCCGTTCGCCCATGCTTCGCTGGCCGCGAGCTACGGGCGCGGCGTCCGGTCGATCGACCCTGCATACGTGACGCAGGACGTCGCCACGCCCTTCGCGACGGTCGACGCCTACGAGGGCGGTGTGACCTACGCAGGCATGCTCGGCGACCACGTGGCGATCAACGCTCGCTCGAGCTTCTTCGCCACGCACGTCGACCGCGACCTGCTCTTCAGCGAGACCGCGGGACGCAACGTGCTCGGAGACGGCACCACGCGCACCGGGTGGGTGGGCGCCCTGCGCCTGACGGGCAGCTTCTTCGACCAGTCCGCAAACGTCACCGTCGTCAAATCGACCTTCGACGACACGCACCTGCTCGTACCCTACGTGCCCGACGTTGTAGTGCGTAGCGACTCGGTGTTGCATCACGACCTGCCGTTTTTGATTCTCGGCAGCAAGGTCGTCGGTGCGCTGGGCGTTGGCGTCACCTATGTGGGCCGAAGGCCGCTGCCCTATGGCGAGCGGAGCGACGAAGTGCTGACCGTCGACGCGTCGTCGACGCTCGAGTGGCGCGCGGTCGAAATCGGCGTTACGGCCACCAACCTGACCAACAGGCAATACCGGCTCGGCGAATACAACTACGCCTCCGACGTGCGGTCGCAGCAGGCGCCCACGCTCGTGCCGGTGCGCCACTTCACCGCGGGCGCTCCGCTCGGCATTTTCGCAACTCTCGCCCTGCGCTTCGGAGGCAAATCATGAGTCGTGGAGCGATCATCTGGGCCGCGCTGCTGGCATCGGCGCCCGCCTGCGTCGGCACCACCGGAGGCGAACGCGTCACGTTTACTGCCGCTGCGGCGGGGCCCGCGGACGTCTCCGGCCACGCCCTGTCGTTTACGAGCGGACGCGGATTTCATGTGGTGCTAACGCGGGCCACGCTCCACATCGGCGCGCTCTACCTCAACCAGAGCCTCCCTGTTTCGGGTGCTCAGTCGACCGACTGCGTGCTGCCGGGAACGTACGTCGCAGAGGAGACCTCCGGCCGCGATATCGACCTCCTCGACGCGACCCCGCAGATCTTCCCCGATTATGGCGACGCGACCGCGACGCTGGCGCTCGCGGGGGAAGTCTGGCTGAAGGGGCCTGGCAGCGTAAGCAGCCCCAGCGACGCCACGCCCATTCTCATCGTCGAGGGTCAGGCCGACGACGGAAACGCTTCGTGGCCGTTTGCGGGGCAGATCACGATCGGCAAAAACCGCCTGAGGCCCGTGAGCGACCCATCCCAACCTTCGGCGCATCCCATTTGCAAAGAGCGCATCGTGTCACCCATCGCGCTGTCGCCGATTCGTCCGACTGCGGGAGGAACGCTGCTCGTGCGCGTCGATCCGAGGCAGCTCTTCGTCAATGTCGACTTCGCTTCGCTCAAGCAGTTTTCAACCGATCCGCCGCGCTACGGGTTTGTCGACGCCGACGCCGATCAGCCGAGCATCAGCCTGTATCAGGCGCTGCGCGCGGCGGGCGGGCTCTACGCGTTCAGCTGGCTGGAGGCGCCGTGAGCCGGCGGCCCGCGTGGGCGCTGCTGGCCCTCGGAGCGCTTCTGGCGTGCAGCGAGCCTGACGTGATCGGGCCGCGTGCGAGGCCCGATTCCGGGCTGCAAGATGATGCGTTTGGCGGCGGCCATGGCGGCGATCCCGCACCTTTTTCCAAGCAGTTCGTGCCCCCGGCCGATCCCGGGCCCGCCGGTGTTCTGTTCACAGCCTCGGGAGAGGCGCTGGCGCAGGCCGGCTACCCATTTCCTCCGCCCGAGCCGAACAGTCCAGCCTTCGTCGACGGTTGGGAGGTCTCATTCGACCAGGTACTGATCACGTTGGGCAGGGTCACGCTGAGCGACCGGCCTGACGTCTCCGCCGGCGATCAGGCGCAAACCGGCGCAGTGGTGGCCGAAGTCGCGGGGCCGTGGGCGATCGACCTTCACAAGGACGATCCATCGTACCTCGACGGCAAGGGCGGTGGCGGCGAGCGGGCGGTGCCCTTCGCCGCGCTGACGACGCAGAACAAAAATGGCAGCGCCCCGTTCGCGACGGACGGCACGAGGTACGCGCTCGGCTTCGACCTCGAGGCGGCCACGCTCGCGGCCTACAATGTCAACCTCGGACCGCAGGCCATCGCGCGCTACCAGTCGATGGTCGCCCGCGGATGCAGCGTGTTTTACAGCGGAACGGCCTCTTTCAAAGGTTCTAGCTGCCACGAGACCGAGCCGCCGTTCGACGCGCTGCCCCGGGCGGTGCGCTTCGAGTTGTGCTTCGTCTCGCCGACCTCCTATGTCAACGCGCAAAATCCCGACAACGATCCGGCCGCCGCGTTCCCGAACGAGGAGCACCAGCGCGGCATCGCGTTCAAGTCCAACACGCGCGTGGTCGCGCAGGCCACGCTTCACACCGATCACCCGTTCTGGGAGAGCGTCGCGCACGACGCTCCGCTGCACTTCGACATGCTGGCCGCCCGTGCCGAGAGCGTCGACGGTGGCGTGCCAACCGTCACGCTCGACGCGATGCGGGGCGTCGACTTCCAGCAGTTCCGCGATCGCGCGGGGCGCGCGCTGCCCTTTCGGAGTTGCACCCCGTCGACGTACGTCGCGCCCACCTCGGGTGCGATGCACTTCGACCCCGGGAGTGTCCCGCAGCAGCCTCCCAGCGGCGATCCCGCGCTTGGACTGCGCGACGCGCTCGACTTCATGACCTACAACCAAAGCACGCAGGGGCACCTCAACGCCGACGGCCTGGCGTTCGTCTCGCGCAACTACGCTTCTCCGCGCTAACAGGCCGTTGAACAGCGGCCGGCGGGCGCCTCTTGTCGGTGCTCTGACGAACGGGTACCGCGGGCCCTGCGAATCCGGCTAGTCTGTGCGCCCATGGTGGCACGCTCAGTCGGCATTTTCCTCGCATTCATGGCTGCCGCCTCGTGCGTCACCCCAAACCGCGTCATCGTTCGCGAAGGCCGCGAAGGCGACAAGAGCGTGCGGGAGATCGGCGTCGACGTTGAGCTGTCGCACCTGCCCACCGACGGCTACGTCGATCAGCGCGTGGGCTACCACGTGCTGCACAGCTCCGACGACTGGCTGCGCATGTGGAAAGAGCCGCGGCCGGATCACAAGAATCCGCCTGCGCCGCCGCTCGACTGGAGCTCCACGATGGCGATCGTCGCCACCAGCGGCGACCCCGACGCTACCGGCTATGCGATCGAACGCGCCGTCCAGACGGGACGCACGCTTCACGTCTACGTCGACGAGACCCTCCCCGGGCGCAAGTGCAAGGCCCCTCCGCCGCGGAGCGCGCCGCGAAGCGACATCGTGACCCTCCCCGCGACCGACCTCGACGTGATGGTGCACGTGAGCCGGGAGCTCGAAGACAGCTGCGGACGCGCCCCTGACGTGGTCGTGACGTGCAAGGTCGAAGGTCAGACGGTGGGCACCGGAAAGCTTCAAGCGGCACCGGGCGCCGCGGTCGAGTGCGATGGCACGAAGGTGTCGGTCGACAGCGGCGTGGTCACGGGCCGCAACTGGGGGCTGCGCGCCCTGCCGACGAGCTCATTCACCCAGCTGGCGATCGAGCCCGGCGCCCTTCGCGCAAAGCTCACGCTCGACGCGTTCGGATCCTACGCGATCGGCCTCGAAGTTTCGGACAGTCAGGACAAGCAGGGCCGGGCGCAGGCCACGATCGAAGTGGCCCCACCGCCAGGTGCAACGGTATTGCAACTGGGTTGGACGAAGTTCGACCCGAAGGACGACCCGTCAACGTTTCCTCGATACGAGCTGCACGTCACCGACCTGTCGCGCCGGGCGGACTGCACGCTGGCCGCCCCGAAGCCGTGGTGCGACATCAAGTCCGTCGGATCGCTCGAGCAGGTGACCCTGCGGCCGGCCCCCAAATCCCGCTACGCCGTCGCCGTCACCTACGTGGACGACCGCTTCCAGGGGGCGCCGGTGCTGTGCTTCCGCAACTTCGTGCCCGGCGCGAAGGTGGTCGAGACGTGCGACGACACCGTGCGCGCGCCGGCGAGCGTATGGGCTCCGGGCGCGCTCGATCTCGAAACCGGCGCGTTCGAAGACATGACGCGTCCGCACGTCTCCGCGCCCGCCGACGCCGGAGCGCCCACGCCCTGATCAGGTCGCGTTTGCGCGAAGCGCCCGCTCTTCTTCACCGAGCCTGCGGACGGCCTCGAGCGAGCTCTCGCTGACCTGCTTGAACACGCGCGGGCTCGCGGGCCGATCGCGGAGATCGCCAAAGTCGACCGGCGCGCCGAAGACCACGTTGATCGGCTCTCCCTTGCCCGTAAAGTTACCTGCGACCTGCTTCGCGAGGCCGTTTCCGAGCCCGTTGATGAACACCGGAATGACGGTCGCGCCCGACTGGTGAATGATGCGTCCAACGCCGCTGCGGGCCGGGAGCAGCGCGTACGGATCGTCGTCCTTGCCGCGCGTTCCTTCGGGATGCAGCCCCACGAACACGCCCGGCCCGGAGAGCAGCCGACCGATTTCGTCGAGGCTCGCCACGTTGAGGTGCGCGAGCCTTCGCTCCCGAAACAAGGGGGGATACATCGCGAAGAAGCTCATCGCTCCGTTGACCACCATGCCCGCTGCGCTCTCGTAAAAGAAGGTCGAGCGCACCGGAAACAGCAGCCGGTGCGGGAGCAGGCCGTGCTTCACGAGGTAGGCGGTCACCACGTAGAGATCGAAGAAGCTTCGGTGGTTGGCGACGCAGACGTAGCTCTTCGCCGGGTCGAACGCGCCTACGCGATCGAAGCCGTGAATGCGCCTCAGGTTGCGCGTACAGGCGTCAATCCAGGACGCGCCCACCCACTTCTGCGCGATCCGCAGGCCGCGATCAACCATGCCCGGCTCGAAGGTCTTTCGCGCGAGGCGAATGTGAGCGCGCGCAACCGCGGGGAGCTCGCTCGACAGCAGCTGGTCGGCGCGGGAAGCCTCGCGCGGCGCGGAGCCGGCAACGCCATTGATCTTGCGCTCTTCGGAGGTAGTCAACGCGTGTATCCTTTTCGCCGATGGCTTACTGGTTGATCAAAAGCGAGCCGAACAAGTACCCGTTTTCGGCGCTGGTAACAGACAAGAACACGAGCTGGGACGGCGTGCGCAACTTCGAGGCGCGAAACAATCTGCGCAGCATGAAACGCGGCGATTTGGCACTGTTTTACCACTCGAACATCGGCAAGGAGTTCGTCGGCGTCGCGCGCGTGACTGGCGAGGCCCGGCCGGATCCGTCCGCGCCCGGCGAGGACTGGAGCGTGGTCGACTTCGCGCCCGTCCAGGCGCTCACCGCCCCCGTGACCCTCGCGCAGGTACGCGCGATGCCGGCGCTGGCCGAAATGGCGCTGCTCAAGCGCTCCCGCCTGTCGGTCGCGCCCGTGACCGCCAGCGAGTGGAAGGTCATCCTCGCCGCCGCTCGCACGAAGCTCTGACGCGCGATGAAGCTCTCCGCGGCCTCCGACTCGCTCCGACGCCTCGGCGTCGCGTCTGCCGCGATGCTCGTCGTCGTAGCCGCCGGCGGCGAGGGATTCTACGTGCTCGGCCACGGCCGCTGGTCGCTCACCGAGTCGCTGTACATGACCGTCATCACCATCTCGACGGTCGGCTTCGGCGAGCTCGCCGACATGCGCGACGTGCCCTACGCGCGCGGGCTCACCGTCGCGTTGATCATCACCGGCGTCGGTGCGATCGCCTACCTGCAGGCGAACGTCACCGCGCTGCTCGTCGAAGGCGTCATTGGCAACGCGCTACGGAGGAACCGCATGCGGAAGATGGTCGCGGCCCTGAAGGGTCACATCGTGGTTGCAGGCTCAGGGTCGACCGGCAAGCACGTCATCGAGGAGCTGGTGGCCACGCGCACGCCGTTCGTGGTGATCGACAAAAACCGCGAGCACCTCGAACACATCTCGCAGCAGCTGCAAAACGGCGAGATGCTCTACGTGCACGGGGACGCGACGCTCGACCACGTGCTGCTCGAAGCCGGCGTCGATCGCGCGCGCGGCGTGGTCGCGGCGCTCACGCACGACAAAGACAACCTCTACGTCACGCTGAGCGCGCGGAGCCTCAACGCCGGGGCGCGCATCGTCTCGAAGGTCACCGAAGACGAGGCGGCTCCGAAGATGCTCAAAGCCGGGGCGACGAGCGTGGTGAGCCCGACGATGATCGGCGGACGGCGCATGGCCAGCGACCTGATTCGTCCCGAGGTAAACGATTTTCTGGACCAGATGCTTCGCGACAAAGACAAAAATCTTCGCCTCGAAGAGGTGGAGGTCCCCGCCGGCTCGGCCTTCGTAGGCCGCGCGCTGCGCGACGCGCCGATCCGCCGCGAGACCAAGCTGCTGGTCGTCGCCGTACGCGATCAAGCGCGCGCGTTCGTCTACAACCCCGAGCCCGAGTACGTGCTCCAAGCCGGCGCGACGCTCATCGTTCTTGGCGACGCCGGGGGCGTTTCGCGGCTGCGCGCCCTCGTGAGCGCCCAGGGCTAAGGGCGCGCCTCAGGCGAGCGCCGGCCCCTTGGGTCCGAACGAAAACCAGGTCGAGACGGCGAACGCCGACGGTCCCGGGCCGCCGCCGTTGTCGTCGTCGTCGCGATCCTTGCGAGCCTTTGCGCGACGAACCTGCTCCGCACGCGCCTTTTTGATCAGCTCCAACATGGCGCGCCCCTTATCATGAAGCAGGGCGCGAAGTCCAGTATCGGGCCGCGTCAGCCGAGCCGCGCGCTGTCGACGCTCTGCGCGTCGTCGGGATCGCGAGGCAAACGAATCGTGAACGTCGTGCCGATGCACTGGCTCGAATCGAAAGAAATCTCGCCGCGGTGTCCATCGACGATTCGCTTCACCACCGCGAGCCCCAGCCCGGTCCCCGTCGCGCGCGTGGTGTAAAATGGCTCAAAAATGCGCTCGCGGGCGTCGGGCGCGATGCCTACGCCGGTGTCCGAGACGCTCACTTTCACGCCGCCCCCGTCCGGACTGATCGAAAGACCGAGACGGCCGCCCTGCGGCATCGCCTGCAGCGCATTCGACACGACGTTGACGAGCGCCTGACGCATCAGGCGAACGTCGATGCGCACAGGCGGCGACGCCGGATCGTAGCGCCGCTCGACCTCGATTCCGTCGCGCACTCCGCCGAGCGCTGCCTCGGCCGCCGCGTCCAGCACGGCGGCGAGCGCTTCGGTTTCGAGGGCAGGGAGCGTGGGGCGCGCGAAATCCAGGAGGTCGCCTACGATGTGATTGATGCGGTGGGCCTCCTCATCGAGGATCGCGACCAGCGTGCCCAGCTGCTCATTTTTGCCGGCAGCGCGGCGAAGCGCGCCGACCGAATTGAAGATGACACCGAGGGGGTTGCGTACCTCGTGCGCGACGGTCGCGGCGAGCTCGCCGATGGCCGCGAGACGCTCGCGATGAACGAGCTGGCGTTGCGTGCGCGCGAGGGTCGCGTAGCTCGAGCGCAGGTGATCGAAGAGCTGCTTGGCGTTCACGGACGCTGCGAGGTGCGCGGCCGTTGCCTCGAGCAGCTTCAGATCGCGATCGGTCGCCGGCCTCATGAACAGCCCGACCAGCAAACCGGTGGTCGCCGACCGTGCGACGAGCGGAACCACCGCAAGCGACGCTGCGGCGGCGAGAAAGTCGCCCGCGGCGGCCCCCACCGGCTGCTCCGCGCGCGACACGAGCCTGGGCGCTCCGAGCGCGATCATCTCACGCGCGAACTCGAGCGAGCCTTCGCCTGACTCCGCGCCAAACCGCTCGCGCGACGAGTCGCTGGAGAAATGACGAAACGCGAGCCTCGGCGTGCCGCGCGCATCCTCGACCAGATACATCGCTACCGAAGCGCAACCCAGAACGCGCGTGACCTCCTCGGCCGCCGACGCGAAGAGCGAGCCCAGATCGCGCTCGGTTCCCGCATCGGACGCGATGCGATTGAGCGCGGCGAGCTCCGCGTTGCGATCCGACAGGTCACAAATGATGCGCTCGGCGTCGAGCGCCGCCGACACTTGCGTTCCGAACAGCGAATACGCAGGCAGATCCTGCGACGCGATCCATGGCGCCGCAAGGAGCATCAACGCGCTCGGCTGCCCCGCATGGTCGATCCTCACCGCAACGGCGCGGAGCAGTCCCCAACGCCGCATGATGTCGGCGGCTTCTCGCGCCGAAGCATCCGCGAAAAAGCGCGCAGTGGCCAGCGGGAGGTCGTCGATGTGCGCGACGCCGTCGGTCCACGCCTCGAGCAGCTCGGGCAGCCACTGTCCCAGCGCGCCAACAACCGGCGCGCCGCGCACCGCCTCGAAGGCAGTGATCGCTTCGCCCGGCAGCGACATTTCCTCGATCGCGAGTCCGTCTCCGTCAGGGCGAAGGCGCACCCAGGCGACGCCAAGGGAGATCAGCCCGTCGACGAGGGCCGTGCTTACCGGCTGCCCAACGCGGCTCGCCTGAAGCGACGCGCCGAGCCGCGCGAGGGCGTGCAGCGACTCTGAGCGCTCGCGTCGCTCGGTGTGATCGACCACCTGAAAGACGACGCGCTCTCCCTGGCCGCCTCGGCCGATAAAGATTTCGCCGAAGCGCAGGGTGCCGTCCGCCCGCAGAATGGTGACATCATAGGAGTCCGGCACGATCTCGCCACGCGCGCGGAGCACATGCCGTTCGAGCACCCGGCCGTGCTCTTCCTTGGCGACGAAGTCGAACACCGACGCGCCCTGGGCTCGCTCACGCGAGATACCGAGCAGCTCGAGCAGGCGCACGTTGGCGTAAACGAGCGCGAGATTCTCAGCGACTCCCATGGCGAGCGGCGACCGCTCGAGCAGCTCGACGTCCGCCTGAGGGACGCCGGTCGACCGGCCTTCGGTCACCGTGACCCCGGCGCGCACGAGCGACGACGACTCGTCGCTCGCGGCCTCATCGGCGACCCGCTCGTTCTGCGGCAAAATCATCGATCGCGTCCCGCGCATCGTGCTGAAACTGGAACCCCGTGTCGCGCCGAAACGGCTTTCCGTCGATGACGATCGGATACTTGATATGGGCGATCGCGCCCGGCGACAGGCGCGGAAGGCCGAATCGACCCATCAGGAAATTGAAGACCGGCTCGGGCACCGGAAGCGGCTGGCGGCCCGCGGCGCGAACGATGACCGACAGCGGCAGCGGATCGGGACCCGCCACGTTGTAGACGCCGCGCACGTTGCTCTCGAGCGCGGCCACGATGGCGCGGGCCGCGTCGACCTCGTGCATGAACTGAAACAGCGGATCGAAGCCGAGGATCATGGGCACGCGCTTGCCCGAGAGGAACGCAGCGAGGGTGCCGTGGTGCGACGATCCGAGCGTGTAGCATGCACGCAAAACGAGGGTCTCGAGCTCGGGGTAGCGCCACAGCGCAGAGCCTGCGTAGAGATCGGCGGCGACGAGATCGGCGAGCTCGGGAAAGCTCGCGTTGCCGGTCGGAGGCTCGGACTCAGTGTGGTAGAGTGGGGAGTCCGCGTCGGCGCCGTAGTACGTGTGACGCCCCACAAAGACCACCCGGCGAACGCCGTAGGCGTGGCAGTAATCAAAGACCGCGCGCGTTCCGCCGAGGTTGATGCGGTAACGCTCGCGGCTTCGCTCACGCAGGTGCGTGACGGTTCCCATGTGCACGACGGCGTCGGGCCGGGCGGTGCGAAACACCTCTTCGGCCGCGCGCTTTCGGATGTCAAAGAGGTGCATCGTGACGCCGGCGGGCGCGTCCGGCCACGGCCGCGCATCGATGCCGATCACCTCGTGCCCGCCCCGCACGAGCTCGACGGCCACAAGCCGCGCAAGCAGGCCCGAGATGCCCGGAACGACGACCTTCATGCGCGCCTCGGCGGCGGCAGCAGGCGCCCATCGCCCGTGCGCCGAGCTCGCTCGCCCTGCGCGATCAGCTCGGCAACGCGCGACTTCACCTGCTCGACCTTGTGCTCGATCGTCGCGTCGTCTTCCGAGCCGGTGCCTTCGAACATCATGGGCTCCCCATAGTGCACCGCGAGCGGAACAGGCAGCGGAAGGGGCACCAAATAGGGAGTGAGAGGCACATAGGGAGCTCCGAGCAGCTTGCCGAGCTTGTAGGCGTTGAAAATGGTGGGCACCGCATCTCCGCCGCCGATGAACGCAAACGGCACTATGGGCGCGCGGCTCGCAAGCGCGAGGCGCACGAACCCCGAGCCGAAATTCACGAGGTTCGTCCGCTCCCAGTACAGCTTCGCCGTCCCGCGCGAGCCCTCGGGAAAAACCATCAGGAGGCGGTCGTCGTCGAGCAGTCGCTGCGCGTGCTCGGGCAGCCCCGTAAACTGCCCGACGCGCGACGACCACGCCGAGGCGAACGGCACCTTGCCGATGAATTTCTCGACCATTCCCTGAGCGAGCCTCGGCGGCTCCATTTCAAAGAACATCGACGCGATGACCATGGCGCCGTCGATCGCCACGCCGCCGGAGTGGTTTCCGACGAGCATCGCGCGCCCCGTGGACGGCACGTTGTGCACGCCGTACGCGCGCACCCGGAAGTAGTCTTTGTAGAGTACACCTAAAATGCGATAGAAGTTCGCGAGGTGGGCCTTCGACACGCCGAATGAATCGACGCCGTACCGGCCGAACGGCACCTCGAGGCGCGCGAGGCGATCGTCGATTTCTTCGCGCAGCGACATGTGCGGCCGATGATCGCCCCCTGCGCGCGGGCGGGCAAGCCCGAGATCGCCAAAAAGGCGGAGATCCTTTTTGCGCCCGGTGCGTAACAGCATGCATGAAGGCCAAAACGCTCGCCGCGCTCACCGCCACCGTCACCCTCGCCGCCTGCACGAGCGGACGCTACGATTCGCCTGCGCCGCTGCCGGGCAGGGTCACCGAGTCCGCTGCGAGCAGCGCGGGCGCGCACGAGGCGAAGCGCGAGCCTTCAGGAGATCTCGCCACGACAGCGGAGTCACCCGCGGCCCCCGCGGTCGCCAGCCCCAGGGCAGCGGCGCGCGCCGCAGCGGCCGACGGTCGCGAGCGCGCCGACAACGGGAGCTCTCCCTCGCCGGAGCTCTGGCGCGGTCAGGGAGCGGCGTCGATCGCCGCCGGAGAGTGGGACGACAACGCGAACTACCGCGAATTTCAGAAGTATCTGGGCACCGTCAGCGAGCCGATCCGCCCGGTCGACGTTCGCTCGCGGCGCTTTCTCGTGGTGCGCGACGCTGCAGGAAAATCAGTACCGCGGTGCCCCGTCACGGTCACCGATGAGGCCCAGCACAGCGTGACCCTCACCACGACGGCGGCGGGTCGCGCCATCCTGTTTCCGCGCGGCGAAGGACTGGTCGGCCGCGACTTCGTGGCCCGGGCCGATTGCGCCGAAGACCGCGTGACCGCCCGATTTTCGCTGAACGATGACGGTGACGCCGCGGTCGACCTGAGGCTAGCCCGCGCCCGGCAGCTCAGCGCCGTGCGCCCGGTCGACCTCGCCTTCGTCCTCGACACGACAGGTTCGATGAGCGAGGAGATCGCAAGCGTGAAGGCGACGATTCAGAAGGTCGCGGCGACGCTGTCGGTCGGTGAAGTGCGCGTCCGGATCGGACTTGTAGAATACAAAGATCGCGGCGATGCGTTCGTGACGAAGGTCTACCCGATGTCGGCCGATCTGGCGGCCGTCAGCCGCGACGTAGGCGGCATCGTCGCGAGCGGCGGCGGCGATCTGCCAGAGAACATGAGCGCCGGGCTGCACGTCGCGCTGCGCGATCTCGAGTGGAGCCCGCAGGCCGTCACCCGCGCCGCGTTCATCATCGGCGACGCCCCCCCGCACCTCGACTACCCGAACGAGGCCGACTACTCGGTCGACATGAAGCAGGCGGCCCACCGCGGCATTCAGCTCTTCACCGTCGCCGCGAGCGGCATGGACGCCCTCGGACAGGCCGTGTGGCGTCAGATGTCCGCCTACACCGGAGGCACCAATCTGTTCGTGCTCCGCGGCGGCGCCGGGCCGCAGTCGGTCGGCGGCGGCGATCCGGCCTCGAGCTGCGGCGGCACGCAGACCAACTATGCCAGCGGCAACCTCGACGCGCTCATCGTGTCGAAGATCAAGCGCGAGCTACGCTCGATCGACGCCGATCCGATGCGCATTCCCGGCCTCATCACAGACGAAAACGCACGCCCGTGCGATCAGCGCGTCACGTTCTTGCAGTGACCGGTGCGTGACTGACCGGCAGGTCACTTATTGTCGACGGCCCACGACGGCCTCGGGCTCTCGGGGCCGCGCAGCCCGCATCCCGCGTTGTGCGCGATGGGTCCGTCGGGCACGAGGTAGCCGTCGCTCGTGCCCGGCTTGCCCGTCACTGCGGCGGCCCCCTTGCAGCCCTGCGCGATCCACGTGGCGAGCAGGCTGATCTGCTCGTCGCTCATCGAAGGCAAGCCCATCGGCATCGCGGGCCGGTCGCCCGGGTAGTGCGGCCTCTCGTAGTCGGCGAAGGGCTCGACGTGATCGCGCTGCTCTTCCGCGCGCCGCCGAAGCATGACGTCGATGATGGGCGCGACGGTCTCACCCGGCCGCGGCGCAAGCACGCTGTAGCGCTTGCCATCGGCGCCGATCGCGCCCTCGACCAGCGTCTCGTAGGTGCGCATTCGCAAGCCAACGCCGGCGTACCCGAGGCCGCCCTTGTTGCCGGGCCCCGTATCTTTTTCGTAGTCGTTCATGTGGCAGTGCACGCACGTCGCGCCGAGCACGCGCTCTTTCATCTCCGCGTACGGCACCGGTCGCGCAAGGATCGCAACGGGCCGCGTCGGAGCGGGCGCCGGCGCCGCCACCAGCTGCGGATCTGCATAATACAAGTAATCACGCACGGCCTCCGCCTCGTCCCGCGACAGGCCCAGGCTCGGCATCGGCGTGTCTTTGAGCAGGCTGGACGGCGCCATGATCCACGTCACGATCGCGTCGGGGCGCGTACGGTCGCGCACGAAGCGAAGGTTGGGCGCGAGCAGGTTGGCCGCGCGACCGGCGACCAGCGCAGCTTTGCTGACCCCAAGGTCAACATTGCCGAAGGTGTGGCACGTTGGGCACGCGCGCGTTTTGAAAAGCTCGCCGCCGCGCGCGAGTCGGGCGTCGTCGGGCTTCGGCGGTAGCGCCGGCGCAACGTAGTCGCTCGCCCAAGGATCGGCAGCCTCGGCCTTCGCGGCGAAGTAGCGCGCCACCGCTCGGATCTCGACCGCCGACAGCGCGTGCCGAATCATGCTGTCGCCCAGCATCGGCCGCTGGTCGAACGGCTCCTCGAGAAAATGAGCCACATAGTCGGCGCGAACGCGGCGCCCGAGCCCGGTGAGCACCGGCACCTTCTGCAAATGGAAGATGTTGCGCTGGTAGCGCGCGATGACGTCCTTGCCCCACTTGTCGACGAGCGCGTCGTACGTCTTGTCCCCCGGACGGAGCCCCTGCATGAATTGATGGCAGCCCGTGCACGCGAGCGGCCGCGCGGCCGCCGGGAGGTCGTCGATTGCGTGGCAGCGGGTGCACTCGTGCTTCACCATCACGGCGCTTCCCTTGAGCAGCGCGTCCTGTCGCGCGGCGCTGTCCCACACGACCGTGGGCACCTCGGGCGCGACGTACGCGAGACCGGGTGCGGGAACCGTCGCCGCATCGGCGATCGCTGCGCGCTTGTCGTCACAGGCCGCGAGAGCCGCGGAACCTGCGAGCGCCACCGCGAACCCAAGCTTGATCGATTTCACGGCCTCTCCTCAGGCTGCCCGAAAACCGAACGCCCCGTCAAGCAGGCAGCGCGAGCGGCGCTCACGCGAACGCGCGCGCAAGCAGGAACGCGGCGCACGCGGCGAGCCCGCCGATGAGTGCAGTCTGCAACGCGCTGCGCGGAGGAGAGCCGCCCGAAAACGATGCCTTCACCCACCCGAAGACCACGAGCGCGGCGAGCGTGGCTCCTGCCGATACGACGAGCGCGCGGTGGGCGTCGGCCATGAACATGTAGGGAGCGAGCGGGAACAGGCCCCCGACGACATACGCGCCGGCGATGATGACCGCGCTCTTCCATGCGCGACTTCCATCCGGCTTATCGAGCCCGAGCTCGAAGCGCATCATGAACTCGGCCCACTGGTCGGGGCGCGTGCGAAACGCCTCGATGACCGGCATGATCTGCTCGCGCGACAGGCCGTACGCCGCGAACACCTCGGCGACCTCGTCCTCCTCGTGATCGGGCAAATCGCTGATCTCGCGGCGCTCGCGTTCGAGCTCGCTGGCGTAATGCTCGGCATCTCCGCGCGCCGCGAGGTAGCCGCCAAGCCCCATCGCGATCGAGCCCGCGGCGACCTCGGCGAGCCCCGCCGTCACGACGAGGTGCGACTGCGCGAGGGCGCCCGAGAGCCCCGCCGCGAGCGCGAACGGCACGGTGAGGCCATCGGACATCCCGAGCACGACGTCGCGTACAGTGGCACCGCCCTTGAAGTGGCGCTCATGGTGCTGCATGCACCGAGTTCTACTTCACTTCGGGCCCGCGGCTGCGAGCTGTCTCGCGAAGACCTCGGCGACCCACACGCTGCCGTCAGGGTCATCGATCACGGCGAGGCCGAGCTGCCCGAACTCGGCGCGCTGCATGTTCGCGCGGTGCGACGGGCTCTGGTACAGGGCCCGGTGAGCCAGCGTGACCGTCTGCGCGTGCGCGACGTTTTCGCCGGCCTCGCTCGCCGACAACCCGGCATTTTGCAGTCGCTGCGCCGGGTCGCCATCGCCCACGTCATGGCCTACGGTGCGCGCCTCCATCATGCGCCGCGCGTGACCCAGCGCCACGGCGTCGAGGCGCGCGTCACGCGTCAGCGCGGGCAGCCGTTGCAGCTTGCGAAACGACGCCAGCATTCGCGCGAGCGAGGTCGACGCGTCGGCAGCGCCCGCGCCTTCGGACTCACCCGGCGAAGGCAAATTCGGAATCGTGACCGGCGGGTCAGAATCAGCAAACACCTGGGCCTCGAGAGCAGGACGGGGCCCGGTGGCCGCGTCCACGACGAGCTGCACAGTGAACGCCCCGGGCCGGTCAGGCGCAAACCGCGCGAGCACGCGGCTGCCGTCAAACGACGTCGGCACCGTGCGGGGCTCGCCTCCCGGACCGACAACGACGACGCGCGCGCCGGTGGCGGGGATCGTCACGCGCGCCTCGACGGTGAGCCAGCTGCCCGCGTGCGTACGAACCGGCAACGGCCGGGTGAGATCGGCGATCGCATCGAGCGCGATCGCCGCGATGATGTGCGTGCCGTCGGGCGCATAGCCGCTCGCGAGGCCGCATCGACGCACCCCCTCGTCGCGAAAACTCTCACGCCACGCCGCGAGCTTCTTGAGCGACGCGCCATGATCCATCGCGCGCCCCGAGACGATCCACGCGCGGGGCCATACGTGCGGCTCTCCGCTCGCGCGCTGTGCGAACGTGAGGCCGTCTAAATCGAGGTAGCCGAGCCCTCGCGCCCTGCGCTCAACCAGCACCCTCGCGACCGCGCGCAGCCCCTGCTCCGGCGCGCCGCACGCCCGCTGCAAGTCGGCTTCCTGATCGCTGAGCTCCGACGCGGAGACGGCAAGCGGCGACTCGGTGGAGGACGCCCACGTCCACGCCGGCTCGACCGGAGCGGTCACCTGAGCGCGCGCCAGGAGCGGCGCGGAGAGCATCGCCGCGCAGCCCGGAATCAGCGCGAGACGCATCACCCAAGCCTAGCTGGCGCCGGCGCCAAGGTCACCTTTGCTCCGCGATTATCGGCCGCGCCCACGCGCGAGCGCGAAGCCCACGCGAACGCCGAGCAGGAACGCGGCGAAGAGAGCGAGCCCGACGCCGAGCCCGCTCATCACGCCCGCCTCAGTTGAGCGAGAAGCTCTTGCCGACGGTCATCGACGTACCGGAGAAGGCCGGAACGCGCGCCGAGCGGAATTTGCCGGCGACGCATCCGCCGACCGCCGTACCCGAGAAAGGCGGCGTGTCGACGTCGACCGACTCGACGCTGCCGGACGGCTTGAAGGTCACCTTCACGTGACCGCCGCCCGTCGGGCCGTCTCCCTTTTTGCACGAGGAGAGATTGCCGGCGATGCCGCCCAGCGCCGAAGCCGCCGCGCCACGATCGAACGGAGCGGACGCAGCGCTACCCGCGCCGCCGGCGCTCGCGCCACCGCCCGCAGGAGCGCCAGCAGAACACGCCATATTGCAGGCGAAATCGTCGGTTTTGCAGCCGCACTTGCCGGTGCCGCTACCCGTGACCGGGGGAGGCGGAAGAGGCGCAACGGGGGGAGGGGTCGCTGCGCCGAACGGATTCGGCGGAGGCGCGGCAGTCCCCGGCTTGACGCCGGCCGCAGATTTGGCCGTCGTGGCAGGCGCGCCCGCCGACGTGCCAACGCTGGGGGGCTGCGCAGTCGCCGCTGCGATGGCGGTGGCTGCCGGGACCGCGGAAGCAACGGTGGGCGCGGTCGCCGTGGCGGCAACGGGGGCGGTGGCCGTGGCGACGACCGCGATCGGAGCAGGGGGCACTTCGGGCTTTTTGAGCACGAAGATCGCCGCGACGCCCGCGAGCGCGAGCACGCCGACAGCGGCAACGCCGCCGAGAATCAAGCCGAGGTTGCCCTTCTTCTCGGGGGGCGACTGCTGCCCGGAGAAGTTCGCCGCCATGCCCACCTGCATCTCGGCGGGCGCGGGCGCCAGCACCGGGGCAGCGAGCGCAGCAGCGAAGGCGCCGCCGCCGCTGAGATTCATGATGTCGTCGGCCTTGTTACCGCCGGCGGGACGCTTGTCTGCGGACATTGAAGTCGACAGCGCGCGGATGTCGATGAGGCCCGAGCCTTCGCCCTGCGCCATCGCGTTTTCGTTCTCTTTGGGCGCGCCCGCGGTCAGCGCGTTCAGCGAAAACAGAACGCTGTTTTCGTTTCGCTCGCCGGTGCGCCGATCGCTGGAAGAGGCGTTGCTCGATGCGCGCGAAGCGAAATCGTCTTCGCCACCCGCAGCAGCGGCCGCACCGAAGAGATCCTGCCCGCCCCCGCCACGACCGCCCGCGCGACGCGCCGCGGGCGCCGGCGCTGCCTCCGGCGCCGGGGCGCCAAACAGCGCTCCGCCGCGATTGCCCGCCGCCGGTGCGCTCGCGCCGAAGAGCGCGTTGGCGCGCGGCGCCTGCTCTGCCTCTTGCTGCGCTGCGAGCGGCGACTGCACGATCGCGGTCGAGTCCTGATCGAAGTGCTCTGGCACGTCGGCGCCGATCGGCGCTCCCCCGCCACCGATGGCCGCCGAAAGCTCGGAGACCTCGCGAATGGGCAGCCAGTCGGCCATGCCGTCTTTCCAGCAGTACGTCTCGGCGTCGACGACGCCCGACTGGTATGCGGACACGAGCTCGGCCGTGCTCATGGTTCGCTGATCGCCGTCGGCGACGTTGACCGTCCAGCCAGCTTCACCCTCACCGGCAGCCGCTTGCTCGTAGGCTCCCGGACCCGGTTGCTGGGGGGCCTCGTGAGCCTGGGCGGCGTCGGGCTCATTGCCGTTGATGACAATGGTAGCGCCGCATTTTTTGCAGCGAATCTTGACGATTTTTCCGAGGACCTTCTCGTCCGCGATCGTGTATTTGGCCTGGCACGACTGGCAGGAGATTTTCATCGCAGACTGGTCCTCCGACAGACTCGGTAACGTGGGCGCTTCATGGTCGCGTGAAGTGCTTGGTGGCTACTGGAGCACACGTCGCTGACGCCTCGCGTCGACGAAGTATAGCGACGCAGGGCAAAGCCGATCAAGCCGCGCGGTCGCCCCAACGATCTTTCGGACTCCGTTCGCCCCCGCGGCCTTGGCTGACGATCGATCCAATCTGCCCGCGCTCAGTTCAGCAGTACGAGCGCGGTGCCGTCGGCTCCGCAGAAGGTCGACTCGCCCGCGAAGCGCGCTCCGCAGGTCGGACAAATGCGGCCTTTTGCCTTCGGAAGCGCCGGCGCGGCCGTGACCAGCATCGCCGCGGGCACCAGCTCGTCGCCATGCTCCGGACACTTTTTCACAGCCGGATCATAGCCACGTCGACATGTAGGGCAAACTCCCCCGGCAGGCCCTGGCATCGTCGAGTCCGCCCCGAGCGGCGCGAGCCGGCTGCCGTCGGCCGGGCAGAACGTGCTGCCCGAAGGATACTCGCGGCGACACGATGCGCAGAGCATCGGCTGCGCGGGCGTGGCGCCCAGGCGATGTTTGACCGCGTGCGCGGCGACCTTGCGAAGACTCTCTTCGTGCGCCGAAAGCCGCTCGGCGTGCTCGAACTCGCGACGCCGCTTGCGCTCCTCGATTTCGCGGACGCGCTCGGCGTGACGCTCTTCGGCGTCGCGTGCGATCGCCGCGGCCCGCCTGGCTCTTCTCCGCGCCACGAACGCGACTCCGCCGAGCGCCGCGGCGAGCGCGACGACGAGGCCGACGAAAAGAGCTTTCCGCTTGCGAGCGCCATCGTCCGCCCTGCCCTCGCCGCCGCCCACGGAGCCGGACGCGATCGACACGCTCGAGGCCGCGTCGCTCTCGCCCGATGCGTTCAGCCCCGAGCTGGCCAGCAGCGCGTCGTAGTGCGACGCGCTCGTGACATCGACGCTCACGCGCGCCGTTTTTCCGCCCGCGCTCACGGTGACTTCAGTCGAGCCCTCGGGCGCATCGGCCGCGACGGTCACTTTGCCGTTCGCGTCGACCGATATGCCGCCCGACGGGTTCGTCGTGGCCCACACCGTGGGCGTATGCGTCGCGCAGCCGCGGGCGTCGAGCACCGCTGCGGCGAACGCAAAGCTGTCGCCCTGACGCAGGATTTTGCGCGACGGGCGCGCTCGTAATTCAGCGGGTGGCCCTGGCGACGCGCAGTCCCGCGCGGGGACCGTGGGCGTCGGCGCCACCGTCGGCGCGACTTCGACGCTCGGCGGCGGGGCGGCCGTCACCGAGGGCGCGGGCGCGGCCACTGCGACGAGATCGAAGCTGCGCGTACGCACCACGTCGGCGGTGCACTTGCCCTTGTCGAGCGTAAGCTCGTAGCGCCCTGTCTCCGTGATCTGAATGCGTTTGTCGCTCGTGGCCTGCACGAGCGTGTTGAGGGTCGCGCGCCGCGGATCGCTGGCAGGCGTGGTGCAGCGCGTGCGCCAGGTGCGGGCTGCGGGATCGTGGGAGTGCGACTCGCGGGCAAGCGAAGGCACTTCGTTGTCGTAACACTGGCGCGAGTTGTAGGTGCGCCCGCCGCCGACGAACGTCAGCTCGTCGCCCTCTTCGGTGACCGTAATCGACTCGCCGCCGCCGATCGATTCGCTCGCGGGCGGCGGGCCGCAGACGTCGACGGGCCACGCCTGCACTTTGTAATCGACGCGCATCGCGCTCTGCTTCCACTTGCCGCCAAAGCCATCGGCGGACGCGAGCGTCGGCGCCGTGACGAGCACAAGAGCGAGGAGCGACGCCGACGGCAGAGCGTGGCTCCATGGCGCGCGGGGAGCGGACATGGGCCACGAAACGTTAGCAGATTGTCGTCAGCCGTGACCCCCCGTGATAGCTTCTGAGGCCTTTTCGGGGCTCGCCGCCCCATGACGCCTGTGAACTGCGACCGCCGGCCGCGGCGCACGCAGGGCGCCGCAGTCCACCAACCCGAGGAACCGTCCCTAATGAGAGCTGTCTTAATCCGCAGGTTCGCCGCGTATGCCATCGCTGCAGGAGTCGCCACCGCCGCCACTGCCGCCCATGCCGAGGACGGTTTCGTAAACAACGGCGAAGGTCTCGACACCCACCTGTTTCGGCCCGCGATGGACTCGAAGGGCTACTACGCGACCAACGGGTCTGAAATCCTCGGGCACCTCGATTTCAGCCTCGGACTGGTGATCGACTACGGCCGCTCGCTTCTACGACTCGACGGCAACCAGCAGGCCGGCCGCACGGGCGCCCTCATCGCGCACTCGTTTCAAGGCACGCTGCAGCTCAACCTCGGCCTCTTCAATCACGTCGCCGTCGGCCTCGATCTGCCAATCAATTTCATGGCGGGCGACGTTCAGGTCAACAACACCGACCCCGCCAACCCGCAGCCCGCCGTCGCCGGCTGGACGACCAGGTCGCTCGACTCGCAGACCCTCGGCTTCGTCGGGGCGCACGCGAAATGGCGCATCCTGCGCGTCGATCGCGGCCTCGGCCTGTCGCTGGCGCTCCAGGGCGGCGTTCCCGTAAGCGACGCGCCGAAGAGCGCGGGCGCCGAGCCCGGCTACTTCGTCTGGCCGCAGCTCATCGCCGACAAACACTTCGGCAGCACCGGCCGCTTCAAAGTGGGCCTCAACGCCGGCATGCGCGCGCACAGCGCCAGCTCCACCGTGCTCACCAACCTTGGCCCCGACGCCAAAGGCAAGGTCACCGACGGTCAGCTCGCGACCTACGGCCTCGGTCTTTCGTTTCGCGCGACCGAAGTGCTCGACCTCGTCGTCGACACGTACGGCACCTATCAAATCACCGGCTCGTCCGACAGCACCTACAAGATGTCGAACGAGGTCGC
This sequence comes from Myxococcales bacterium, assembly GCA_947473045.1. Taxonomy (GTDB): domain Bacteria; phylum Myxococcota_A; class Polyangia; order Polyangiales; family Polyangiaceae; genus JANYHY01. The sequence continues at coordinate 46,768 of CANJCO010000012.1, read as the reverse complement.
TGGCGGCATCAAGCTCTTCGTCGAGCGCAACAGCTACCTGATGCTCGGCGGCGGCACGCGCTACACGCAAGGCTTTCAAGCGGCCGATGGACGCGGCTTCATCGGGTTCATCTTCGAGCCCTCGATCGGTGACCGCGACGGAGACGGCTACAAGGACGACCTCGATCAGTGCCCCGACCAGCCCGAGGACTTCGACGGCTTCAAGGACGAAGACGGCTGCCCCGACCCCGACAACGACCAGGACGGCATCCTCGACGTCGACGATCGCTGCGTGAACGAGCCCGAAGACCGCGACGGCGACCACGACGAGGACGGTTGCCCCGAGGGCAACGACGGCGACCGTGACGGCGACGGCATCCTCGACTCGAAAGACAAGTGCCCCGACGTTCCGGAAGACCGCGACAACTTCCAGGACAAGGACGGCTGCCCCGACCCCGACAACGACCAGGACGGCATCCTCGACAAGGTCGACATGTGCCCCAACGATCCCGAAGACAAAGACGGCTTCGAGGACGTAGACGGCTGCCCCGATCCCGACAACGACAAGGACGGCCTCCTCGACGTCGTCGACAAATGCCCGAACGAGCCCGAGACCTTCAACGGCTTCGAGGACGAGGACGGCTGCCCCGACAAGGGCGACGTCATCATTCAGGACAACAACATCGTCATCCTGCAGAAGATCAAGTTCAAGACGGCCAGCGCCGAGATCCTGCCCGAGTCGAACCCGATCCTCGACGCCGTGTCGACGACCATCATCCACCACCCCGAGTTCACGCTGATGGAAGTCCAGGGCCACGCCGACGAGCGCGCCCCCGACGACTACAACCTCAAGCTCACCCAGGAGCGCGTCAACTCCGTCGTCGCCGCCTTGATCTCACGCGGCGTCGATCGCACCAAGCTGCGCGCGAAGGGCTACGGCGAGTACTGCCCCGACGACAACGGACACGACGAGAGCGCCTGGGAAAAGAACCGCCGCGTCGAGTTCAAGATCGTCAAGTCGAGCACCGGGCCCACCGGCGTCGAGCTTGGCTGCCAAAACGCGCGGGCGCACGGCGTCAACCCCGACCCGGTGCAATGAAGCCGCAGGCCTCCTGCCCGCAAGCGCGGGAGGCCCACGGCGAGCTCCTCGCGTGACCGAACGAGCCCTCCGCCTTCGCAGGCGGGGGGCTTTTTCTTTGGGGGCGGTCCGGCCGCGCACCGCTCGCGACACGTTCAGGCGTGTGAACACCCGCGTTCAGGCGTGTGAACACCCGCGTTCAGGCGTGTGAACACCCACGTTCAGGCGTGTGAACACCCACGTTCAGGCGTGTGAACACCCGCGTTCAGGCGTGTGAACACCCACGTTCAGGCGTGTGAACAGTCTGCCGCTCCCGCCGTGGGCGCACAAAAAGAAAAACGGCGCTCCGGGGTCAGCCGAAGCGCCGCTTTCACAGCGGGCGGTAAAGGGCGCTCAGCCCGTGGCAGGCTTCGCGGGAACGCCGAAGATCGAGGCGACCTTGCGCTCCTTCTTCTGCTTGTCCTTCTCCGCGTAGGTCGGAATGACAATCCGCGGCTTTTCGGCGAGCGTCTGCCCGTCCCAGAGCAGCTTCAGCTCAGTTTCGTCGAGGGTCTCGCGCTCCATGAGCGCCTTGGCGATGACCTCGACCTTGGCCTTCTCGGTCGTGAGCAGCTCGCGCACCTTCGCGTACTGGGCGTCGATGATGTGGCGCACTTCCTGGTCGATCTCGTGCGCGGTCTGCTGCGAGTAGTCCTGGGTGCGCTGGGTGAAATCGCGGCCGAGGAACGGCGAGCTCTCTTCGCCTCCGTACGCGAGCGGCCCGAGCTTTTCGCTCATGCCGTATTCGCACACCATCGAGCGGGCGATGGAGGTGAGCTGACGAATGTCGTTGCTGGCGCCGGTGGAGAGCTTGCCGAAGAAGATCTCTTCGGCGATGCGGCCGCCGAGCGCGCTCTGAATTTGCGCCTCGAACTGCTCCTTGGTGCGGCCAAGCACGTCGCCCCTGGGCAGCGGCATGGTGACGCCGAGGGCGCGTCCGCGCGGAATGATGGTCACTTTGTGGACCGGATCGTGATCGACGTTCCGCATCATGATGACCGCGTGGCCCGCCTCGTGAACGGCGGTGTTCCACTTGTCGGCCTCGGTCATCGCCATCGAGCGGCGCTCGGCGCCCATCATGACTTTGTCTTTGGCCATCTCGAAGTCGGTCATGCCCAGAGCGTCTTTGTCCTGGCGCGCGGCGAGCAGCGCGGCTTCATTGACGAGGTTCTCGAGGTCGGCTCCTGCGAAGCCGGGCGTGCCGCGAGCGATCGTCTCGAGGTCGACGTCGGGCGACAGCGGCGTCTTGCGGGTGTGCACGCGCAGAATGGCCTCGCGACCGCGCACATCGGGGCGCGACACGTTGACACGGCGGTCGAAGCGGCCCGGGCGGAGGATGGCCGGGTCGAGGACGTCGGGACGGTTGGTCGCGGCGATGATGATGACACCCTCGCTCGACTCGAAGCCGTCCATCTCGACCAGCAGCTGGTTGAGCGTCTGCTCGCGTTCGTCGTGACCACCGCCCATGCCGGCGCCGCGGTGCCGACCGACGGCGTCGATCTCGTCGATGAAAATGATGCAGGGTGCATGTTTTTTGCCCTGCTCGAACAGGTCGCGCACGCGGCTCGCGCCGACGCCGACGAACATTTCTACGAAGTCGGAGCCCGAGATGCTGAAGAACGGCACCCCGGCCTCGCCGGCGATGGCGCGCGCGAGGAGCGTCTTGCCGGTGCCCGGCGGGCCGATCATCAAGACGCCCTTGGGAATGCGTCCGCCAAGGCGCTGGAACTTCTTTGGATCTTTCAGGAAGGCGATGATCTCTTCGACCTCGTCCTTGGCCTCGTCGGCGCCCGCCACGTCCGCGAAGGTGACCTTGTTCTGCGAGTCGCTCAGCATGCGCGCCTTCGACTTGCCGAAGCTCATCGCCTTGCCCCCGCCAGCCTGGAGCTGTCGCATGAAGAGGATGAACATCACCATGATGAAGATCATGGGCACGATCGAGATGAGCGTGCTCGACCACACCGGCGAGCCCTCGTCTTTTTCGAACGTGATCTTCGGAGCGGGCGCGTCGGCCTTTTCGGGCTTGAGCGTGGCGACGAGCTGCTCGTCCGCGAACGGACCGACCGTCTCGCGCTGACCTCCCTTGCCCGACTCAGTCGAGCGCAGGTGATAGCTGTAGTCGCGATCTTTGATGCGGATCTCGTCGACGTGGCCCGCGCGAACGTCGGTCACGAACTCGCTGAACGCGACCGGAGTCTTCTTTTCGGCGGGCTGCAAAAAGAGATAAATGCCCGCGAACATCAGGAGCAGAAGGACCCACAGCAGGACCGTCTTGTGCGATTGCTTCACGAATGACCTCGGAGAAAACGAGCGGGAGCGGGCGGCGTAACGCCAAAATCTGAGCGTAGCTTTGGTTTAAGCACTTACCATCGAAAAGACGAGGCTTCCACCCGGCGGGGGCCCCGTATTTTCACACTTCTTCGCAATTGGGCGCCGCCGGCAGCGCGGACGCGGCGCGCGGGCCCGAGCGCTTTTTCGCCTCGGCGCGCACCACCAGCCCGCCCGGCAGCAGCACCTCTCCGGTGCGACGCTCGGCGAGCAGCGCGAGCGCGGACTGCGTGGCGCGGGGCAGAGAGAGCGCAGGTTTTGGCGCGTTTGAGAGCTGATCGGCGAGGGCGCAAAGGTGCTCGATCACGCCGGGTCCGAGCGACTCGAGCAGCGGCATGAGCTCGGAGCGCACCCGCACGCGCAAAAACCGCGCGCTGGCGTTCGACGGATCGCTGGCGAACGCGATGCCGTGGCGGGACAGGTGCGCCATCACCACGGCCTTGCGCGCGCGGATGAACGGGCGGATGAGGTCGCCCGCCGCCGGCGGCAGCACGGCGAGCCCCGACGGACCCGAGCCGCGAAGCAGCCGCATCAGCACCGTCTCGGCGCGGTCGTCTGCGTGGTGACCTGTCGCGATCTGCGCGCACTGCGCCGCGAGCGCTGCGGCTCGCAGCGCGGCGTACCGGGCCGTGCGCGCGCGCGCCTGAAGATTGCCGCCTGACTCGAGCGTCACCCGCGTGAACGCGAACGGCACGCCCAGCGATCGCGCGTGAGCCTCGGCGAGGGCGAGCTCGGCGCCGGCCTCCTCGCGCAGACCGTGATCGACGCCGTGCGCGCAAACCTGCACGCCGAGCGGCTTTCGCAAGCGCGCCATCACGTCGAGGAGCGCCATCGAATCGGGACCGCCGCTCACGGCCACCAGCACGCGCGCACCTTTTGCGAGGCCGACCTCACGGGCCAGCACTTGACGCGCGAGGGTCGTGAGCGCCGGCGGGTGCGACCTCATGGGCCGACGTCAAACTCTTTGCAAAATACAAGCACTTCGCCGTCGAGGCCGACGCGGTGCGGTGCGGTCGGATACCCGTGCGTGCACTGCTCGCGCGCGGCGTCGAAGTGCACGCAGTCGTCGCACCGGTAGCGCAGCTGAAAGCGCGACGCCTCGTCTCGCAGGCGGGCGTCGATCGGCGTCTTCACGATGGGCGACGCTTGACGAGCGTGACCACCGTCTCGACGTGGCTGGTGTGGGGGAACATCTCGAAGCCGGCCACGCGGGCGATGTCGTAGCCCGCCGAGAGCGTCGCGAGGTCGCGGGCGAGGGTGCGCGTATCGCACGAGACGTAGACGATGCGCTTGATGTTCGTCTTCGCGAGGGCCGCGGCCATCTTCGCGGCTCCCGTGCGGGGCGGATCGAGGACGACCACGTCCGCGGCGAAGGCCGCGTACTCCGACGCGTCTTGCGCCACCACTGTCGCGCGAAGACCCCGGCGCTCGAGGTTGCGCTGGGCGGCCTCGCACGAGGGCGCGTCGGACTCCACCGCGATGAGCTTGCTGGCGGCGCGCGCGAGCAGCACGCTGAAATTGCCGGCCCCCGCGTAGAGCTCGACTACGCGCAGACCCGCCGGCACCTGCTCGGCGACGTAGCGCGCGAGCACGACGTTCATCTCTTCGCTCGCCTGAGCGAAGCCCCCCGGCGCAAGCTCAAGCGGCTCGCCGTCGGCGCCCGCGATCCAGGGAGTCGGGTCGCCCACGACTGCGGGGCGCGACGATCCCTTCGTGATGAAGCGAAGCCCCGCCCACGTGCCATTGGCGACGCCCTGCTCGGCCCGCGAAAAGACGGAGCCGGGCAGATCGTGGTCCCACGTGAGGTCGAGCACAGGCTTGCGATCGACGCCGAGCGCGAGCCTCGCCTCGCCCTGCCCGACCGCCCCCTCGAGGAGCGCGCCAACGGCGGCGCGGGCGTGATCGAGCGGCACCGCCAGCACGACACAAGTCCCGGTCTCGACCGGATGGTGCGTCTCGGGCGCGAAGAACCCTACGACCGCGCGGCCGCCGCTGACCCGGACATGCAGCCGCGCGCGCGTGCGGTAACGCAGCGCCACCGCGGCGCGGGTGATACTGACCGGCTGGTCACCAAAGGCGGCGGGGAGCGCGGCGCGAGCGTGGGCCGCGTGCAGCTCGATTTGGGAATCGCGTGCAATCTGCATATAATCGCATCCGCCGCAGCGGCTCGCGTCGGGGCACTCGGCCGGGACGCGCGACGGGCTCGGCTGGGCGACGGCGAGGATGCGGCCGCGCGCAGGCCGTCGCTCGAAGTCGACCGCGAGCTTGAGCTCGTCACCAAAGGCCGCTCCCCTCACGAAGACGGCGCGACGCTCGCCGCGGTGCTCGACCAGCACCACCCCCTCCCCGGTCGGGGCGATTTCGCCAACGAGGGCAGTCAGTCGGTGTTCTTTTGGCGCTTTCATCGGCATGCGAACACAGCGTAGCCGCCTATGACGTCGTTTTGGGTCATTGGATCCTTGCGACTCGACCAAACGACCGCGACGCGGGCCGAAGTGGCCGCGATCGACACCGCGCCGTCGATGTACGTGCCCGGCACGCGGAGATCGTCGGCCAGGGGCACCGCTCGAGCGCGAAACGCGTCGAGCGTTGAAAGCGCGCCACCCACGGCGATCGCGGTCACCGCGCGCGACCGCGCTGCGACGATGAAGAGCCTGTCGCCGAGCGCGACCGCGTCGAGCGCGAGGAGCGGTCCCGTTCCGCCCGGCACCCCGATCATGGCGTCGACCCGCCCGGCGGGCTGGGCGAGATCGTAGCTGCGGATGTTGAGGTCGCTTCCCGCAAACGCGCCGTCGGTCACGAGCATCGCGCGCGCGCCCGTGGCCGCAACCGTCGACAGGCTCATCGCGACCTGATCATCGGGGCTGGTCGAAAAAGAACTGGGGCTCGCGCCCGCGGCGAGCAGGTGCACGCGGGCCACCCGGCTCGCCGGCGCGCCTGCGTCGACGCCGTTCTTCGCCGGTCCTTCGGCGGCGACGATCTGCACGCCGGAGCCTCGCGCGACCCTCGCCGCGGAGTCTGCCGGATCGCCGAAGAGCCGGGGAACGCCGAGCGTCTTTCCGTCGCTGGTCGCGACCGCCGACACGCCGTCGACGCGCGAGGCGAGCACGAACGACCCCGGCGCGGAGCCCAGCGCGAGCGCGCGGCCCGACAGCAAGATGCGCGGCCCTGGGGCCTGCGAAGAAACCGAGACTGCGTGCGATCCGACAGAGCCGTCGGCCCCGATCGCAAACAGCTCGTAGCCGCTCTTCGACGGACACGGCGGCCGCGCGCTCACGAGCAGACCCGCGCCGGACGAACGCACCGCGAGCGCCGTGGCGTCGCCGCCAAACGTGCCGGCGCAGTAGCCTTCGAGCGCGACCGTCGCCGGCTCGCCTGCGGCGCCGCCTTCGCTGCCCAGAGGCACGAGCGTCAGCTGAGCGCTCCCGTCTGACGCAACAAATTCCGTGTAAGATACAAGAAACCCGTCCCCGAGCGCGACGACCGACGGCTGGCTTACCTGCGTGGCGTCGAACGTGGAGCGCGACGGAAGGGGACCGGCGCCGACCAGCTGCATCGAGCAATCCGCGCCGAAGGACGGATCATCCGCGCCCGCTGGCGGAACGCACCGTGCGGCGCTGCACACCGAGCCCGCACCGCACGCTGTCGATGCGGCAGAGCTCGCCGCCCGGGTGACGACGTGCACGTCGCGGGCCCGCGTAACGTCGACGGCCGCACAGCCGGCTGCGAGCACATGACAGTCGGAGGCCCGCACGACGGCCGCGAAGCCGTAGGTACCTGACGACAGCCTGCCCATCGCTCGAGGCGCATCGGGAGCGAACGCGACGCGGGCGGCATAGCCCGAGTTGGGGAGACCACCCGCGAGCTCGATCGCGGCGGGGCATCCACCGGCGAACGCGCCGACCTCGATCCACGCGGCATCGGCGACGAGCGCGCGCGGCACGTCGACTTCGAAGCTGACGTTGGGCGTCGCGCAGGCGCCGAGGAGCAAATGGCTCGCCGCGGCCGCCAAAACGAGCCTCATTGCGGTCGGGTCGCGCGCTCGACGTCGACCTTGCCCGCAATGATCATCACGCTGATCGTCTGGGAGGCTGAAGGGTTGGTCCACACGGCCTTGATGCGGTGACTTCCTACCGTCAGGCGCTGCTTGACGACCGGCAGCGACAACGGCGTAAGGCCGTCAAACACCGCGTCGCACTTCGGACTGCACACCACCGTGAGCTGCCCGGTCGCGTCGTCGCTGCCGTAAGGCGACGCCGGCAGCGGCAGCGCGAACGGCTTGGGCGCCGTCGCCGTGGCGGGAGGCGCGGCCGTAGCGGTGGCGACTGCATGCCCCGTATTCGCGGTCGCAGCCACAGGAGGCGGCTTCGTGGGCGAAGCGGTCGGAGTCGGAGTCGGAGTCGCGGTTGGAGCCGGGGTTGGAGCCGGGGTCGGGGCCGCAGTCGCAGCGCCTGCGACGGGCGCGGCCGCGGTCGCGCTCGCGCTCCCAAGGGCAACCGCGGCAGGGGCTGAAGCCGCCAAAGCCGGCGCTCCGCTCGCGGCCGGCGCCGAAGCCGAAGGGGTCGCAGCCTCGCCGAAACGCGCACGAGCAGCTCCGAACGGCCCGTTCGTCGACAGAACCACCGGCGACGACGACCCGGCCGGGGGAGCCTGCTTCGGAGACGCGACGAAGAAATAGATCGCGATCAGCAGGACGAGCGCCGAGACGCCCGACAGCACCGCAACGGCCCAGATGGGCACCCCGGAGCGAGCCGCGGGAAGCTGCATGGTGCTGGCCGCTGCCGAGGCCGCTAACGGCGCCTGGCCCGCCGGCGGCGCTGGCTGAAAGTAGCCGCCGGTCGGCACGGGAGCGCTGCCCTGCGCCTCCGCGGATGGCGGCATCATCGGAAACAGCCCCTGCAGCGGCGAAGCGCGGCCCGACGGAGGCATCGTCGGCAAGCGCGCGCGCGCCGAGGCCGAGGCCGAGGCCGAGTTGGGTTGCGGCGCATCGACCACCACCGCAGGCAACGGGGCGGGACCGGCGAGCGGCGCGCGCGCGGGAGCGGCCCTCGGCGGCAGCGCGACCGATGTGGCCTGATCGACGTTCATCGGCACCGTACGGTTCAAGGCCGCGGGACGCCCGGCGGCTGGCGCAGGGCCGCCGACGCGCTCTTCGCGCGCGACATTAACGTTCACGACCGTGGAGTCGTTGTCGTCGCCGTCGTCGTCGCTGAGCTCGGGCGCAGCCGACATGATCGTAGGGCCGTCTTCCCGCTCGTGGTCTTCGTCGTCGATCGAGCGGCTCGATACGCGCGCGTCGCCGTCGCGCTTAATCGGCGCGATGAACGTCTCGATGCTGTCGTTTCCAACCACGCCAGAGGCAGGGTCGGAGCGCATCGACATGTCGTCCGGATCGAGCACCGATGCGCGGTCGGAAGCGCCAAGGCTGATCGTCTGGGTGACTTCCGCGGCCCAGCGCAAGTGCGCATCGCGCTTTTCGATGCGATCTTTGAAGATCGATCGCGTGTATCCTGCAACTTCGTCGCTCGCCACGAACAAGCCGCGCTGCATGAGCAGCGCCTGCAGCGACCGCGAAAACTCGCGCGCTGTTTTGATGCGCTCGTTCCGGTTTTTGCAGAGCGCCTTCATCACGATTTTCTCGAGGTCTACCGGGTAGCCCCGAACGATCGTGCTGGGACGCGGGACGTTGCACTCCTGGACTTTGGCGAGCGTGTCGAGGTCGCTCTCCATGCGAAAAAGACGCTGGCCGGTCGTCAGCTCCCAGAGCACCACGCCGAGCGCGAAAACGTCGGTGCGACGGTCGATGGGCTCTCCGGCAACCTGCTCGGGCGACATGTAGGCGAGCTTGCCCTTCAGCGTGCCCGCGCGCGTCGACGACATGCGCGACGCGAACTTCGCGATGCCGAAGTCGACCACCTTCGTGCTGCCGTCGTAAGAGACGAACAGGTTGTGCGGGGTGACGTCCCGGTGCACGAGGTTGAGCTTCTCGCCGTTTTTTCCGAGCAGCTCGTGCGCTGCGTGCAAACCCTCGGCGGCGTCTGCGATCACGCGACAAGCGATCTCCGGCGGCACCGTGGTGCCGAGCTCCTCGGTGCGGCGCATCAGCTCGCGAAGCGGCTCGCCGTGGAGGTACTCCATCGCGATCCAGTACGTTTCCTCGTGCTTTCCGAGCTCGAAGACCGTGGCGACGTTTGGATGGGAGATGCGGGCCGCTACGCGCGCCTCATCGAGAAACATCTGGATGAAGCTCTCGTCCTCGACGAGGTGCGGGTGGATGCGCTTGATGGCGACCCACTTTTGAAATCCGCCGGGTCCGTCCATGCGGGCGAGATGCACGCTGGCCATGCCGCCGACGCCGATCTCGTCGACCACCCTGTATCGGCCCAGAAAATAGGTTCCGGCGTGCGACGCGCTCTGGCCGCCCGGCGGGTTGTTCATCGCATCGCTCACATTTTGCCTGGGGACTTGTGCCACCGATGCTCCTAGTTGGGCTGCACGCGCGCGGCCCCGAGGCTCACGTCGCTGGGAGATCGAAGCACGAAATAGGCGCCGACGCCGCCCGCTGCGAGGAGCGCCCCGCCGATCACGTACGGCCATGGGGTGGTCCAGAAGCTGCCGCTCGCGGACGCAGCGGCAGACTGGCGCTCGGACACGCCCCCCGTCATGGGAGAACCGCTCACTTCAACTTGCACTTCGGCCACGGCGAGCTGGTTGTCGTGAACGTCGAGCGCGTCGACGCGAACCGCGAGGTCGACCCCAGGCTTGACCATGGGGCCCGGTACGCGAAAGTTCACGAGCGCGTGCGGCGGCTGCTCGAAGCGGTAAATGACGCCCCCGGAGCGGTCGCGCACGAGCAGCCCGACGCGCGACATCGACGCGACCTGCGCAGGATCGATGAGCACGTTCACCGCAAACGGCGCGCCGGATGCGACGTGCGACGGCGCGCCGGCGTCGAGCTTGATCGGCGTCGCCTGCTTGCGGGCGGAGTCGGCCAGCTGGGCGGCCTTCTTGCCGGACTCGGGCGGCACCTCAAACTGCGGATCGACCGCGGCGGCGAGCCGGAACGCCGACAACGCGCCGTCCTTGTTTCCGACGATAAAGCGGGACGCACCGAGGTGGGCGTAGCACTCGACGAGGTCCGAACGGCCCAGCGCGCCGCGCTCGACCGCCTCGGCGTAGGCCGCCTCAGCGACTTCGAAGTCAGCCTGAGCCCACGCGGCGCGCGCCTTGTCGAGTGCGCCGCCTCCCGTCACCAGCAGCGTCGGGCGAGCCTCGGCCAGCCCGCTCAGAGCGAGCGAAAACGCGGCCGCGCCGACCAGCGCAGGCAGACGATTCCGAGCAGTGGCAGAGGTAGGCACGGCGACTTGATCGTATCGACCTCGCGGCGCCCGCGCAAGGCGGCGACCGGCGCCCACGCGCGAATCCCGGTCGCGATCGGCCGCCAACTTCGCGAACGTCACGGAAACGGCTGCGCCGGCTTGCCACGCTGAAAATAGAAGCGAAACGAGCCCGTCAGATGACCGCGACAGCGCGGCGGCGGCCCGAGGCCTCCGGGGCAGGCCTCCCGCGGATCGGCGAGGTAGACGTCGAAGGTCGCGTCGGTGAGGCGCCGGTCGGCTTCGGCTTCTTCGGGATCGCCGGAGAACAGGTTCGTAAACGTGATCGTACTGGCGGCCACCGGCGGGAACGAACCGGCGCTCCCCGAGCAGTTCGCGGGCGCCGACGCGGGCCCTCCGCACGAGCCGTCGGCGTTCAACGTGACGGCGCGCGTCGCATACAGGGCCGGCGTCTCGACGCGGCAGGAGCGCTGCAAATAAAGTGCAACGTGCACCAGCGCCGGGTCCGGCACCGCCTCGACGGGCACGCCCGGAGCGGTCACGCCGGGCGCGAGCGCCACCGGCAGCGCCTGGCCGAGCAGTCCCCCGCGAATCCTGGGTACGTCGTCGACGAGGATCGACACGCCGTCGGAGAAGGTTTGGTAGTCGCCTCCGCTCTGCACCCGGAGCAGCATTTGATCGCGATAGGGAACCGCGGCGAAAAAATCCGGGCTCAGGTTGAACGCGCCGCTCCAGCAGTCCGGCACGTCGAGCGAGCCGGTGACCGATCCCTGGCCGCCCGCGATGGAGCAAGCCGCGGCGGGAACCACCAGCGCGAGCGCGAGCGCGAGCGTTGCCGCGCACACCCTCAGCAGGCTGCAGCCCGCGTTCACGGCGCGGCTCGCAGCGGCGCCGAAGAGCGGCTCGAAATCGCTGCGATACGGCCCCCACCCAGCACGCGATCGCCATCGTAAAATACCGCGATCTGTCCGCGTGCGACCGCGCGCGTGGCCTCGTCGAATACGACGCGCGCGCCGCCTTCCGAAACGGACACCGTCGCGTCGGCCCCGTGATGCCTGTATCTTACACGCACCTGCGCGCGGCGCGGGAGGCTCACGCCGGGAGCGAGCACCACGTCGTCGAGGCGGGCCTCGCCGCAGCCGAGGGCTTCCTCGCTGCCAAGGTGCACCGTGGCGGTGTCGACGTCGATCGCGCGCACGAAGGCCGGCGTGCCGAGCGCAACGCCCAGACCTTTTCGCTGGCCGACGGTGAAACGGTGCACCCCCGCGTGAGCCCCCACGACGCGGCCGGCGGCATCGACGATGGGCCCCGGACGCACGCGGCCCTGCGCGCGCGCCTCGACGAAGCTCGCATAGGCCCCCGCGCCGTCGCCGACGAAGCAGAGCTCCTGACTCTCGCCTTTGGTCGCCCCGGGCAGCGCGCTGGTCACGGCCTCAGCGCGAACTTCGGCCTTGGTGCTGTCTCCGAGCGGGAACACGAGCCGCTCGAGCTGCGCCTGCGGCGTCGCGTACAAAAAGTAGCTCTGGTCTTTGGTGTCGTCACGACCGGTGGCGAGAAAGGGAACGCCCCCGTCGTCGCCCAGCCGCGCGTAGTGACCGGTGGCGACCTTCGAGGCCCCGAGGCGGTCGGCGATGCCGAACAGCTCGGTCAGCTTCACCCCGCGATTGCACGCGGTGCACGGGCTGGGCGTCTCGCCGGCGAGATACGCCTCGACGAACGGGGCTACGACGCGCTCGGCAAACAGCGCCCTGCGGTCGAACGAAAAATGCGGGAAGCCTAGAAAATCGGCCACTCGGCGGGCGTCGTACTGATCTTCAGGCGCGCAGCAGCGGGCCTTGTCGGACGTCTCCTCCGGGTAGTCCCACAGGTGAAGCGTGCACCCGACGACGTCGTAGCCCGCGCGAAGCAGGCGCGCGGCCGCGACCGACGAATCGACGCCGCCACTCATCGCAACCAACACGCGCTCGCCGCTCACCTCCCTGAAGTTAGCACGGAGACAGCAAAGCTACTGTCCCTGGATGACGGTCTTGACCCCGCTCGACACGCGGTCGACGAGCTTGGCCGCCAGGTCGACCGCTTCGCTGTAGCGGTAGATGCCGGCCTGCAACGCGAGCAACTCAGCCGGTCCGAGGTCGGCGCCGCCACCACGGGGCGCGAGAGCGACGGCGACAGTGCGCTCTCCGCGCTCGAGCTCGGCGCCCAGCTTGTTGACGAGCTGCGCGAACGGGGAGGCATCCGCCGCCGCGCCGGGGGATGCAGGGGGCGTCACGCGCGCGTTGCCCAAAGAAGTGATCGGCGACGGCGCCGCGCGCTCGCCAGGACCGCGAACCAACATGTGCAAAGTCTCCTGCTCGCGGGCCCCTCGGCGCGCGCCCGCACAAGTTGCGGAGCGGCGTTCGCTAGGCGCCGAGCGAACGGGCGATGCCTTCGATCGCGCGGGCGTGGAGCCGGCTCGCCCAGCTCTTCGACAGGCCGATCTCACGCGCGGCCTGCTCGAACGTCACACCCTCGAAATAATGGCGCTCGATGAGCGTGCGCTCCGCGTCTGAGCACCGCTCCATCGCCGCACGCACGAGGGCGATCATCTGCGCGCGCGCGAGCTGCTCATCGGCGCTTTCGCCGCCGTCGGGCACCTCGGACACGTCGCCGCTTCCGGCCGCAACGGGCGCGATCAGGCCCACCGCCATCGCTGTCGCGAGACCCGCGAGGTAGCTCGACAGTCGCGCATCGGCTTCGACCTCGCTCGGCGTCGGCTTGGCGCAATCGTCCTCGATGTATGCACTCTGCATGCGATCGGAGGCCTCGAGCGCGCGCAGTCGGGCGTGCACGCGGCGCGGAAGGTTGCTGCTCGCCCGCACCGAATCGATCATGGCGCCGCGCGCACGGAGGTTCACCCACCGACGAAACGGCACGCCCCGAGCTTCGTCGAACGAACGAGCGGAGATGAGCGCGGCCTCGCGCCCGACGGCGCGGAGCTCGTCGCGATCGGCCTTGGGTCCGAGGGTGCGGCCCAGCTGGCGGACGAGGTGATCGACGACCTCGAGCCCCTCGTGGACGCGCGCCATGACGGCGGGCGAGTCAGGGCCGGGCGGGGGCGACATGAAGTCGGATTTTATCGCGAAGCGCGCGCGAGCGGAAGCGCCGCTTGCGGCGGAGCTCAGCGGCGAATCAGCGCGCGGCCTTTCGCACGATTGCCGAGCTGCCGCTGAAAACGATCGCGTCGAGGCGCTGGTCAGGCTCGACCAGGGCAAGCGATGGGTGCTCGAGATCGATCTCGATTTCGCCCCCGCAATCGTCAAACCCGCTCGCCAGCGCCCCGTGCAGCGAGCCTTCGTCCCAGAGTTGCTCGGCGGGCGTCCGCGACGCGGGCGCGAACGTGACCCGCCGGCGCAAGCGCAGCCGCTCATGCGTCTCGAGGGCGCGAAGCTCCTCGATCGGATCGGTGATCACGTGACTGTCGATGCCCGTGCACAGGCGCACGCCAGCGGCGCGAAGTGACGCCAAATCAGGCAGTCCGTCGCCGAGGTCGCGCTCGGTCGTCGCGCACACGCAGGCGAACGCGCGAGCTTCGCCCATGAGCCGGGCCTCGCCCGACGTCAGGTTGGTCGCGTGCACGGCGACGAAGCGTCCGCTGAGCGCGCCCGCCTCGGCGAGCAGCTCGACGGGGCGCTTTCCGGTCTCGGCGAGGCACTCGTCCACTTCGCGCTGCTGCTCGGCGACGTGCATGTGAAGCGGCAAGTCGCATCTGCGGGCGTAATCGGCCAGCTCCGGGAGCCACGACGGCGGCACGGCGCGCACCGAGTGGGGAGCGATTCCGACGCGCACGCGCGGGTCGCCTGCGTAGCGCGACCGCAGCGAGTCGACATCGCGCAGCACGTCGGAGACGGTCGGGTCGCAATAGCGAAGCTGGCCCGGCTCGGCCTCCCGCCCGGGGCCGGCCCGGTGATACGCGACGCGCAGCAGCGCGATGCGCAGTCCGGCGTGAAGCGCTGCCTCGATCACGAGCTCCGACAGCAGCGTCCGCTGCTCGTAGGGCGTGCCGTCGGGCTGGTGGTGAACGTAGTGAAACTCGCCGACCGTGCGCACGCCCGCGGCGAAGAGCTCTTCGAACGCGACCGCGCTGATGGCTGCGATTCGCTCGGGCGTCAGGGAAGAAGAGAGCTGATACATCTGGCCGCGCCACGTCCAGAAGTCGTTGTCGGAAATCACCCCAGCGCGCTGCGACGTGCCGCGCATGGCGCGCTGGAACGCGTGTGAATGCGCGCTGGCGAGGGCGGGGAGCCGGGCGTAGCGACCGTCGGCCGAGAGGGCGATCACTGCCGCATTTGCGCGGCAGCTGCGCGGGTCACGAAGTAGTAGCGCGGCCAGTGACGCAGATAGGTCACCTTGATCACAGGCGCGCCATCCGCGGCGTCGGCATCATCCTCAAGCGTGCCCACGATACGCACAAGCGAGCCCACGTTGATCGAGTGCTCGCCGACATCGTCATCGGTCTTGAGCGTCGCCAGCGCATGCACGGCGCCAAACTCTGCGTCGCTGACCGTCACGCGGCAGGTGTCTTCATCTTGCGCGCTGTCGCACAGGTTGCGGGGTTCGAGACGACGAACGCTGAGCGCGAGACGCGCCGCGGCGCCGGAGCCGCCTCGGTTGGTGACGACACCAAACAGGGTGACGCTCCCTTTGCGCCACTCTTCAGGCTGACGCTGCGCCATCACCGGATCGTACTCGCGCGCGCCCGAGACGGCCTTCGACTCATCACCAAGCGGCGCGTAGTTCACCGTATGGCCGTAGAGCCCGCCACCGGCACAGGAAGTGAGGCCAAGGAGCGCCGCAGCGACGATCGCAGCTTTCAGGGGGTGCATCGCCCAGCAGGTACGATGGTCGCAAGGCGTGCGCAAGCGAGAAGCTCAGCCGGCCGCGGCAGCGCCTGCGCGAGGCTCACGCTGGGCGCCGAGGACGCGCAGGAGCAGCTCGATCGTCAGCAGCGCGAGGAGCGCTACAGCGATGCCGGGCGAGGCATCGACATCGGCGTGGGTGTCACCGGTTGCCGAAGCTTTGGCCGACGGCGCCAGCGCGCGGGGCCGCGTGTCGAGTTCGACGAGCGCTGGAGCCGCTACGTGAAGCTCGGTCGCACCGTCGACCGTCACCCGGTAGGCGCCGATGAGCGCGGGCTTGACGACCGGCGCCCCGCGGTCGCGGGCTTCTGCGATCGCGCCCGCGGGACCGGTTGCGGAGACGCTGGAAGCGCCTTGAAAGCGCCACACCGATCCTACGTCGCTTCGCCGCGAGGACGCGCGCTCCCTCGCGCGCGCCACGAAGACATCGATGAGCGCGAGGAACGCCGGCCTGAGCACGAGATCGCTCGCATCGACCGCGAAGGGCAAGGTCGATATCCACGCCTCGCCGCGCCCCAGACTTCGGCGGGCAAAGAGCGGAGCGCCGTCCTTCCACGCGAGCAGCGACTCGAACTGCGCGCGATCGTCCGCGGCGAGCGCGGCGCGTGATGGCGCGGAGAGATCCACGAGGCTCGCTGCAGACTCGTCGAGGCCGACCTTTCCGCTTGCAGCATCGACGCCGGTCACAGGCGAGCGCTCCCACGTGACGGCACGCGCCAGCACGGGCTCGAGCGTGGCTCCGAGCGGCGCCCTCGCCGATCTGGGTCCAAGCGCGACCAGCGCAACGCCGCCGCGATCGAAAAATCGCTGCAGTCCGCGCCGCAGCTCGGGAGTCAGGCCCGCGGGATCATCGAGCACGACGGCGATGAACGGCGCCCAGTCTTCATCGCGGTCGGGCAGCCCGGGCAGCGGCCGGACGGGCAACTCTACGCGCAGCGCGGCGAGCGCCTGTTCGAGCACCGGCGCGCCTCCGGTGGCCACGGACTCGTCGCTCGAGTCGGCGATCACCGCGATCGAAGAGGGCCCCTGCGACTCGAGCACCGGGGCCACGTCGTCGGCCGCGATCGCATCGGAGCCCGAGAGCCTCGCGACGAGATCGCTGCCTGCAGCCGTGGGCAGCGTGAGCGACACTTCGAACGCCGCGGATCCGCCCGCGATCCCCCGTGCCAGCACCTGCTCGCCGAGCGCCACGGTGACTTCTCGCCCGGCCGCGGTCGCGCCCGCGGAGCAGGCGCCGCTGACGCGAACGCGATCGCCGGCGCGATCGGCCGAGAGCAGCGCGCAATCATCAACTCGGCCCCGGATATCTTCGAGCGGCGCCCACAGCGGCAGGCCCGAGCCTTCGCCGACCGGGCCCGAGTGCGGCGCGCCGTCGGCGAGATCGCTCAGCAGCACGACGCGCTTGTCGACTTGCGGCAGCTGCGCGAGCAGTCCTCGCGACAGCTCGAGCGCGCCGTCGATATCGGTCGCGCGATCGCTCACGCGCAGCTGCGAAAGCACCTCCCGCGCGGCCGACAGATCCGTGGTCGCCGAAAGCGCCACACGGCACGGCGCGCCGGCCTGCACGATCGCAACCGCGTCACCCTCCCGAAGCGAGGCCATGAGCTCGCGCGCGGCGCCCGATGCGCGATCGAAGCGCGTGGCTCCCGACGCGGACGCGCGCATGCTCATCGAGTCGTCGATGACGATCGCCAACGCCACCGACGCGCCCGAGCTGCGCTGCATCGACAGCCGCGAGCAGCGAACGAACGGAGATGCACCGAGCAGCGCGAGCGCCACAATCGCGAGTGCGCGAACGCCAAAGAGCGCGCGATCTTCGAGCCGCGAACGCCGGCGAGCCCTCGGCTTGGCCGACGCGACGAGATGCGCCGCCGCAAAGCGCAGCTCCGTCGCGCGCACCCGTCGCAACCTGTGCGCGAGGATGGGCAACGCTACGAGCGCAGCGATGGAGAGCGCGAGAGCGGTGACGAAGGTCACGGGCAGACCGGTAGCACGCGGCCGCTCGGGGAGCGATTCGCTACCGCGCGGCCGCGAGGATCGCGCGGACCACGCGAACGGGATCGTCGGCCGTGCTGGCGAGCACGAGACTGCCTCCGCGGCGCACGAGCGCTGCGTCCCAGCGGGCCCGAAGCGCGTCGAGCGCTGCTACGTAGCCGTCGCGCGTCGCCGCCGGATCGGTCTCGACGACGAATTCGCCCTCCATGCTCTTGAGGCGAACCGCGCCGTCAAACGGCAGCGTCTCTTCGTCCGGGTCGAGC
Organism: Myxococcales bacterium; assembly: GCA_947473045.1. GTDB lineage: Bacteria > Myxococcota_A > Polyangia > Polyangiales > Polyangiaceae > JANYHY01. The sequence goes on along the minus strand of CANJCO010000012.1, from coordinate 28,854 downwards.
ACGCGCACGACGATGACGGTCCGGCCGCGCATCGCGATGGCCGAGATGCGATCGGCCGCGATTTCAGGGAGATCGAGCAGATCGCTCAGCACGACGACGACCGATCCGCGGCGCGCCGAACGCGAGAGCGCGCCGAGCGCGCGGTCGAGCATCGCGACGTCCGCGCGCGCCTCGCCGCCGGGCTCGATCGACTCGAGCGCGCCGAGCACACGCTCGAACGCTTCGCGACCACTCGACACGGGCACAGGTGTCGCAGACCGACCGCCGATGAACGCGAGCCCGACCGGGTCGCCGTTGCCAAGCGACACGCGCCCCAGCGCAGCCGCAACGAGCGCTGCGAACGCAAGTTTGGCGCCTGGCGCCTTCGCGCCGCGGTAGGCCATGGATCCGGTGGCGTCGACCACCAGCCGAAGCGCGCGATCGGTCTCGGTCTCGAACTGCCTGACGAGGAGGCGATCGTGGCGAAGCAGCGAGCGGCGGTCGAGCCACCGCAGATCGTCTCCCGGTGCGTACTCGCGGTGGCCCCCGAACTCGATGCCGGATCCCCGGCGCGCGCTCTTATGCGACCCCGCGTAAACGCCCTGAGCCGCGAGGCGCGAGCGCAAGCGCAGCGGCGCGAGACTGCCCCAGTCGAGCGCGTGGCGGATGTCCCGCTGGGAAGCGAATGCCATGTTCAGGGAATGACGACGTTGGCAGGTGGCTGGCCCGGCGAAGGTCTTCCGCCGAGCAGCTCGCGGGCGAGGTCGACCTCGACCAGCTCCGCGCCGTCGCTCGACAACGTCTGCTTGAAACCAGCTTCGGCGCCTTTGGAATCGCCCGCGATCAATCGCTCGAACGCGCCGTAAAACAGCGCTTCTGTGCGTTCCGCAGGGGTCTTCGCGGCGCTCACGAGCTCACCCGCCGCGAGCTTGCCCGCGCCGAACGCGGCGATGCGACCGACCCAGCCGCCTTCGCCCTGCGACTGCGAGAGGATTCGCTCGGGGAGCGCGTCGAACGGCACCTTGAGTTTGCGCTCCAAAAGCCGCACCCACAGCGCGCTGTAGACAAGGTCTTCCGCCGGCATCTCTGCGGCGGACGCGCGCGCGAGCCCAAGGCGCGCGCCGGCCAGGTCCAGCCGCGAGAGCGAACGCGAAACCTGGCGACTGACCGTCTGTCCGAGCTGAGCTTTGTCGGTCGGAGCCGCGTCGAAGGCGCGGTCGAGCGCGCGCTGACCCGCGACATCGAGCCCGAAGCGATCGAGCACGCGAGCGAGGCTTCGCTCCGTCGCCGCGCGCTCACTCCCTGAAAGCCGCTCGCGGCCCAAAATCAGCCCCCGCAGCGCTTCGTCGAGGGCCGCCTTCCCGGCGGCGGCGTCGCCTTGCGCGAACGCGACATCGCTCGTGGCGAGGAGCACGTCACCGCGCAGCGCGACATCGGCGACCGTGTCGCCCGCGACCCGCGCGCGCCCAAGGCTGACCATCGCCGCGGCCTCGCTGCCCCGGTGATGATCGATGCGTGCGAGGGCGAGCAGCACCCTGCCGGAAGGCTCCGTCGCCGCTGACGACGACAACAGCGCCCGAGCCGCGTCGAGGTGGCCGCCTCGCAGCTCAATCGCCCCCATCATCGCCCGCAGCGCCGCAGAGCTCGCCGCACCACCGGTGACGCCCGCGGCGTCGGCAGCGCTGAGCACCGGACGCGCGGCTGCAAACGCTCTGCGCGCGCCCGCGTCATCGTCGGCCTGCGACAACATCGCGACCGCCCGCATCGAAAGACCGAGCGCCGCGCGAAGCCCTTCCGGCTGGGCGTGCGCCTTCGCGGCCTCGCCCAGCACAGCAGGGCTCGCTTCGGCGAGGCCGACCCGCTGCATCGCGTCTGCGAGCACGGCCGCCACCTCGAGATTGGTCGGGTCGAGACGGTAGGCCTTCGACGCCGATCCGAAGATCGCGGCGAGCAACAGATCGCGATCGAGGCCCGGGTTGTCTTCACTGTCTTCGTCGGCTCCCGCGGCGGGCGACAGCGCGCGAATCACCTCGAGCCACGCTTCAGTGCTCCGCTTCGTCCGGACGGACTCGAGGCTCGCGACGAGCGCGCGCGGTCGCACCCACTCGCGGAGTCGCGCACGCTGAAGGGCCGCGAGCGCGCCTGCTTCATCGCCATCGCGGAGGTAGATCGCCGCGAGGGCGGTCGCCCCGCCCTGCAACGCCCGAAACGCCTCGTAGCGCTCGCTCCGCGCGGCCTGCGATCGGCCGGCGCGCACTTCCGACTGCAGCTCCATCGCCTTGGTGACCCAGTCGGTCGTCGCGCTCGCCGCGGCATCGAGCGCCGACTGGCTCGGCTCATAGAGCCTCCGCGTCATCTCGTGCTGTTGCAGGCGCGCGGCCGCTTCGACCGGTGAAGCTCCCGCCGCGAGGGACCGCGTCCACATCGCGAGGGCCGCGAGGTGCTCGCGAGCGGCGGCCTGCTCCGTGGGGCCTCCGACGAGCGCCAAGAGCTCGTAGGACGCGCGCGCACGGCCATCGTCACCGGCGGCCGCATGGGCGCGTGCCGCTGCGTCGAAGGCGTTCGCCGCGCCCGGACCGAGGTCACCCGGAAGCTCGCCCGTGCGCACCACAAGCATGGCGCCCGCCACTTCGGCCCGCGCGCGCTCGGCCCCGCCGCGAGCGGCAAAGTGCGCGGCAGCCCGCGCGAGCTGCGCAGACACGACGGGACCCAGGCGCCTGAGCCGCGCCGCGCTGGAAGGCTCGCTCGCGAGAAGGTCGCGCACGGCGTCCGCGAACGCGTCGTCCTCCAGCGTCGAGGGCTTCGCCGACGTCACCTCTGCTGCGGCCACCGCAGCCGGTCGCGCGGGAGGGGCGCAGCCTGCGGCCAAAACAAGCGAAAAAAGGGCTGCTGCAGCGAGCCGGGGGCGATGCATGGTCAGTGCAATCATACATCGCCGCGGCGCCGTCGCCCGCCTTTCGAACCGATCGGCCCGCGCCACAAGCCCCTTCTCTTTGGCCGACTTCGGCCGTATTGCCCACGACCAGCCATGAAAGACTTGAAGCTCCAGGTCGACTCGACCCTCCTTGAAGCTGCGCTGTCGGGCACCGAAAAGGGCCTGCGCATGACCGAGATTACGCCCACACCCGTCGGCGTGAGCAGGCTGGTGCGGGCGGTCCACGAAATCAGCGTCATCGTCGGCCTCGTGGGGCGAAACAGCGGAAGCGTGTCGCTCAACATGTCGCGCCCGCTCATGCTGCTGCTGTCGTCCCGACTCCTCGGCGAAGAGCAGCGCGAAGTCAGCGACGACAACCTCGACGCCATCATGGAAATCGGCAACATGGTGGCCGGCTCGATCAAGGAAAGCTTGTCGAGCACCGACTACGCCGTGTCCGAAATCTCCCTGCCCTCGCTGGTATTCGGCCGCGAATACACGGTGGTCTACGCCCGCGGCATCATGACCGCAGCGGCTGAATTCGAGATCGCCGAAATGCCCGTGCTGCACATGAGCGATCGCTTCATGACCACGAGCATCTCGCTGCTGCGCAGGTCGGGCTCCGGCAAGTAGGCACGCCGCGCTTTCGCTGGGGTCGGCTACGCTGCCCGCATGCTCCGCGCGCACTTGCTCATCGTCGACGACGAACCAGCCATCTTAACGACCCTTCAGCGCGCGCTCGCGCTCGAGGGCTACGCAGTCGATGTGGCCGGCGGCGTGCGCATCGCCAGCGAGAAGCTCAAGAAGCACCAGTACGACCTGTGCCTCTTCGACGTCGCGCTTCCTGACGGCGACGGCCTTTCGCTTCTCCAGTCGGTGCGCGCGTCGAAGAACGACGTGCCGGTCATCATGATGAGCGGCCACGCGACCATCGACGTCGCGGTGCAGGCCACGCGCCTCGGAGCGCTCAATTTCCTCGAAAAGCCGCTCAACACCGACGCCCTGCTCATCGCCGTCGAGACTGCGCTGCGCCTCGACCGCGCGCTGGCCGAGGCCTCCGCGCTGCGGGCCCAGGCCGGCAGCGGCGCCCTCGTCGGCACGAGCGCCGCGATGCAGCGGCTGCAGGAGCAGATCACCCGGGCGGCCAGGAGCTCGGCGAACGTGCTGATTACAGGCGAGCGGGGCACCGGCAAAGAGCTGGTCGCCCGCGCGATTCACGAGCTGTCGCCTCGCGCGAAGGGGCCGATGGAGAAGCTCAACTGCGCCGCCCTGCCAAGCGAGCTCATCGAGAGCGAGCTTTTCGGCCACGAGGTTGGCGCGTTCACCGGGGCCACCAAGCAGCGCCGCGGTCGCTTCGAGCGCGCCAGCGGCGGCACGATCTTCCTCGACGAAATCGGCGACATGCCGATGGCCGCGCAGGCCAAGCTGCTCCGCGTGCTGCAGGAGCGCGAGATCGAGCGGGTCGGCGGCAGCGAGACCGTGAAGGTCGACGCGCGGGTCGTGGCTGCGTCGAACAAGAACCTCGTGCGCGCGGCCGATGCGGGCCTGTTTCGCGCCGACCTCTACGACCGCCTCAACGTGGTTCCGCTCGAGCTACCGCCGCTGCGCGCACGCCGACAGGACGTGCCCCAGCTCGCCGCGCACTTTCTCGAGCTCGCCGCGCGCGCCAACGATCGCCGCGGCGTCGTGATGTCGCCCGAGGCAGTCGAAGTACTTGCAGGATACAGCTTTCCCGGGAACGTACGCGAGCTGCGCAATCTCATCGAGCGGCTCGTCATTCTCACGCCTGACGACGGGATCGACGCCGACGATGTTCGCAACTGCCTGCCCGAATCCGCGACGCCGAGGCCGGGCGGACTGTTTCGACCCGGCGTGCCGTTTCGCGTGCTCGCCGAAGAAGCGGAGCGCACGATCTTGTCAGAAGCGGTGGCCCATCACGGCGGACAAATGACGGCCACAGCGCGCGCGCTCGACCTCGAACGCAGTCATCTCTACAAGAAGTGCAAGGCGCTAGGCTTGCGCGAAAAAGACGACGAAGCGCCCTGATTCAGCCTCGCGGCTTCAGCTCTTCGGCAGACTCGCGCAGGTCTGCGTCGGTGCGAAGGGTGGCGAGAAGCTTGTAGAGCGCAACTTCTTTTCGACTCTCCCTCAACGTGGCCGCGAGGCGCGCCGCTCCGCGAACGGGGGGCCACGAGGCCGGGTCGTCCGGGATGGCCTCGACGTGAACAAAGTGGCCGAGCAGCGTCGCGGCGGTCTTTTCTCCGAAGCCCGCCACGCCGGGAATGCCGTCGGCTGCGTCGCCGGTGAGCGCGAGCAAATCGGCGAGGCTGCCCGGGCCGACCCCTCGCCGCGCGCGCATCGCGGCCTCATCGGTCACGGTGCGCCGAATGCGGTCGACCATCACGACATGGTCGGCGCGCAGGCACTGACCGAAATCTTTGTCGGGTGACAAAATGCGAATTTGCCCGAAGTCGCCTGCGTATTTAACCGCGGCAGTCGCTATGGCGTCGTCGCACTCGAGCGCGCCCATCGACCACACCACCACCCCGAGCGCGCGGACGGCTTGTTCGGCGGCGTCGAACTGCGCGCGGAGCTCCGGAGGCACGCCCTCGTCAGACTTGTAGCCTGCAAACAAATCGTTGCGAAACGACCGAATCGGATTGTCGAACGCGACGGCGAGGTGGGTCACCCGTTCGTCGCGATCGGCCAGCAGCGCGCGCATGGCGGCCGTCAGCCCCTTGGTGGCGCGTAGCTCGGCGCCGCCCGGTCTCGGCGAGAAATGCGCCCGGTAGAGCTCAAAAGTGCCGTCGACGAGGTGGAGGCGGGGTCGCCCCGGGTCTGCTTCGAAATTCATCATGCCTCCGGGAATGGCCCTGCCTCCGGCCGGGTTGCAGTCACAGTTACGCAGCAGTCATCTCCCTCATTCGCGAACCGAAAAACGCCCCACGGTCGATGGTCGATCGTGGGGCGTCTCCTTTTTTGTCGCCGGCCGCCCCGCGCGATCAGAACTCGAACGACAGGCCCGCCACCCAGGTGCTGGAGCCTACGTACAGCGCCTTGGTCGAGCCAAATCCGTCGAGCTTCGACACCATCCATTCGGCGAACAGCGAGGTGTTGTTGATGCCCGTACCGTTGTCGAGGGCGCGGGCCGCGCGCGGGTCGAGCCAGTTGATCGACAGCGCCAGCCCGGCCGCAAACTGGGTGCCGAGCGTGTAGCCCTTGCCCGACACCCCGTGACCGCTCGCGTCGGTATAGCTCGACGTACCGGCGTCGTTGTAGGCGCGCCACAGCGCCATGCCCACGCCGGCCTTGCCGTACGGAACGATCGGAAATTTCCAGTTTCTGAGCAGCACATCGGCGCGCAGCACCACCACTGCGTACATCGGGAAGACATCGAGCGAAGTCGTCTCGCCGCTCAGGCCCGAGCGCCCGCTGCCCGCTGAAAACGGCGCCAGCGCGCTCATCGACGTGTAGCCCACCGAGCCGCCGAGGCCGAGGGTGCCGAGGTAGGGAATGCGCAACGCCTGCCAGTCGACCTCGAGCGAGCCGAGCAGGCGCGGCATCGTGCCGAACACCGACTGGTAGGGAGCGCCGCTTACGCCGGGCGCCGAGTCGATGTTCGGTTGGTAGGGCGAAAAGCGAAGCTCGAGCGCTACATGCTGCGGCGACTCGAAATGTTTCGGCGTCGCTCCGGACAATTCGTTGCCTGCGTACTGGGCGGCCGCGGGGCTGGCCGCGAAGGCTACGGCCGAGGCGACCGCGACAGCGAGTGAGCGACGCATCATGACCGCCTCCGCGCGAGCGCCGCGCCAAGCACGACGAGGGCGCCTGCTGCGCCATAACTGACCCACGGGTCAGCGAGTGACGCGCCGGGCGCCGCCACCGCGCAGTCGCCGCCGGCGGTGCCTCCGGCCTCGTGGTACTTCTTCCAGAAGTCGTCGATGGCAGCGGGGGTACCGCAAGTCGACGACGAAAGCGCCGACAGCGGACCGGTGTTGTCGTAGCTGTCCTTCGCCGCGACCGCGACGTTGTAGGTCGTGCCGTTCTTCAGGCCCGTGAGCGTGGCCGACACGCTCGTGCTTCCCGACGCCGTGGTCGCGAGATACGCGCCGAGGTCGGCAGCGGGGGTCCCCGAGCTGAGCACCGCGCTGCTGCAGAGCCCTGCGTCGCCGGCGGAGGCTCCCGCGTCGCCGCCGCTGACCGGCGGGTCAGTATAGACCGCGAAGCCCTGCGTGGTGGAGTCAGCCGCGGGGGTCCAGTTGACGTTGAGCAAGCCGTCGCCTTCTGAGAGCGACACACCCGTAGGCGCGGCCGGTCCCGCCAGCTTGACCTTGAACGGCTGATTCACCGAGGCGCCGTCGCCGCCGGCGGCGGGGACGACCACGAAGTAGATCCCGAGGGTTGCTTCCCCGGGAATGCGCGTCGCCGCCGTCGCGCAGTCGGCCTTGGTGGCGCGCGCGTAAGTGAGGTTGAGGCCAGTCGAGGTGAGCCCGGCCTGCGCGACGATGTCCTGCACGTTGATGTCGATCGTCGAGGCCGTGGCCTGCGCGACGTTCGCCGAGTACACCGGCCAGCACGCTGCGGTGGCTGCCGTACGCGCCGCCTGCGGGGCGCAGTCGCTCGGGCCGGCCCACGCCTGCACGTAACTCCCTGGGTCGGGAAGGCCCGCCATGGTCACGGTAAACCGCACCTTCACGTCGGTCGCGCAGTCGGCGTAATTGAGCCCCTGCGATCCGGTCGGCATTCCGTGCGTGGCCGCGGTCGAGTTGTCCTGGTTGAGCCGCTGGATGGGCACGCTGTTCACGACCACGGTCACCGTCGCGCGAGCAGCGGGCGAGGCCAACAGGACGGCCGCAGCCGCGGCGAGGAATGGGGAGACAATCGCGGGGCGCATGGTGGGGAGATAACCCAGAGCACAGCGCGTGCCACGCGCGAATCGCCCATAAAACGCGCTCCTGCGCCACGGGGGCACGTCGTCGCCGGGGCCAACGTGGCAAGGTCCGCGCCCGACGGCGGCCAGCGCTGACAAAGTGACAGTGCCCGATGCGCACGCTCACAGTAGCGTCCCGCGGCAGGAATTCACTATGGTTGCGAAAGCTCCATGACCACGCACCTCATTCCCTCGCATCAGGGCCGACCCTCGGACGATCCCATCTTCGCGCTCAACAGCGAAGCGACCGCCCGGCAAAAGAACGGCGAGTCCATCATCAACGCCACGGTCGGCGCGCTCATGGGCGACGACGGCAAGCTCGCGATCCTGCCTTCGGCGGCGCGCGCGGTGCGCGAGGTCAGCGAGGCCGACTGGGCGGCCTACGCGCCCATCGCCGGAACGCCCGATTTTCTGCGCGCTGTGATCGGCGACGCGTTCGCGGGGCACGCCGCGCTTCAAGGCTGCGCCGTCGCCTCGGCGACCCCGGGCGGCACCGGAGCCCTCCGCCACGCCATCGCGAACTACCTCGAAGCGGGGCAGGCCCTGCTCACCACGAGCTTCTTCTGGGGCCCGTACCAGACCCTCGCCGACGAGTGCGAGCGGAAGGTGAAGACGTTCGCGATGTTCGAGGCGAAGAGCGGCGGCGAGGTCGGCGGCTTCGACGTCGGCGCGCTCGATCGGGCGCTGGGCGAGACGCTCGCGGAGCAGGGCCGCGCGCTCATTTTCATCAACGATCCGTGCCACAACCCCACGGGCTACTCGATGAGCGCCAGCGAGTGGCGCGACGTGGCCGCGTGCCTGTCGGCGCACGGCAGGCGGGCCCCGGTCACTGTGCTGCTCGACACCGCCTACTCGGCCTACGCCGCGACCGATCCGCGCGAGCACCTGGGCGTGCTCGAGCCCATCGTCGACCATGTCGGCGTGCTGGTCGCGTGGAGCGCGTCGAAGGCGTTCACGCACTACGGCCTGCGCGTAGGCGCCCTCATCGCCCTCGAACCCGACGCCCGCGATCGCGCGATGACCGACGCGGCGCTGTCGTACTCGTGCCGCGGCACCTGGTCGAACTGCTCACGCGGCGGTCTGCGCGCCATCACGCAATTACTGACCGACGAGTCACTGTCGGCTTCGGTGACGCGCGAGCGCGAGACCTTGAAGGCGCTGCTGACCACCCGCGTCGAGGCGTTCAACCGCGACGCGCGGAGCGCGGGGCTGCGCTATCCGCGCTATGAGGGCGGCTTCTTCGTGACTGTGTTTCACGACGATCCCCAGCGCAAGGCAGCGCAGATGCGCGAGCGCGGCGTGTTCGTCGTCCCCCAGAAAGGGGCCCTTCGCGTGGCGCTCTGCGGGGTCGCAGCGCGCGACGTTCCCAGGCTCATCGAGGCGCTCGCAGACTGAAGAGGCGCTACGCGACCGGCTCGGCGGGCGGCGCGGGCTCGGGCCGGATCCCCAGCAGCCGGGCCACGCGCGCCTTGGCGGCTTCAATCGTGAGGTAGGTTGCAGGCACGACGACGAGCGACAGCGCAGTCGACGCGATGACCCCGCCGATCACCGCGATCGCCATCGGCGCGCGAAACTCGCTCCCGTCGCCGTGCGAGGTCGCGGTCGGCAGCATGCCGAGGATCATCGCGGCGCTCGTCATCAGGATGGGGCGCAGGCGCTCGGGGCCCGCCTCGAGGATCGCCGCGAGCGGCGTCTCGCCCTGGTCGCGCACCCGCACCACTGCGCGATCGACCACGAGCACCGCGTTTTTGATGACCAGCCCGATGAGCAAAATGATGCCGATCGCCGAGCCCATCGCGAGCGGCGTGCCCGACAAAAATAGCGCGACGATCGCGCCGATCCACGCGAGCGGAATGGTCGTCGTCATGATCGTGATCGGGTGGACGAAGCTCTCGAACTGGGCCGCGAGCACGATGTAAATGAAGACGAGCGCGAGGCCCATCGCGAGCAGAATCGAAGAGTTGGTCTCGCTCATCTGCTTGACCTGCCCGTCGTAGTGAAAGCTCGCCCCGGGCGGCAGCTTGATCTTCGCGAACTCCGCAGTCATCTCGGGCACGATTTCGCCGAGCGGGCGGTTTAGCGGAAACGCCCAAACGACGATCTGGCGCTCGCGGTCCTCGCGCTCGATGACGTTGGGGCCCTCGCCCCGGGCCACGCTGGCGAGGTCGCCAAGCTTCACGTTGCCGCGGGGGGTTTGAATGGTCATGCGCAGCACGTCGTCGACGCTCGCGCGATCTGTCTTGCCGAGGCGCACGCGAATGGGCACTTCGTCTTTGCCCTGACGCAGCTTGCCGGCCTCGTCGCCCTCGATGCTCGCGCGCACGGTCATCGCGACCTGCGCGACGGCGACGCCCGCGCGGGCCGCTTTGTCGCGATCGACGGCGACGCGCAGCTCGGGCCGGCCTGCGGCGAAGTGCAGCTGCACGTCGGCGACGCCCGGCATCGCTCGAAGCGCGCGCTCGAACTCGCGAGCCAGCGGCTCGAGCTCTTCGTAGGTCGACGCGCGCACCTGCACCATGATGGGCGCCTGCGTGCCCGCACCTTCAATGAACGGCGGGTCACTGAGCGCGACCTTCATGCCGGGCTGCATCTGTTTGCACGTCTCACGCACGACGCCCTTCAAATCGCTGAGCGACTCCTTGCGGTCGCTCTTGGATGTGGTGACGAAGCGCCACGAGACTTTGTTGCTGTCGCCGTCGGGCCCGATGGTCGACAGCACGATCTTGAAATTGCTGTCCTTGAGCAGGCGCGCTTCGATCGGCGCGGTGAGCCGCGCGCTCTCGGCGAGGGACGTTCCCGCGGGAAACTCGAGGTCGGCCACGAACTGACCGCGGTCCTCGGCGTTGACGAACTCGTTGCCGGTCAGCGCGCCGATTCCGCAGCTGCCCGCGAACGCGACCGTCGTCGCCACGAAGACCACGAGCTTGTGGCCCACGACCCAGCCGAGCACGCTGCGGTAGCTCGCGTCGATGGCCGCAAAAAACCGCTCGAACGGCGCCTTGATGCGCGCGAATCGGTCGACTTGCCCCACCACGTGGGCCTTCGAGAAACGACTCGAGAGCATCGGATCGAGGGTGAAGGCGACGAACATCGACATGAGCACGGCGCCCACGATCGTCAGCCCGAACTGCCGGAAGAACTGGCCGACGATTCCGGTCATGAACGCCACCGGCACGAACACCGCCACGACGGTGAGCGTGGTGGCCAGCACCGAGAGCGAAATCTCCGCCGTCCCCTTGAGCGCGGCCGTGCGCGGGTCGTAGCCCCGCTCGAGGTACTTCGAAATGTTTTCGCGCACGACGACCGCGTCGTCGATGAGCAGCCCGATGGCGAGCGACAGCGCGAGCAGCGTCATCATGTTGAGCGTGAAGCCCATCACGTACATGACGAAGAACGTCGAGATGACGCTCGTGGGCAGCGCGACGGCGCTGATGAGCATCGAGCGCAGATCGAGCATAAAAAACAGGATGATGGCAATCGCCATCGCGCCGCCGAACACGATCGCGACTTCGACTTCGTGCGTGTTTTCCTCAATGAAGCGCGACTGATCGATGATGAGCGAGGGGACCACGCCGGCCGGAAAGGTCTTCTCGATCTGCGCGAGCTTCTCCTTCACCGCGTCGGCCACAGCCACCGTGTTGCGCCCCGACTGCTTGACCGCGTTAAACGAGACCGACGGCTCACCGTTGGTGCGGATGCGCGTGCGCAGCTCCTCGTAGCCGTCCTCGACGTCGGCGACGTCGGAGAGCCGCACGCTCGATCCGTCGGCGGCGGTCGCCACGATGAGCGCGCCGATCTCGGCCACGGTCTTGAATTCGCCCACGGTGCGCACCGAGATTTCGCGCACGCCCTCGTCATAGTGACCGGCGGGTACGGTAATGTTTTCGGCGCGCAGCGCGTTCATCACGGCCAGCGGCGACAGGTGCAGCGCGTCGATGCGCGCGAGGTCGAGGTTGACGTGCACCTCACGGTCGGCGCCGCCGTTCACCTCGATCGCCGCGACACCGTCGACCTGCTCGAGCGCGGGCTTGATGACGTCTTTGGCGAACTTCGCAGTCTCGGCGAGCGACCGCCCGCCGCCTGCGAGGGTGTAGGTCAGCACCGGCGCGGCGCCCACGTCGAACCGGCTCACCGTCGGCTCCTTGACGTCGTTCGGCAGCTTGTAGCGGGCTTGCGAGACGCGCTCGCGCACGTTGGTCGCCGCCTCCTGCAGGTCAGCGCCGAGCTTGAACATCACGATCGTCGTCGACATGCCTTCGCGCGAGTAGGTCTGCACGCGATCGATGCCGGCGAGGGACACCACCGCGTCCTCGATCGGCTTCGAGACCAGGGTCTCGACTTCGCTGGGCGCGGCGCCGGGGTAGATGACGTTGACCGCGACGACGGGGAAGTTCACGTCGGGGAACAGGTCGGTCCCGAGGCGACTGAAGCCCACCGCCCCGAACACCATCAAGGCGACGATGACCATGACGGTAAAGACCGGACGTTTGATGGCGATCGCAGCCAGGTTCACGCGGCACCTGCCTTTTCTGACCGGCGGGTCATTATTTCACTTCAACGAGAAGCGGCGCCGGATCGCCCTCACGCGCGTCGGCGTCCGGGGCGAGCACGACAGCGTCGGTGGGGCTGAGCCCCTCGCTCACGAACCACGAGCCGTCGGCGAAGGTGGCGCGCTCGAGCGCGGAGATGTGGAGCTTGCCGTCCTTGACGACGATCACCTCGTTTTGCGCCCCCGGACGGCGCACCGAGGCGGGCAGCGCGAGGCCCTGCTGTTCGGCGGCGGCCTCGATGGTCGCGCGCACGAAGCTCCACGCGAGCAGCGGCGCGTCCTTGTCGTTCTGCACTTCGATCTCGACCGGCGCGCGGCGGGTGGCCTGATCGAGCGACGGCACGACCGCGGTCACGCGTCCGCGCACCGACCGGTCGCGCAGCTTCACCGAGACCTCCGAACCCACCTTCACGAGGCCGGCGTCGGCTTCGCTGAGGCTCGCGGCGAGCCGAAAGCGCACGTGGTCTTCAATGCGAATCAGCGGAACGCCCGGCGACGCTACGCCTCCCGCGGTGGTCGGAGCTTTCGTCACGAGGCCGGCGAACGGGGCGTTGATCGATCGCTGGCCCGCGCCCGTGCGCGACAGCCGCTCGGTCGCGCGCGCCCCTTCAAGCTGCGCCCTCGCGAGCTCGACCTGCTCACGCGCCGCAACCGCCTGCGCTTCGGGAATCGATCGGGTCGCGATCAGCGACTCGGTGCGGCGGAGGTTGTCCTGCGCGAGCGCCAGCTGCGAGCCGGCAGCGCGGGTCTGGGCCTCCGCCTGGTTGATCTGTGCACCGGCCATCGCGGCGTCGAGGAACGCGAGCGGCTGCCCTTGTTTGACGAGGTCTCCCGTCGACACGAGCAGGCTCGCGAGGCGCCCCTGTTGTTCAAAGCCGATATCGGCGGAGCGCCAGGGTTCGAGCGTTCCGGTGACCTCGACCTGCGGACGAAAGGTCGCGCGGGCTCCGCGGGTGACGGCGATCGGCGCCTTCGTCGCGGCGCTGGCCTGCGCGCTGACGCGGGCTGCAGACAGCTCGGCGCGCTTGCCGAGGGCGGCCTTCACGCGCACGCCAACAAAGCCGACGAGCGCTACGGAGCAGAGGGCGGCGACCACGATGACCGCCCGCGGGCCGCCGGTCGACCCGCCATTGGCGTGCGGCCGGCTCATTTCGCGCGCCTGGTGCCCCGGCGCGAAGGAGCCCGGGCAGGCGCCGCGGCCGCTTGCGAAGCGCGTTGCACGCGGCGACTTTGCAGCGCCCTGACGAGCGGCGCCGTGCCGATGCCACAGTAAAACATGCCCACTGCGTCGGCGATCCACGCCTCGATGGGCGGACGCTTCTTCTCGGCGACCATCGCGCGCGCGAGGCCCTGATAGGCGCCGACGATGAGCCGCGCCGACGTCTGCACGTCTACGTCCGGACGAACGAGACCCCCGCGCTGCCAGTGCTCCAGCCACGCGCGCGAGGCCTCGATGAGCGTCTGCTCGAAGCTCTCGACGACATAGGCGAAGCGACCGGGACTGGCCCCGACGATGCGGACGAAGTCACGGTTTTGCCAAAGAAAATCAAACAGGTTGGCGTCTGCGTCTTCGATGAACGCGCCGACGCTCGCCGCATCCGCCGGCACCTGCGAGTAGTTTTCGGGAGAGGGCACCATTTGAGCAAGGCGCGCGAGGAAGCCCGCGGTGACCTCTTTGAACGCGTCTTCCTTGCCCGCGAAGTGCAGGTAGAACGAGCCCTTCGAGACGCCCGCGCGACGGGCGATCTCCTCGACCAGCGCGTCGTCGAGGCCGTGGGCTGAAAAGACCTCTTCGGCCGCGCGCAGCAGCGCGACCTTAACCATGGGATCGGGGGCTCTGGACATGATGAATGACCGGTGAGTCACTTATAACTTTACCGGCGCTTCAGGCAAGTGTCCTGGCCGGCGGAGGTGCGCGCGGGGCGGCGTCGCTGATAGGCTCGCGGCATGAAGCGCACCCAGGCCGCCGCGCTGATGGCCGCGCTCCTCGCCCTCGCCTGCCCGCAGGCGGAGGCGCCCCCGTTCGAGATCGTGCGCGTGCCCGAGTCGGCCTATCTCGAGCCCGATGCGGCCGCGCCGCCCGAAGCTGCCGCGCCGGACGCCGCGCAGCGGTCGCCCCGCCCGCCGGTAAAGGCCGCCCTCCCCTCGAGTTGCTTCGAGCTCGAAGCCGGCGCTCCGCGCTCGGCGGACGAAGATGAAGACTATCCGGAGTGCGAGCGTAGACGCGGGCGAATTAGCTTCTTTGAGCCCACACTGACCCACCAGATTCGCACCATGCTCGATCGCAACGTGTGCTGCTACCGATAGGTCATGCGCATGTGACATCGCTTTGTTGGCCCACTCGCCTCCAGCGTGCGAGCCACTTATGCATGACGACGAGGAGCGAGGCCGAGCTGCTGGCACTGCGCAAGTTGGGCGAGCAACTCGCCCAGAGGCGCGGAGAGCGAACCACAACCGGGCACCTGCTCGCTGCGATCGCGGCCACGCCGGGCACCGCGGCGGACCTTCTGCTCGAGCGGCGCCTCGATGACGACCTGCTCCTGCGGGCTGCGCGCGTGCTCGTGGACGACCAGCCCGACGCCATCACGCGCAGCATTCAGCGTGCGCGCGATTTTTCGGCGCGGTCGCAGACCCGCGAGCCCGGCGCGCTCCATCTGCTCTTCGCGCTCTGTCAGGATCGCGCCACCGCGGCGATGCGCGCCCTCGAGCAGTGCGGCACCGATGTCGTGAGGCTTCGCACGAGCGCGATGCAGGTCGCGATGGGCATCGCTCCGGCCCGGAGGCCGACGCCGCAGCTGATGCCCCCGAGCGTCGCAGCGTTCGATCAGGCCCGCCGGGAGCGCCCGAGCGCCCCGCCTCCGCGTCCGCATTCCGAAGCCCCTCCCGCGGCGCGTACCCCGGCGGCGCGACTGCCGCTGCCGCCCGCGCTGCCGTCGATGAAAAAGCCGGTGAGCGTCGCGCCGCCGCCTGCGCGAAAGTCGCGGGCGCCCGAGGCCGCGTCGCGGTTCGATCTGGATCCCAAGCTCTTCCCGACGTTGATTTCGCTCGGTCGCAACCTCACCGCCGCCGCCGCGCGCGGTGAGCTCGATCCGGTCGTGGGTCGCGACGACGTGATCGAGCACACGCTCGACGTCCTCGCGAAGCGTCACTCCTCGTGCCCCTGCCTCATCGGCGCGGCCGGCGTAGGCAAGACGAGCATCGTGCGCGGTCTCGCCTTGCGAATCGCCGAGGGCAAGGACGTCGCCAGCCTCGATGACCGGACGGTCATTGAAGTCGAGCCCGCCGCGCTGCTCGCGGGCACGGGCGTCCGCGGCTCGCTCGCCGAGCGCATCGCTGCGATCAAAAACGAAGTGAAAGCGGCCGAAGGGAAGGTCGTCGTCTTCTTCGACGAGATTCATACCCTCTTCGGTCCCGACGCCGGCGACGAAGCGGCGAGCGAGCTGAAGGTCGCCCTCGCGCGGGGCGAGCTGCCGTGCATCGGCGCGACCACGTTCGAAGAGTACAAAAAGCACATCGAGCCGGACGCCGCCCTCGCGCGGCGCTTCACGGCGATCGAGGTGGTCGAGCCGTCGCCGGAGGAGGCGTATCTGGCGATCGAGGGGCTGCTGCCGAACCTCGAGCGACACCACAGCACCACGTACGAAAAGGAGGCGCTCGCCGCGAGCGTCACCTGGAGCGTGCGCTACATCTCAAGCCGGGTGCTGCCTGAAAAGGCCATCTCCATCCTCGACCTCGCGGGCGCCCGGGCGCGCCGAAGGCAAGTCGCGATCGTCACACCCGAGCAGATCGCGGAGGTCGTCAGCGAGATGGCCCACGTCCCGCTCGAGCGCCTCCTCGAGTCCGACGGCGAGCGCATGCTGCGCCTCGAAGCGCTCATGGGCGAGCGCGTCGTCGGCCACAGCGAGCCCCTCACGCGCATCGCCTCGGTGCTGCGACGCAACGCCTCCGGTTTCCGCTCGCGCAGGCCGATCGGCTCATTTTTGCTGCTCGGCCCCACCGGCGTCGGCAAGACCGAGACCGCCAAAGCGATCGCCGAGTGTCTGTTCTTCTCCGCCGACGCGATGACCCGGCTCGACATGAGCGAATACGCCGAGCCGCACGCCATCGCCCGGTTGATCGGTGCGCCTCCCGGCTACGTCGGTCACGACGCAGGCGGCCAGCTGACCGAAGCCGTGCGAAGGCGCCCCTACCAGGTGGTGCTGCTCGATGAGATCGAAAAGGCGCACCGCGACGTGCTCGAGGGCTTTCTTCAGGTATTCGACGAGGGCCGGCTCACGGACGGGCGCGGCCGAACGATCGACTTTACGAACACGGTGCTGATCCTCACCTCGAATCTCGGCTCCGAAGTCTCGCTACCCAGGCACGGCAAGCGCATCGGCTTCGGCACGCGCGGGCAAGAAGACAATTTGCGTGCATCTTACAACGAAGCAGTCGTCGCCTCTGCGCGCGCGTCGCTTCCCCCCGAGCTCTACAACCGCCTCGACGAAGTGCTGTCGTTCGCGCCCCTCACGCGCACGGACGTGGGCGAAGTCGCGCGGCGCATGCTCGGCAGCATGGCCAGCGACCTCGCCGAGGCCCGCGGCGTGAAGCTCGACGTGAGCGACGCCGCCATCGACGCGCTGCTCGATCTCGGCGGGTTCGACGCGGAGCTCGGCGCGCGACCGATGCGCCGCGCGATCGCCCGCATGATTGAGGCGCCGCTCGCCGAGCTGATCCTCAAGGGAGAAATCCAGCGCGGCGACGTCGCGACCGTCGATGTCGAGGCGGGCGCCATCGTCGTTGACGCGGTGACTCCGCGCGTCGCGTGAGCGCTGCTCAGCGCGGCGGAACGTCTTCGATCGCGCGCCGGTAGCGCTCGCGACGGGCGCTGTCGCCGAGCACCTCGTAGGCCTCCTCGAGGACGGCGACGATCTTCCGCAGATCGTCGGCCAGATCGGCGATCGCGGGCGTGAGCATTCGGCTCGGGTCAAACTCGCGGCGAAGCGCCGAAAAGGCGCGGCGAATGTCGTAGCTCGTAGCCTTGCGAGGAACGCCGAGCAGCGAAAAATAGTCACCGTCATCGACCAGGTCGCGCCTTGCGCGAACGCGCTCACGAACCGCGTCGACGTCGAGCTGCGCGATCCCCGCGCTTGGCGGCAGACTCGGAGAGCGCGAAGGCAGGCTTCGCACGATTTCGATCGCGCCCAGGAGCGCCAGCGCGTGAAGCATCGGCGGCACGTCGATCTCCGGATGGTTCGCGGCGAGATCGCCGACGGTCTCGCCGGCGGCACCCGCGATCAGCGCCCGCTCGGGCTCGGCGAGCGCGCACTCGGGCAGCAGCGACGCGTTGCGACCCTCGGCCACACGCGACGACCGACCGCCCATCACCTGAAGCGCGCCAGTTACGTCGATCGTGCGACGCACCACGTCGACGAAGACCTCCGCGCCGGTCGATCCGCCGAAGACGCTCGGCTCGCTTCGCAGGCGCCCGGGGGGCTCCGGATCGAGCGAGACGCTGCCGCGGTCGACCGAAAGTGCGAGACCGACGAGCCACTCTGCATGCGCGCGGAGCACGGGCCAGAGCTGATCCTGCCGGAGGGCGCCCTGCGCGACGAGCGCGGCGCCCGCGTGCCGTCCGTGCGGCGGGAGCCTTCCCTGAAGCTGCGTCACGCGCTCGCGCGGCAGGTCACCGCGGGAGCCCAGAAACGAAAGCAGACTCTCGGCGTCGATGCTCGAGGCGGCGGTCACGAGATCGCCCTCGCGCAGCACCACGCGGCGAATTCCCATTTCTGACTCGACGGTCAGTGTCCCCGTCTTATGCTCCGAAATCGCGTCGGCGAGCACGCGCAAAGCAACGCCCGGACCGAGGGGCTGCAACGCTCCGACAGAAGGCCCGTCGAACGCCGGCAGCGGCGCGATGAGAGGCAGCGTGCCGCGCGGTGGCAGCGCGAGCTCGGGGCGCGCATCGGCGCGACCGTATTGGGAGGGTGCTTCGCTGCTCGCGTAGGGGGCCGGCCCGTCTTTTACCGCAGGCGTCGGCGCGCGACGCTCGACCTCCGGCGCGACGGCCGCCGGCAACGAAAACGCGGTCTCTGGAGGCTCCGTGCTCGGCAGCCGGCCAGGACGCAGCGCTGCATACATGTCGACGGGCGGCTCGGCGGGTCCGCGCGCCTGTCCGGCGCTCGGCGCGAGGGTCACGCGAGCCGAAGGATCACTCGGAGCGACGGCGATGGTCGAGCGACGTGCCTCGGTCGTCGAAGAGACGCGACCGGCGTTGGTGCGCTCGGCGCTCGAAGACAGCGCCCCGGCGCCGGTCTTGGCTGCTGCTGGGGCCGCTTCGCGACTGCGCGCAGGTTCACGCGTGCCCGTCGTCTCGCTTCTGCCGCCTGAAGTCGTCACGCGCGGCGCGGGGACTTCAGGCGCCCCGTCGTCGTCGCCGTCATCGTCTTCGAGGGGCGCGTCGAGCGCATCGAGCACCCCCGCGGGCAGCACGGCTTCGAGCTCTTCTTCAGGGGTAGGGACCAGCGACTCGACTTGAAGCTGTTGCGAACTGACCCGGCCCTCCGCCTCGGCAAGCAGGCGCTCCAGCTCGCGACTCAGCGGGCCGCCCCGGCCGACCGACAGCGGCGAAGGCGGCAGCGACAGCGACTTGAGCGAAAACTCAGGGCGTACGCTCGCGGCCGACGGCGGCAGCGAACGGCGCGAAGGCGGCGGCGCTATCGAGGCGGCGCGCGAAAGGACCGCAGCGCCGAAGGGCGGCAACTCGCTCGAAGACGACGGCGGCGCCGGCGACACCGATGACGAAGGCGCCCCCAGCACGAGGGCGCGCACCTTTCGGACGACGGCGTCGGGGTCGACCGGGCGGGAGAAGAAGCCGCTCCCCTCGAACGCGAGCGAGTCAGCGATGCCTGACAGCTCGCCCCCGGCGGCGTCTTTGCCGCCGTCGAGCGACGGGAGGCTGCCCGCGCGGCCGGTGAAGAGCACGTCGACCGACTCGCAGTCCGCGACCTCGCGCATGCGCCCGATCGCGTCGATGGCGCCCTCGGTGTCGGCGTCGACGATGACGACCTGGGGACGCTGAACCGCGACGCGGGCGACGAGCATCGAGAGCGGCACGTCGATGACCTGAAATCCGGCGCCGCGCAGGGCCTCCGAGATGCGCTCCGCCTCAGCGGTGGGGTCGCTGACAAACACCGTGACGCCTGCGGCGCGGCTCGCTTGCAGGGCGGCTTCGCTGTCGATCGTCATGGCGTGTCCGCACGACCGCGCATCTAGCGCTCCCGCTCGCCCGCGAGACGCTCCGCGATTCGCGCCCCGAAACGCGGCAGCACGAGCCCTCCGTAAACCAGCGCGAAGATAAAGGCGACGATGGCCAGTTCTCCCGCCGAAAGCTCAATCATCAGAGACATGTTAGCAAAGGTTGGCCCGCCGCGTACGGGTTCGCAGCGCCGGGTCAAAACCCGACCATTTGGTGCTATGTACGCGCCCCATGTCTACCTTTTCGGAGCTGTTTCTCAAAGAGAGCGTGGAGATCATCGGCAAGCTCGACGCCGCGAGCATCGAGGCTCTGGCGCTCGGGATCGCGGGCGTGCGCGCCGGCGGCGGGCGCCTGTTCATCCTCGGCGTAGGCGGCTCAGCCGGGCACGCCAGCCACGCGGTCAACGACTTCCGCAAGATCTGCGGGCTCGAGTCATACGCGCCCACCGACAACGTGTCTGAGCTCACCGCCCGCACCAACGACGAGGGCTGGGACACCACGTTCTCGGAGTGGCTGAAGGTCTCGCGGCTCGCTGCCGCCGACGCCCTGCTGATCTTCAGCGTGGGCGGCGGCAATCGCGAGAAGAACGTGTCGGTCAACCTCGTGCGCTCGATCGAGCTCGCGAAGGAGCGCGGCGCCAAGGTGTTCGGCATCGTCGGACGCGACGGCGGCACCACCAAGCAGCTCGCCGACGCGTGCGTCGTCATTCCGACCGTTGCCGCCGAGCGCGTGACCCCCCACACCGAGGGCTTCTGCGCCGTCGTATGGCACCTGCTCGTCTCGCACCCCGCGCTGGCGGCGAGCGTCACGAAGTGGGAGTCGGTCAAGTAGTGACGGCCCGCAGGCGGGGGCTCATCGTCGATCGCGACGGCACGCTCATCGACGTCGTGCGCGACGAAGAGACCGGCGCGATCACCACCGCGTTTCACCCCTCGCAGCTGCGCCTCCTGAAGGGCGTGGTGGCGGGCCTCGGCAAGCTCGCGCAGGCGGGCTACGCGATCGCGATCGCAACCAACCAGCCAGGCCCCGCCAAGGGACACTTTTCGCAGGACGCGGTCGCGCGAACCAACGACGCGCTCGTCGCCATGCTCGCGGCGGGCGGGATCGTCATCGAACAGGTTGCAGTCTGCATGCATCATCCCGAGGGCGGACCGGGCGGCGACCCCGCGCTCGTGGGCCCCTGCCTTTGCCGCAAGCCGCGCACGGGCATGCTCGACGCCCTCGTGACTTCGCTCGGGCTCGATCGCGGCGCGTCGTGGATGGTGGGCGACACCTCGAGCGACGTCGAGGCCGGTCAGGCTGCCGGCATGCAGACCGCGCTCGTGTTCGACCCGAAGCGCTGCGAGCTGTGTCCGCTGCGGGGCGGCCCATCGACGCTGCCCACCGTGCACGGCGCGAACTTCGGAGCCCTCGCCGAGCTCATTTTGTCGCGTGGCTGACTGCCCGGTCAACCATTCATGACCCCGCCTGCCCCGAGCGCGCTCCGGCGCTTCTTCGCGCTCAGCCCCCTCGGCAATCAGCACCCGAGCCTGCACGGGCTCCGCGTCCTCGCGATCGTGAGCGTGGTTCAGCACCACGTGACCGACACGCTCGAGTTCCTCGGGAAGATGCCCGTCGATGCCGCGTGGGCCGCGCGCTCGAGATCGGTATTTTTCGGGATGGATCTCTTCTTTGTGCTGAGCGGATTCCTCATCGGCCTCGTGCTGCTACGGGCGCGGGACGCGAAGGCGCCGGGGGCGGCCGCGAGGTTTTATCTGCGCAGGGCTGCGCGCACGTTTCCCTCGTATTACGTGGTGATCGCGGCGCTCGTGGCCCTGTTCGGGCTCACGGCGGCGCAGCGCGCGCACCTGCCGTTCGAGCTCATCTATCTCACCAACTTCATGCCCCTGATGTGGACCGACGTGGTCATGTCATGGGGGTGGTCGCTCGCGCTCGAAGAGCAGTTCTACCTCGCGGCGCCGCTGCTGGTTTGGGGCGCAACGAAGCTCGCGCCGCGCCGCGCGCTGATCGCCCTCGCGGCGCTGTGCGTCGCCGCGCTCGTCGTGCGCGCAGGCGTCTACGCGTCGCGCGCGCAGTGGACGGACGACTCCCTCGAACGCGCGCTCTACTTTTCGACGTTCGCGCGGTTCGACACCCTCGTCGCCGGCGTGCTGTGCGCGCTGGTGCACCACCGCCACGGGGCGACCCTCACCGCGAGCCTCTCGGTGCCGCGCAATCGCGGCCTCGTCGCGGTCGCGGGCCTGTCGTGTTTGTGGTCGCTGCTGCAGCCCGATGCCCTGCTGCCGCTGCCTGCGTTTCACGTTCTGGCGTGGGGCACGATCACGAGCGTGATGTACGCGTGCGTGCTCGCGCTGCTGCTGCACGGCGGAGAAGGCCTCCTGCGATCGGCGCTGTCGCTGCCCGCATTTCGAGGGGTGGCCACGCTCGGCTACGGGGTCTATCTGGTGCACGTTCCAGTGTGCCACACGCTCGTCGCGCGTCTTGCCCGCGCCCTGCACGAGCGGGGAACGCCCATGGGCGTCGTGTGGTGCGCAAGCCTCGCGGCCGCGCTCGTCGCCTCGTTCGCGGC
The DNA here is from genome assembly GCA_947473045.1 of Myxococcales bacterium. GTDB lineage: Bacteria > Myxococcota_A > Polyangia > Polyangiales > Polyangiaceae > JANYHY01. Next base: position 6,676 of record CANJCO010000012.1, on the reverse strand, counting down.
GGCCTACGTGCTGCATCTCTGCGTCGAGAAGCCCGCCCTGAGGCTGCGCGATCGCTTCGGATTCTGACCCGTCGGTCAGGTATCCCTTCGTGCGCGACTTCGTGCTATTGGGCGAACCCACTTTTTTCCGCGAGGATGACTCATGGCGTTCTTCATCGACAGCTCCGATCCCAAAGAAATCAAGGACCTCTTCGGCTGGGGCGTCCTCAGCGGCGTCACGACCAATCCGCTGATCATCGCGAAGGAAGCTCCCGACGCCGATCTTGGTGAGCGCATCAAAGAGATCCTCGCGGTGAGCCACGGCGACGTGTCGGTCGAGCTGACCACCGAGACCGAGCACGAAATGCTCGAAGAGGCGGCCATCTACCACGCCTGGGATCCGAGCCGCATCACCATCAAAGTGCCGATGAGCGAGCACGGTCTGCGGGTCGTGCACCAGCTCACCAAAAAGGGAGTCAAGACCAACGTCACCTGCCTGATGGCCATGAATCAGGCGTATCTGGCCGCCCTCGCGGGCGCCACCTACGTGAGCATCTTCTCGGGCCGCGTGCGCGACATGGGCTACGACGTGCGTCCGGTCATCGAGAGCACGCGCCTCATTCTCGACCGCGAAGGTCTCGACGCCAAAATCATCGTGGGCTCGATGCGCCACCTGATGGACGTCAACGAGGCGCTCGAGTGCGGCGCGCACGTGCCGACGATCACCCCGCCGATTCTCCGCAAGCTCGTGTGGCACCCGCGCACGATCGAGACGATCAACGAATTCAACACCGCCTGGCGCAACCGCGGGAAGAAGTGACGATGCGCGCCTTCGTCGTCGGGGGCGCCGGCTTCATCGGTAGCCACCTCGTCGACCGAATCATCTCGGAGGGTGGCTCCGTCACCATTTTCGACAACCTCAGCGTCGGCAAGCGCGAGTTCATCGCGGGAGCGCTGGCGTCGGGTCGGGCCGCGCTCGAAGTGGGCGACGCGCTCGATCTCGAGCACCTCACGCGCGCGATGCCCGGGCACGACACCGTGTTCCACCTCGCGGCGAACCCCGAGGCGCGATGGGGCCTCGAGCGCACGCGGCTCGATCTCGAGCAGGGCACGATCGCCACCTACAACTCGCTCGAAGCGGCCCGTCTCGCGAAGGTGCCGACGTTCGTGTTCTCGTCGAGCGGCACCGTTTACGGCAATTTCTCCGAGCCGTGCGGCGAGATGGATCTCGGGCACCTCCCGATTTCATTGTATGGTGCAAGTAAATTCGCCGGCGAAGCGCTCATCGCTTCGTACGTCGAATGCTTCGGCCTCCACGGTCGCATCGCGCGCTTCGGCAACGTCGTCGGCCCGCGCGGAACGCACGGCGCCATCCTCGACTTCTGCAAGAAGCTCGCGGCCCATCCCGAGTACCTCGACGTGCTCGGCAACGGCAGTCAGGCCAAGCCCTACCTGCACGTCAGCGACTGCGTCTCGGGCCTGCTGCACATCCGCGCGCACACCAAGGCGCCGCTCGACGTCTTCAACCTCGCGCCGCCAGACACCACGAGCGTGCGACGCATCGCCGAGTTGTGCGTCGCCGCGAGCCCCAACCCGTCGGCGCGCATCGAATACGGCGGCGGCACGCAAGGCTGGCCGGGCGACGTCCCGGTCTCGCGCATCAAGCCCGACAAGCTCGCGGCGGCCGGCTTCAAGGTGCGATTCGCTTCCGACCAGGCGGTCGCGCAGGCTGTGTCGGAAGTGGCGCGAGAGGTGTTCGGGGGCTGAGCGATGGCGTGGGTGCTGCTCGTCTGGCTCACCGTCGCGGCCTTCGTCGCGGCGGTGGCCCTCGCTGTGCGGCTCAAGCCCGCGGGGCGCGCCGAGCTGTTGCTCGCGTCGACGGTGCTGTGGAACCTGCTGCTCGTGGCGCCGATTTACGCGCTGTCTTACGCGCACGCGCTCACCGCCCGCACCCTCGCGATCGTGAGTGTTGTGCTCTTTCACGGCGTCATCGTGGCGGCGCTTCCATCGGGCGGGCGACGTGGCGGCCTGCTCGACATCGCCGCAGCGCTCATCGACATCGTCGTGCTGCCGTTCGAGGCGCTGGGCTCGGCGGCGCGGGCCCGCAGCCTGGTGACGCTGCCGATTGCGATGTGCTGCTGGCTCATCGTCTACACGGCGATCGGCTCTTATTATACGCCCTCGTGGCGGCAGTGGGACTCGCTCTGGTACCACGAGACGATCGTCGGCTACGTCCTGCAAAATCACGGCTTCGGCGTGCTCGATCTCCCGGGCGATCTGCAGAAGGTCAACGGCTACCCGCGCCTGTGCGAGATGACCCACCTGTGGTTCGTCATCTTCACCGATCGCAGGCTCATCGAAGTCGCGACCAGCCTGCTCGCCCCCGGCTTCGTGGCCGCCTGCTACCTGCTGGTGAAGCGGTTTTCGCGCGACACGTCCACGGCCGTGGCGCTCGCGGCCGCGCTGATGCTCATGCCGACGGCGGCCTACCTTCTTGAGAGCACCTACATCGACGTGCACGTCGCGATGCTGGTGCTCGGCGCGACGTACTACGCCACCCGACCGGAGCTGCGCCTCGCCGATGTGCTGCTCGCGATCATCTGCCTCGCGATGGCGACCTCGTCGAAGTTCCTCGTCGTCCCCAACGTCGCCGTACTGTCGCTCATCACCGTGGCGCGCCTGTTTCATCAGCATGGCGTGAGCCGGCGATCACTCGGCATGACCGCGGTGGGAACCGTTGCGATCGGCGGCGCCGCGGCGCTCGTTTACCTGCGCAACTGGCTCGCCTTCAAAAACCCGTTCTGGCCTGATCTCAACTTCGAGAGCGCGAAGCTCGGTCTGCGGTTCGTCGGCGGCGATCCGGCCGCGAACCTCATCGACATGAACGTGCCGTGGCGACAGCTCGTCGACGAGCTCAGCACAGTTCCCTATTCGCTGAGGCGCTCGCTGGGTCCGCGCGAGCAGCTCTACGACTATGGATTCGCTATTACGTTCGTCGTTTTTCCGATCGGTTTCCTGGCCGCGGCGATGGCCTTCGCGCGCACATGGGTGAGCCTCCTCGGGCGCATCGTGCGAAGGCCCTCGTGGGTGTCTTCGGACGCGGAAAATGCAGTCCTCGTGGCGCTGCCCACCGTCGCGGGCATTTACGCTTCGCCCGCGTTGTGGTCGGCGCGCTACCAAATCGCACACGTCGCCACGCTCGCTGCGATGGTGGCGTGGCTCGGAGGCCGCAAGGGCTGGTCGGCGTTGTCGCGCGACGCGGCGATCGCGACGAGCATCGGCGCCGTCATCGCGTTTTTCTGGGTCGAGCCCCGCTGGTGGTACCTTCCCACCGAGCTCGCGAAGCTCGCGCGAATCCCCTACCCCGAGCGCGAGGTGACCCCCGCCTCTGCGATTTCGCCTGGGCTGTCGATCGCCTCCGGATCGGCGATCACGCGCGAAGTGGGGCTCGAGCGGGAGCGCACGATCGGCCCGGGATCAGTTGTAGCCTACAACGATCGCGAACAGTTCATCGCGCTGCTGTGGAACAACGAGTTTTCCAACCGCGTGCAGTACGTGCCGATGGGGCCGGGATACGTCGACCGGGTCGAGGCCTCGGGCGCGAGCTGGGTGTACTGTCGCTACGGCGACCCCGCGGCCGAGGAGCTGGCCCGCAGGGGCTGGACTTCCGTCGGCACCTACAACGTCGAAGGCTGGGGCTCGATGCTGCGGCGGACGAAATGGTGAAACTCGGCCGCGACGGTTGCCCCTTGCGCCGTGACGCTTTACACGGGTGCGCGCGATGAAGTTGAATCCCCTCTCCGCCGTCTTCGATCACTACCACCGCACCAACCCGTCGGCGCGAAACTCCCGCATCACCGATGCGCTGGCCGCGCACATCGGGCGCGCCGAATCGCTGCTCGACGTGGGCTGCGGCAACGGTGGTCTCACGCGCGAGTTGGCGGGCAAGATCGGCGCGACGCGGGTCGCCGGCGTCGATGTTGTGCCACGTCCCGAGAGCTACATCGACGTGAAGCTCTACGACGGCGAGACGCTCCCGTTCGCCGATCAGGCGTTCGAGGCCGTGATCATCGTTGACGTGCTGCACCACTGCAAAGAGCCGGCGCGCGTGCTGCGCGAGGTGGTGCGCGTCGCGCAGCGGGTGGTCGTCATCAAGGATCACTTCTCGTTTGGCGCGCTCAGTCACCAGACCCTTCTCTGGATGGATCGCTTCGGCAACGCGAAGGACTCGATCCATGTAGAGGGCACGTATTTCACGCCGCCCCAGTGGATCTCGATGTTCGCGGAGGTGGGCGCGCGCGTCGTCGAGCTCAACTGGCCCATGAAAATGCACGACATGCCCTGGCGCGCGGTCGCCTGGCCCGAGCTCCAGTTTACCGCAAAACTCCTGCCTGTTCGCTGAAAGCCGAAGCCCCAATGGACGCCTTCCCTCTCGATCTCGCCCGAACGCGCTACTCGTACATCGAGCGCCCCAACACGGTGCTCGTGTCGCTGCTCGAAGACCGGGTGCTCAGCGGAAGCTCGCGCGCCCGCGTGCTCGACGTCGGGTGCGGCTGCGGCGCCAACGCACGGGCCCTCAAGGAGCGCTACCCGAGCGTCGTCATCGACGGCATCGAGCCCAACGAGCGCGCCGCCGAGCTGGCCCGCGAAGTTTGCGATTCGGTGTTCCACGGCATCTCGACCGACTGGATCGCGCAGAGCCCGACCGGAACGCGTTACGACGCCGTAGTTCTCAGCGACGTGCTCGAGCACATCGCCGATCCGATCGCGTTTCTGAACGAGCTCGCGCGCGCGCCCCAGCTGAAGCACGCTACGTTCATCGTTTCGGTGCCGAACTACGCGGTTTGGTACAATCGCATCTCGACCTTGCTCGGGCGCTTCGAATACGCGTGGAGCGGTTTGTACGATCGCACGCACCTGCGTTTTTATACGCGGCGCTCGATCGCGAAGGTTCTGTCGTACTGCGGACTCGAGGCCATCGAGACGCGCTGCACGCCTTCGCTCGTCCAGTCCGCCGCGCCCGTGCTGCGAAAGCTGTTCGACAAAGAGGTCGAGGCCGGCGAGCACCTCGCGCTCACCGAATCGACGGCGTTCAAGCTTTACCGCACGGTGGTCGAGCCCGCTGAGACGCGCATTTGCTCACTCGCGCCCGGGCTGCTCGGTTTCCAGATCGTGCTCGCGGCGCGCGCCACCGGGTGATACACCCGCGCGCCATGCGCCCCAGCGAACTCTTCAAGGACGTCAACCCCGCCATCCGCGACAATCTCGGCAAACCCCGGGCAGTGCTCGCCATCGGACGAGGCGTCGCCGAGACGGCCGAGTGCGCCAGGACGAGCGGAGCCAACGTCGTGGCGTTCGAGGTCGATCCCGCGATGTTGTCGCGCGCCCGCGACGTCGCCGACGAGGCTCACGCGTTCGGCAGCGCCCCGGCAGAAGCGTGGAAGGCGATCGAGGGCAAGCTCTTCGACCTCGTCATCCTCGAAGACGGCGCCGCGCACACGCGTGACGCGCTCGAGTCGGCAAAATCCAAGCTCTCCGACGGCGGTCACGCGCTCATCGCGTTTGGCACGTCCGAAGACCCCGACCGCGTCGCGGGCGACGTCGAGGCGGCTGGCTTTGAGGTCATGCGCCTCGAGGTGAATCCCCGTGTGATCAGCGCGCTCGCAGCCGTCGGTCCCGAGGCGGTCGCCGAGCTGAAGAAAGTGCATACGACTTCGTTTCGCTACACGCGCGAAGTGCTCCTGCCTCTGGAGCGGCTCGCTGCGCGCGTCGCTCCCCGCGCCCTCGCCGACGGCTACGTTCTCGTGGCCCGCCTGCCCCCCGCACGTCGCAAGCTCTCGCTGACGGTGGGCATGCTCACGCTCAACGAAAAAGAGAGCGTCGAGCGCATGATCGACGACATTCGCGCCATCGTGCCCGACGCGAAGATTCTGCTGATCGACAGCTCGAGCGACGAGACCCCGGAGCTCGCCAAGGCGAAGGGCGCCCGCGTGGTGCGCCAGCTGCCGCCGCGCGGTCACGGTCCGGCGATGGAGCGCCTCATGTACGAGGCGGCCAGCGAGAGCGACGCGCTCATCTACATCGACTGCGACTTCACCTACCCGACCAACGTGATCGGGCAGATCCGCGAGATGCTCGAGGCTGGCGCCGACGTGGTGAATGCCACCCGCACGTCGAAGTATCCGAAGGCGATGCCGGTGCCCAATTTCATGGCCAATCGCCTCTTCGCGGGCACCGCGTCGATGGTGCACGGCCTGCCGACGACCGACGTGCACAGCGGCCTGCGGGGCTACCGCTCGTCCGTGATTCGCGGCTTTGCGTTCGACGGCGAGGGCGACGCCATCCCGCTCGACACGCTCATCCTGCCCGCGCGCTCGAACTACAACGTCATCGAGTTTCCCATCGAATACAGCGAGCGCGTAGGCGTCTCGAAGCTCGCCAAGCTGCGGGGCACGATCTGGACGTTCATTCGCATCGCGCGTGCGGTCGGCAAGGGCGATCGCGTGCGCCGCGGGAAGCGCTACGTCGTGCGCGACGCCGAATAGGCGCCTAGCAGGCCGTTGAAGAACGGCCTGCTAGCCTTTCATCTCGGGGAGGTATGCACCTCCCCGCCCCGAAAAACGCGGTTTTTCGGGGTCCCCACCCCACGCAATTGGCTTCGCCAATTACTATCAGGGTGTTTTTCAACACCCTGCTA
>CANJCO010000011.1 GCA_947473045.1 Myxococcales bacterium | reverse complement strand
TAGCAGGCCGTTGAAGAACGGCCTGCTAGCCTTTCATCTCGGGGAGGTATGCACCTCCCCGCCCCGAAAAACGCGGTTTTTCGGGGTCCCCACCCCACGCAATTGGCTTCGCCAATTACTATCAGGGTGTTTTTCAACACCCTGCTAGAACCGACCTGTGAGCCATACCCCTGACGGACTCGCCGCGAGGGCGGGTCGCGACTGGTGGCCGAGGAGCACGAGCGCGACGCCGGCGCCCGCGCACCCGAGGGCGACTGCGAACGATGCGTCGGCGAGGGTGCGAAATGCGAGCCCCGACGACTTCACGTCGGGGTCCTGGTATCCCGATTCTCCGCGGGTGCTGTAGGCGTGCGCGCTCGCGAGAGCGTACAATCCGGAGATCCCGCCAACAACCGACAGCGCCCCTGCGCTGCCGAGAAACCAGTAGCCCGCGCGGCGCTTGAAACTTCCCGGATCGGGGGGCTCGGGTTCGAGGGCAACGTCGAGGGTGCGGGTCTTTCCGGCGTCGAGGCGAAGCGCGATGACGCGCGAGAGCCGGCCGCCTGCGTCCACGCGAAGCGTGTGCGCGCCGCTCGGGGTCCTCACCTCGGATCGCGTGCCCGGCGCGAGGGCGACCGGAGCCTCGTCGAGCATCGCCTTGGCGCCCGGAGGCTCCACGCGAATCGACAGCGTCGACAGGTGCTGGCGGGCCTCGGCGAGCGCTTCGCGTCCGCTGGCGATCTCGGCGGCCGGCGCACCTCCGTCATCGGCGAGGAACCGCACGAGGTCGCGCTCCGCCTGCACGTATTCGCCGGTCTTGAGACGCGCGATCCCGAGGTCGAGCAAGATGCTCGGGTGCGGAAACAGGCGATAGGCCTCCGCCAGCGCTTCGCGCGCGCCCTCGAACTTTCCCTGTTGGAGCAGCTCGACCCCTCGCCGAAACTCGGACCGCGACGCCTCGCGCGCGTCGCCGTCCGCGCGCGCGGAGACAGGCAAAATCGACAGGGCGGCGATCGCGAGTACATGTGCAATACACGCATATGCGCGCATGCTCTTTTAGTATCTCGGTTTGGTCGTGATGTGCGGGGTTTGCGCGGGTGGGCCTCGGGAGGGCCTGCGCGCGCCCGCATCTGCAACGGCGGCTTGCGACTTCGGCGGAGGCGAGAGCGGCGCTGCTGCGTCATCGAGCTCGTGGACGATCGCAGCAGGGGGCGTCGGGGCGTCGGGCGCCGCCATTGCGTCCGGCGCCTCGGGGCTGATCGCGGCGCTCGCAGGCGGGGAGAGCGCGGCGGGCGCTGTGGTAGTGGTCGCGCGTCCGATGACGAGCGTCATCAAGGCGAGCGCCGCCATCACGGAGGCCGCCGCAGCGATTCCCAGGCCGACGCGCGAACCAAGCGCGGGCGCCGGCACAATCGCGGGGGCGCCGGTCGCGGTCTCGGGCCCGATGCTGTCCTGTCGCGAGCCGGCGGGCTGCGCGCTCATTGGGATGGCGGGCCCGAGGTCGCGCCAGGCGAGGCGCATCTCCGCGGCGCTGCGGAAGCGACGCTCGGGCTCGCGCGACAGTGCCTTCGCGAGCAGCGCGTCGAGGCCGGCGGGGATCGGCTCGCGCGCGTCTTTCAAGACGTGCCGCGCGCGCCCCTCGAGCTTTTCGGCCAGCAGCGCCATCTGACCGTCAGACGAGAAGGGCAGTCTGCCGGTGATCGCCTCATAGGCGACGATCGCGAGGGCATAAAGATCAGCGCGGCCGTCTACCGTCGACGCTCCGCGTATCTGCTCGGGGGCCATATACGAGACAGTGCCGACCGTCTCGCCGGTGTGGGTCAGCTTCTCTCCGTCGCTCGCATCGAGTTTGCAGACCCCGAAATCGAGAATTCGCGCATATTCACGCGCGACAGTGGGTTGCGTGAGGGCGACGGCAGCCGACGGAATGGTCTGCGCCTCGACCCACTCGAGGAGAATGTTTCCGGGCTTGAGATCGCGATGCACCACGCCGGCCGCGTGGGCGTCGATGAGCCCGCTCAGTACGTCGTCGACCAGGTCGCGCACTTCCGTCCACGCGAGCGAGCGGCGCGCGCGGAGGCGCTCGGTCAAGGTGAGGCCGGCGAGCAGTCGCATGACAACGAACAGCTCGCCGTCTTCGGTGCGATCGACGTCGAACACTTCCGGCACGAACGCGCTGCGAATGCGCCGCGCCGCCTCGGCTTCGCGCGCGAGCCTCGCCAAGTGCGACTCGTCCACCGCCGATCGCCGCACGACCTTGATGGCGACGTGCTCTGCGTCCGCGATGCGCCTCGCGGAGAACACCTCTCCCATACCGCCGCGACCGATCAGCGTCACGATGACGTAGCGGTTGCAGAGCGTGTCGCCGGGACCGATGGGCACGGTTTGACGCTAGCAAGTCGGCGCGCGGCGGTCGATTTACCGGTGGCGTGCGGTCACAAAACCGCCAGCTCGCGCTTGAGCACCTTGCCCGTCGCGTTGCGCGGAAGGCTGGAGACGAACGCGTATTCGCGGGGAACCTTGGGGCTGGCGACCTTGCCGCGCATATAGGTCTTGAGGTCTGCTTCGTCGATCGAAACGCCGGGCTTGGCCACCACGAACGCCTTGACGCGCTCGCCCCACTCGGCGTCGGCGACCCCCACCACGGCGGCCTCGAACACCGAAGGGTGCTCCTCGATCGCGGCCTCAATCTCTGTAGGATACACGTTGACGCCGCCGGTGATGATCATGTCGCGCTTGCGGCCCTCGATGAAGTAGCGGCCCTGCCGATCGACGCGCGCGAGATCGCCGACCGAGAAACGATCGCCCAGCATGCTGCTGCGCGTAGCGGCCTCGTCGCCGTGATAGCCTACGACGAGCTGTCCGTTCTTCACGTAAAGTTCGCCGACCTCGCCGGGCCTGACAGTCTGGCCGCTGTCGTCGACGAGCACGATCTCGTTGTGCGGCAGTGCGCGGCCGATGGTTCCGGGAGCCGCGCGCAAATCGGCCGGCGTCGCGAGGGTGACGAGCCCCGTCTCCGTCGCTCCGTAGAAGTTGTAGAGTACATCTCCCAGGGCATCCATCGCCCGCGTCGCGAGCTGCCCGGTGAGCGCCGAACCCCCACAGTAAATCGCGCGCAGCGAGCGGGTGCGGTGGCGCGCGATCTCGGGCTCGCCGAGGGCGATCAGGCGATGGAGCATCGTCGGCACGAGCGCGGTCGACGTGACGCGGTGACGCTCGACGAGGCTCAAGAACGTCTCGGGCTTGAACTCGTCGGCGATGACCACCGTGCCGCCCAGCACGTGCGTGAAGGTCAAAAATCCGTAGGCCGTCATGTGGTAGAGCGGACACACCGTGAGGTGCACGTCGTCTGTGCGCATGGGCGTCTGCGCGATGAATTCGAGCGTCGAGACGAAGACCTCGCGCGGAAACCGTCGAACCGCGCCCTTCGGCTTGCCGGTGGTGCCGGATGTGTACGTGACGACGGCGGCAGACTCCTCGTCCTCGGCGAGCGTCGCGGGCGCGTCGGTGAGCACGTCTTCGTAGCGCGTGACGGAGGGCACCTCGCCGCCGATCGCGATCAGCCGATCGCGCGGAAAATCGAGCTCCCGCGCGACTTGATCAACCGTCGGCCACAGCTCGTGCTCAAAAAAGACGAAGCGCGCCTCGCTGTTTTTCAGCACGAACGAAAGCTCCGCAGGCGTCGATCGCCACGAGACCGCGACCGCGCCGCCGCTGGCGCGCGCCACGGCGTTTTGAAGCTCGATGTGCTCAGGGCGATTGCGCATCAGCGACACGACGCTCTGCCTGCGCCCGAGGCCGCGGCGCACGAGGCCGCGCGCGAGCGCCTCGATGCGACGCCCCAGCTCGCCGTACGACAAGCTGCGCTCGCGCCATATCAGCGCGGTCTTGTGCGGAGTGTTTCGCGCGTGGATGCGGTAGATCGCCGACGGGTTCTGGTGCGAGGCGGTGAGCGCGCGGAGTGACTCGCCAAGCCCTGCGGCGGTCAGCTCCCAGACGAGGCCGCTGGTGTTGCTCGCTCGAAGCGCCGCGCGTACGCGTCGGGGCGCGAACGCGAGGCTCTCCCACAGGCTGCGAATCGGTTGCATTCGCGCACGATCGTAGCGCTGTTCGCGACGCTCCGGCGCCGCAAAGCTGTTAGCATCGGCCGCATGCCGTTAGACGCCGTCGAAGGCCCCGCCGAAGTGACCGAAGCCCCGGCAGAATCTTCCGAAGCTGAGGCGAGGCGCGAAGCGGAGCGTCGCGACGCGAGCCGCGCCGCAGTCACGCTTCGTGTAGAATACAAGCGGTTGAACGCCTTTTTTGCCGACTACACGAACAACATCTCCAAGGGCGGCTCGTTCATTCGCACGACCAAGCCGCTGGCCGTTGGAACCGAATTCGTCTTCGAGCTCGCCATAGCGTCCACCGCCGACAAGGTCGCGCTGCGCGGAGAGGTGATGTGGATCACGACCGAGGCTGAAGCCGACCCCGAGGCCGACAAGCCCGCAGGCATGGGCATCCGCTTCGTGTTCGACCACGACTCCGAGCGCCACGCGCTTCAGGAGCTCGTCGAGCGCCTGATGGCCGAGTCGCTCGGCGCCGCCATCTCGACGCGTCTGCTGGCCGCCAGGCCCGCGTTGGGCTGAAGCCGCCGTGCTCGGCGGGGTTGAGCCCCGGCCCCGCGAGCCCTACGCTGCGAGCATGCTGGTCGACTACGAAGCGGAGATCGCGCGACTGAAAAAGGAGCGCAACGCCGTGCTGCTCGCGCACTACTATCAGGACGGTGACGTGCAGGACGTAGCCGACGTGATCGGCGATTCGCTCCAGCTCGCGCAGGCGGCAGCCGGGACAACGGCCGACGTCATCTGCTTTGCGGGCGTGCACTTCATGGCCGAGACCGCGAAGATTCTCAACCCGGACCGAATCGTGGTGCTGCCCGATTTGTCGGCAGGCTGCTCGCTCGCCGATGGCTGCCCACCCGAACGCTTCAAAGCCTGGAAGGCGAGGCACCCCGGCAGCGTTGTCGTATCGTACATCAACTGTTCGGCTGAAGTGAAAGCCGAGAGCGATTACATCGTAACTTCGTCGAATGCCGAGAAGATCGTGGCCAGTATTCCGGCCGACAAGACCATTCTTTTCGCCCCCGACAAGAACCTCGGCCGCTATTTGGTAGAAAAGCTCGGGCGTCCGATGGTGCTGTGGCAAGGAAGCTGCATTGTGCACGAGACCTTCAGCGAGCGTAAGCTGATCGCCCTTCAAACAAGGCATCCCGAGGCCGAAGTGCTCGCCCATCCCGAGTGCGAGGAGTCGCTGCTCGCGCGCGCAAAGTTCGTGGGTTCGACAACAGCGATACTCAAATATGCCATTGCCAGCGACAAGCGCGAATTCATCGTAGCGACCGAAGCCGGTATTTTGCACCAGATGCAGAAGGCTGCTCCCGACAAGACGTTTATCCCGGCTCCGCCCGAGGGCAATTGCGCGTGCAATGAGTGCCCGCACATGAAAAAAAATACCCTTGAAAAGGTGTACCTCGCGCTGCGCGATCTCGAGCCCCGCCTCGAGATGGACCCGGCGCTGCTGGCGCGGGCGCGCGTGCCCATCGACCGCATGCTCGCGCTCAGCGCGTAAGTAACCGACGGACGCGGCGGTAGGGATTGCCGAAGCCAATTGCGCCGCCGGATTGGCCCGGGCAGGCCGACGCGGGTAGCATCGGCGCATGAGATCTGTGGCGGTCGTTCGATTTGTCAGCGCGACGGCGGCGGTCGCTGCCGTGCTCGTGGCGTGCGGAGCCCGCACGGGGCTGCTCGTGTCGGAAGACCTCGCGGCGCAGGATGCACAGGCAGACGTGACGCGCGACGCTTCGCTGTCCGACCGCGCGACGGTCGACGCGCCGCCCGATGGTCCCCTGTTCGAGGGCGGACCGCTCGACGCGACCAGCGAGTGTCCCGACTCCGGCACCTACTGTGATCCGAACGATCCGGGCTACGTCTACGCGTGCGGACAAAAGGTGTTTCAGTGCAGCTCGCTCGAACAGTGTTCGGGCGGAAAGTGCCAAAACCCGTGCGTCGACACGCTGGGTCAGGACACCTCAAACGGCTGCGAGTTCTACGCAGCCGAAATGGACCTCACTCCCGAGTCGGTAGGCGTGTGCTACGCGGTCTTTGTCGTCAACCAGTGGAAGACCGGCGAGCCCGCGAAGCTACAGGTCGACCTGGGCGGCGCCGTTCTGCCGATCTCCCAGTTCGCCCGCATTCCTCAGGGCATCGGGCTCGCGACGACCTATCAGGCCTTCAATGCGCAGCAGGGCCTCGCAAAGGACCAGATCGCCATTCTGTTTCTGTCTCGCGATCCCGCGGCCGATCAGGATCCCAACCCGTTTTCTCCGCGCAAGCTCGCCGCGTGCCCTCCCGGCGTCACGCCCGCGGTGGTAGGCGACGCTGCGCTGCACGGAACCGGCAAAGGAAAAGCCTTTCACATCAAGAGCAACGTGCCTGTCGTCGCCTACCAGATGCTCCCGTATGGCGCCGGGCGCGCGCGCATCACGGCGGCGACGCTGCTGCTACCGACCAACGTGTGGGGTGACAACTACCTCGCCGCGAACGCGTACGCGGCGCCGCAGATCAGCTCCGATCGCACGGGGCCGACGCTCGCCATCCTCGCGCAGGACGACAACACCACCGTGAACATCTTGCCCACGGTCGACATCGTCGCCGGGGGCGGACTCCCCGCGACGCCGGCGCTAAAAACCGGGACCTACACGATTAATCGTGGCGAATACCTGCAGTTCACGCAGGCCCAGGAGCTCACCGGTTCGGCGATTGCGTCGAACAAGCCCGTCGCGGTCATCGGGGGCGCTACGCTCATGGACGTTCCCACGAGCCGCATCCGCGCCGACAGCGGTCACCAAATGCTCTTCCCGGTGAGCGCGCTCGGCAACGAGTATCCCGCGGTGCGCTACCGGTCGCGCGATCCCAACGGTGAGGAGCTGGTTCCGTGGCGGCTGGTGGGAGCGGTCGACGGAACGACGCTCACGTTCGACCCGCCCCAGGCGGGGGCTCCAACGTCGATCAACGCGCGCGAGCTCGCGGAGTTCGTAGCTCCAGGACCGTTCGTCGTGCGCAGTCAGGACGCCAGTCACCCCTTTTATTTCGCGGCTTACATGACCGGCGGCGAGCCGTTCGACGGGCAGGGCGATCCTGAGTTTGTCAACGTGATCGCGCCGCAGCAGTACCTGTCGCGCTACACGTTCTTTACCGATCCCACCTATCCCGAGACGAACCTCGTGTTCGTGCGCGCGTTCGATACCAATCTTGGCATGTTTCCCGATGTCACACTCGACTGCGCGGGCCCTCTCACGGGGTGGCAGCCGCTGGGAGGGTTGAAGGACTACGAGTTCACCCGCGTCGACTTGTCGACTGGGAATTTCAAGGCCGTCGGTGGATGTGACAATGGCGTTCACACGGCGACGGGGTCGTTTCCGGTCGATGGGTCGACGAGCGTCGCGCGCTTCGGCATCACAGTGTGGGGGTGGGGAAGTGGCGCGACGTGGGGACCCGACGAGGAGGACAACCCCAAATTCACCCGGTGGGTGAGCTACGGATATCCGGCTGGCGCCAACGTCGCCCGTCTCAACAGCGTCGTGCTCCCGGCGAAGTAGCCGTCGCTCAGAGCTGGGTCATCAGGGCGGTGACGACGTAGTCGGCGACGAATATCGCGAGAATGCTCGACACGACGGCCTGCGCGGTGGCCTCGCCGACCCCGCGCGCGCCGCCGGAAGCGTGGAAGCCGCGTTTGCAGCAGATCACGCTCACGATGAGCCCGAAGACCAGACTCTTGACGACCAGCATGCGCACGTCCGCCGGCTCGAGAAATTGCCGCACTTTGTCGATGAACACGCCCGGATCGATGCCCTGCCACGACACCGCGACGAGGTAGGCGCCGCCCATTCCGGTCAGGCCGAAGAGCATCGCGAGCAGCGGCATCACGAGCACTGTGGCGAGCACGCGCGGCGCGACCAGGTATTGCACGGGCGACACGCCCATCGTCGTAATGGCGTCGATTTGCTCGGTGACGCGCATGTTGCCGAGCTCGCTCGCCATCGTGCTGCCGGCGCGCGCGGTGACGACGACGGCCGCGAGCACGGGAGCCAGCTCGCGCGTGAGGGCGAGCGCGACCACGCCGCCCACCATGCTCTCGGCTGAAAACTGCCGAAATCCGACGATGGTGCTCACCGTGAAGGCCATGCCTGTAAACAGGCCGACGAGCGCGGCGATGAACATTGAGCCGGCGCCGATGAAGTCGAGCGCGCCGAGCAGCTGCCAGCCGCGGTAGGGCGGACGCACGAGCCAGCCCAGGGTGCTGATGCCGAGCGTGACGGTCTCGCCGACGTCGTCGAGCAGCGCCAGCGGCGGCGCGACCACTTTGTCGAACACGACGCTGATGAGGCTCGCGCGCGGCGCTTCGGCTTCGGAGGTCGGCACGTGGGTGAGTCTAGCTCCGATCAGGGCTCGCGATAGAATCGGGGCACGCGGCGCGAAATCGACGTGAGGATCTCCCACGCGATGCTGCCCGAGTGCGCGGCGAGCTCGTCTGGGGTGATGAGCTCGCGCCCGAGCGGCCCTTCCTGTGCGCCGAGCACCACGGCCTCGTCGCGCAAGGTGACGCCCGGCACGTCGGTCACGTCGATCATCGACATGTCCATCGAGACGGCGCCGACGATCGGCGCGCGCCGGCCGCGGACCAGCACGTGGCCGCGGTTGGTGAGGTGGCGGGAGAGGCCGTCGGCGTAGCCCATCGGAATGGTCGCGATGACTGAGTCACGCGCTGCGCGCCAGAGCGCTCCGTAACCCACCGGCGTGCCGCTCGCGACGCTGCGCAGTGACACGATTTCGGTGCGCACGCGCATGACCAGCGTCAGCTCTGAGGCGGCGGCGGCGTCGCTCGCGGCGGGCGCGACCCCGAACATGGCGATGCCCGGACGCACCGCGTCGAGGCGCGCTTCGTTTCGGAGCAGCGCTGCCGAATTGGCCGCGTGGCGAACCGAAGGGCGAATGCCTCTGCGGGCGAGCTGCGCGGTGGCTTCGTCGAACCGAAGCATCTGCGCGGCGAGCTCGTCGGGGGTCGCCGCGTCGGCGCAGGCCAGGTGCGTCATCAGCGCGGTCACGCGCACTTCCGGCACCTGAGCGAGGCGATCGGCGAACGCAGGCAGCTCGGCAAGCGTCACTCCCAGTCGCGCCATGCCCGTGTCGATTTTCAAGTGGACGTCGACCGGGCCGGGCACGCTGCCGCCCTTGACCATCCGCGCGAACCCTTCGACTTGACCCATGTCGCACACGACGGGCACGAGCTTGCGGGCGAGCACCTCTTCGTGCGCCTGATTGTAGTAGCCGCCCATCACGAGAATGGGCGCGGTGATGCCCGCTTCGCGCAGCTCGATGCCCTCTTCAAGCAGGGCCACGCAGAAGCCGTCGGCGCCCGCGCGCTCGAGGGTGCGCGCTACCGCCGGCGCGCCGTGCCCGTAACCGTCGGCTTTGAGTACCGCCCACACCTTCGCGCCGCCCGCGTGGCGTTGCACCACCCGCAAGTTGCGCCGCAGCGCCTCGAGGTTGATCTCGGCGCGCGTGGGCCGCACGGCATCGGCCGGAGCTGCGCGGCGCGGCCTGAGGATGCGCGGCTGGCTCTCGGGCGGATCGGGGATCTTGCTGCTGGTCACGACGCCCCTTCGCTACTCCCAACGCTCTGAAATTGGGAGCGCTTCCCGCGAAAGCGTATCGGTTTTGCGCCACCCTGCGGTTCACACATGGGCTCGGACCGGCTCGCACTGGCGCGATCTTGGCTATTTGCGGCCGTGGCACGCTTTGCGCTAATGCAGCCGCCGAGCCGCTTTCGGCTTTCTTTGGGAGGTTTTCGATGGTTCAGCGCATGTTCGGCCGGGTCGCGCTCGCGACGGGCGTAGTTTCGGCGATCTTCGTCTCTGTCGCGTGTTCGAGCAGCGACGGCGGCGGGACGGGCTCCGACGTCGGCGCGGCCTGCGACGCGTACTTCGACAAGGTTGTCAGCGGCCAATACAGCTGCCTCGGCGTGACCTTCCCCGCCGACGTGACGGCGTCGCAAAGAGCCCGCTTTCGTACCGAATGCATCGCTGGGCTCGGCTATCCCGGGCAGGGCATCACGGCGGCGACGCTCAGCGCCTGCGCGTCGGTTTACGGCTCGGCCAGCTGTCGCGGAAGCACCGGCGCCGGCGCGGCGTGCGGCGCCGTGACCGGTAGCCTCGCCGATGGCGCGGCGTGCAACAGCGCGTCCCAATGCAAGAGCGGATTCTGCAACCAGTCCGCTTCGGGCGCGGACGGCGGCGCGGCTCCGTCCGGCTGCGGCGTGTGCGCGCCTTCGGTCGCCGTAGGTCAGTCGTGCGCGACCGGCACTTGCACCGTGGGCGCCGAGTGCGTCGGCGGGACGTGCATCGCGACTGGCTCTGTGGCCGTCGGCGGCGCCTGCAACTCCGCCGTCGACTGCCAAACGGGCCTCACCTGCTCGGCGCAGAAGTGCGCGGCGCTCTCCGCCTCGGGCGGTGCGTGCAGCACCAGCGCGGGCTGCCAAACTGGGCTCGTCTGCGACAAGAACGTGTGCGGCACGCCCATCGCGATCGGCGGCGACTGTTCTGCGACCTCTCCGTCGTGCGCGACGGGCGCAGTGTGCGACTACGCCGGCACGAAGAAGTGCCTCGCGATCGCGTTCGCGAAGCCCGGCGCGCCATGCGGCCTCACTTCGTCGGGCTACGCGCTGTGCGCGGTCGGATCGTGCAACTCTGCCGGCGGCGCGGCGGGCACCTGTCCGGCTATTATCGCAGACGGTCAGGCCTGCGACGGCACCGACAAAACCAAGACGTGCGACAGCCTGGCGAGGTGCAGCGGCGGCGTGTGCGTGCTCGGGCAGTCCGTCTGCAAGTGAGCTGAGCGGCGCTCAGGCCGGCGCTGCGGCGTCGGCCTCGGGCGAAAACCTTCAGGGCGACGCGCGCAGGCTATTCGGCGGCTGCGGTCGTCGCGCCGCTGAACTGAAGCCGGTGAAGTTTGGCGTACACTCCGCCCATCGCGAGCAGCTCTTCGTTCGTGCCGTTCTCGACCACGCGCCCTTTGTGAAAGACCACGATGCGATCGACGGCCTTGATGGTCGACAGTCGATGGGCGATGACGATCGCGGTGCGCCCCTGCATGACGGCTTCGAGCGCGATCTGAAGGCGTGCTTCAGTGTCGGAGTCGACGCTCGCGGTGGCCTCGTCGAGGATCAGCAGCGGCGCGTCGCGGTAGACCGCCCGCGCGAACGCGATGAGCTGACGCTCTCCGGCGCTGAAATTCTGTCCGCGCTCGTCGACCGTTGCGTCGAGCCAGGCGTCGTCGCTGCCGCCGCCGCGCTTGGCGAACAGCTCCAGGGCGCCGAGCTTTTCGAACGCGTGCTTCGCCTTGTCGCGGTTGGGATGGGGATCGCTCATCGACACGTTCGACAGCAGCGTTCCGGAAAACAGAAATACGTCTTGTGGCACGACTGAAAACTGCTCGCGGAGCGCCTGACGATCCTGACCGCGCACGTCCTTGCCGAGCACGCGTACGACCCCCGAGTCGACCTCGTAGAGCCGCAACAGCAGGCTGGCGACAGTCGATTTTCCGGCGCCCGTTGCTCCGACCAGCGCGACCTTCTCGCCGCGCTTTGCCGCGAGCGATACTTCGCGCAGCACGGGCGAGCCCGCCTTGTACGAAAACGTCACGGAGTCGAGCGCGATGCCCTCGTCGGCCGCACCGTCTGGAGCGCACGCGCTCGCGCTCAGCGTCGCGCTCTCGGTCTCGGTCACATCGAGCAGCTGGAAGATTCTCTCGGCGCCCGTCAGCGCAGCCTGCAAGATCGTAAACCGCTGCGAGAGCATGCTGACGGGCTCGAAGAACTGTTTGATGTATCCTGCAAACGTCACCACCACGGCGAACGTGAGCGCGGAGTCGCCGATGCGTCCCACGCTGACATAAAACAGTACGCTCGCGATGCAGACGGTAGCGACCATCTCGATCGCGGCGTCGAGTACGGCCTCGTAGTAGATGGATCGCTTGTTGGCGTCGCGGTAGGCGAGGTTGATGGCGTCGTGCTCCGCGGCCATCGAGGCCTCGCGCGCGTAGGCCTGAACCACCGAGATGCCGCTCACCTGCTCGTTGAGAAACGCGTTGAGGCGAGCGGTCTTGGTGCGAATGTCGCGGTTGGCGGTTCGCGAGCGGGAGCGCATCCAAACCACGAGCGCGAGCACGAGCGGCAGCGCGGCGAACGCGATGAGCGACAGGCGCCAGTCGAGGGCGAGCATCACGACGACGATGCCGGTCAGTGAGAGCAAATCGCCGATGGCGTTGAGCACGCCCGAAGCGAACGCCTCGCCGAGCGCGTCGACGTCGTTCGTGGCCCGCGTCACGAGCCTCCCCACGGGAGTTTTGTCGAAGTAGCGCATCGACAGGCGCTGCAGAAAGTCGAAGATGTGACCGCGCAGATCGGCCATGGCGCGCGCGCCGGCGAGCTGCATCGAATACACTTGCGCGAAGGTGACGAGCTGAAGGACCACCACGAGCGCGGTGAGCTTGAAGCCGTCGCGCAGCACCGCGCCCTCGTTCGAGTCACCCGCGTGGCGGACGATATCGCCCATGACGAGCGGCCGCATGAGGTTGGTGCCGGCGATGATGAACATCAGGCCGATCGACACCCATAAAAAGCGGGCGTGCGGCTTGAGGAACGGCCAGACGCGCGCGGCGAGGCGGGCGTCGTAGACCCGGGCGACGGCGTCTTCTTCGTGAAATGCGCGCAGCTTCTCTTCGGCGCGACTGGGCTTGGCTTGCGCGCTCATGCGGCTCCTGCGGCGTCGGGGGATTCGAGCGATTCGAGCTCGCCGCGAACGCGCTGCTCGTCGGCGAATGACGCGTAGATTCCTCCGCGGGCGATGAGCTCGTCGTGGGTGCCGCGCTCGGCGACGCGCCCTGCGTCGAGCACGAGGATCTGTCCGCAGCGGGCGGCAGCCGCGACGCGGTGGGTGATGAGCACGACGGTGCGGAGCTTCGCTTGCCGCTCGATCGCGTCTAAAATCGCCGACTCGGTGCGCGCGTCGACCGCGGAGAGCGGGTCGTCGAGCACTAGGATTTTCGGCCCCCACACCAGGGCGCGCGCCAGGGCGATGCGCTGACGCTGACCGCCCGAAAGCTGCACGCCGCGCTCGCCCACGACAGTGTCAAACTGCTCCGGAAGCGACAGCGCTTCTTCGAGCACCTGAGCCTCGCGAGCCGCGTCGCGAATGCGGGCCATGGATTCGGCGCCGTCGGGATCGCTCAGCGAAAAGCCGATGTTGCGCGAGACGGTCGTAGAGAAGAGGAAGGCATCCTGCTGCGCGTAACCGACGATGCCGCGCAGCGCGGACAGCGGCAGATCGCAGACGTCATCGCCGTCGAAGCGCACGGCGCCTTTGGGCGTTGGAAGCAGGCGCGCGAGCAGCAGCGCGAGGGTGCTCTTTCCCGAGCCGGTGCGGCCCATGATGGCCAGCGATTCGCCCGCCGGAAGCGAGAAGCTCACGTCGGAGAGAATCGGGCGATCGCCGTGCAGGAACGTGAGACCGCTGACGTCGATCGAGCCTTTGGGGGCCGCCGGAGCAGGAAGCGTTCCGCTCTCGATCTCGGGCTTGGCGTCGAAGATTTCTTGCAGGCGAACGAAGCCCGCCCGGCCGCGCTGCACGATCGAAAGCGCGAAGCCCATCGCGATGATCGGCCACGTCATGCGCCCGAGCGCGCTCAGAAAGGCGAAGAACTCACCTTTGGAGATGCCGCCTGCCAGCGGGCCGCGAAGCAGCAGGGTTGACCCGTACCAGAAGAAAATCAGCACTCCGGCAGCGCTCGTGGCGCCGAGCATGGGCACCATTGAGCCGCGGAGCCGCGCGAGCGCGAGGCTCGCCTCGAGGTACTCGCGGTTGATGCCGTCGAACCGCCGCCGCTCGTGCGTTTCGAGCGCAAAGCTGCGCACCACGCGTACGCCCGCGAGGTTGCTTTGCATCGCGCTCGCGAGCTTGCCGAGCACTGCCTGATTTTCGCGCGTGCGCAAAAACATGCGCTTCGAAAACGCGCGCGTGATGAGCGTGAGCGCCGGCACCGTGACGAACGACGCAGCCGTGAGCGTAGGCGAGATGCGCAACATGACCTCGAGCGCGCTGGCGAACGCGAGCAGAACGTTGATCACGTTGAGCACGCCGAAGCCGTAGAGCAGGCGTACCTGCGCGAGGTCGTTGGTCGCGCGGCTCATGATTTCGCCGGCGCTCATTCGCCTGTAAAATGCGGTACCCAGCCGGTGCAGGCGGTCGAGCAGCAGCGCTCGCATTTCGTATTCGACGTCGCGCCCGGCGTTGAAGATGAAGAAGCGGCTCGCCACGCGCGCAACGAAGGCCGTGACTGCGAGGGCGAGGATCCAGGTGGCGGATCGCCAGGCCTCCCCTGCGAGGCCACCGAACAGGCGATCGATGGCGGTCTTAGACAGCCAGTCGATGCGGTTCATCGCCAGCTGAAACAGGCCCAGAACGACCGCCCCCTTCAAATAGGCGGGCAAATGGCGGCGAAACTGCCCGCCCATGGTCGAGGGGAGGGTGTGCGGATCGGGAAAGGGCATGTCGGGCAATGAGGGCGAAGTTAGATGTTGGCGCGGAGGCTCCGGTTGCCGATGCTCAGGCGGGCGCTGGCGGCTTTCGGTGCGAAGAGGTCAGCACGGGGCGCGCGCGACCGGCGGCGACGACGATGAGCTCGGTCAATTCCACGCGTGCAGCCATCAGGCCGATGAGCACCCGGGCGGTTCCGCGCGCGTCGAGTGTCTGGACGACGCCGGTTTTGCCGCGCAGCGGGCCGCCCAATACGCGGACGATGGAGCCTTTTTTGATGGGAGCACGCGGATCGTCGAGGGTCTGTCGCCTGCGAATCGGCGGAAGGGGGCCGCCCCGCGGAGAAGCGAGCGCAGCGCGCGGGTCGGGCTCAGGATCGCCCGAGGGAGGCGCAGTGGCGGCCTGCGCCTCCGGTTCAGCGAGGTCGTATTGTGCGTCCTGTGCGAAGGCCTTGCGGCTGAGCGCCTTCGAGGATGCTCGCGGAGCCTTGCTCCTGCTCTGGGCTTGTCGCTCGCGGCTCATGCTCTTGTACGCGCTGGTGTCCCGGGGCGGGGGCCCCCCTTGTGGTCGCCGTGAGGGTCGATGTCAACACTCCGCACGCTCGCCGGCTCCGCGCGCGCCGGTCACAGGCGCGACCGGTGGGAATGGATCTTGCGCTTACTCGAACAATTGCGACCGATGAGGATTGCGCTCAGGCGCCGAAGTGGACAATCTTTCGGCCTCGACCGTTTCAAGAAAGACCTCCGTGCCGAGAAAGACCGAAAAAAAGCCATCCCCAAAGAAGGGCGCGAAGCGCTCGGGCGCGCCGGCTCACGACGACGCGTCGGTAGACGGCGAGCTCGCCGTTGAGGTCGAGCCGGCCGAGCGCGACGAAGACGCGGACGAGGACGCGGAAGACGAAGAAGACGACGAGGCCTCGCACGGCGACGAGAGCGACGAAGGCGAACCCGGCCCTGGCGTGAGCGGCGACGGGAGCGAAAGCGAAGCTTCCGACGACGCCGATGCGCAAGTTCACGACGCGCCGCCGCCGAGCGGCATCACGCGCTTCGACGCGATGGCCACCTACCTGCGCGAGGTGCAACGCCACCCGCTGCTCACTCCCGACGAGACGCAGCGCCTCGCGATCCGTCTTGCTGAAAATGGTGATCCGCAGGCTGCCGCTGCGCTGGTGACGGCAAATTTGCGGCTCGTGGTGAAGATCGCCTACGAGTACCGCCGCGCCTATCGCAACATCATGGACCTCGTGCAAGAGGGCAACATCGGTCTGATGCAGGCCGTGAAACGCTACGATCCGTATCGCGGCGTGAAGCTCTCGTCGTACGCCGCATGGTGGATTCGCGCCTATATTTTGCGGTTCATTTTGAACAACTGGCGGCTCGTCAAGCTCGGGACGACCCAGGCGCAGCGCAAATTGTTCTTCAATCTGCGCAAGAAGCGGCAGGAGCTGCAGGCGCTCGGCATCGATCCGACGCACGCGGAGATCGCGCGGCAGCTCAACGTGCCCGAGCAGGACGTCGCGGAGATGGACGTTCGTCTCGCGGCGAGCGAAAAATCACTCGACGCGCCCGTGGGTGATTCTGACGGCCGGTCGATCTCCAAAATCGACACGATGGCCACGTCGGCTCAGGGGCCGGAGGCACTGACAGCGGACGGCGAGCTGCAGGCGCTGCTCAAGGACAAGCTCGCCGAGTTTCGCAAGACCCTTATCGGCAAAGACAAGGAGCTGGCCATCTTCGACGATCGCCTCGTCGCCGACGATCCGCTGACGCTCCAGCAGCTTGGCGATCAGTTCGGCGTGTCGCGTGAGCGCGTTCGGCAACTCGAGCAGCGCATCACGGGGCGCCTGCGCGACTACCTGCGCGAAGAGCTCGGCGACGCCGCCGAACTCACCAGCTCCTGAGCGACCCGATGCCGCAAACCGGCACGTGTTACGTCGTGGCCACGCCGATCGGCAACCTGGGCGACCTCTCGCCACGCGCCGTCGAAGCGCTGAAGGCGTGCGCGGTGATCGCGGCCGAGGACACGCGCAGGTCCCGTCAGCTGCTCACGCACTTTGGCGTGACGGGCAAAGACGTCGTCGCGCTGCACGCGCACTCCTCCGACCGTGACGTTGCCCGTCTCGTTGCGCGCCTCGAAGCGGGCGATGACGTCGCCGTCGTCACTGACGCGGGCACGCCGGTCGTCAGCGATCCGGGTGAGTCGCTCGTACGCGCCGCGATCGCGCTGGGCGCGCGCGTGGTGCCGATCCCGGGAGCGAGCGCCGTGCTGGCTGCGCTCGCGGCGAGCGGTCTCGGCGGCGGCGGTTTTCGGTTCGTCGGCTTTCTGCCCCGCGACGCCAGGCCGCGCGCCGATGCGATCGCGAGGCTCTGCGCCGAGCCCGATGCCGTGGTGCTGTTTGAGTCGCCCAATCGCGCGCGCGACACCCTCGCGGAGCTCGCCGCCGCTACACCCGAGCGCTCTGCCTGCGTCGCGCGGGAGCTCACCAAGCTGCATGAGGAATTCGTTCGCGGATCGCTCGCTGATCTGGCCGCGCTCGAGCGGGAGTGGATTGGGGAGATCACGATGGTGCTCGGACCTCACGATCCGACCTCGCGCGAGCTTCGCGTCGACGAGGCCAGCATCGACGCGCGAATCGATCACGAGCTGACGGTCGGCACCCATCCCAAGCGCATCTCCGAGCTGATCGCCGCGTGGAGCGGACGCCCCAAACGTGAGATCTACGAGCGCGTCGTTCGTCGCAAATAGTCCTTGAGCGCGCGTCTGTGAGCGCGGCGCACGGCGCGTCGAGGTGGCTCGTCGATGAAAAACAGCGGGTCGATGTGCCCGTCAGGCCGGCCATTCGCGCATGCACTGCGCGATGGCGGCGTGCTCGGCGATTCCCTCGCGGAAGACGCGCTGCGGCTCGCCCTCCGGCAAGAGCCGCGCGCGGGCCTCGACGTCGGCGTGCGCGAGCCCGATCATCCGCCGGGCCTGTTGCGGATCGCCCGCGTCCATCAGCGTGCGGGCGCGCGCGAGCAGCACGAACGCGCGGCCCTCCTCGATGACGCCGAGTCGCTCGAGCAGCGTCGAGGCACGCAGCGAGAGCGAGAGCGCGTCGACCAGCGCGCCTTGCCGCCGCCGCGCGTCGGCCATGAGCGCGAGCGCGTAGGCCTGCGCGGGCTCGCTGCCGACGTGATACGATCGCTCCGCCTCCTCGAACGCCTCCGCGAAATGGCCGCGATCGATCAAGATGCTCGCGAGGTAGGCGCATGCGCCTGCGCCGATGCGTTTGTCGCCCTGCGCGGCGCTCTCATCGACCGCCTCCGTGGCGTACCGCAACGCGGCGTCGAGCTTCCCCTGCCGGGCGAGCGCGACGCCGAGGTTGGTCTTCGCCAGCGTCAAGGTCGTGGCCAGACCCATGCGTCTCGCCGCGAGCGCCGCAAAGCGCAGGTGCGTTTCGGCTTCGACGTATCTACCCATGGTCGACAGCGCGAATCCCACCGAGATGCTCAGGCTCGACGATTGGCGCAGGTCGCCGGCGCGCTCGAACTCCGCGGCGGCGCGCTCGCTCTCGCGCCGGTAGGTGGCGCTGTCGCCCTCGTACTGCGCCACGAAGCCGCGCACGCGATGGGTCCACGCCTCGACGAGCGGCTCCCGGGCGCTGGGCGGAATCTGTTCGAGCAGCGACAGGACCTGCCTCGCAGCGTCGCGCCGGCCGAGGTAGGCGAGCTGTACGCCGAGCGTTCCCGCCGCGAACGCAAAGGCGCCGCTCGACCGGCTGGCCGCGGGGGCGCTGCCCAGCTCGGCAAAGAGGCTGTCGAGGACGTCGCCGTGCCCGAGGCGGCAGCTCGCAGCCGCGCCCTCGCCGAGCGCGCCGAACCAGTCATCGGCGAAGCGCGGAAGCAGCGACAGCGCTTCGAGTGAAGCCAGCTCTGTCGCGGCGTGCTCGGCCAGCCAGCGGCTTGCGCGCGCCTCCTGGAGCCTGAGTTTTCCGAGCGCGATCGTAGCGGCGCCGGCTGCGATTCCCCTGCGAACCGCGAGCACCGCGCCCGCGAAGTCGTTGCCTTCAACGGCCTGTTCGGACGCCTGAACCCAGTAGCCCACGGCCTTGGCGCGCTCGTCTCCGCGTTCGAAGTGTTCGGCGAGCACGACTGCTCCGGGCTCTCCGCTCTGTTCGAGCCACACGCCGGCGAGTCGGTGTCCGAGCGCGCGGTCCTCGGGCGTCAGCAGCGCGTAGGCGCCGTCGCGTACGAGCGCGTGGCGGAAAGTGTACTCGCGCTCGCCCGGAAAGCGCGAGGTCGGCCGCTCGGTGATCAGCTCGGCCACGCTGAGCGATTCGATGACCTCGTCGAAGTTGAGCGACGCGCGGGGGCCACCCATCAGCGCGAGAAGTCCGCCGCGCCAGAACGTTTGACCGAACACGGCGGCTGCGCGAAGCACGCGCCTCGCGTCGGGGTCCAGACGCATGGCGCGCTCCTGCACCATGGCCACGACCGTGTCAGGCAGCGCCTCACCGCGGCCTTCGGCGACGGCGCGGATAAGCTCTTCGAGATAAAATACGTTGCCGCCGGCGAGCTCTACGACCCGCGCGATGGTCGCCGCGTCTGCGTCTTCGCCGAGCATCTGCTGTGCGAGTGCTTCCGCTGCGCGACGCGCGATCGGTCCAAGCGGCAGCGTGAGCGCGTTGCGATCGCGAAAGAGCTCGGGGAGCACATCGCCGACTTCGGGGCGCGCGAGCGCGAGCACGAAAAGCGCTCGTTTTTCGAGGTTGCGCAGCGCGCCCTCGATGAGGCGCGCCGAAGAGCGGTCGCCCCAGTGCATGTCGTCGATCACGATCACGAGCGGGCGGGCGCTGCACTCGGCTTCGATCCAGTCTTCGAACGCCCGGGCGATCTGGTCGCCCATCGCGAGCGGGTTCTGCCGTGCGTTGCGCAGCACGGCGTTGCTCGCGTCCGGCATTGGAACGGCGGCCAACTCGCCGACGAAGTCGATGACGCGCGCGCGCTGATCGGGGGCCAGGTAGCGACCTACGCGAGCCACGAGCTTGTTGCGACTCACGGCCGGATCTTCACCGTCGAGGATACCGGCGACCTTTCGCACCGCCGGCGCGAGCAGGCCGAAGGGCGAACCGGCGCTCATCGGATCGCCGCGTGCGACCCATATTTCGGGTGGATCGCTGCGGTCACGCAGCCGCTGAAGCAGCTCGTGGCGCACCCGTGACTTGCCCACCCCGGCGGGCGCGGTGATCAGGGTCACCTTCGCGCACGGCTCCGACGCGACGTCGTCGTAGGTGGCGAGGAGCAGCGACAGCTCGCGCTCGCGACCGACGCACGGGCTCGGCCTTCCGAGAAGCGTGCGCACTGGCATCGCGGCCTCGTGCTCGCCGAGCAGCTCGTAAGCCTCATCGGCTTCGGTGATGTTGAAGCGAGCGTCGAGCAGATGGCTCACCATGCGATCGATCCGGAGCGCGGGCCTCGCCTCGGAGTCGCGCCCCTGGGCGATCAGCTCACCCGCCCGTCGCGCGACGTCGGACGCTGTCCAGCCGTCGGCTCCGCGGGCCCACCCCATCGCGATCGCCATCGGGGCGCCTCCGCGGACCGCGCGCACGGCCAGACCGCAGCGCGCGGCCTGCTCCGCCAGATCGGAGGCCGTGCCGCGGCCTGAGAACGTCGCGATGAGGACCTCGTCGGAGAGCTCCTCGACGCGCCCGCCGTGGACGAGCACTGTCGTGCGAAGGAGCGCAGCGGTCGTCAAATCGTGGCTGTTACCGTCGACGAGCGTCGGTTCTCCCTCGCGCGACATCGAGCATTCGCCTGAAGCGAGGAGCGCGAAGACGTGCTGCTCGGTCCCCGTCAGCGCCGCGGCGTGCCCTTCGGGGGCGAGCGGAGCGCGCAGATCGGCGTCGAGCAGCGTGAGCTGGCGCAGTTCATACGCGAGCTCGCCTGCGTCGCCCGGGCGAGCATCAACAGAGCGGGACAGGACGCGCCTGAGCAGCTCGTCGAGGGCGAAGGGAGCATCCTCAACGATCGACCGAAGCCTCGGCGCCTCGTCGACGAGAAGCTTCGTGAGCACCTGCGTCGCGTCGGCGCCCTTGAACGGCGCGCGCCCGGTCAGGCACTTGAACAGCACGCAGCCGAGCGAAAATACATCCGCCCGTGCGTCGATCGTCCGCCCGCCCTGCGCCTGCTCAGGCGACATGTAATTTGGCGTACCCACGAGCATCCCCGTGATGGTCGCCTCGTCTTCATGGCTGCCGTAACGCGCGAGGCCGAAGTCGAGCAGCTTCACGCGTCTCAGATCAGCACCCACGAGAAACAGGTTCGACGGCTTCACATCGCGGTGGAGCATCCCGCGGCGATGAAGCGTGGCCACTGCGTCGGCCGCCTCGGTGGCGACCAGCACGCTCTCGGCGGTGGTCAGTCCCTGACGGCGGAGACGCTGGGCGAGCGTCTCGCCCTCGAGCCACTCCATCGCGAGCCAGTGTTCGCCCTCCTCGGTCGTTCCGTGTGCGACGTACCTTACGATCGCGGGGTGGCGGAGCTCGGCCAGGGTGCGAGCTTCTCGCGCGAACCTTCGCGCGTCGAGGGCGCCGCCGCCGCGCAGCACTTTGACAGCGAGCAGCTCCCCGGTGAGCGTATCGCGCGCCTGATAGACCACGCCCATCGACCCTGCGCCTGCAACCTCGCCGAGCGCGAAGCGTCCTTGCAAAATGCGCGGCTCGCTCACGGCACGTATCATACGCTCGCTGTGACCCATGCAGCGCGGAGATCGCGTTCCGCGCGAGGCCCGTCGGCGCGTGCGCCGCTCAACTGCGCGTCAGGCTTTGTCGCAGGCGCTCGAGTCCCTGGGCGGTCGCGATGCGCGGATCGAAGCCGAGATCGCGCCTGGCAGCCGAAAGGTCGAAGTAATGCGCGGTGGCGAGCTGCTCGGCTACAAAGCGCGTGATGGGAGGCTCGTCCGCTCGCCGCAGCGCCTTCCACGCGACCTCACAGATCGCGCCGGCGAGGCGCGCGAGCGCGGGAGAAATCGATCGCCGGCAGTCCGGCAGTCCGGCGGCTCGCAGAATTCCGTTGATGAGATCGCGCTGCGGCATCGGCTCACCGTTCGCGATGAAATAGGCCTTACCCGCGCAGGCCGACCCGGGCGCGAGATGCTCCAGCGCCGCCAGATGGGCCTCGACGGCGTTGTCGATGTACGTGGCGTCGATCGTTTTTTCGCCGCCGCCAACGAGCCGAAGGCGGCCGCTCCGCGCTCTTTCGATCACGCGCGCCGTAAGCTGCGGATCGCCGGGGCCCCAGATGAGGTGCGGCCGCAGCGCCACCGTCGCGAGGCGGTCGCTGCTCGCGGCGAGCACCAGCGCCTCCGCGATCGCCTTCGTCTCGGGATAGGCGCACGCAAAGTGCGTCGCGATGGGCGCCGACTCGTCGAGCCCGCAAACGTCGCCCCCGGCGTGCACAACCGACGGCGTGCTCGTGTAGACGAGGCGCGGAACTGCATGCAATATGCATGCTTTTAAGATATTCTCGGTGGCCGTTACGTTCGCGGAGACAAACTCGGATCGCCGGCCCCAGATCCCCGCCTTTGCGGCCACGTGAAAAATCGCGTCGGCGCCCTCGAGCGCGCGCGCGGCCGCGTCGCCGTCGGAGAGGTCCGCCCGCACCACGTCGACGCCGAGCGCCCGCAGGTCGGGGCAGTCGCTGCGCTGGACGGAGCGCACCCGCTCGCCTCGCGCCGCGAGCGCGCGCACGAGCGCACCTCCCAGAAAACCACTGCCGCCCGTGACCACGATCATGGAAGCCTCGCCAGCGCCCACACAGCCACCTGCTCGCGGCCGATCTTGGCGTTGTGTCGAATGTCGACGGGAAAGCCCGGATGAACCAGAAACGTCGCGACCTTGCGCGTCGTCGGGTGCAGCGCGGCGAGCCTGCGCAGGTCGGCTATCAGCTCGGCCTCGGGCATCGACGACAGCGGGTCGCGCTCGATGCACACCACCGGAGTGGTCACCCCGCTGCGCGTCACACCGACGAGCGCCGAACGGAACACGGCGGGATGGGTATTGAAGACCTCCTCGACCGGAGCCGTAAACAATGTGCAGTCTGCAAGCTCTACGCGGTGGCTCTTTCGGCCGCAGAACCACAGCCGACCCTGACCATCGAAATAGCCCGTATCGCCCATGCGGTGCACGATGTCATCGCCGCGCCGAATCTTGCTCGACGCCGTAGCCTCGGGCCGCTCGAAATACGCATCGGTGGTGGTCGGTCCGAGCACCGTGATTTCGCCGATCTCGCCGCGCGCGACCTCTCGCGCGTCCTCCCACCGCGCGATGGGCGCGTCGGAAATCGCGATTATGCGCACGTCGTTCGGGGCGACGACGTGGCCCACGCACACGCCCGCGCCGCGGTCGGTCTTTTCGCGGGTCTCTGCTAAGATTTCGCGGCTTCCGATGCTCGCGACGGGCAGGCATTCGGTGGCCCCGTAGGGCGTGAAGATCTGTGCGTCGTCGCCGAGGATCGCCCGCATGCCGGTGAGCGCGGCGACGGGCACGGGCGCGCCGGCGGACAGCACGCGTCGCACCGTTGGCCATCGCACGTCTTTGCCTGACGCGTGGCGCGCGACGGTGGCGAGCACGGCGGGAGAGCCGAACACGTTGGTGACCCGCCAGTCGTCGATGAGCTCGCGAAGCATGTCCGGGTCGACGCGAGCGGGTCGCGTAAAGTCCATTTCCGGCAGCACAGTGGTCATGCCGAGCGCGGGGTCGAAGAGCGCGAACAGCGGAAATGTCGGCAGATCGACCTCGCCGGCCTCGATTCCGTACGTGTCACGGATCATCTCGACCTGCGCGACGAAGTGCCTGTGCCGATAGACGACGCCTTTCGCGATGCCGGTGCTGCCGCTCGTAAACAGCACCGCGGCGACATCGTCTTCGAGCGTCTGAGGGAGCGCGATCGCGCGGGAGGCTCCCAGTTTTCGAAGCTGCGCCAGGTTGAAGCCGCCCCAAAAGAATCTTCGGCCGATCGTGACGAGCTTGCGCACCGTCGGGCGCCCCCAACCGAGCGCGACGCGCGCAGCGTGGGCCGCCGGTATCCCGATGAACGCCTCCGGCTTCGCCTCGGCGAGGCACTGCCCGAGCTGGGCGCGACCGAGCCCAGGGTCGATCATCACCGGCACGATTCCGGCTTTGAACAGGGCGAAGGTGAGCGAAAAAAACTCGAGGCTCGGGCGAACCATGAGCACTGCACGCATCGCCGGAGCGATCCCCGAAGCGATGAGGCCGCGCGCGATGACGTCGCTGTCGCGGTCAAGCTCGCCGTAGGTCAGGCGCGCATAGGTCCGGCGCCCGGCGCTGTCGCGCCCGCTCGGCGTGACGACGGCGAGCGCGTCGGGTTGCCGGGCCGCCATCTGCGTGACGGCCTCTGCGATGTTGCAGCGCGCGCTCAAGGTGCGCTCGCCTAACCTTCGCGCACGAAGGCGGCGATCGCGGGCACCAGCTCCGCAGCCGCGTCCTCGAGAACGTAGTGCCCGGCGTCGCGGAGGTAGGTCACGCGCGCTCGGGGCAGGCGCCTCTTCCACTCGGCGAGGAAGTGATCGTCGAAGACGAAATCACGCGCGCCCCAACCGATGAACGCGGGCAAATTGTCGAATCCGCCGAGCGCAGCGGCTGTGGACTCCACAATGCCGAATCCGCGGGCGCCGGCAACGAGCGGGATGTCCTGGACGAAGCGAAGCGTCGCGATGCGATCATCCCAGTTTCCATAGGGTGCGAGGTAGCCGTCCTGAACTGCGCGCGGCATCGCCGTTCGCGTCATCCCGGTCACGGTCGCGCCCCATGCGAACGCGTTCATGCCGCGCACGAGCGCTGCCCCGACCGGCGTGCGGGTGAGCTTCAGCTGCCACGGCAATTTCTTCGAAGGGGGCAGGGGAAAGGCCGCCGTGTTGAGGATGACCAGTCGCGCGACGCGGTCTGGATTCCGGGCCGCCCACGCGAAGCCGATCATCCCGCCCCAGTCGTGCACGGCGAGCGTGAGCGGCGCGCGCACGTCGAGCGAGTCGATGAGCTTGCCGAGGTCGTCGACCCGCTGCTCGAGTGAGTAGTCGTACGCGTCGTCGCCGGGCTTGTCGGACAGTCCCATCCCAACGTGATCAGGGGCGATGCAGCGGTGCGTT
Organism: Myxococcales bacterium; assembly: GCA_947473045.1. Classification (GTDB taxonomy): domain Bacteria; phylum Myxococcota_A; class Polyangia; order Polyangiales; family Polyangiaceae; genus JANYHY01. The sequence goes on along the minus strand of CANJCO010000011.1, from coordinate 71,495 downwards.
GACGACAGCTCGCGCACGAGGTTGCGCCAGTAAAAAGACCACGACGGGTTGCCGTGGACCATGAGCACCGTGCCCGCCGGATCGCCGGGGGGGCGTTCATCGAGGTAGTGCATCTTCACGCCGCCGCCGCGGTCGAAGTGGTGGGGCGCGAACGGATAGAGTGCGGGATCGACGCGTCTCACCAAACGACCTCGGCCATGCTGCAGTTGAGTCCGCTGCCGATGCCGAGGAGGCCGACGCGGCTGCCCTTTTTCACGCGACCGGCTTCGACAGCCTTGGAGAGCGCGATGGGCACCGAGGCCGGGCCGATGTTGCCGAACTCGGCGAAGATCGCGAGCACCTTCTCGCGCGGGAGCCCGAGCTGCTCGCAAAGCATGGTGGTGTGGGGGCCGCTCACCTGATGGAGCACGAACTCGTCGATCGCCTCTCCCGACCAGCCCAGCTGCGCCTGCGCCTCGGTCCAGGTCGTCGCGGCGACGGCCAAACCCGCCAAAAGCAGGGTCTTTCCGTCGGTCTCCATTTTGTCGACCTGGCCTCTGCAGAGGTGGCTGTATTCGGTCGCCGCTTTCGACACCGTGCCCACGAAGCGGTGTCCGTCCGGCGCGAGATCGCTCCTGCACAGGAGCATCGCCGCCGATCCCGAGCCGAGGGTCAACGTCGCGAACTGATCGCGGAACTCCTTCGGCGTGGTCTCAGGGAGCAGGAGTCGTTCGATGGTGCGGTCCTGCACGTAGCGCGCGCCTTCGCCGTCGACGACGAGGCCGTAGTCGATCTGGCCGCGCTCGATCATGTTGCCGACGATTTGCATCCCGTTGAGGAACGCGAGGCACGCGTTGCCGATGTCGAAATTCATGCAATCGGGTGACAGCTTGAGGTTGCCGTGCACCAGACACGCGACGCTGGGCTCGACGTAGTCGCGGCACACCGATGTGCTCACAAGGACGCCTATTTTGGAGCGATCGACGCCCGACGCGGCGATGGCCTTCTCGGCGGCGAGGGTCGCTGCCTGGCTCGGTTGCACGCCCTCGTCCCAGTATCTTCGCGCCACGACCCCCGAGGCTGATTCGAGCACATCGGGACGAATGCCGAGCCGCTGCAGCGCCGGGCCCAGGCGAGCCGACAGCTCGGCAGAGGTCACGCGGTGAGGCGCGTCGACGTGGGCGAGGGTCCTGATGGAGACATTGGCGAATTTCATGGCGAGCTCAAGCGCGGGGGAAGTGGCGACGGGCGCCTGCGCGGCGCGGAGTAGAAGCGCACGCGCGGCGTCTTGTAAAGCTGCGCGACGTGGGCGCAAAACGGCAGTCGCCGCGGCGTCCTGCAACGCGATTGCGGCCCCGAGCATAGCCGACTACTCCATGCTGCCATGGCCCTCGATCTGTCGTGCGTTGGACAACCCGGCGAGCCGTCGATTTTCACCTATTCGTGGAAGGACGTCGCGCTCTACGCCCTCGGCGTCGGCGCGAAAGCGGGGGAGCTCGACTACCTTTATGAGGGGCGTGGCCCGAAGGTGATTCCCAGCTTCGCCGTGGTGCCCACCTTCGCGCCGCTGTTCGCGCAGCTGTCGAAGACCGGCGGCGATCACGCGATGGTCGTACACGGCGCGCAGCGCGTGATCGTGCACAACACGCTTCGACCCGAGGGCACGCTCAGCACCACCGCGACGATCCGCGGCGTCTACGACATGCGCAAATTTGCCAGCGTTCTGGTCGACACCGAGACGCTCGACGCGGCCGGCGAGAAGGTGTTTTCGACCACGTGGACGATCATCTATCGCGGTGCGGGCGGCTTCGGGGGCGAGCCCCCGCCGAAGGTGCCGAGCGGCATCGATGTACCCAGGGGCACCGAGCCCGCGTTTCGCATCGAGGAGGCGACCACGAAGGAGCAGGCGCTTCTCTACCGCCTGAGCGGCGACCTCAACCCGCTGCACGCCGACCCCGAGTTCGCGCGAAGCGTCGGCTTCGAACAGGGGCCCATTCTTCACGGACTGTGCACCTACGGGCACATGGTTCGCCACGCGGCTCTCGGCGCCTGCGAAGGCGACGCGTCGCGCCTCACCGGCTTTGAAGCGCGCTTCAGTCGGCCCGTATGGCCGGGCGATACGCTGGTGACCGAGGGCTGGATCGTCGCCCCCGGAAAGGTGGCGCTCTCCATGAAGGTGAAGGAACGAAACGAGGCCGTTCTCGCCTCTGCGTGGGCGACCTTCGCCTGAGCTGCGCGCACCGGTCTCCCAGTAACGATCTCCCATCCCACACCACGAAGGAACACGGCCATGGCCAAGCTCGCCAGCAACATCGTAATCGTCGGCGCCAAGCGCACCGCATTCGGCACGCTCCAGGGGGCGCTCAAAGGCATCAGCGCCACGGATCTCGGCGTGCACGCTTCGCGGGCTGCCCTCGCGCAGGCGGGCATCGCGCTCGCCGACATCGGTCATGTCATCGCCGGCAACGTCATTCAAACGAGCGCCGACGCCATCTACATCGCGCGTCACATCGGCCTCAGGGCGGGTCTGCCGATCACGACGCCCGCGCTCACCGTCAACCGCCTGTGCGGGTCGGGCTTTCAGGCCGTCATTTCGGGCGCGGAGCAAATTTTGCTCGGTGATGCAGACGCCGTGCTCGCGGTCGGCACCGAGAACATGAGCCAGGCTCCGCATGTGCTCCGCGGCGCGCGCGACGGGTACGCGTTCGGCAAGGCGCCCCAGCTTGGCGACGCGCTCTACGACGCGCTGACCGACAGCTACTGCAAGACCGCCATGGCGATTACTGCCGAGAATCTCGCCATCAAATACGGGATATCGCGCGAAGACTGCGACGCGTTCGCGCTCGGCAGCCAGAAGCGCTGGGCCGCGGCCCAGGAGGCCGGCGTGTTCGCGAGCGAGATCGCGCCGATCGAGGTGCAGCAGAAGAAGGCGACCCTGCAGTTTGCGGTCGACGAGCATCCGCGCCCGCAGACGACCCTTGAAGGGCTCGCGAAGCTCGGGTCGGTGTTCAAGAAGGACGGCGTCGTGACGGCCGGCAACGCGTCGGGCATCAACGACGGCGCTGCGGCGATCGTGCTCGCGAGCGAGAAATATGCAGCATCACACGGGCTCACGCCGCTCGCGCGCATCGTTCAGTGGGGCGTCGCCGCAGTTGAGCCGAGCGAGATGGGCATCGGCCCGGCGCCGGCGATTCGGCACGCCCTGTCGCGCGCGGGCCTTACCCTCGCCGATATGGACCTCGTTGAGGTGAACGAGGCGTTTTCGGCGCAGTACCTCGCGGTCGAGAAAGAGCTCGGCCTCGACCGCAACAGGACCAACCGAAACGGCGGGGGCGTCTCGATCGGACACCCGCTCGGGGCCAGCGGCGCACGAATCACGGCGCACCTCGCCTACGAGCTCACGCGCACAAACGCGCGTTACGCCGTCGGTAGCGCCTGCATTGGCGGCGGGCAGGGCCTCGCGATCATTCTCGAGCGCTGCTGAGCCTCGCGCTCGCGAACGCGGCGCGCGCCGGGCTGACCTCCTGGCGCGCGCTTCGTTTTCGGGTCGACGCTACGGCGCCTGGATGCGGCCGGGCGCGCCGCCAGCGCCTGTTTCGGTGTGGCAACCGTTGCAGTCGCCGCTCGTCTGCGCGCTGCCCATCGCGCGCTCGCCGGCGCTGGTGACCACCCGCGCGTGGTAGGGCGGGGTGAGGCCGGCGCACGCTCCGAAGCTCCCGCCGCCGCCACCGCCACCGCACGCGAAGTTTCCAGCGGCGTTTGTGGGGAGGGTGAACGTGGCGCCATTCGAATCGGTGATGATCACCTGCGCGCCGAAAGCGCCGTTGCACTCGATCGGCTCGGCTGCGGTTTGCATGACCGTGCCCGCGATGGTGAAAATCGGCCCTTCGCCCTCGCTGCTGTGGCACGAGATGCAGGTGTTGCCGGGCTGCATGAGCGGCGAGCCGCGCGTGCCGCCTGTCCAGGTCGATTTGCTCGTGCACCGCGCCGGGTCGGTTGTCGGCGTTGAAATTCCGCTCGAGCAGGCCGCGATCACCGCGGCTGCGACCAGCGGCGCCACCCGAGCCGCGAGCAACCCAAGTCGTGCCACGTCACGATTTGTTGCGATACGAACATGGCACGACATTCTGGCCAGTAAGAGTAGCGCCGAGGGCGCCCGGTCGGCAACCGGCAGCGCTTAAGGCGCAGCGGCGCGCGCGATGGGACGCCTCGTGAGTGCGATGAACCGCGCAAGAAACGCTGTCGCGGCCGTCATCAGAGCGATCGACAGCGCCCACCACATTCCGACGGCGCCACGGCCCATGACGAAGCCGAAAATCACGGCCATCGGCACGCCGACCACCCAGTAGGCACCCACCCCTACATACAGCACGAACCTCACATCGCCCGCGCCGCGCAGCGCGCCCGCGCCGACGGCCTGTACGCCGTCGAAGAGCTGAAAGATCGCGGCCACACGCAAAAGCTGCACGCCGAGGTCGATGACAGCCGGATCGCTCGTGAACAGCGCGACGAGTGGCCGTGGAAACAGCGCGAACGAGAGCGACCCGAGCATCATCACGCTCGCGCCGAGGCCGATCCCGACGAGTCCGGAGCGCCTGGGCGACAGCCCCGCGCCGACGCAGTGGCCCACCCGCACGGCAGTGGCTCCGCTCACGCCGAGGGCCGCCATGAACGTGAAGCTCGCGAGACCGAGGGCGACTTGATTGGCGGCCACGGCCGTCTTTCCGAGCTTCGCCGCGAGCACCGAAACAAGGGCGAAACCGCCTACTTCGGCCAGCATGTGCAGTCCCGCGGGGAGGCCCAGATCAAGCACCGCGCGGGCGGGCACGCGGGCCACAGCGTCGGCGGGCTTGAACGTGCGGGCCGCAGCATGCAGCACGAGCGTGAGCACCAGCGCGGCGACGCTCGTAGCCAGTCCCGCTCCGAACGACCCAAGCTCAGCGAGCCCAACCGGCGGCAGGCCCACCGAGCGAAGGGCTGCGTCTCCGCGCACGAGAAGGTTGCATAATACAAAGTTCAGAACGTTGGCGGCGCCCGACGCGACCAGCGCGGGGCGCGTCGAGCCGTGCGCCTGCAGAAACGTTTTCTGCGCGAGAAAAAGCGAGAAGAAGAGCTGGCCGGGGGCCTGCGCCAGCAGAAATTGTCGAGCGGCGCGCACGACCTCGGCGTCGATGCCGAGCTTGCCGAGAAACAGGGTGGCAGCGAACGCCGCGACGGTGCTCGGTAGCCACACCGCGACGAGCGTGCGCATCGTGGCGATGAGGGCCCCCCACGCGCGGTCGGGTTCTCGCGCGCCCACGGCCTGCGCGGCCAGCGGCTCGAGCGCCATCGCGATTCCGATCGACAAGGTCGACGCCGTGAATCCGATGTTGCGCCCAACCGACGCTCCGGCCAGCTCGATCGACGATACGCGTCCCAGGATCGCGGTGTCGACGAGACCCATCGTCACGAGGCCCACTTGCGCCAGCGCGATCGGTCTGGCCATCTTCGCGATGGCGCGCAGCTCGGCGCGCGCGGTCGTGATGGTGACGGCGGTCATGGCGCCCTTTTCGATGACGTGACGGTGGCCTCGGGGGCGCTTGGCGGCCGGACGCTCACTGCGCGCGCGGGGGCGTCGTCTTGTCGATGGGAGGGCGCTCGCGGAGGCATTTCGTCAGCGCCGGCTCGAGCCCGACCATCGCCCTGGGTAGCCGCGGCCTTCCCATGACGGGGGCGCCGAGGCGCGTGCTGTCCATGTGCTGATCGGCGTAGCTGAGCCACACAAACAGGGCGCGTCCGCGGATGTTCGCGAAGGGCACGCCGCCGCCTGCGCCGCCGAACCACATGCGCGAGTCGTGGCTGTTGTTGCGGTTGTCGCCCATCACGTAGACTTCGCCGGGCTTGACGACGAACGGACCCTGATATTCGCCGTAGCCGCCGCTCGCGCGGTCGTAGAGCGTGAGGTAGGCCTCGTCGTCCAGGAACTCGACGAACAAGTCGCCGTCATGGTGGCTCACCAGAGCGTCGGGCTCGTCGTAAGAATAGACCCCCACATAACAGTGGGGCACTTCCCAGCCGTTGATGATGGGATGTCCGTTTCTTGCTTCGAGCTTGTCGCCGGGCAGGGCGACCACGCGCTTGATGAAGTCCTGCTCGGGCTTCTCAGGATATTGAAACACCATCACGTCGCCGCGGTCGGGGGGCATCTGCGACCACGCGCGCCGGGAAGTGAACGGAATCGCGGGGCCGTAGCTGAGCTTGTTGACGAAGATGTGGTCGCCTACCTGCAGGGTCGGAATCATCGATCCGCTCGGGATCTTGAAGGCCTCGACCACGAACGTGCGCAGGCCGAGCGCGACGCCAACCGCGACGACGATCGATTCTGCGTACTCGCGCAGCTCGCTCTTGCGCCAGCGACCCAGGCGAATATCGACTTCGCCGTCGGCCTTTACGAGCGCGTCGACGAACGGATCGGGCTCGAACGGCGATCGCCCCATCGCATCGCGCAGCGCGCCGAGGTCGACCTTGAGCTGATCGCGCTCCCTGGCGGTGAGATCGCGGGTCACCGCTTTGGTGTGGGTCGACAGAATCAGCTCGGCCTCGTCGAGCAGCGCGGTCGCACGCTCGAACGGCCCGCGCATCGCCTCGGGGATGTCTTCGCGCAGGGGCGGATAGGCGTAGCCCGCGAGCGGTAGCCGCCGGCGCACGAAGCCCACCGCGACGTTCATCAGCGCAAACGCGCCGATCGCCACGGGTACGGGCTGCTCCCTCACGAATGACTCGAGCCAGGCGAGCGCGCCGGCGGGCTCAACGCCGCTGGCCGGTGACAGGCCAAGTACAATCAGGAACGCGAAGGCGAGGGGCAGCGCACCGAACCAGATCGCCCAGTAGGCGAAACGCGCGGCGCGCGCGATGACCTGCGTGCCTGCACGCGGGGGAGCGGAGGGGCGTGGAAGTGTCGGAGCGGCTGCGGCCCGGGAAGCGGGCTGCGCTGCGTCATCGGGGGTTTCCTGATCGGTAGGCAAGGCGGAGACGAGCTTGTAGCTTTACCCGCGGGCGCGGGCAACGGCCGTGCGCCTCAAGGGGCGTCGCCGATCTGCACGACGTAGCTCACGACTGCAGCGCGATCGTCGAGCGCGTTGACGACCGGCGACACTTGCCCGGCCAGCGCGGTGTTGTCGAACACGAGGTAGTAGCTGCCCTTCGGCATCGGCAGGGTGCGCTGGTAGCGAACGCCGGCCTGAACGACGTCGCTCACCATCGGAGCGCCGGCGAGCGGCGTGGCCTGCGGCGCGTCGAGGTAATAGCGGATCGAGGCTTCGGCCTCTCCCTGACGCATGTAAAGTGCATCGATTGCCTGAACGCCGTCGAGGGTCGCCGTCACGTAGATCGCGCGTCCGGACTCTTCGATGACGATCGGGCCCACGAAGTCGCGCTGGTTTTGGTGAATCTCGACGCGGGTGTTTTCGTAGGTGAGCTTGCTCGACCCGTGCACGTCGAACGCGTGCGCCGGATGGGCCCCCTTCTCGATGACGCCAAGGCCGAAATCGGTGGTCCCGTCGGGCTCGCGAATGACGGTGAACCCCTTTTGAAGCTCGCCTGTGACGAGCTGCCGGCCGAAGTTGTCGGCCATCGCCGTGAACGGTGCCGTGACCTGACCCACGAACGGTAGCGCGAGGCCGCTCAGAGGGCTGGTGGTTTCGATGATCCGCGACTGAAAGTTCGACGCGGGCGGCTGGTTGGGGCGCGTGCGGAAATAGGCGTAGAGCGTTGGCCCGCTCATCAAGAAGTCCTGATCGTAGACGGCCGCCGCGGTCATGCCGAACGTCACCTTCTTCGACACGTTCGTCCAAGCGTAGCCCTCACCCGCGAGCGAGACCGACAAGTCGCCGTTGTCGAGCGTCTTGGCGGTGCACTGGCGCGGGAAGAAGCGGCCGACCACAGGCTGGTCGTCGTTCATCTTCAGCGGCGCCGAGTGCTTTTGCGCCTCGGAGCAGAACTGCGACACGCCGAGGGCGAGCATGTCGCGGCGCAGGGTGCGGTTGCTCGGATCGTTGATCGGCCCCTGAATCACCCCCACGCCCTGCTGCGCGCAGGAGGCGCAACCGGTGGCGAAAGACAAAACGACCGAAGCGGCGGCGACGAAGCGATGGAGCGTACTCATGAGGTGTGCGCTCCAGACGATAGCAGGTGGTATGTTGGCGGCATGTTCAAAGGCGCGAAGGTGGCGGTGATCGGCTCGGGCGCGTGGGGTACGGCGCTGGCGAAGGTGCTGGCCGCGAAGCATGATCGCGTCGTGATTTGGAGCCGAAATGGCCTCGTCGCAGCCCAAATCAACGAGGCCCACGAAAACGTGCGCTACCTGCCGGGCGCGGCGCTGCCGCACAACCTGTCGGCCTCGACCGACCTCGCCGCGACGCTCTCGGGAGCATCGATGGTGGTGCTCGTGGCTCCGAGCCACGCCACGAGGGAGGTCGCGCGCATGGCGGCGCCGCTGCTGCCTCACGGAGCGACGATCGTCAGCGCGACCAAGGGAATCGAAAACGGGACGCTCATGTTCATGGACGAGGTGCTCCGCGAGGAGCTGCCCGCGTGGACCCATGAAAAATTGGCGTTCTTAAGCGGCCCGAGCTTCGCGAAGGAGCTGTCGGCCGAGCACCCCACCGCGGTGGTGATCGCGAGCGCCGACGCCGCCACCCGCGAGCTGGTGATGCGGGCGTTTCATGTACCTTACATGCGAACCTACGCGAGCGCCGACGTGGTGGGCGTCGAGTGCGGCGGCGCGATGAAGAACGTCATCGCGATCGCCGCGGGCGCCATCGACGGCCTCGGGCTGGGTCACAACTCGCGCGCCATGCTCATCACGCGAGGGCTCGCCGAGGTCGCGCGGTTGTCGCTCGCGCGCGGCGGGCAACCGCTCACGCTGTCGGGTCTGGCGGGCATGGGCGATCTGGTGCTGACGTGCACGGGCGAGTTGTCACGCAACCGCACCGTCGGCGTCGAGCTGGGGCGCGGACGCAAGCTGGCGGAGGTGCTCGCGGGGCTCGGGCATGTGGCCGAGGGGGTCAAGACCGCCCGCAGCGCGTTCGACCTCAGTCGCAAGCTCGGCGTGCACATGCCGATCACCCGCGAAGTGTTCGCGGTGCTCTACGAAGACAAAAGCGCGCGAGACGCGCTCAACGACCTCATGGCGCTCGAGCTGGTGCCGGAGTTCGATTTCGCGACTTGAGCTAGCCGCGCGCGGCCGCCTTGCCTGCGCGCGCGCCGCTCGCCATCGCGGCGAGCCACGTGCGGGGGCGGTCGGCGATGAAGTCTCCTGCAATATACACGCGTTCTGCGGCGAGGCTGTCGCGGCAAAGCCCGCCAACCCGATCGAGGAGCGGATCGCGCGCGAACGGCCACGCGATCGCCTCGGCCTGCAGCCCGAACATCGAGCCTGGGACCGCAAGCTCCCTGCCTTCGGCGCCGATGACGACGCCGGCGCTGACGCTCGCGCGAAATCCGTGGCGAGGATACGGCGGCATCGCGTCCGAGAAGATGGCCTCGGCCGGCGCGTAGACGATGCCGCCGCCGAGCACGCCTCCGATGGCAAGCACGACGGCGTCGCAGGCGATCTGCGCGCCGCCCTCGAGTGACAGCGTGGCGCCCGCTTCCGCGACGCGCACGCTCTCGGCCCAGCCAGCCGTGGTGGTGACGCCAGCCGCTGCGAGCGACCGATCACGGGCCGCCTCGAAGCGTCTGCCGCTCGGGCTCGCGGCCGGGGCCATCGCCTCGCCGCAGGGGAGCCCGACGCGCTCTGACAACGCCGCCGCCCGCGCGCGCTCGGCGCCGAGCCACGGCGGCGTGATCACGGCTACGCAAGGCGCGCTCCGAGCGAGCGAGGCCCGCACCGCGTCGGCGAACCACCCGAGTCGGGCGCCGTCGTCGTGGCGCGCGGCCACCTCGGCGAGTGACATCGCGTGCTCGTCGGTGTGCTTGCAGAACACGCCGGGGAGGGCCTCAAAGAACAGGTTGCGCGCGATCGCTGCGGGCAGGGCGTTCCACGATCGCGCAAGCGAAGCGGCGTCCCATCCGAACTGATCGCAGGGCACGACGCCCACGCGGCCGGCGGGCAGCTGCGCGAGGTCGAGGAGGGCTTCGTCGTGCGCGCGCGCGCCCCTCAGGATACCCGACGCGGCTGCGAGCAGCGCGTTGGGAGCGTCGCGGAATCCGAGCGTAGCGAGCAACTTTGTGCAGAATGCATCGATCGGCTCGTTGCCTCTCGCGCGCTCCCACGGAGCGGCATCGACCGCGCCGAACGACAGCGACGTCGCCCCGGGCGCGCCTCGCACCAGGCTGACTTCGGCGCCTTGCTCGCGCGCGGCGAGCGCAGCGCTCACGCCTGCGATGCCGCTGCCGACGACGACGACCTTCACGACTCGCCCTCATCGACGCCGGTGCCCGCTTCCGCTTCGCCGAGCGTCGCCCGCATCTGCGCGAGGAGGAGGGCCTCCTGCCGCGCCTGATCGGGGCCCATCGCGACGACGCGCAGCTCGGCCTGGCGCTCGAGAAACTCGCGGGCCTGCGCGCGTCCGGCGGCTGGCGCGATGCCGAGCGCGTCCGCGACGATTTGCCCGCAGCGCGCGGCGCACCGCATGCCGCCGCACGAGCCCATTCCGAGCCGGGTTCGCCTCGCCACGTCGCCCACGGTGCGCGCGTGCTCGCGCTCCACGACATGCAGCACCTCGGCCGCCAGCACCGGCTCGCAGGCGCAAACGACCTCGCGTTCGCGCGGGCACCGATCGACCCGGGCAAGCACGCGAAGCGCCCGCGAGCCGTGACGGTAGACGATACGCCTCGCCGCTACGGGCGTGATCGCGTGCGTCTCGGCGAGCGCCAGCGCGTCGGGCGTTCGATCGCCGCCCGGAAGCCATTTCTCGTGCGTGGTGCAGGGCACCGACGGCGCGATCGCGTCGGCCATTTCCTGAGAAAACTGCCGGTAGCTCGCGAGCTTGCCGCCGATCATGGAGTACATGCCGGGGGCGCCGTCGGCCGCGTGATCGATGATGGCGTGCTCGCGGCTCAGCGCGTCTTCCATGACGCCGAAGCCGTAGAGGGTCGGCCTGACGCCGACGTACGTCCCGGTGGCGCGCGCCTCGCGAATCGAGGGAAATACGCGCGCGGCGCCCTGAACGAGGTAGCGCACTTCTTCGCTGGTGGAAGGCACGTGATCGAGGTCGCCGTAGTAGTCGTCGTCGGTCGTGCCGATCATGCTCATGTTCTGCCAGGGCATGAGGAAGATCTCGCGCCCGTCGATGGCCTCGGCGAGCACCGCGTAGTTCGAGACGCGGCGGTCGTAGGTGACGTGAATGCCCTTGCCCGGACGCACCAGCACGCGCGTCGTTGGCAGCTTTCCGAGAGCCGCGGTGACGGGGGCCCACGCGCCGGTCGCGTTGACGACGTGGGCCGCGCGCGCGCGCACGCGCTCGCCGGTGAGCGTGTCGCGGGCCGTGATGAGATAGCCGTCGTCGCCGGGGGCGACTGACTCGACCGTGGTGTGATTGTAGAGCCGCGCGCCGTGCTCCTCGGCGTCGACGGCGTTGAGAATGCACAGTCTCGGGCCGTCGATGCCCCACTCGTCGAACGTGATCGCGCCGACGTACGGGCCCACGATTCCAGGCTCGAGGCGCGCCATTTCGCTCGCGTCGATGCGCGTGTGAGGCTCGCCGCGTTTGAGGGGTTGGTATTTGTCGTAGGCCTTGAAATAGGCGTCCACGAGCTCGAGCATCATGCGGCCGCGCGGGCCGTCTTTGACGGGCACGATGAACGGAATGCGAAAGAGCAGAAAGGGCGCGATCTGCTGAATGAAGCCCGAATCGCGGCAAGACTCTTCGGTCACCTGCGGCGACTTGAGCATGTACCTGGGGCCGCCGTGGATCATGCCGCTGTTGTTGCCGCTCGCGCCAAACGCGAAGTCGTTGCGCTCGAAGAGCACGACCTTCCGTCCGCGAAGCGCCAGATCGCGCGCGGTGCCGGTGCCGTTGACGCCGCCGCCGATCACCGCGACGTCGTAGCGCGCCTCGTCGGTTCGCGCGGAGGCGTCGGAGGCGTGCCTGTGGCTGCTTGGAGTCGCGTCGCGAAAGCCCATCGGTTTGAGCGCCAGTTTAGCACCGATGCCGCGCTGCGTCTTGCTGGCCCGCCGCGCTCAAGCGCGCTTTTTTGCGCTCTTTTTCCCGAGCTTCTTCACGAGCGAATCGACCACCGCAAACAGGCGCGTGTTGCCCTCCTGCCCGTGCTCGGCGACGCGGGCCGCGTACCTCTCGCGCTCCGACAAAAATAACTTCAGCAGCTGCGGATCGATCGCGTCGCAGCCGAGTCCGTAGCCCAGCTGTTCGAGGTAGCGCGCGTTCATCACCTGCTCGAACTGGTTGCCCACCGGCACGCTGAAAATGGGCTTGCCGAGGTAAAGCGCCTCTCCGATGAGCGACAGACCGCCGTTGCAAACCACAGCTTGCGAGGTCGCGAGATCTTCGACGAACCCCTCCTCGCTGAAATCCTTGATGATGCAGTTGCCGACCCTGTCGGGCAGCGCCTTGCTCTTTTGGTCCTTCCTGCGCAGGCCATAGGCCACAAACGTATAATCGGTGAGCTCGTTCAGCTGGGCGATGAGCTTCTGGGTGTTGCTGGCAGCGGTCTGGTATACCAGCACGTGGCCTCCTACTTTTGCGCGCGCTTTTGCGTCGAGGATGGCCTGACGCAAAATGGGAGGTACGAGCGTGGTCGTGTCGCGGTATTTCTTGCGCGCCGGCGGGTAGAAGAAGCTCGTGATGACGTAGTGATCACACCCGGGCAGCTTGGCGCGTACGAAGGCCTTGGTCATCTGGTAGTCGAGCTTCACGCCGCGCTTGACGTCGCTCTCGTGCTTGCAGCGGCTGATGACCTGCTGGTTGTCGAGGCTGACGATCGGCAGGCCGTGACGCTTGGCGAACAAATACGCGAACGAGTCGAAGTCGCTGAACACGAGGTCGGGCTCGAAGTCGACGACCTTCTCGTAATACGCGCTCACGTTGTCGGCGAGCAGCGAAGGGGCGGCGAGGATGTTTCGCGCGAGGGTGCCGTCGCGATCCATGCGGTTGTCGACATAGCGAATCGTGAGCCCCTTGATCTCTACGACGTCGGGGAACGCCTTCGACAGAAAGGCGTGGGCGCGGTTGCTGACGACTATTTTTACTTCGTGCCCGGAGGCGACGAGGTGCTCGCAGACGACCTTGCTCCGGGTCGCGTGCCCCATGCCTTCGCCGACGACGCCGTAGAGAATGCGCATCGTCTCAGCGTACACCGATCGGCGGGCGCTGCGTGACGGCTCGGCGACGTTGCCGGATCAGGCCGCTTCGGCGGCACGCGCGTGCTCGGGCCACACCGGCACGGGGTGGACGCGCGAGCGGAGGAGCGCGACGACCTCGTCGTCGGTCATGTCGCGTCCCAGGCGCACGAAGCGCCGGGCCAGCATTCGGTACTGCCGTGTCCACAGGAGCACCGAGACCATAAAAAAGTCGATGCCCTCGAACACGAGCGCGCCGTCCCGGGCGTACATCTCCCGACTCGCCATGAAATCCGCGGGCAGCTCCGTCCAGTGCCGGTTGGCGCGCAGGTGGTGCCCGACGTGGTAGCCGTCGTTGAAGCAGCGCCGGTTGTAGCCGACGTTGATGCAGCTGATGGCGTTCGACACGCCGTCGTTGTCGCGGGCGGTGTTGAGAAACGCGTGCTGCCCCCAGTTTCCGGCCATCATCATGAAGCGGCAGGTCACCATCGGCAGCAGAAATGCGATGAGCCCAAAGCGCCAGTCAATCCATAGCGCGGTGAGCACGATCGACTGGTGACACAGGTCGCTCACGAGCGCGCGGCGGGCCATCGTCTTGCGGCGGTTACGCACGAGGTAGCGCGTGAGCTCGGGGAGCGCGAGAAAGAAGAAACGTGCAAAATACACGAGAAAGTGCAGGAAGCTGTCCCGCTTGAACCGCATCGTCGACGACAGGTCGCTCGGCATGTTGTCCTCGACGTGGTGCATGCCGAGGTGATGCTCCTGGTAGCCCGTGGGAATGCCGAACAGAAACGACATCGCATAGGGGTGCACCCGGCCGAGGAACCGACTGCGCAAAAACGGCCGGTGCATCGTGTTGTGCAGCATCAGGATCACGGGCGGGGCGAACCAGCCCCACATCGCCGCGTAGCAACCCAGCGCGAGCCAAGTCGGAACGAGCGAGCGGTGCACGATGACGAAGAGCGTCGCGTGCGCGAGGCTCATCAGCACAACCATGCGCAGCGTCAGCCGCACGAACACCTCGTCGCGCGTGTCGTAGAGGGCGGTGCGGCACCACCGCGAGAGGGGGCCCTCGCCGAAGGTGGGGGCGCTCGTCGGATCGGTGAGGGTGAGCTCGCGGGGCGACATCGGGCCCCGAGTTACGCGATCTGCTTGGTTTTCGCTACTCACAAGCGCGCAGCGCGCGCCGCGTTCAGCCGCGCAGGCGAATGGCGTACGTGAGCTTCACGAGGCTCTTCATGACGTTGGGCACGCGCTTGAAGAGGTTGATCGACGGCGGCCGCTTCTCGATCACGCGCACGGGGATCTCGGTGGTGCGGATGCCGCCGCGATCGGCGCGAATGACGAACTCGCTCGCGAACACGTCTTTGTCGATGAGGCACGACCGCACGGTGTCGAGGAGCGCCGCGCGCCGAAACGCCTTCAGGCCGTGGGTGTCGGTGCCCTTGAATCCGAGCATCACCTTCAGCAGCCCCGAGTAGGCCTGACTGGCCACGTGGCGCAGGAAGGGGCGCTCGTCTTCGGCGCCGGCCGCGAGCTTGCTGCCGATCACGAGATCGGCCTCACCGGTGTCGAGGATGTCGACTGCGCGGCGGTGAAAGTCGGCGTCGCAGAGGTCGATCTCGTCGCACAGGACCAGCTCGCCTCGCGCGAGCAAAATGCCCTGCTTCAGGGCCTTGCCGTAGTTCGGCTCGCCCATGCTGATCGCCTTGACCTCGGGGTACTTGAGCGACAGCTCTTTGGAGATCTCCACGGTGCGATCTTTCGAGCCGTTTTCGGCCAGAATAATCTCGTACGACCACGAAAGCGGCTTGAGGCGCTCGCGAAGGTCGACGACGGCGGCGTGAAGAATCGCCTCCTCGTTGTAAACGGGAATCACGATGGAGATGCGGGGATCGGCGCTCGCAGAGGTCATGTGCGGTGGCGTGCTTCTAGCCCCGCTTTGCGTCGCGCCGCAAAAAGAAACGCCCGGCCGCGTGCGGCGGCCTGTCCGCGGGCCGGTACCCATCTGGCCGGGCCAGGCCCGCCCGGGCGTAAACGCGCGACATTGCTCGCGCGCCGTGTTGGCACCACGCGTGCGAAGGCGCCGAGTGTTGACGTCCGTGCGCCGAAGGGTCAAAACCCCCCTCCCGCGCCCGGCGCCCCGTCACCGAAAGAAGGACAAAATGGCAGAAGGACTGAACAGAGTGATGCTCCTCGGCAACCTCGGCGCCGAGCCTGAGTTGCGCATGACCCCTGGCGGTCAGGCTGTGCTCAAGCTCCGTCTGGCGACGACCGAGACTTATCTCGACAAGTCGAACACGCGGCAGGAGCGCACGGAATGGCACTCGGTGACGATGTGGGGCAAGCGCGGAGAGGCGCTCGCGAAGATTCTCGCCAAGGGCGATCGCATCTTCGTCGAAGGCTCGCTGCGCACCTCGAGCTACGAAAAAAATGGCGAAAAGCGCTACAGCACCGAAATTAACGCCACGAACGTCATCCTGAGCGGCGGCGGACGCGGCCGCAGCGCGGGCGAATTCGAGGGCGGCGGTGGTGGTGAGCGCGGCGGTGGTGGCGGCGGCGGCGGCGGGAGTCGCCCGTCTTACGGCGGCGGTCGCGGCGGCAGCGCTCCGGCGCACGCTCCTGTCGAACAGTCGCCGGTGGGCGAGTTCGATGGCGGCTTCGACGGCGGCGAAGACGAAATTCCGTTTTGAGCGTGGAGCGCGTCAGCGTCGAGTCGCTGATCCCGCGCATCGAGCGCGCTGCTTCCGAGCTCGGGGGCGGCGCGCTCGCGTTTGACGGAGACGGCACGCTTTGGGACGGCGACATCGGCGAAGACTTCTTCTTCGAGCTCGTTCGGCATGGCGATGTTCGTCCGCAGGCCCGGGCTCAGCTCGCGGCCGAGGCCCAGGCGCACGGCCTCGAGTCGGGGGGAGCCGGCGTCGAGCTCGCGTCGCGCCTGTTTGAAGCCTACCGGGGCGGCCTGTACCCCGAGAGGGCCACTTGCGAGATGATCGCGTGGCTGTGCGCCGGCTGGTCGCACGGCGAGGTGGCGCGCTTCGCGGAGGCCGTCGTGGTCACGCACAGGTTGGCCGAGCGCCTGCACCCGGAGACCCATCGCATCGCCCGTCACGCGCGAAGCCTGGGGCTGCGCACCCTCATCGTGAGCGCGTCGCCGCTGCCTGTGGTCGACGCCGCCGCGAAAATAGCGGGCTTTTCCGAGACCGTCGCGGCCGCCCCACGGTTTGACGGTGAGCACATGCTCGCCGCCGTCGACCGTCCGATCCCCTACGACGAGGGCAAGGTCTCGCGCCTGCGCGAGCGCATCGGGACGCTGCCGCTCCTCGCAGCGTTCGGCGACAACACGTTTGACGTTCCGATGCTGGGCGCGGCGCACCTCGCCGTCGCCGTTCGGCCCAAACCGAGGCTGCTGGCGCGCGTCGCCGATGTGCCCGGGCTGCTGCTCCTGAGCGCCGACGATCCGCGCCGAATTGCTTGAGCGCCGGCGCCGACGCGCGTACCGTTGAGACGCTCCCGTGCCTGAAGCCCAAACTGAACTGCCGGTGCGTCACGGCGAGATTCTGCTCGGTAAGTACCGCGTGGAGGCCATCATTGGCTCGGGCGGTATGGGCCTCGTGGTGCGGGCGACGCACCTGCAGCTCGACCAGCCCGTGGCGCTCAAGTTTCTTCGCCTGAATGCGCCGAGCGCCGCGGAGGCCGCTGTCGCGAGCGACCGGTTTCTCCGCGAGGCCCGCGCGACGTTTCGGCTCCGCAGCGAGCACGTCGTTCGGCTGCTCGACCTCGGCTCGCTGCAGGACGGCACCGCGTTCATCGTGATGGAGCTGCTCGTGGGCACCGACCTCCGCGCGGTGCTCAATTCACGCGGGTCGCTTCCGCCGCGGGAAGCCGTCGACTACGCGCTGCAGATCTCCCTCGCGCTCGAAGAGGCCCACGCGCACGGCATCGTGCATCGCGACCTCAAGCCGCGAAATATCTTCCTCGCGGACCGCGTCGACGGCACGAAGATTCTGAAGGTGCTCGATTTCGGCATCTCGAAGGTCAGCAGCGAGTCGGACATCGACCCGCTCACCGATCCGAACATGGCGCTGGGCTCGCCGCGGTACATGGCTCCCGAGCAGTGGCTCAGCTCGGCGACGGTCGATGCGCGCGCCGATCTGTTCGCGCTCGGCATGGTGATCTACGAGCTGCTGACCGGTCAGGTCGCGCTGGCCGGAATGCCGCTCGGGGAGCTGATTCGACGCCTCTCGGCGGGCGCCATTCCTTCGCCCCGGGAGCTGCGCGCGGACCTCCCCGAGCCGCTGTGCAGGGTGGTGCTCAAGGCGCTGCGACCCCATCCTGACGAGCGCTATCCGACGATTCGTCACTTCGCGCAGGCGCTCCGCGACGCGTTGCCGGCCCAGGTCGACGGCAGGCCCCGACCGGCGTTGTCGGCGACGGCTCCAACGGCGGTCATCAAGCCGCTCAGCGACCTGGCACGCACGCTGCCGGTCTCGCCCGCTTCAGCGCTTCCCCCGTCGACCGAGCGCACGCACTCCGACGCTGACGAATCCGTTGCCTCGCTTGACGATGGCGAGGTCGATGACTTCGCGGCGATGACCATTGTGGGCAAACCGCCGTCGCTCGTCGACCTTGAGGCCCGGGCCCTGTCGAGCCGGAACACGCCGCCTGCGTCGACCGTCACGCTGGCGTCGAGTCGCCAGAGTGAGCCGTCCGCCGCGCCCGTCGTCGCCGGACCGGGGGGCACGCTCGCGATGTCCGCCGCGCAGGTGCCGCCCGAATTTGCAGCTCTGCGGGCCCAGCTCGCCTCGTCCGCCGATCTGCCTCCGTCGATGCAGCCGATGCCCTCGAGGTCGCCCCAGGTGCTCGCGCCGGCGGCTCCTCCTGCGCCGCAGCCGCCGCCTGGTGGCCCGCCTTTCGCGCCGCAGCCGCAGCCGCAGCCGCCGCCGCCGCAGCCGCCGCCAGCCCTCTTCGCGGGGCCGGCACGTGCGCCTTCGCCGTCCTCCCCGTCGCTCCCCGATGTGCCGTTTGTGAGCACGCCTGGCGTCCCGGTTTGGCTCATCGTGGTGCTCGGAGCCGTTGCGCTCGTCGCCGCGGCCGCCGCGACCGTGCTGGCGCTACGCCCCTGACAAGTTTTTCGCTACGCTGCGCCCCATGCGTTTTCTTCACACCATGCTGCGCGTCCGCGATCTCGAGGCCGCGCTCGCATTCTTCACGAAGCTGGGGCTGCGCGTCACGCGTCGTCACGACTATGAATCGGGCCGTTTCACGCTCGCGTTTCTGTCGACCGGCGAGCCTGGCGACCTCGCCGAGATTGAGATCACCCACAATTGGGACAACGCCGAAGCCTACGGAACGGGCCGCTTCTTCGGCCACCTCGCGTTTGAGGTCGACGACATCTACGCCACCTGCGAAAACTTGCAGAATGCAGGTATTGTGATCCACCGCCCGCCCCGCGACGGGCGAATGGCGTTCGTGAAGTCGCCCGATGGTCAATCGGTCGAGCTGCTCCAGAAAGGCGAGGCGCTCGCGAAAGCGGAGCCCTGGGCTTCGATGGGCAACGTCGGCGACTGGTAATCGCGGCCGATTCGCCTGTCTCCGCCGGGGTCCGCCGCTGGCTCTTTTATGCCCCGCGCCCTCCTGCTAAGTCTGCGCGCATGGACTTCGACCTCACCGAAGAAGAGCGACTGATTCGCGATACTGCGCGCGATTTCGCGCAAAAAGAGATCGCCCCCAAGGCAGCCGAAATCGACAAAAACGGCCGCTGGCCTGCCGAAATCGTCGCTCAGATGAGCGAGCTGGGGTTCATGGGCGTCGCCATCCCCGAAGCGTACGGCGGCGCCGGTATGACGGCGCTTGCCTACGCAATCGCGATGGAAGAAGTCAGCGCGGCGTGCGCGAGCTGCGGCGTGATCATGAGCGTCAACAACTCGCTGTTCTGCGATCCGGTCTACAAGTTTGGCAGCGCGGAGCAAAAGCGCGACGTGCTCACGCCCACGGCGCAGGGCAAGCTGATCGGCTGCTTCGGGCTCACCGAGCCGATGAGCGGCTCCGACGCGCAGACGATGGCCACCGGCGCCACGAAGACGAGCGACGGCTGGGTGCTAAACGGGGCGAAGAACTGGATCACCAACGGTCCGCACGCCGATCACATCATCGTCTTTGTGGTCACCGACCGCTCGGGCTCCAAGGTGAAGCACACGGCGTTCCTCGTAAAAAAGGGCACGCCCGGCTACACGCAAAACGCGCCCGATCACAAGCTCGGCATTCACGGCGCGCACTCGTGCACCGTGTTCTTCGACAACTGCCACGTGCCCGACTCTGCCGTCGTGGGCAACGTCGGCGAGGGCTTCAAGGTCGCCATGGCCACGCTCGACGGGGGCCGCATCGGCATCGCCTCGCAAGCCCTTGGCATCGCGCGCGCTGCGCTCGAAGCGGCCACGGCGTACGCGAAAGAGCGCAAGAGCTTCGGCGTGCCGCTCACGAGCCATCAGGCCATTCAGTTTATGCTCGCCGACATGGCCACCGAGCTCGACGCCGCGCGACTGCTCACGTGGCGCGCCGCGAAAATGAAGGACGCCGGCGCGCGCCATTCGAGCGAGAGCGCGCAGGCCAAGCTCTACGCGAGCGAAGCCTCCACCCGCATCGCGCACAAGGCGCTGCAGATCTTCGGGGGCTACGGCTACTCGACCGAGTATCCCGCGGAGCGCCACTACCGCGACGCGCGCATCACCGAGATCTACGAGGGCACGAGCGAGATTCAGCGCATCGTGATCGCCGCCAATCTGCTGAAGGCCTGACCATGAAACCCGTGCATTATGCACTTGTGTGCGCCTCGCTCCTCGCGGGCTGCGGCGGACCTCCTGCCGAGGTGCCGGTTGCTGTCGCTCCGCCCCCGCCGAAACCCGTGGTCCGCGGCCCCGCGCTCAAGGCCTCTCAGGAGCTCGGAAGCATCGACGAAGCGGCTACAAAAAGGGTGTTTCAGAAGCTGGGCGGTCAGTTCCAGAGCTGTCAGACCGACGCGGTGGGGCGCATCGAGTACCTGTCGGGCGACGTGAAGTTCTTTTTGCGGATCGGCGAAAACGGCCGCGCGAAATACGGATATCTCGAGCGCTCCACACTGGGCGACAGGCGCGCTGAGGAGTGTCTCGTGGGCGCTGCGATGAGCGCCGCGTGGCCCGCTCCCGAAGGCGGCGAGGCGGAGGTTCGCTACGATGGGCTCGGGTTCGATCCCGCCAGCAGCGTGCGCATGCCGACCGAGTGGCCGAGCGACAAGATCGCGGCCGTGATCGGCAGGCACGCCGACGCCTTTTCGCGCTGCCTCAGCGCGGCAGCAGGGGCGAAGTTTACGGTCACCGCCTACGTCGCGCCCGGCGGCAAAGTGCAGTCTGTGGGAGTCGCGACTTCCTCGAAAGAGGGCGCTGCCCAAATCGAGTGCGTCGTGTCGGTGGTGCAGTCGATGAAAATGCCGAGCCCGGGCAGCTGGGCGGCCAAAGTAGCGTTTCAGCTCTAAGGAAGAAGCCATGAATCTCGAGCTGACCGAAACGCAGCAGATGGTGCAAAAGGCCGCCCGCGACTACGCGACCCGCGTGATCGCACCGCAGGCCGCGTCGATCGATCGCGAAGAGCGATTTCCCGCCGAGATCCTCAAGGGTCTGGCCGAGCTCGGTCTGATGGCGGTCAACGTTCCCGAAGACGTCGGCGGCTCGGGCGCCGGCGTCGTGTCGTACGCCCTCGCGATGCAGGAGGTCGCGCGAGCGTGCGCGTCGACTGCGGTCACCATGGCGGTGACGAACATGGTGGGCGAAGTCATCGCCTTCTTCGGCACGCCCGAGCAGCGCGCGCGCCACTGTCCGAAGCTCGCCAGCGGCGAGTACGCGGCCGGCTCGTTCGCGCTCTCGGAGACCGACGCCGGCAGCGATCCCGGCGGCATGCGCACCACCGCTGTGCGCGACGGCGACGACTGGGTTCTCACCGGAAGCAAGCAGTGGATCACCAGCGGCTCTCACGCGGGCGTCTTCGTCGTGTGGGCGCGCACCGGTGACGCCAAAGAGCTCCCCGGTACGCGCGGCGTGTCGTGCTTTCTGGTCGAAGCGGGCGCAAACGGCCTCAAGGTCGGCAAGCACGAAGACAAAATGGGCCTGCGCGGCTCGAACACCGTGCCGCTCGAGTTCGACGGCGTTCGCGTCGCGTCCAGCGCAATGCTCGGCGCCCTCAACGGCGGCTTCAAGATCGCGATGATGGCCCTCGACGGCGGCCGCATCGGCATCAGCTCGCAGGCGGTAGGCATCGCGCGCGCGGCGCTCGACGAGAGCGTGCAGTATGCACGCGATCGCAAGGCGTTCGGCAAATCGATCGGCGAGTTTCAGGCCATTCAGTGGAAGCTGGCCGACATGAAGACCTCGCTCGACGCGGCGCACCTGCTGTCGATGCGCGCGGCCTGGCTCAAAGAGGCGAAGCGCCCGTTTTCGCGCGAAGCGTCGATGGCGAAGCTCTTCGCGAGCGAGGCCGCGGTGCGCATCTGCAACGAGGCCGTGCAGATTCACGGTGGCTACGGCTACATGCGCGAGTTCGCGGCCGAGCGTCACCTGCGCGACGTGCGGGTGACGACCATCTACGAAGGCACCAGCGAAGTGCAGCGCATCGTGATCGCACGCTCGGTCACGGGCTGACGGTCGCCTCTGCGCGGAGCGGTTAGCGGAGCGGTTAGCGGGGGGGGCCTCTTTTTGGCGTTCGGGCTTGAGCTTCGCCGCCGGGTGGCGTCTTCTGGGGATCATGGCTTTTTCCGGCAGTCCGCCTCCGTCGCTTCGAGCCGCGCGCGTGCTCGTCGCCGATGATGACGTCATCAGCCGCAAGCGTCTCGAGTCGCTGCTGAAGAAGCGCGGCTACGAAGTGACCTCGGCGCGCGATGGCCTCGAGGCGCTCGCCGTGCTCGAGGGGATCGACTCACCGAGCATCGCCATTCTCGACTGGATGATGCCGGGCGTCGACGGCCCCGAGATTTGCCGCAAGCTGCGCAAGGCCAACCGCGAGCCCTACGTCTACGTCATCCTCGTGACCGGCAAAGACAGCAAGGACGACCTCATCGCGGGCCTCGACGCGGGCGCCGACGATTATCTCACCAAGCCGTTTCACGCCCAGGAGCTCGAAGTGCGCCTGCGCTCTGGCGCGCGCATCGTCGAGCTGCAGTGCGAGCTTATCTCCACGCGCGAGCGCCTGCGCTATCAGGCCTCGCACGACATTCTCACCGGGGTGTTCAACCGCGCCGCCCTCACCGAGGCGCTCGATCGCGAGCTGTCGCGATCGCGTCGTGACGGCGAGCCGGTGAGCGTGCTCATGCTCGACCTCGACTTCTTCAAGCGCGTCAACGACACCTGCGGCCACGCGGCGGGAGACGCGGTGCTCCGGGAGGCCTGCGCGCGCTTCAAGAGCGCGCTGCGGGCGTACGATATTCTGGGCCGCTTCGGGGGCGAAGAGTTCGTGGTCGTGCTGCCTTCCTGTGAGGCCGATGGGGCGCTGCGCAGCGCTGAGCGCCTGCGCGCCGCGCTCGGAGACGCTCCGATCAGGGCAGGGGAGCACACCCTGCCGGTCACGTGCAGCATTGGGGTCGGCGTGGCGCTTCGCCCGCGCGAGGCGGACGCCGCGTCGCTGCTCGCGAGCGCCGACGCGGCGGTGTACGAAGCGAAGCGCCTCGGCCGCAACCGCGTCGAGCTTGGTCTGCCGCCCATTCCGCAGGGCAGCATTCCCCCGATGTCCGTGAAGCTCGCCTGATCGCGCTGCGTAGGCGAGCCTGTGGCGATCTCCCATTTTTCGAAGCGGCTGCACGTCGCGCGCGGCGTCGTGCGCTCGCGCGTGGTCGACACGGTGGCCCACGCGGTAACACGCGTAAGGTACATGTTTCCGGACGCAAGCGCCGAGCGCCACAGCGTGAGCGTGATTCGCGACGTCGCCTACGGACCTCACGCGGAAAATCGGCTCGACGTCTATGTGCCCACGCGCTCGCCGAAGCCGCTCCCCGTGGTGATGTATGTGCACGGCGGCGGGTTCGCCATGCTCTCGAAAGATACCCACCGCGTGATGGCGCTCGCCTTCGCGCGCAAGGGTTATCTGACGTTCAACATCGACTACCGGCTGGGGGTTCGCAACCAATTTCCAGTGCCGCTGCAGGACGCGAGCGAGGCTCTGCTGTGGGTCGCAGCGCACGCCGCCCAGTATGGAGGCGATACGACGCGCCTTGCGATCGCGGGAGAGTCTGCTGGGGGCAATCTCGTCACTGCGCTCGCTGTGGCCCAGGCCACGCGGCGTTCCGAGCCCTTCGCGCGGCGCGTGTTCGACGCGCGGCTGCCGCTGCGTGCGGTCGTGGCGACCTACCCATTTCTCGACGTCCACGATGTTCACCGTCTCGACGCGCATCCCACCATGCCTGGCTGGGTCAAGCGCATGATGCTCGACGCGTCGACGAGCTACGTGGGCACGCGCGTCTGGGACCCGCGCGATGAAGACGCGCTCCACAGCCCGCTGTGGCTCCTCGAGCGGGCGACAGGCACCGAGCGACCGATGCCCCCGTTTTTCGTCTCGATCGGCACCCGCGATCCGCTGCTCGCGCAGTCGCAGCGGCTCAAAGTCGCGCTCGACCGACTCGGCGCTGAGTGCAATCTGCACATATCTCCGGGCGAGATTCACGGCTACGACGCGCTCGTCTGGCGTGAGGCGGCGCGCGAAAAATGGCGCGCGGCCCACGCGTTTCTCGGCCGGCACACCGCAAGCGGCGCTTGATGCGCAACGGCGGGCGTGGCACTGATTGGCCTGTGTCAGAAGCAACCACGCAAGGGATACGCGTCTCCGTCAAGACCCAGTACGTCGCCGATCAGTCCGCGCCCCGCGCGCGACGCTTTGTATTCGCGTACACCATTCGCATCGAAAACACGGGCGAGCGCACTGCGCAGCTCAGGAGCCGGCACTGGATCATCACCGACGGCGAAGGCAAGGTCGAGCAGGTGAAAGGGCCCGGAGTGGTGGGTCATCAGCCGCTGCTCCAGCCCGGTCAGCACTTCGAGTACACGAGCGGCTGCGTGCTCGCCACGCCGCGCGGCGAGATGAGGGGCACCTATCAAATGGTATGCCCCGACGGATTCACCTTCGATGCGGTGATCGCGCCCTTCGCGCTGTCGCTTCCTCACTCGCTCAACTGAGGCGCCCATGCTCGATGAGTCCACTTACAAGCACCTCGCCGATGCCGTGATGTCGCGCATCGAAGACGTCATGGGGGCCTTCGACCCCGACGTCGTCGACTGCGATCGGGCGGGCGACGTGGTGACGCTCACGCTCGGCAACTCGATCAAGTGCATCGTCAACACGCAGCGCCCCACGAGGCAAATCTGGCTCGCCGCGCGCGATCGCGCCTGGCACTTCGCCTACGACGACGAGGGTGGGCGCTGGATGGACGACAAAGGCACAGGAAGCGAGCTGTTCGCGACGATTTCGAGCGTCGTCAAGCAGCACGCGGGCGTCGACGTGCCGTTCGGCTGATGTCGCTCTACGACGACGCGGGCGGAGAGGCCGGTTTGCGCGCCATTTTGCGCACGCTCTACGACGCGTTGTTCGACGATGTCATGGTGGGCTTTCTGTTCGCTGGTCGCGACAAGGAGTCTCTCATCGAGCATCAGCTGTGGTTTACGGCGAAATTTCTGGGAGGTCCCAGTCGGTATGCCGGCAAGAGCCTCCCGGAGGCGCACGCTCATCTGCCGCTGCTTGCCGGGCACTTCGACCGGCGCCACGAGCTGCTGCGGCGGGCGCTCGCGGCGCACGGGGTGGCCGAGCGGGTGGCGAATGAGTGGTTGCGCGTCGATCAGGCGCTTCGCACCGCGGTGCTCAAGAGCGGCGAGGACGCGAGGGCGCGCGCGCGATCGGAGTCGTGAGCCGCGCTCGCTGGTTGCGCGAGCAGCGGTGACCGCAGCCGAGCTTCCTGGCAGGCCGTTGAAGCAGCGGCCTGCCAGCAGGCCGTTGAAGCAGCGGCCTGCTATCCTTTCATCTCGGGGAGGTATGCACCTCCCCGCCCCGAAAAACGCGGTTTTTCGGGGTCCCCACCCCACGCAATTGACTTCGCCAATTCCTAGCAGGGTGTTTTTCAACACCCTGCCAGCCTTTCATCTCGGGGAGGTATGCACCTCCCCGCCCCGAAAGACGCGATTTTTTCGGGGTCCTGGAGCCGGAAATCTGGCGGGCAGGGGCGGCGCCGGCCGGGACAAAAGGTGCGCTCGCCGGGCCGCACTCGCGTTACGCTGGCCCCGTGAGGTGTCCCATGAAGCGAGCGATGAACGCGGTGTTTTCGGTGCTCCTGCTCGCGGCGTGCGGCGCGACCAAAGGCACGCAGGGCGACCCGGGTGACGCAGGTCCGCCCGGGCCGGTGGGGCCTCCCGGACCGCCAGGCGCGCAGGGCATTCAGGGCCCGCCGGGCGTCCAAGGGCCAGCCGGAGCCCAGGGTCTGACCGGCGCGCCGGGGGCCAAGGGCGATCCGGGGGCGGCGAGCATCTCCAACATCTACACGGCCACCCAGACTGGCGCGTGGACGGCGACAGGGGCGGCCAACTGGGCGGCGGTTGCGGGCGCGACGACGACGTTCTCCGTGTCGTCGAACGCGACGCTCGAGATGAGCGCCGACGGCTCCGTTTACGGCATCGCCGGCAACGGCTACCTGGGAGGTCACTGCGGCTTCCGCTTCGTGGTTGACGGAACCCCCTACGGCAACGGCACGTGGGGCGACCGCATCATCGGCTGTCCGGGCAGCGGCAACTCCAACACTGGATCGTGGTGGTGCAACTGGAGCATGCGGCGCACCCTTCCGGTCGCCAGCGGCTCGCACACCGTCGCGCTCGAGGTGACCGGCTGGACTCCGAACTCCGGCTGCGGCTCCGACGGCGGCGAATACTCGGTCGCGAAGCTCTCCATCCTTCAGCACTGACAGCGCTTGCCGGCGAGCCCACGTAGCCGCGTCGCAGGCGCGCGTGTCGCAACCCTGCACCGCGTCGCCCGCGTGCGCGAAACAATGCGCAATACACGCAAGAGACCGGCGCTCGGCCCAGCTGGCTGGAGCGCCGCACTCCCTGCGATGAGGGCTGTCAGCGGTACGTGAGCGCGTTCTTCATGATGGTCGCGCCGTCGCCCACCCAGAAGTCGTTCCGCGCGCCCGACGAAGGCGGGTAGAAGTTGATCTCGGCGCGGTTTCGGTTGTTCTTGACGCCGCGCACGATGAGCGGAGCGCCGCTGCCCCACTGGGCGACCACGATGCCGCCGTTGGTCGCCGACCCGGTGCTCTTGTAGCCGGCGGTGGCGGTGAGCGTCGATACGCCCGCCACGAGAGGGCTCGACAGGTCGAGAATTTTCAGCGCGCCGCTCTCGGTGGGCTGGTCCTGGCCGGCAGGGTTGATGAGGTTGTAGCCCTGTGAGCTCCACTTGCCGCTCAGCGGAACGCTGGCGTTGGCGAACACGGCCACCACCGCGTAGCCGCCGCCGGCGACGAAATCGGCGAGGTTGTCGCCAAGCGTGGCCGCGTTTTGAAAGCCGCTGTCGGAAAACGCGAGGATGGACTGGTAACCCTGCATCTGCGCGAGGGTCGGGGTCGCGCTGCCGCAGTTGACGACATCGACGGCCGTGAACGCGTTGGTCGCGAGCAGCTTGGTCTGCACGTCGACGATCCACGACTGCTGCGAAGCCCCGCACAACATCGCGCTGATCTTCTGCCCATCGGTACACACGCCGCCCGAGCACACCGGCTTGTTCTGCGGGCACGAGACGCCGCAGGCTCCGCAGTTGGCGTTGTCGGTAATCGTGCTCGCGCAGTAGGCCGCGCCGGCTTCGGGCGTGCAGAGCTGCTGCGGAGGCGCGCACTGGGAGGTGCACGCGCCCGCGACGCAGGCCTCGAGCTTGCCGCACGGTTGACCGCACATGCCGCAATTGGCGTTGTCGGTCTGCAGGTTTGCGCAGAACGCGCCGCCTCCATCACCACCCGGACAGAGCGACTGATCCGGCGTGCACGAGCCCACGCAGGCGCCCATCACGCACGCTTCGGTGGCCTTGCACGCCTTGCCGCACGCGCCGCAGTTGGCGTTGTCGGTCTTCGGATCGGTGCAGTACGAGACGCCGCCGTCGCGCGTACAAATCGTTTTGCCCGAGCAGGGCGCGCTGCAAATACCGCTGACGCAAGCCTCGCCGGTCTTGCAGCTCTTGCCGCACGCGCCGCAGTTGGCGTTGTCGCTCTTCGTGTTGATGCAGGCCGAGCGGCCCTTGGCGTCCGCGCACACGGTTTCGCCGCCAGGGCACTGCGCCGTGCACTTGCCGGCGACGCAGGCATCGGCGCCGGAGCACACGACGCCGCACGCGCCGCAGTTTTCTGTATCGCTCGGAAGGTCGACACAGATCGCTCCGCAGAGCTCCTGTGTGCCGCAGTTTTTGATGTCCTGCGCGTTCGCGCAGCTCGCGATGACCGAAGCCGCAGCGAGCAAAATGGCGCCCGAAAAAATAATCCGCTTCACCGTTCGCAGAGTAACGCTTTTTTTGGGCGCTAGACGCGATAACATCGAGGGCCATGAAGCGGTTTTACGCGCGCGCCACCGCGCTCGCTCTGTCGGCCTCCGCGCTTGCTCTCGCGTACGCGTGCGGCGGCGAAACCAGCGATCAATGCCCCGCGGGCGAGGCCTCTTGTGCCGGGGTGTGCGTGAGAACCGGCATCGACAAAGCCAACTGCGGCGCGTGCGGAAACACTTGCGGCGCCGACGCAGTCTGCGCGCACGGGGCCTGCGTGTCGTACTGCATCACCGGTCAAACGGCGTGCGCGCTCGACGGCGGAGCCTTCTGCGCGAACACGGCGACCGACAACCGCCACTGCGGCTCGTGCGACACCGTGTGCGAGGCGCTCTCGGCGTGCGTCGGCGGCAAGTGCCAGACAGGGTGCGGTGCCGGCCAGGTCGGCTGCACTCCCGAGGCCGGCCCCGCGTTTTGCGCCAACGTTGGCAGCGACAACGCCAACTGCGGAGCGTGCGGCAACGTGTGCGGCCTGCAAAAGTTTTGCGTGCAGGGTGCATGTGTTTCGGAGTGCGCTGCCGGACAGACGGCGTGCGCGGTCGACG
Source organism: Myxococcales bacterium (assembly GCA_947473045.1). Classification (GTDB taxonomy): domain Bacteria; phylum Myxococcota_A; class Polyangia; order Polyangiales; family Polyangiaceae; genus JANYHY01. Next base: position 43,115 of record CANJCO010000011.1, on the reverse strand, counting down.
GCGGTCAGCCGTATTGCTCGCTCGTCGAAACCGACAACGCCAACTGCGGAGCGTGCGGCAACGTATGCGGCCCGCTTCAGGTTTGCGCCGGCGGCAAGTGCGGTTCTGTGTGTCTCAGCAACCAGACGATGTGCGTGCCCGACGGCGGCGCCGATCCCGACAGCGGCATCTACCAATATTGCACCGACATCAAGACCGACAACGCCAACTGCGGCTCTTGTTTTTCGCCGTGCCCGCAGAGCAAGCCGCTATGCGCCAGCGGCACTTGCGTCTCGCCGGGCTGAGCGACTTCACACGGGCAGGGGTCGCCCCGCGCGCTCGAGCGCGTCGCGCAGGTCGGTGACGAGCTCGCCGGCTTCGCGCTCCATCGCGTCGCTTATCAGCGCGCGCGCGATGGTGATTTCGTTGCGTGCGTCGAGCGGCACGCTCGAGGTCTCGAACACTTTGCTCACGCCGTTGTGAAAGTCAGGACGGGCCCGCGAATCGTATCCGGTTCGCCGCTCCGACGCCGAGAGCGCGACCATGAACGGCGCGACCTGCGCGCGCGGGTCATTAATCGACGGCACGCCCGCCGCGGCTGCGGCCGGCGGGCTCGGAAGCCGCAGCCGGGGGCACCGGCGCCAGCAGGTCCAGGGCGGGCAGAGGGTCAAAATCGGAAATATGTGTCGGGTCGGGCGCGGGGATCGGCAGCGGGTCGGGCGCCGCCGCGATCGCGAACGCCGGGTCGGGCCGGTCGGACTCGCTGCGCGGATCGCTGCGCCGGCGGGCAGGCCGCTGCTCCTGAATGCGCATCGTGACCACGGGCTGCGGAGCGGCCGGTCGCTCGGTTGGCACTGTCGCCGCTTGGGAGACGGCCGGTGCACGACGCAAGATGCTCTCGACCGCCGCGAGCGCAGCCAGCAGCGCGCCCACTGCGAAATCGTCGATGGCCCCGAGGCGCATCGGAAGTCGCCCCTGTCCCGCGGTTCCAGCCGGTTCAGCCAGCACTTCGACGCCGTCCGGAATGGCATCGATGCACAGGATCAGTCGCGCGAGATCAGGCGCGGGGCCGTCGCAGACGAGCGGAACACTCACCACGGCCTTCGCGAGCGCCGCGTTCACGCAGTCGCGAAATTCGGTCGGGCTGCTCAGCACCACGCGCAGGGCATGGGTCGTCATTGCACGACGGTACAGCTATCCGGATCGAAGCGACGAATTTACCGGATTGTCATATCAATTCGATCCGCTCAAGCGAGCCACGTCAGGCGCTTCGTCTGCCGAGGCACGCGGGCGACCGGGCGGCGCGTCCGATCCTCGCCCCGAGTGCCTCGCGGCCTCCGTGCTTGCGCGGCGTCGCTTGACTTCGACCCACCCGCCGCCCTAACTAACCCTCACGTAAGCGTTAGACATGTCCCGCGTTCGCCTCCCCCTCGCCCCTGAATCGACCGACGCCCTCGAGGGCGACGGCGATTTGTTGCAAGTAGGCGATCTGGCACGGGAAACGGGCAAGTCGGTGCGCGCGGTTCACCTCTACGAGGAGCTCGACCTGCTCCGGCCACTCGCGCGCTCCAAGGGCCGCTACCGCCTCTACGGTCGCGACGCGCTCATGCGCATTCGCTGGATCGGCAAGCTCCAGGACATGGGCTTCAGCCTGAGCGACATCCAGACGGTCGTCCGCGACTGGGAAGAGAGCGCCTCGGCGCCCGGCGCGATGACCAAGATGCGTGCAGTTTACACGAAAAAGCTCGAAGAGACGCGGGTCCTGCGCAAGCGCCTTCAGTCACTCGAGCGCGAGCTGTCGGCGAGCCTCGCCTATCTCGATACGTGCGACGTCTGCGAGCCCGACCGCATGTTGTCGACCTGCACTTCCTGCGACCACCATGAGTGCGATCACGCCGTTCCCGAGCTGATCGCCGGCTTTCACGCCAACCCGATTGCATCCTGAGACAACCCATGACCGTTCAGCTCCCCATCTTCATGGACAACAACTCGACGACGCCGGTCGATCCGCGCGTCCTCGACGAAATGCTGCCTTTTTTTAAGGGCAATTTCGGCAACGCCGCGAGCCGCAGCCACTCGTTTGGGTGGGTCGCCGAAGAGGCGGTCGAGTACGCCCGCGAGCGCATCGCCAAGCTCATCGGAGCGCAGAGCGAAAAGGAGATCGTCTTCACGAGCGGCGCCACCGAGAGCGACAACGTCGCGCTCAAGGGCGTGGCCGAGTTCTACAAAGACAAGGGCAACCACATCATCACGGCGGTCACCGAGCACAAGGCCATCCTCGATGCGTGCAAGCGCCTCGAGCGCGACGGCTTCGAAGTGACTTACCTGCCGGTCGACAAGCAGGGCATCGTGAGCGCCGATCAGGTTCGCGAGGCGATCACCGACAAGACGATCCTCGTGTCGCTCATGCTCGCCAACAACGAAATCGGCACCGTTCAGCCGCTCGAGGCCATTGGCAAGGTCACGCGCGAAAAAGGCGTCTTGCTGCACACCGACGCGGTGCAGGGCATTGGCAAGGTCGAGTTCGACGTGCAGAAGATGAACGTCGATCTGGCCTCGATCACGGCGCATAAGATGTACGGACCGAAGGGCGTCGGCGCGCTTTACGTGCGGCGGAGCAAGCCCCGCGTGCGGCTGGTCGCGCAGATGGACGGCGGCGGGCACGAGCGCGGCATGCGCTCCGGCACGCTCAACGTTCCCGGCATCGTGGGCTTCGGCAAGGCGGCCGACATTTTGATTCACGAGGGCAAAGAAGAGAGCGCGCGCCTCTTCGCGCTGCGTGAGCGCCTCCGCAGCCGCATCATGGACGCGCTCGACGAGGTGTACGTCAACGGATCGATGGAGCACCGGCTGCCGGGCAACATCAACCTGAGCTTCAACTTCGTCGAAGGCGAAGCCATGATGATGGCGATCAAAGACGTCGCGGTGAGCTCGGGATCGGCGTGCACGTCGTCGAGTCTCGAGCCGTCCTATGTGCTGCGGGCGCTCGGAGTGGGCGACGAGCTCGCGCACTCGAGCATTCGCTTTGGGCTCGGCCGCTTCAACACCGAAGACGAGGTCGACTACGTCGCCGATCTCGTGCTGTCGAAGGTGAAGCACCTGCGTGACATGTCGCCTCTCTGGGAAATGCACCAGGAAGGCATCGATTTGAAGTCCGTCCAGTGGACGGCGCACTGAACCGAAAAGGAAGAACGCCATGGCTTACAGCGACAAAGTCGTCGAACACGCAGAAAATCCCCGCAACGTAGGCACGCTCGACAAAAGCGACCCGACGGTCGGCACCGGGCTCGTCGGCGCGCCTGCGTGCGGCGACGTCATGCGCCTGCAGATCAAGGTCGGCGAAGGCGGCGTGATCGAGGACGCCAAGTTCAAGACGTTCGGGTGCGGCTCGGCGATCGCCTCGTCATCGCTCGCGACCGAGTGGCTCAAAGGCAAGACGCTCGACGAAGCCGAACAGATCAAAAACGGCGACATCGTCACCGAGCTCAACTTGCCGCCGGTGAAGATTCACTGCTCTGTGCTCGCCGAAGACGCCATCAAGAGCGCGATCGACGACTACCGCAAGAAGCAGGCGGCCAAACGGGCTTCGACGTGAACGCCGTCACCGACGCCCTCGGCCCCGAGGCCGCCAAGCCGCCGCTCGCGGTGACGGTGTCGCCGGCTGCAGTCGAGGCCATCCGCAAGCAGATTCAAAAGCGCGGTACTTCCGGCACGTCGCTTCGGCTGGGCATTCGCGGCGGCGGATGCTCGGGCTTTTCGTACGTGATCGAATTTCATGACGGCGAGCCGCGCGTGAAAGATCGCGTGTTCGACTACGTGGCGAAAGACGGCACTCCGGTGCGGGTGGTCGTCGACCCGAAGAGCCTCGTGTATCTCGCCGGCATGGAGCTCGACTGGGAGCACACGCTGATGCAGCAGGGCTTCAAATTCGTCAATCCCAACGAGAAGACGAGCTGCGGTTGCGGCCACTCGTTTACGGTGTGATGGATCCGTTCGCGACCCTTGGTTTGCCTCGGCGCTACGCGCTCGATCTCGCCGTGGCCGAGAAGGCGCATCGCGAGCTGTCGCGTGCGCTGCACCCCGATCGCTACGCGCAGGCGGGGGCGAGTGAGCGCCGCGATGCGCTGTCGCGTGCCGTCGCGGTCAACGAGGCCTTCCGTACCGTGCGCGATCCGGTCTCGCGCGCAGAGGCGCTGATGACGCTCCTCGGAATCGCAGTAGGCGATGGTCACGAGCCGAAGGCCGACCCCGCGTTCTTGATGGATATGCTCGAGCAACGCGAGGCGCTCGCAGAGGCCAGAGCCTCTCGCAACGCGGTTGCGATTGCCGATCTTCGCGACGCGCTCCGCGCGACCGAGCTTGGCGCGCAAGCCGAGCTCGCGGCCGGATTCGACAGCGGCCGTGCGGCCGAGCTCGTCGGCAAGCTTGGCGAGCTGCGATTTTACCGGCGCTTCATCGATGAGGCGCAGGCCATCCTCGACGACCTCTCCGATTGCGCGTCCACCGCCTGAAAAAAAGCACCTTTATGCTCTTCGAGATTTTCGACCCCAAAGCTGCGCCGCGCCCCGTCGGCATCGACCTCGGCACCACCAACTCGCTGGTGGCTTACGTGAAAAACGACAAGCCGTTCGCCATCTCCAATTGCGATGGTGAGGTGTTGCTCCCGAGCGTGGTTGCCTACGATGACGACGAAATCGTCGTGGGCACGGTCGCGAAGAAGCACGCGTTCGAGCGCCCCAGCGACACCATCGTGAGCGTCAAGCGCTTCGTGGGCAGGGGCGCCGATGACGCCGAGACGCGCAGGCTCGGGCCTTATCACTTCGTTGCGCCGGCGCCTGGAGAGCCGAACGTCGTGCGCTTTCGGGTCGGCGGCGGCCGCGTCGTCAATCCCGTCGAGGTCAGCGCCGAGATCCTTCGCGAGCTCAAGAGCCGCGCCGAAGACGAGCTTGGCCGCGTAGGCGGCGTCGTGATCACCGTGCCCGCGTACTTCGACGACGCGCAGCGACAGGCTACGAAAGACGCCGGCCGTCTCGCAGGGCTCGACGTGCTCCGGCTGCTCAACGAGCCTACCGCCGCCGCGCTGGCCTACGGGCTCGACAAAAACAGCAGCGGGCACTTCGCAGTCTACGATCTCGGTGGCGGGACGTTCGACATCACGACGCTGCTGCTCGACGACGGCGTATTTCAGGTCAAATCGACCGGAGGCGACAGCGCGCTCGGGGGCGATGACATGGACCGGGCGCTCGCCGAAGACATGCTCTGCGCGCTGGGCTGGATGGAGGCCGAGAAGGCGCGTCCGCACTCGCTCACGCCGCACCCCAGGCTGAGCCCCGCGGTCGTGCGCCTCGTCCTCGACAAGGCGCGCGAGGTGAAGCACGCCCTCACTTCGCGCGACGCGGTCGAAGTGCAGGTGCCGCTGTCAACCGGGGGCGAGCAGCACCTCACCGTCACGCGCGGGCGGTTCGAAGAGCTCATCGCGCCGCTTCTGGAGCGCACCGGCGTCGCGTGTCGTCGCGCGCTGCGCGATGCCGGGCTCGAAGCGTCGCAGCTCGACGGCGTCATTTTGGTGGGCGGCTCCACGCGGGTGCCTGCGGTGCGCGCCTATGTCGAGCGCATCTTCGGCAGGGCGCCGCTCGCTGACATCGACGCCGAGCAGGTGGTGGCCTACGGAGCGGCGATTCAGGCCGATTTGCTTGCGGGATCCGGCCCCAGGCAAGACGTGCTGCTGCTCGACGTTCTGCCGCTCTCGCTGGGCATCGAGGTCGGAGGCGGGGTCGTCGACAAGATCCTCCCGCGCAACACGACCATCCCTGTGGGCGCGCGCGGCAGCTACACCACCCAGGAAGACAACCAGACCGGCTTCGAGATTCACGTCGTGCAGGGAGAGCGCGAGCTCGTGGGCGACTGCAGGAGCCTCGCGCGCTTCACGCTCAAGGGCATTCCGCCCATGCCCGCGGGCATCGCGCGCCTCGAGGTCGGCTTTCGGGTCGACGCCGATGGCCTCCTGAGCGTGCACGCGAAAGAGGCCACCACCGGCCTCGAACAGACGGTGGCGGTCAAGCCTTCGTACGGTCTCGACGACGCTGCGGTCGAGCAGATGCTCCTCGAGGCGCTCGACCACGGCGAAGACGATCTTCGCGCGCGCCGGGTCGCTGAAGGGCGTGTCGAAGCGGGCCGCATCGCGCTCGCGACCGACAAGGCCCTCGCCGCTGATTTCGACTTGCTCGAAGCCGGCGAGCGCGACGCGATCATGGGCGCGCTCGGCGAACTGCGCGCTGCGGCTTCGGGCTCTGATCCCTCACGAATTACCGCGAAGATCGACACGCTCGACGCCGCGACGCAGGCCTTCGCGGGCAGGCGCATGAATCGCGCGATCGCTCGCGCTATTTCCGGCAAGCGCGTCGACGATTTGTCGCGTGACGTCGCAGGCGCCAAGGGCGTCGAAGCCCATCTCGAGGAGCACCGTCGCTAACATGGCCAGAGTCATCTTTCGTGGATTCGCAGAGGCCGAAGTGCCCGTCGGAACGTCGCTTCTCGAGGCCGCCCAGGGTGTCGGCGCGCCCGAGGGCTACGCGTGCGGGGGCGTGTGCGCGTGCTCGACCTGCCACGTGTACATTCACGCGGGCGCGTCGCTCCTGACCGAGATGGAAGACGAGGAGAACGACATCCTCGACAAGGCGTTCGACGTGCGATCGCCCTCCCGCCTCGGCTGTCAGGCGAAGATCACCGGCGAGGGCACGATCGAAGTGGAGATCTCGCGCGAGAGCATCGAGGCGTTCGAAAACGAGCACCCCGAAATGCGTGGAAAATACACGAAACGCTGACTGCGGCTGAAGTCAGCCTCGCCGCGCGTCAGCCGATGCTGAGCAGCTCGACTTCAAACACGAGCGTCGCGTTGGCCGGAATGACGGGCGGAAATCCGCCCGCGCCGTAGCCCAGGTGCGGCGGAATGGTGAGCTTGCGCAGCTCGCCGACCTTCATCCCCGCGACGCCAAGGTCCCAGCCGCTGATCACGCGTCCTGCGCCGAGCGGAAACGAAAAGCCCTTGCCGCGATCGCGGGAGCTGTCGAACTTGGAGCCGCTCGTCAGCGTGCCGACATAGTGCACGGTGACGTTGTCGCCGCGCTTGGCCTCTGCGCCGGTTCCTGCAGTGAGGGTCTCGATCACGAGCTCTTGCGTCATGGCGGCACTTCGCCACATTTGAGCGCGCGCCGTCAAGCGCGCAAGCGCCGCGCGGGTCGTGCTAACGGTTTTGCGATGACCTCGCTGCTGACGCTGTACCCGCCGATCGAACCTCACGAAACCGGAATGTTCCGCGTCTCCGGCGGGCACTCCATTTACTACGAGGTCTCGGGCAACCCCGAAGGCAAGCCTGCGGTGTTCGTGCATGGCGGGCCGGGCGGCGGCACCGATCCGAAGCACCGCTGCTTCTTCGACCCGGCGGCCTACCGCATCGTGCTCATCGATCAGCGCGGCTGCGGAAAGAGCACGCCGCACGCCTCGCTCGACCAGAACACCACGTGGGACCTCGTGGCCGACATGGAAGCGATTCGCGAGACGCTCTGCATCGAAAAGTGGCTGGTGTTCGGGGGATCGTGGGGGTCGACGCTCGCGCTGGCCTACGCGCAGAGGCACCCGGAGCGCGTAAGCGAGCTGGTGCTGCGCGGGATTTTTCTGCTGCGAAAGCGCGAGATCGACTGGTTTTATCAGGAGGGCGCGAGCCGCATTTTTCCTGACGCGTGGGAAGACTACGTCGCCGTGATCCCCGAGGCCGAGCGCGGCGACATGGTCGGTGCATACTACAAGCGTTTGACCAGCTCCGACGAGACCGAGCGTCTGCGCGCCGCCAAGGCGTGGAGCGTCTGGGAGAGCCGCACGAGCTGCCTGCAGCCCGACGCCGCGCTCGTCGCCAAGATGGACGCGGACGCGTTCGCGCTCGCCTTCGCGCGCATCGAATGCCACTACTTCGTCAATCGCGGCTTCTTCGATCGCGATGACGCGCTCATCGCCGACGTCGGCCGCATCCGGCACATTCCCGCCGTCATCGTGCAGGGGCGCTACGACGTGGTGTGTCCGATGGACAGCGCCTGGGCCCTGCACCGGGCGTGGCCCGAGGCCGATCTGCGCATCGTCGGAGACGCGGGGCACGCAGCGCTCGAGCCCGGCAACTTGCACGAGCTGGTGTCGGCGACCAATCGCTTTCGCTGAGCGATAGCGCGGGCCGAAGCTGTCGCTTTCGCAAAGCGCGGGGCGCTCTCAGCTGCCGAGGCGATCGACCTTGCGAAGCTCGGGAAACAGGCCCGCGCACGCCAGCACGACGAGTACGGTGCCAACGCCGCCCGCCACGACGGCGCGCACGGGGCCCAGCCACTCGGCCGTGACGCCGGATTCGAATTCGCCCAGCTCGTTCGAGGCTCCGACGAACACCAGGTTCACGGCCGAGACGCGCCCGCGCATCTCGTCGGGGGTCTCGATCTGAACGAGGGTTTGCCGGACGGCGACCGACACCATGTCGACGGCTCCGGTGATGGCCAGCATGGCGAGCGACAGCGCGAAGCTCGTCGACAGGCCGAAGCCGACGGTCGCCACGCCGAAGATGCCGACGCACGCGAACATCCACGCGCCCGATCGGCGCCTCAGCGGTCGAAACGCGAGGGCGATGGCAGTGCACGCCGCGCCGACAGCGGGCGCGCTCCGGAGCACACCGAAGCCGATCGGGCCGACGCCGAGCCGGTCGGCGAAGATCGGCAGAAGCGCGACCGCGCCGCCGAAGAGTACCGCGAACAGATCGAGCGTGATCGAGCCTAAAATGAGCTTCTTTTTCCACACAAAGCGCACGCCGGCGAAGAGCGTTCGCAGCGTCGCGGGCTCGCTTTTGCGCGCGATTTCGCGAGGGCGCATCAGCAGCACGAGGGTCATCGACGACGCCGACAGCGCTGCGCTCGTGGCGTAGACGCTCGCCGCACCGAGCGCGTACAAAAAGCCGCCGATCGCGGGACCCACGATGGTGCACGCCTGCCACAAGGCGCTGCTCCACGCGACCGCGTTGCCAAAGTGCTCCTTGGCCACGAGGTTCGGCAGCATCGACTGCGCGGCGGGGCCCGCGAACACGCGCGCGGTGCCGAACAGCAGCAGCAGCGCATAAATGGGCGCGACGCCGCCGCCGCCGGAGCGGGCGTTTGCGCAGAGCGCGAGCGACACCAGCGCGACCGATCCGTGGCAGATCGCGAGCACGCGTCTGCGGTCGAACCGGTCGGCGACGTGACCGGCTGCGAGCGACAGGGCGACGAACGGCAAGAATTGCATCAGGCCGACGAACCCGAGATCGAGCGCGCGGTGGGTGAGGTCCTTGACCTGCAGACCGACCGCCACGCTCTGCATTTGCACGCCGATGACGGAGGCAATTTTGGCCGACTGAAGCAGTCGGTAGTCGCGGTAACCGAAGGCCGCGAAGGGGCTGGCGTCCGCGGCGCTCATGGTCCTCTGGTAGTCGGCGCGTGTCCGGGTGTCACGCGGTCGCGCGCCTCAGTCGACTTTGTGCTCGATCTCGGGAGGCGCCTTAAAAAACGCGTTTCGCTCGGGATCGTTGTAGGTGCGGTAGTCGGGCGCCCACGGCGCGAAGGTCACGGCTCCCGCCTCGTCGATGAAGACCGTGAGCACCTTCGGCGAGACGCTGCGGTAGCTCGAGCCCGGCGGGAGGTCATCGTTGTCGCTGCCACCCGAAGAAAACAGGGTGAAGAGCTCGGCCTGCGGGTCGTCGTACACGCGCGCGAAGCCCTCGTTGACCTTCTCGTGGCCGCGCACCATCGCGGTGCAACCGATGCGCTGCATAAAGGCCTTGAACTGCAGGCGTCCGAACGCGAAGCGCGCGCTCTTCTCCTGGAGGTAGGCGGGGATGACGTCGGCGGTTGACGGATCGCTCCACATCATCTGAAAGCGAATGTCCGGATCGTTGAGCGACGACAAATCTTTGTAGCGCTCCTTGAGCAGCAGATCGCGCGCAATGCCGCCGTGCACGAACAGCGTGCGTCCGACCAGCAACGCGGAGGGCATCTGTTCGAACGTCGCCGAGTAGTGGCGAAATACGTCGATCGGCAGGTGCGGCTTGAGCGTGTTGATCGCCTCCGCCGGCTTCACGCCGCCGTACATGTGGCCTTTGTGCTCGATGTAGTATTCGTGGTTTCCGCGCAGCACGTAGACGAACTCGGGCGCGGTTGCGAGCAGCTGCAAGACCGATCGAAGCACGCCGTTGAGCGAGAACATGCCGCGATCGATGTAGTCTCCAAGCAAGATCAAACGCGGCTCGGGGTTGTTTCGCGGATCGGCGCGAAAGGCGTCGACGCGCTCGAAGAAGCGCGACTGCATGAGCGTCGCTTTGAGAATGCTGTAGCAGCCGTGGAGATCGCCCAGCACCGTGAGGGCGTAGCGCTGTCCCGGCTTCGTAGGCATGACGTAGATGTGGCCGTCGAGGAACGGCGCCTCGCCGTCGAACTCGCCCACGTTGTGCTTTCCCGCGAGCTTGCCCGCGCCTGCCGCGCGTTGGTCGTTCCAGATGCCGGTCACGCGGTCGAGCAGCGCGCGATCTCCCGCGATCTGCTCGGCGATGCGCGCAGGGTTGGCCGAGTAGTGAAACTCGGTCGGCGCGAAGAAGGGGTGGTCGGAGCCCGATGCTCGCAGCTCGCTCGGAGCAAGCAGCCGCACCGCCCGCACGCTCACTGCGTCGTCATCGAGCTCGATGTCTGATTCTGCTTCGAGCAGCGCCGCGAGCTCGGCGCGAAACTGCGCTTCGGCCGGGTGCACATCGCCGTCGGCCATGATCAGCGCGTCGACGGTCTCCATCAGCTGCTCCTGATCGCCGCGGTCGAAGCTCTCGAAGATTTCGAAGCAGCGCACCTTGAGCTTGGCGTGCACGAAGTCGTTCTGGTGCTCGCTGTCGGACACTGCCTCGGTGAAGAGCTCTTTGACGCTCTGATCGACGCCCTCGAAGACCTCGAGGAAATGCTGCGTATACTTTTCAACGACCTCGCGGCGCGCGCCGGAGTCGTCGTGGCCCATCGCCGCAGTCGCGCGGTGATCGACGAGCTGACCGATATAGCCTCGAACGAACGCTTTCTCGCGCTCGTCGAAGTCGCCATCGATGTACCCAAACGTCGTCAGGTAAAAGATGATCGCATGCATCTGCCGCTCTGCGAGCGTGGGATCGTCACTGAAGTTGAGCATCTCAGCGCGCAGCCTATCAGAGCGGCAGACGCCGTGGGCTTACGGAGCGAGCAGGGACGGCAGCGCGCGCGCGAGCACCAGTTCGGGCATGCGGTCATGCGCGTTCGCGTCGGTCAGCCCCGTGATCACTTCGAGCGTAACGCCGGTCCGCGGGGCCATGAGCTGGCGGAAGGCTTCGAAGCGGCGGGGCCACATCCACGTCTGCCAGTACACGAGTACACGCGTCGACTCGGGCGCTTGTCGCAGCGCCTCGGTAACGTACGCGTCCATGCAGCCGTCGCTCTCGACGAGGGCCAGTGGCGTGAGCCCGCCCTTGCGCTTCGCGGCGGCGAGCAGGCCGCCGGTCGGGTTGCACGCTCCGCCCGAGTGGCCGATGACCACCACGCGGCTACGGTCGACCCGCACGCCCGAAGGAAGCGCCGCGCGGGTCGCCTCCACGAACGCGTCGAGGTCGAAGCCGGGGAAGATGGTCTCCGCGAAGGTTGCGTCTTTCGAGTGCGTCGGCGCAGCGAGCACGAGCGGCGTTGTTCGGCCCGTGGCCACGAGCGCGTCGACCAGCTTGCGCAAGTCGTCGTCGCCGTCGGACAGGCGCGGATGGAGGCGCCTGCTCTCGTTGACGCCGTGCAAGAAGACGACGAGCGGCACCTCGCCGCTCGCGCGGTCAGACACGTAGGCGGCGCCGCCGTTCTTTTGCCCGGCGGAGAGCCAGCGCTCGTCTTCGAACGGGAACGTGACCGTCGCTCCGGCCGACGCGAGCGCGGGCAGCAGCGCGACCGTTGCGAAGAGCCACGCCGAAAGGGTCCGTCGCATGCTTCGAGTTTGCGGGGGCGCGCGGCGATAGGCAAATTGCTTGCAGGCCCTGGTCGCAGTACATTCGCGCGCATGCCCATCGCAGACCCGGTTCGCACCCAGCTCGACAACATCGTTCGCGCAAACCCCGTGGTGCTGTTCATGAAAGGCACGAGGCACTTTCCGCAGTGTGGCTTTTCAGCCACCGTGGTCGGAATCCTCGGCCAGTACGTGCCCAAATTCGAGACCGTGAACGTGCTTTCTTCGCCGGAGCTGCGCGAGGGCATCAAGGAGTACTCGAGCTGGCCGACCATCCCGCAGCTGTATGTGGGCGGTAAGTTCGTTGGCGGCTGCGACATCGTCCGCGAGATGCACGAGGCCGGTGAGCTGGCAGCGGTGCTCGGCGTGGCGGCCAGCGCCCCATCGGTGCCTGCGATCAAGGTCACGGAAGCCGCAGCAGAGGCCATTCGCGCGGCCTCGAAGGAGGCGGGTGGTGATCCGCTGCGCGTCGAGATTGGGCCACGCTTCGAGGTCGACCTGTATTTCGACGCGAAGACCGACGCAGACTTCGCGATCGAGACTTCAGGTGTAACGCTCGTGGTGGCGCGCGACGTCGCGCCGCGGGCCCACGGCATCGCGATCGATTACGTGCACAATGCAGGATTCCGCATCGACAACCCCAACGCGCCGCCTCGCGTGAAGTCGATGGACGCGCGTGAGCTGCAGGCGCTGCTGGCCTCGGGCGAGGCGCTGGTTCTTCTCGACGTGCGCACCGACGCCGAAATCCGAACGGCCAAAATCGAAGGCGCGCGCCCGTTTACGGCCGAGGCGCTCGAACCGCTCTCCAAGTCTGCCCGCATCGTGGTTCACTGCCATCACGGCGTGCGAAGCAGGCGCGCGGCCGAGCAGCTCGTCGCCGAGGGCTTCACCAACGTGTTCAATCTCGAGGGCGGCATCGACGCCTATTCGAGCGTCGACCCCACGGTGCCTCGCTACTGATCGGCGGCGATGTACACGTGCGTTCCTTCGCACGCGCCCCATCCGCCGTCTTCCTGACACGTGCGGTAGCCCTGCGAGCAGTCGACGTGGGTGCCGCTCGTGCGGTAAATCACCCCGCAGCCGACTTGCGTGCCTACGCCCGCGTCTGCGCACGGGCAACCATCCTGCGGCGGATTGCAGGGGTCGGGGGCGACGCCTGAATCGAACTGCAGGCCCGAGTCTCCGCCGCTCGGGTCGAGCGGTGCCGGCGGACGGTCGTCGGCCGAGCACGCCTGGAGCGCACCGACGCAACCGATAAGCGCAATGACGACCGACACGGCAGCGCGAGTCTTCATAATGACTAAAATGGTACACGCTGCTTCCGCGCCACGAAGGAAAATCGCGCAGCGGCGATGAATCCCTGTTTTCTGCTGCGAATTGCGCCCGCTTAGAAGCCAGCGCTCACACCGATCGACAGGCTTCGCTCGCCCAGCAGCGCGCCGCCAGCGTACAGACCGAAGCGACCTACCGAGCCCGCGAGCCCGCCGCCCACTGCGAATTTGTGGATGTCGGTGCCCGTGACCGCGCGCCCGTCATGCGCCCAGAACGTGGGTCCGCCGAAGAGCTGCCCCGCAAAGTACGGCGTCAGCGTTGCGTGCTGCGCCCTGCCCAGCGTGGTGCCGATTGCGCCACCCGCGCGCACGTCCGCAGCGCCGATCGCGGCGCCGTCGCCGGTGCTCGCGGCCATGAACGAAGCTGCCGCGGTGAGCAAAACGAACGGCGTTCCCGCCCCGCGCTGCTCCACGACGCGCCATGAGGCGGACGCTGAAGCGAGGCCTCCGGGCCTGAGGGCCAGCGATCCGAGGCTGCCGCCGGCGATTGCGCCCGCGCCGAACTCGAGGTTGGTCGACCGGCTCAGGCGAAGCGAAAGGGTCGCGACCACGGCCTGCCGCTGCATGTCGAGCCGGGCCCCGTCCGACAGCCACATCGCGGTCGTCGTGTAAGAGCCGCTGAGCCCGACGCGGTAAGATCGCGCGGCCGCGGCCTTCGCGTCGAGAGCGTCCGATGCGTCGCAAACGCCTGCGGGCGCGCCTGGAGACGACACCCCGCACGCGGCGGCCAGTTCGGGCGAAGCGAGACACACGACTGCGCAGACCGCAGCGACGAAAACGCGCATCTCCTCACTATACGCGCAAGTGCGCCCGGCACGCGCGGCGGCGCTCGCGGCGAGCTGTCGCCATCTGCTATGAGCGGCCCACCATGACAACGTCCACGCGCAGCGCGACCTACTATGTTCTGCTCGCTGCGCTGCTTTGGAGCCTTGGCGGCCTCGGCGTGAAGGTGGCGACGGGCGACGCCCTGGCGCTCGCGGGCTACCGAAGCGCGTTCGCGTTGCCGGTCCTCGCGATCGCGGCGGCCTACGAAGCGCGCCGGCGTCAGGTGAGCGTGGTCGCGATGTTGCGGCGCCCGCTCGTGTGGGCCGCTGCGTTCAGCTACGCGCTCATGGTCGTCACGTTCGTCGTCTCGGCCCGCCTGACCACGGCGGCCAACGCGATTCTGCTGCAGTACTCGGGGCCCATTTATGTCGCGCTGCTGTCGTGGCCGCTGCTGGCCGAGCGCATTCGCCTGACCGACTGGCTCGCGACCGTCGGCTGTTTTCTCGGCATGATTCTCTTTTTCTTCGGCAAAATTTCGCCCGAAGGCATGCGCGGAAACCTGTTCGCGATTTTGTCGAGCTTCGGCTTCGCAGGGGTGCCGCTGATGATGCGCCTCGAGCAGCGAAGGCAGCCGGCGGGCTGGCGCGCTGAGGCCGCGTCTCCGTTCGTAGCGATGACGCTGGGGAACGTCATCGCTGTGATCGTGTGCCTGCCGCGGATGATCTCGTCGCCGATGACCGACACGGCTTCGTGGCTGTCGATCAGCGGAATGGGCGTAGTGCAAATCGGCATCGCCTACTGGCTCTACGGGGCCGCTGTCGGGCATATGCCGGCGCTTCGCTCGACCCTCCTCGCGACCATCGAGCCGGTCGTCAATCCCCTTTGGGTCGCCGTGTTCAAGGGCGAGTGGCCCACGCGCTGGGCCGTGGCTGGCGGCGCCATCATTCTCGTGGCGGTGACAGGGCAGGCGATCGCTTCCCGCGGCAACGCGCGCGAACGCGCTGCCGATTAGCGCGCCTCAGGTGCGCACGTATACCGAGATCCATCGCTCGGGTACGTCTTGCCAGTAGTCGACGAGCTTGCTGTCCTGGGCGCTCGAAGCGGTGCGCTGAAGGCCTGAGACGTCCGCCATGAGCGCGGCGAGCGCGTCGCGCTCCTCGTGGGTGTGGCTGGCGATCACGAGCTGCCCGCCAGGCGCGAGCAGCGACGCGGCGTGCGCGAGCAGCGCAGCAGGTTGGTAGTCGCGCGCCGGCAGACCCCACTGCAGCAGCGCGAATCGGGTCACGAACGGGAAGAACATCGTGATGAGCGCAGCAGGCTCTGCGGTCGAAAATTCCAGGAAGTCGGCGATGCGAACGTGCACGCCCGAGCCCGCTTGCGCGGCATAGGCCCTCGCGTAGTCAGCGCGCGAGTACAGGTCGCGGTAGACGACGTGCCCGTCGATCTCGACGCCGGTGACGTCGAGCGTCCGCCCCTCATCCCCTCCTCGCGCGAACGCCGCGATGGCCGCTGCGTAGACGAAGTCTTTTGAGCCGACATCGATCGCGGTCACGCGCGCGCCGCGCTCCGGCGGAGCCGCGAAGCGATCGAGCGTGCTGAGCACATACAGGTTTTCGCGGTAGGCGCGCCGGGTCGATCGCGCGGCGAGCAGCTCGAGCGCGTAGCGCGCGCGCAAATCGGCCTCGGTCGCCTCGGCGCTGCGCCGGTCGTCACCCTCGAGATAGTCAAATAGCTCGTATTTTTGCTCGTTTTCGAGGCGCGGAGCCCCTCGCGTCCATCCGAGACGCGAGCGCGCTGCGAACGCCACGCGGTTGAGCGGAGCGCGCAGCGTTGCAAGCGCCGTGAGGTCGGCGGTGCGCCCGGCGAGCGCGCGTCGCGCCAGCAGCGCAGCCGCGAATCCGGCGACGGCCACGAACGCGGCTTGAGACGCCCCCACGCGAACCCCCCCGAAGCTACGCGGCGTTCTTGGCCGGGGAGTAGCGCATCACCTGCGCGCCGGTCATGTCGATGATGCCGAGCAGCTGAAACAGACGCATGATCTGATAGGTCGGATCGATCTCGAACCAGCGCGCGGCGAAGTTGGGGGACATTCCAAACTTGTGGTGGTTGTTCTGAAAGAGCTCGCCCGCCGTGAGAAAGTCGAAGGCCAGCGTGTTGCGCGACACGTCTCCGTTTTCGAAGTTGCGATAGCCGTAGCGGTGGCCGCACCAGTTGACGATCGCGCCGTGAATCGGACCCATCAAGAAATGCAGCGGCAGCAGCGCGAAGAGCCACGGGCTCGTCGCGAACTTCCAGTAAAACAGCACATACAGCGAGCCGAGGCCGATGCGCGCCGGCCAGGCCTGACTGAGCTTGTCGAGCGCTGGCCAATCGGGCATTCCGCCGTCAAAGCGCGCCTCGGGCTCGACGTGCCGGTAGGCGAAGCTGTCGTAGATCTTCTTCGTGGCGAGCATCATCGTGACGGCGTTGCCGTAGTTCTCGGGGGAGTGCGGGTCCTTCGGAGTGTCGCTGAAGGCGTGGTGCATCCGGTGCAGAATGGCGTACCCACGCGCTGACAGAAAGCTCGGTCCCTGCGCCAGATAGGTGACCAGGTGGAAGAAGCGCTCCCAGCCCGGGCTCATGGAAAACTGCTTATGCGCGCCGTAGCGGTGCAAAAAGAAGCTTTGGCAAAATACCGAAAACTGCCAATGGAATACGAAAAAGGCGAGGATGAACACGGGAGGTCTCCTGTCGCGGGGCGCACCCCTTTTGCAGCATCGCGCGCTTCTGGGGCATCACGCTTCAGTCATTTCGCGGCGGCGCAATCGCCGCGCGCCGCGTCAGGGATGAATCAGGTCGCCCGTAATCGCCGCGACGCTCGGGCAGCCCGACAGCGCCATCGCCACGTCGAACTCCCGCTGCAGCGCGTCGATCACGGACCGCGCTCCCTGCTCGCCGCCGAGCGCGAGTCCCCATAAAACAGGGCGTCCGATGAGCACGGCGCGGGCGCCAAGCGCGATCGCCTTGAGCACGTCGGTGCCGCGGCGAACGCCGCCGTCGAGCCAGATTTCGACCGAGTCCCCCACTGCGTCCGCAACGCGCGGCAGCACGTCGATGGTCGCCGGCGAGCCGTCGAGCTGACGTCCGCCGTGATTGGAAACTACGATGGCGCTCGCGCCGTGGTCGCGCGCCCGCCTCGCGTCATCGGCGCGCACGATGCCTTTGACGACCACGGGGAGCCGGGTGAGCTGACGCAGCCAGTCGATGTCGGTCCACGACAAAGATGAATCGATGAGTGAAGCGAAATAGGCGGCGAGTCCGCTGTCAGGCTGCTCGGTCGCGACCTCGCCATATCCGGCGGCGAGCATGTTTCTGACGAACAGTCCTTTCGGCAGCGCGAAGCGATTGCGAACGTCGCGCTCGCGTCGACCGAGCAGAGGCGCGTCGACCGTGAGCACCAGCGCCTTCGCCCCGGCCGCCTCGACGCGTCGCACCAGCGCAGTCGTCGCGCCCCGGTCGCGATAGACGTAGAGCTGAAAAAACAGCGGGGTGGTCGACGCCTTCGCGACCTCTTCGACGTTGGTGTTCGACAACGACGACAGCGTCATGATCGTCCCCGCGGCGCTCGCCGCCCGCGCGGTCGCGAGCTCGCCCTCCGCGCACGCCATGCCGTGAAACGCGGTCGGCGCGACGAGGATCGGTGACGTCACCGGATGCCCCAGCACCGTCGTTGCCGTCGTGCGCCGGCTCACGTCGACGAGCACCCTGTGGTGCACGGCCAGGCGCTCGAAGGCCGCGCGGTTTGCGCGCAGCGTGACCTCGTCGTCGGCGCCGCTGGCGTAATAGTCGAACACGCTCACGGGCAGGCGCGCTCTGGCCAGCGCTTCGAGCTCGACGAGGTTTATGATTTCCATCGGGCTACTCGTAGCGGAGTCCGTCGACCGGGCGCAGCCGCGAGGCGGCGTAGGCGGGATACACGGTGGCGAGCGTGCAGATCACGAACGCGGCCGTTGCAACGGACAAGAAATCCCAGCCGCTTACCTGAATAGGCAGTTTGTCGATGTAATAGATATCCGGATTAAGCCGCAGTCCGAACCACGCGAGACCCGAGCAAAGTGACAATCCCGTGCACACGCCAAACACGGTGCCGATGCCCCCGATGATCACGCCTTCGGTCATGAACGTGCGCAAAATAGCCCCGTCGCTCGCGCCGAGCGCCTTGAGAATGGCTATCTCTTTGCCCTTTTCGGTGACCATCAGCAGCAGCGTGCAGATGATGCAGAAGCTCGCGACCATGATGGCGATCGACAGAATCACGAAGGTCGCCAACCGTTCGAGCTTGAGCGCCGAAAACAGGTTCTTGTTCATCTCGCGCCAGTCGCGCACCCGCAGCTCGCTGCGATCGACCGCGGCGGCTACGATCGGGGTGAGCTGGTCGGCGCGCTCGCCGTCGTCGACCTTCACGTCGATAGCGTTGATTTTTCCGCTGGCCGCGAAGTAGTCCTGCGCGACGTCGATGGCCGTATAAACGTGGCTCGCGTCGTACTCGTACATGCCGCTGTAGAAGATGCCGGCGACCCTGAAGCGCTTGGTCCGCGGCATGACGCCGACGGGTCCGAGGTCGCCGAGCGGCGACACGAGCGTGACCTCGTCGCCGACGCAGACGTGCAGCGTCTTGCCGAGCTCGCGCCCGATGATGATGCCTGGCCGCAGCGGCGGCGTGGTGTCGATGACCGCCTTCACGAGCGGGTCGAGATCGTCGCTGAGCATCGCGATCTCGGAGCCCTTTGTATACTGCTCGCCGCCGGCTCCGATGCAGATCACCTCGGTGGCGGGCAGGCGCTGCAGCTTTTCAGGATGCGAGAGGTAGTCGAACTTGCCGACCTCCACGTTGCGCGGCAGGTCGATAACGGCGCCAATGCTCTCGGTCTCGACGCCCTTGACGATGACGCCGGCGAGGTTCGATGCCGATGAGATCATGACCTCGCCCTGAACCACCGGCGTGGCCCCCGAAACGCCGGGGACGGCGCGCACCCGCGCGAGGGTGTCCTCGTAGCCGGCGAAAGGCGAGAGCGCGACCGTGTCGACGACGATGTGCGCGTTGTTACCGAGGATCTTGTGTTTCAAGTCCTGGCTGAAGCCGCCCATCACGCTGATGACCGTCGACAGCGCGCACGACGACAACGCGACCCCGCAAATCGACAGCACGCTGATCACAGTCAAAAAGCCGCTTTTTTGGGACCGCACGTGGCGCGCGGCCACGAACGACTCGAACCGCCGACCGCCGCGGTTGCGCTGAAGGTTTTCGAGACGGTCGAGCGCCCACGGCAGCAGCGTGGCGAGCAGCGCCATCGTCGTCGTTGTCCCGAGCACGATGGCCACGGCGCGCACGATCGCGTCTTCGGGCGTCCAGGCCGAGCCACGCACCGTCGGGAGCCGGCTGACCCAAAACACGGCCCCGCCAAAAGCAGCGGCCGATACGATTAACGTAGCCCGAAGCAGCGCGTTGAGCGAGCGCTGACCGAAAGCAGGCTCGAACGGCCCGCGCGCCGTATCGCCTGTGAGGCGCGAGTAGGCGTAAGCGAGACCGGCGCCGTAGATGGGCTGCGTGAGGCAGGTCGCCGGCGGAATGACCACCTCGACGAGCCGCGCCGAGATCTGCGCCAGGTTGTAGAGCCACAGCCCGCCTTTGTTCCCGCGCGTCGCGCGCCAGCTCGCTCCGAGCGCAGCGAAGAGGCCCATGCGCTGATCGACGATGAAGAACGGAGCGAGCGACAGTCCAGCGTTCGCGAGTCCGAACGTCGGCAGCAGGGCCACCAGCAGCTGAACGACAAAGTAGCCGAACATGGCAGGGGCGAAGCGGGCGCCCCGTGCGAGGTCGGCGAAGCGGGCAGGCGCGCCGCGCGCGGCCGATAGATGCATCATGCACATACCGCCGAACGCCAGCGCGAGCGGTAGCAGCGACAGCGCCGCGCCAAACCCTGCGCCGTACAGCAGGCGCGTGAGCTTCGGTGTGACGAGCGCTTGGTGCGTCAGCCATACCCGCGCTCCGAACGTGCCGGCCAGCAGCGCCACCGCGGCTCCGGCGAGCGCGCTCAGGTGCGCGCCGACGAGTGGACCGAAGTTGCCGCGCAGGGCCAGCGCTCCGACGCCGACGGCCTCGCCCACCGTCCACGGCTGCGCCAGACGCGGCGCTGCGGATTCGTGCTTGTCGCTTCGGCCCGAATCGGTCACTCAGCCCTCTGCCGCATCAGCGGAAAGAGGATGACGTCGCGGATCGAGGCCTGACTCGTGAGCATCATGCACAGGCGATCCATGCCCATCCCGAAGCCGGCCGCCGGGGGCATGCCATGCTCGAGCGCGCGCACGTAGTCTTCGTCGAAATCCATGGTTTCTTCGGCCCCGCGCGACTTCTTGTCGACCTGGTCGCGAAAGCGGGCTGCCTGATCATCCGGATCGTTGAGCTCGCTGAACGCGTTGCAAAGCTCGCGGCCGTGCACGAACAGCTCGAACCGGTCGACGAGCTCCGGGCGCGCGTCGTTTCTGCGGGCGAGCGGCGATGTCTCGAACGGGTAGTCCTTGATGAACACGGGCAGCGAGCGGGCGCCGTCGGCCGCGCGGTAGTCTTCCGTCAAAAAAGGCTCAGAGAGATATTCGTAGCAGGCGAAGAGTCGCTCTCCGTCGTTGTCACAGCGGGCCATGCCTTTGCGAAAGTTCGACCAGTCGATCTGCTTGGCGCGCGCGCTCGACTTCGACCACTCTTTCATCGATCCGGTGAAGTCGTCGCGCAGCAGGTTGACGAGCCCCGCGCCTCCCCCGTGCAAGGCGGGCGCGACCCATGCCGCGATTCCGGTCTTGCCCGCCGCGGCGGCCACCGCGTCGTTCATCGCCACGCGCGCGAACGGCTCGTCCAGCGCGAACGAACGCGCCTTCGTCCACGTCGCGTGGGGCCCGGGCATCGCCGACGCGAGCGCCGCGTCGATGCTGCGGAGCAGCTGCTCGGTGAAGTCCATCAGGGTCTCATACGTCGCGTACGCCCAGTAAAACTCGAGCATCGTGAACTCGGGATTGTGCCGCGTAGAGATCCCTTCGTTGCGGTAGTTGCGGCCGATTTCATACACGCGCTCAAGCCCGCCCACGACGAGCCGCTTGAGGTACAGCTCCGGCGCGATGCGCATGAACAGCTGCATGTCGAGCGCGTTGTGGTGCGTGACGAAGGGCTTGGCCGCCGCGCCGCCGATCAGCGTGTGCATCGTCGGCGTCTCGACCTCGAGAAAGCCCGTGTCGTCGAGCGCTTTTCGTGTGGCGCGGACGATGAGGCTGCGCGCGCGGAATACGTCGGCCACGGCGGGATTGGCGACGAGGTCGACATAGCGCTGGCGGTAGCGCGCCTCGACGTCCTGCAGGCCGTGCCATTTTTCGGGCGGCGGTCGGAGCGCCTTGGTGATGATTCGGATCCGCAAAGGCTCGATCGACAGCTCGCCGCGCTTGCTCGCAGTGAGTGCGCCCTCGGCCTCGAGAAAATCGCCGAGATCGAGGTCGTGCAGGCGGGTGTATTCTGCACCCATCTTCTCTTCCGACAGCAGCAGCTGCAGCTCGCCCGTGCGATCGCGCAGCCGGATGAACGACAGCCCTCCGGTGCTGCGCAGCGCGACCACGCGGCCGCGGACGTGCAGGGTCTTGCCGGCGGCGACCGCTTCTACCTGATCGGTCGCGTATCGCCCGCCCTGCTCGGCGGACGCTGCGAGGGCGCGCACTTCCGCGATGTCGCAGGTGACGCAGCCGGCGGCTCGCGCGGCCACGTCGTTGGCGAAGGGGTTGTCGCCACGCGCGCGAATTCGCTCGGCTTTCGCTCGGCGCGCTTCGATGATCGCGTGCTCGGCGGAGTGGGGGTGATTCGCTTCGGCGGGGGCGTCCTGCGAGTCTGACATCGTGGGCGATAGCGTGTAGCCGCTGCGCGTCAGTCCGTAAAGTGCGGGCCACGTGCCGACTTGCGACGTGAGAAGGGCCCGGATTCGTGCGATGCTCGGCGGCAGCCTCCCAATGCGCGTCCTCATTGCCGATGATGACCCCCTGATCGCCCGCCTGCTCGAGGCCAACCTCAAGCGCTGGGGCTACGAGGTATCGGTCGTCCGCGACGGTCTCGCCGCCTACGACGCGCTGGTGGCCGACGAAGGCCTGCGCTTCGTGATCAGCGACTGGATGATGCCGGGTATCGATGGGGTCGAGCTGTGCCGTCGCCTGCGCGAAATGCCCGACCGGCCCTACACTTACTTCATGCTGCTGACGTCGAAAGATCAGGCCGAGGACCTGATTCACGCGTTTCAGGCAGGCGCCGACGAGTTCATCAACAAGCCATTTCGGGCGCGCGAGCTTCAAATGCGCATCGAGGCGGCCAAGCGCGTCCTCGTGCAGCTGTCGACCCGCGGCGTGGCGGCCCGTCAGGCGCCGCAGCTCGATCGCGGCACGCTTGTAGGTGGGCGCTACCGCCTCACGCGGCTTCTTGGCGCCGGCGGGATGGGGACGGTCTGGGAGGCCGAGCACGTGAGCCTGGGCACGGTCGTGGCGATCAAGTTTTTGCGCCCCGAGCCCGCCGACAACGACGCCGCCCGGGCGCGCTTCGAGACGGAAGCGCGGGCCGCTGCGCGCATCGTGTCTCCCTACGCTCCGCGCGTGTTCGACTTTGGAGAGCTCGAAGGCGGGCCGCCGTTCATGGTCATGGATTGCTTGACGGGCGTCTCGCTCGCCGACGCAGTCGTGGCCCGGGGACCCCTTCGCCCCGCCGAGGTAGCGCGCGTCGTGCGCGAGGTCGCCAGCGTGCTGGCCCGGGCGCATGCCCTCGGCATCGTTCATCGCGACGTGAAACCCGACAACATTCTCATGGTCGAAGACGACCTCGTGCCCGGCGTGCGGACGACGAAGCTGATCGACTTCGGCGTCGCGAAGGTCAACGGGGACGCGAGCTCGCTGACGGTGCCGGTAACGTCGGCGACGGGCACGAGCCGAATCCTGATTACTCAGGAAGGCGTTGTCGTTGGCACTCCCCATTTCATGAGCCCTGAGTATCTGGGAGGAGTGTCCAAGCCCAACGCCGCGCTCGATGCGTGGGGGCTCGCGGTGAGCATGTTCGTGGCGCTCGTCGGCAGACTCCCGTTCGACGGCGACACGCTCTGGGCGGTGATGCGCGCTGTGCGCGAAGAGCCGCTGCCGGTCCCCTCCGAAATCAACGCTGACGTGCCCGCCGGCTTCGACGCTTGGTGGGCGAGGGCGTGCTGCCGTGAGCCAGCCTTGCGGTTCGCGAGCATTGCCGAACAGGCCGAGGCGCTCGCAGAGGTTTGCGGTGCGGCGCCGATGCAGCAGGCTGGCGACGCTTTCGCGGGCGCACACGGCTTGTTGCCGCGCATCGAGAACGTGCCGACCTGCGACCAAATAATCATCGGCGCGCCTTCGTCGCCCCCAGCCAGCATAGAGACACCGCTCGACACTACGGTTCCGAGGCCGATGGGCGCGAAGCCCGTCTGAGCGGGCTCAGCGCTCGAAGTGGATCTTGAAGCTCTTCGTGGCCTGCAGCGGCGTTCCGTCGCGGCTGAGGGCCGGCAAAAAACGCTCGCGAAGGGCGCAGGCGCGCGCCTCGCGACCGAACCCGTGTCCAGGGTCGGACACGATGCTCGCGCTCATCGGGCGGCCGTCGATTCCGACCACGACCGATACGGTCGCATACTCGTTGTCGACGTTGTCGGCGTCGGCTTCGGCCGGAAACGGGCAGCGCCATTCTGATGAGCCGGCGAGCTGAATGCCCCGCGACTGGTCGGGGCCCACTTGCGCGGGCGCCGGCTTGGTCCCCGTGCCGCCTGCTATGCCCTGATTCGTCGCGCCTTTGTTGTATACTGCAGCTTTGCTGGTGCCGCCGGTCTGCGTGACGCCGCCGGCGTAGCTGTCACCCGTGCCGCTGACGAACGACCCGGTCAGGTCCACCGGATCGTCCGGGTTTTCGGGAGCGGTGAGCACGGCGCCGGCCTGCGCGGCCATCGGCGGCGAAGGGTCTACCTGCTCCGGGCGCTGCTGCGCGGGCTCGGGGGGCGCGACCGGATCGGGCTCGGGCGCTGGCGGTGCTGGCGGCTCCGGAGGCTTCGCCTTTTCTTGTTCGATCTCGTACGTCTCCGTGAGCCGATCGCCGATCTCGGCCGAAAGATGCCGGTTCCAGTCGAGCAGCTCGAGAGGGATGAGCCAGGCGCGGGCCGCCGCCCCGACGTGCAGGATCAGCGCAAGCGCGACGGTGAGCCCGAGCACGAGCGTAGCGTCATCGCCGAGCCCGAGCACGCGCATAAGCGGGTCGTTTCCGCCTGGGCGCGCGCCATGGCGGCCGCGAGGCGAAGGACGAGCGAGGGTCGCGGGCGCTTGCATGGGAGGTCAGGGCGACTTCGCCGGCTGCGGAACTACGCCACCGGGGACGGGCGGAACGGGTGAGACGCCAAACGCGATCTTCGTGACCCCAGCCTGCTTCAGCAAATCGAGCACATGAATGACGCGCCCGTGCGGCACGGCGGTGTCGGCCTTGATGACTGCGCGCAGCTCGCTGTTTTTTGTGCCCGCGTCTTTGGCGAGCGCGAAGATCGCGTCGTCGTTGGCCACCGCCTTCGAGTCGACCTGCGTCGAGCCGTCGGCGACGAGCACGATGCTGAAAACGCTCTGAACCTGCCCGCCGCTTGCGGCCTTGGGCAAGTCGAGGGGAACCGACTGCGAGACGATGATCTTGGCGGTGACCATAAAGATGATCAGGAGCACCAGGGTGATGTCGACCAGCGGCGTGACGTTGATGCCTGTGATCGCGTCGTCCGAATCTTGTGCGCCGCCCGCCATCAGTCGGCCTCGCCGCCTGCTTCGCTTGTGCTCTTTTTCGCCGGCGTTTCCTTCGCCGAGGCGTGGCTGACAGGTTTGGCCTTCAGATGGGCCAGCAGAACGTGCGAGAGCGCGTCGGTGTTGGCGAGCGTGGTCTTGACCACGCGCTGAAAGATGTTGAAAGCGGCGACCGCGGGAATCGCGACGACGAGGCCGACGGCCGTGGCCACGAGCGCCTCTGCGATGTTGCGCATGACCGCGTCAGGGGCGAGCGCGCTGGCGGCGGCACTCATGCCGGTGTTGCGCGCCTTTCCGAGCTCGTCGAAGGCGCCGACGATTCCGATGACCGTGCCGAGCAGACCGATAAACGGCGCGTTGTTGCCGAGGGTTCCGAGGAATGCGAGCCGGCGCTCAAGCTTGTTGCGCTGCAGCGCGCTGGCGCTCGCCATGGCCTCTTCGGCGGACTCGACACCCAGCTCGCTCTCGACGAGACCGGCCATGACGACCGCGGCTTCGGCGCTCGGCGAGGCCTCGAGGCGCTTGCGCGCACCCTGCAAATCGCCCTCCCGCAAGCACTTCGCGAGATCGCGCATGAGCTGCGGAATGTCGTCACCCAGTGTCCAGAAGAGCCATAGCCGCTCGAGCATGATCGCGAGCGAAATGACGCTCAAACCGAGCATCAGCCACAGGACCCACGTGGCCCCCAGCCCAACCATCGCACTTTTGACTCGCTCGATCATTGTCAGTGGTTCTCTTCGACGTCAGATGCATCTTCGGCGCCAGCGGTTGCGCCCGGACCCCACGAGAACACCTGACTCAGCACGGTGGTCGCGTAGGCGCCCTTGGGTAACACAAAGCCAACCCTGCAGCTTCGCCGTTCTTCCCCGGTTTCCGGTAAAATTTCGTCAGCGACGATGTCTCGAACGGGTAGCACGAGGGCCCGCCTCGTTCCGTCTCCGAGGCCTCGCGCCCGGCCAAGGTCGAGCTCGTCGCCGAGCAGCTCGCGTGTGATGGCGTCTTCGAGCTCAGCCATCGTTGCCTCGGGTTGGAGCATCTTCGGTCCGAAGATGGGACCGGTGGGCACGACCTCTCCCGCGCGCGCCCGGGCGCCGTCGGCCTCGGGGTCCGTGCAGAGAAACAGCCCCCCGGAATCGGTCTTCTTGAGCACATCGCCCAGCATCGGCGTGCGCCAGGTGCCGTCGGCGACGCGCTTGTCGAGAACGGCGTTGAACACTTCGGATTGAAGCGCCGAGTAGAGCAGCCGCAGCACGCGGGCGTCGCGGGGAGGCGGCACCTTTCCGGACAGCCACGCCTTCGCGCGCGCGGCGTTGTCGTGATCGCGACCGAAGCGCTGCTCTCCGAACGCGTTGGGTACGCCCTGCTCTCCGAGCGCCCGCATGCGCGCGCACGCGTCCCCGATCGACGCAGCGTCGATGTCGCGCAGCACGATCGTAAAGCGGTTGCCTGCGAGGTGTCCGGTCTTCAGCTTGTTCCCGTGGCGCGCGGCGGACACGACCCGAATCCCCTCGATGGACAGCTCGCGCGCGCGCTCGCACAGCTCATCGGGCTTCTGACCCTTCGCGGGCAGCAGCGAGATCGTCTGCGTGGTGACGGCGTGACGGTCTTTCATGCCGGCGGTGCCGGCGTCTCGCGGGTTGCAGCCGAGCGCTCTCGCGATCTCCCTCACCGCGTCGAGCGTGTTTTTCCCTCGCTTCTCGAACGTGACGTAGACGTGGTCCCCTTGCCCCGAGGGCTCGTAGAGGGGGAGTTCTTCGACGATGAAGTCTTCAGGAAAGCGCTTGAGCGCGGCAGATATCAGCACGGACCGCGCAGCCTAGCCGATCGTCACGCGCCGATCTCGTGTGCCATCACGTCGCGAGGGCTGCGGAAGTGCTGCTGGGGCGAATAAGCCAGAAAATTGCTGACGCGCGAGGTGTACAAACATGCGTATTCCTCGACCTGATCGCCGAAGCTCGACTGCTCGTTCGCCTCTTTGAGCAGCGAGCCCCAAAACGGGTGAAACCGGTCGCCGGCGCGCGTTTCGATCGCCTCCAGCTCCGTCTCCGACTGGCGGAGCATGCCCCGCACGCGCTCGACTGCGCGCTTGACGCGCAGACGATCGGCCTCGGCCGCGGCGTCTTTCGCTCCCGACTTCACGCTCGCCTCGATGACGCGCGAGAGGTCTTTGAACCGCGCCTGATAGTAGCGCAGGTCGTCTTCGAGCTTTTCGCGTTGGTCTTCGAGCACGGCCGTGCGCGCGAAGTCGTCATGGCAGTCTTCGTAGGCGCGCATCTCCTGTTCCAGCTCCTGGATGATCATCGCCGTGCGCCACGCGCTCTCCTTTTTGCTGCGCAAAATGTCGCCGTAAATGTGGTCTCCGACGTAGAGAATCTGGTCGCCCGTCACCCCGAGCGCGCGCTCGAGATCGTGAAGGTTGCCGTTTTCATAGACCTTGCCGCGCTCGAGTGGGAAGCGGGCAGGCTGGGTGGCATCGCCGTCGCGTTCGAGCAGCGGTCTGCGCTCTTGAAAAAACGCTGGCTTGGTCGCAGCGACCACGACCACATCGAAGAAGTTCTTCCACGACGGGTACTCGCTCATCGCCCCGCCGAGCAGGTATTCCATCATTTTGTCGGTGTACGACCATCGCGAGTTGGTCAGCAGAAACAGACGCTTTCCGGCGCTGCGGAGCTTGTGCAACGCGGGGGCGAGATCGGGATCGCGGCGAACGAAACGGGGCAGGTCGCCGAGCACGGCGTCGAGGATGGTGCCGTCGCGGTGGGCTTCGTCGATGCACTCACGGATGTCGGCAAACAGACGCCCGTAGTCGACGGCCAAGTCGCGCTTTTCGTAGGCTTCAACGAGCGCAGTGTAGAGCGCCACTTCGCTGAGCGCGTAGAGCGTGTCGATCCAGTGGTAGCGCGGCGTCGCGGGGCGCAGCTTCTTCGACTGATAGAGGGTGCGCACCTCTTCGCGCGAGAGCTTGCGGTAGCCGTGGTAGCCGGTCACCACGCACTTGTAGCGGTCCATCTTGAGCACGTGCCCGAAGCGCTTGTCGATCAGCAGTCCGCGCACCGGAAACTCGATCGACACGGGAACCTCGGCGACGAACGCGGGGTAGCCGCGCGAGACGAGCTTGGTGCGCGTCGCCTCGATCGAGAGGCGGTCCATTTCGGGCTGGTCGTAGATGGCCAGCGTGTAGTCCATGTCGAAGCCCACCCACGTCACGCCCGTCATGCGGAGGTTGCGGTTGCAAAATACACGCTTCTGGCGCGGGATCCCCACTGCGGGAAGCGCAGTCGCGGAGTCTCCGAGCGGAAGGGGGAGCTGTTCGAGCTTGGTCAAGTGCGTGAGGCCGAAGAGGAATCATCAGTTTTCCACGGTCGCCGCGGTTGGGCAACGAAGCTACGGACGCGCGCGCTTGCGCGGCGGGCCGATCTTCCAAAACCCCTCGTCGCGGTCGATGCAGGTCGCGGGAACGTCTGCGTCCGCGTAGGGCCACTTGAACGCGCGCTCGCCGACGTCGCGCGGAAACACGCCATAAATTGGGCGTCCGTCGTCGGACCACTTATCGATGAGTTTCCGGAAGCCCGTCCAGCTGCCGGATTCGACGAAATCGACGTAGTGCACGTCGCGCTCGGCGCGGAGCGACAGAATCGGATCGCTGTCGGGGCCCCAGCCTGCGAGCGCGAAGCGCCGTTCGGGAACGAGCGACTCGAACTTCGCGAGGCGCGCGTCGAGCGCTGCCACCACGCGCGTCGCGGTGCCGCTCGCGTTGACGATCGACAAGGCGACCGACAGGCCCGCAGCGCTCGCGACCGACAGGCCCGCCGCGCGCGATGCCCCGGCGCGGCCCCGCCCGAGCAGCAGCGTCGCGACCACCGCGAGCGCCGAGAGCAGCGTCACGCGGAGCAGCAGAAGGCGCTTCGCCCAGTCGCCGTCGCCGTGATCCTGCGCGAGCATCCAGGTGGCGAGCATCAGCACGAGGCCGCCCACGGCTGCGTCGCGCCAGGTCGCGCGCAGCGTAGCCACTGCCTGCGACGCGAGCACCACCAGCGCGGGAACGGCATAGAGGGCATACCGCGGAAAGATGAACGGCCACCCCAGCGCATAACCTCCCGAAAAACGCCCGAGCAGCGCGAGCGACAGTCCGAGCCCCGTGACGTGTGACCACAAAATCAGCTGCGTATGCTGACCGGGGCGCGGTTTGGCTGCGATCGCCGCGGCCAGCAGGGGGCTCGCTTCGAGGAGCCCCTGGGTGATTTTGTCGCCGCGAAACCACCCGAGCCCGTCGCGCGCACGCTCGAGCGGCGTCAGGTCGAACAGGGTCGAATCGACGAAATAGCCGGTCAGCGTGCGCAGCATGGCCCAGCCGGGCTCGCGAAACGCAGGTATCGCCGCGGCGATCACGCCCCCGGCGATGACCGGAGCGAGGGCCCACCGTCCCTTGCGCCGGAGCAGCAGCGCCAAGCCGATCGCCGCGGCTGCGAGCGCGACCGGGGCGCCTCCGAATCGGAGCAGACTCCCGCTGTCGAGTGAGTGGCCGACCGTGGGACCACACATGACCCACACGCAGGGGCCGTAGCTGATCGGGTTGGGAGATCCGAAGCGCACGAAATTCAGGGCGGCGAGCGGCGCGAGCGCGATCGCCATTCCCGCTCCTCCCGCGGTCAGCGCCTTAGCAAACGCTTTCAGTCGCGCCTCCCGGGGGCCACTCGCGGCGTGCGCGTGGGCAGTCGCCAGCAGCAACGCGCCCCCCATGAGCGTCGCCGACAGGTGACCCTCGATCGCGAGTCCGGCAAAAACGCCGGAGATCGCGACTGCGAGCAGGGGGCGCGCCGACCGGAGCGAGGCGATCGCCGAAAGCAGCGACGCCGCGAGCATGAGCGACGTGATCGGCATCGCGAACGTGAAGAACGACCCCGCGTACATGGGCGTCGCGAACGCCGTCGCGAGGAGCGAAAACGTGGCAGCCCGCTGCCTGCCGGTCACAAGCAGCGCGATTTGCCCGACGAGCCACGCGAGCAGCGCGACCAGCAGCGCGTTTTGCTGGTGTACGGCCCGCAGCCCCCCGATCGCCAGCGCCGGCGCGGCGACGTAGGCGTAGAGCGGCGGGTATTCGCCCCACAGCTTGCCCGCCTTCGGAACGTTGAACGACGGGGCTGCCTCGGGCAGAACGTCCGACCAGGTGTTTTCGGTATAGGGCAGCCCGTGGGCGCGTACGCCAGCGGCCATTTCCAGGTACGTGCGGTTGTCGACGATGAGCGCGGCGCGAAACGGCACGCATGCGGCAAACGCCACGAGCAGCGCGACCGCGACCGTGCGCGCCGCGCGGTGGGCCCGGTCACTCACAGCGAGGCCTCCAACTCAACCCGATCGATGCGCCCAGCAAGCGGCGCAGCATCGCGGAAACGCGGCGCGATCGCGAGACAAAGTGTGCGCTCAGGCGAGCGCGACCGCGGCGTCGCGGCGGCGCTCTCCGACCGCGATGAGCAGATACACGACGGCGAGCACCGCAGCGCACAGGATCACGGGATTGAGCGACTCGCGCGCACCTTCGAGCAGGGCGTCGGTGCGGGCGTCTCCCGACAGTTTGCGATCGAGCACGTAATCGAGCGTCGCGGCGACGTTGGTGGCGAGCGCCGCGGCTCCGAAGCAGGCGAGCGAGCGGGCAGAGAGCCCGAGAAAGTTCCGCACGCGCGCGTCCTTCTTCCACGCGAAGTGCGCGGAGGTCGCGACGGCGACCAGTCCGAGCAGCAGGATGGGAAACATGCCGACGCCGCCATTTTTAATAAATTCCATCATGGTGTCCTCCTAGCGTTTCGTAAGAATCAACGCGTCGGGAGCGCGCGTGTGACGGTCTTTCGTCACAATCTCGTTTTCACGGAGTTTTCTCTGTCGTGGACAACGCGCAAATCGTCGATGGGCTCCGGAGCGGAGACGTGAACGCGTTTTCGCGCGCCTGGGCCGCGTTTCGGCCAAGAATTTACGGCTTTCTGCTGCGCATGTCGCGCAGGCCCGAGGTGGCCGACGACCTGCTCCAGGAGACGTTCGTCAAGCTCGCCCGCGCCGCCCCGAAGCTCGCGCCCGATACGCGGCTCGACGCGTGGCTCTTCACCGTCGCGCGCAACGCGTATCGTAGCCATCGGCGCTGGGAGGTGCTTGATTTGAGCCGTTTCGTCGCCACCGAGGCGGACGCCGGGGAGCCATCGGGTGCGAGCGCCCGGCTCGACGTCGAGGTGCTGGAGCGCGCGCTGCTCGCGCTGCCGGAAGCCGAACGCGAGCTGCTGCTGCTCGTCGGCGTCGAAGGTCTCGAACAGGACGCCGTAGCGGATATGCTGAAACTGCGGCCCGATGCGCTGCGAAAGCGACTGAGCCGAGCCCGGGCGATGTTTCAGCAGCGGCTCGCTAAACTTGAAGGAGCTCCGCGATGAACGACACTGACCGCGACGAGTTCGCGCGACTCGCCAGCCTTCGTCCGCGCGACGTCGACCCATCGCATGCCGAGCGCGCGGGGCTCGCTGCCCGGGCCGTGTTCATCGATCGTGCGGCCGCCCACCGTGCTGTCCCGGCGTTTTCGGCGCTCGCGCTCGCGGCGGCGTGCGCCGGCTATCTCGTGTGGGCGGTGAGCTACGTGCTGCCGCCGTAATGCGCCACCGTCACGGTCGGATCATGTGCTTCATGATCGCCCGCGCGAGGCTCGAAAACCCAGAAAGTCGCGCAAATAGCGCGTGGTCGGCCTTCATGAGCCAATGCACCTTGTCGCCTTGGACCGCGTTCCAAACGGTGCTGGCCACGTCGCCAGCTTCGAGGTGTACGCCGAGCGCTCCCACGATCGGACTCTTGATCTTCTGCTCGTGGACCATCTTCGTCGAGACGTAGCCCGGCATCACATCGCACACCCTCACGCCGCGGGGACGCAGCTCAATGTCGAGCGCCTCGGTCAGGCCTCGGACCGCGAACTTGGTTGCAGAATACACAGAGTGATCGGGCGTGCCATAAACCGCAGATACGCTCGACATGTTGACGATCACGCTTCCGCTCGTGGCCTCGAGCAGCGGAAGGCTCGCGTAGATGCCGTTGACCACACCTCCCACATTGACCGCGATCTCGAGGTGCGCGTCCTCGGCGGGGACCTTGTCGAACGGGCCCATGCGCAGAATTCCGGCGCAATTAAACAGCACATCCATGCGCCCGCCTGCTGCGGCCCCGAACGCCGCCACGCTCGCGCGGAAGGCGCCAAGATCGCGCACGTCGAGCTCGCCCGCGATCGCACGGCCCGCTCCAAGCTGCGCTGCGAGCGCTGCGACCGCGGCCCCGTCCACGTCGAAAAGCCCAACAAAATAGCCCCTCGAAGCAAAGAGCTCGGCGGTAGCGCGCCCAATGCCCGAAGCGGCGCCTGTCACGAAGATGCTGTTCATTGCCCTCCTCATGGTATCACACCCCCACAGGCGCCCGGCGGCCTGGCAGGCCGAGCGGGAGGGCGCCCGCCTTGGCGCGCCAAACGCGAATATATTGCGTACAAATTGCCGGAGGCTGCGGCAACGCTTGGAATTTGACGCAGCGGCCTTATTCCTGGCAACTGGGTGGTCGTAGCTGGGGGTCACTACGATGGGGAACAATCGCGAGCCGATACGGCTACCGGGTAGCATTACTGTTGACGAGGCAGCCGATCTGAGCCGTCGCGCGCTCTCCGCGTTTGTCGCAATGCGCGACGACAAGACCGCGCTCGCAGGCTGGCTCACCGGGGACTACCGCGTGGCTACGAGCTTTGGCCCGCCGCGACAAGCACGAGCAAGAGGTTCGGCGGCCGCGCTGGCCCCTTCGGGCGCGCTCCGCGTCGATGAAGTGATTGAGGGGGCGAGGCTCGTGGTTCATGCAGCGCTCGCGGCCGCGTCGTCGCCGGGTGCCGAGGCGCTTGTCGCCTGCCTGCCGACCGTGGTGCACGTTTTGCGCGTCGTCGACTTTCGCGGCCGCGCCGGGTTCGTTCCGTTCGACCCGCCGCGTGCGCGCCTCGCCGATCGCGCGCTTTCGCTGCTGGTCGCCGATTACATGACCCGCCCCGACCACTTCCGCGAGACCTTCTCGGTGAGCGCCCGTCCCGCGGCGCGTCGGTCGGGCTTCGTCTCACGCGTGCTCCCCGTTCATAGCGTTGGCGGCGCCGCCAACCGCTAATCTTCGCCGTTTTCGGCGCTCGCCGCGGCCGCGGCCGACCAGCGTCCCAGCAGGCCCAACGGAAGGGCGCCCACAACGGCCGCGATCGCCAGCACGGCCGATTTGCCCAGGTGATCGGCCAGCAGGCCGCCCAGTGTCGACCCCACCCCGATCGCGAGCGAGTTCGCGCTCGTGAGCAGCGTGTAGTGCAGCGCGGCGTTGCGCGTGCGCGTCGCGCTCATGAGGGCCGCAAAGAGCACTGTCGTGCCCGCGCCCGTTACGAAGTGCTCGGCCACGATCGCGGCCGTCGTCATGCCCTTTGGTGCCCCGGCCCAGTGCGCGAGCAGCAACGGTAGACACACGAGCGACTGCAACAACGCCGCAAAAGCGAGGGCGCGCGACTCCGGCACCCATCGATGCAGCGCCCCGCCGGCGACGGCGCCTGCGAGGCCCGCGGTCGTTCCGGCAGTCACCACGACGGCGCCGATCTCCTGTGGGGTCCAGTGGGCGTCGACGACCATGGGCTTGATCAGGAACGCAGCCATGTGGAGTCCCAGTTTGTATGTCAGCGCGACTGCCACCACCGGCCAGGCGCGCCGGCCGAACATGTGGCGCACGAGCGTCATCGCCTCCGAACGCCGCACAGCGGCGGGCCGAACCGCGCGATCCGCGGGCGCGCTGTCGCGGAGGGCGAACGCTGCGCCGCCCGTGACAAGCACTATCGACGCGCACGCGAGCACAGCGAAGCGCGATCCGAGCGGCGCGATGAGCAGCAGCAGCCCTGCGCCTCCCACGAGCATGCCGAGGCGGTAGCCCGCGACCTGAGCCGTATTGCCGAAACCGCGCTGCGCGCTGGTCAGCGAGCGCACGGCGATCGCGTCGACGAATATGTCCTGCGTCGAAGCAAAGAGCGCGGCCACGAACGTGAGCGCAAACCACAGTCGCGGCGAATCATGCAGCGACCGCCACGCAAACCCGGTCATCGCTACAAAAAGCCCCACCTGCAGGGCGAGAAGCACGCGGCGCGCGTAGGGGCTGACGGCGGGACGGTCGGCCAGATCCGCGTAAAGGAACTTGAGCTGCCAGGGCAACTGGAGCCAGCCCAAGGCCGCGATGGCGCCCATCGAGTAGTGCTCCTGACGCAGCGCGACGGGCAGATATTCGCTGGCAAAGCCGTACGGAACGCCCTGCGCGGCGTAAAGAAGCCCGAGGGCCGCGACCGTTGCGTTGGCGCGGGGTTTCACGCCGCCGAGCGTAGCCGAACGCGCGTCGCCATCGGAGGCCGCTTGGCGGGCAGGCTGGTTGCGAGCAGCTCAGCCAGAAGTGTCGAGCTTGACGCCGATGCCGGTGATGAGCGTCAGCGCGGTGCGCGCCTGAACTTCGTTGGCCTGCTTGAGGACGCTGATTTGCGCCGTTTGCTGCAGGCTTCCGGGACGGCTGTTGCCGGCTCGCTGCATGGCGACATCGACCGGGCTATTGAACGTGACGGAGCTCATACGGAGGGTGAACGGCAGGAATTTCCGGACCTTGAGGAACAATTGACGATTATTTTTCTCGGGGCGCAGGGGCCCGCGGGCCGCTAAGATTCAGGGCATGCCGATCGTCGTTCTTCGAACCGGAGACGCCGTCGCCGAGGTGGCCGCGCGCCGAGGCGAGTTTTCAAGCTGGATCGCCGAGCACATCGGCGATGCGTGGACAGGCGCCTTCTCGGAGCACGACGCGCGGTCCGACGGGCCGCTCCCGACGCTTCCCGCGACCGCGATCATCGTTACGGGATCGTCTGCAAGCGTGACCGAGCGCGCAGCGTGGATGCTTCGCGCCGAGGCCTGGCTGCGCGAGGCCGTCGCCCTCGACGTGCCGGTTCTCGGTATCTGTTTCGGCCACCAACTGCTCGCGCAGGCGCTCGGCGGGATGGTGGCGCTCAACACGCGCGGGCGCGAAATCGGCACCGTTTCGGTGACGGGCACGACGTTGGCAGCTTCCGACGCGCTCTTTGGCGAGCTTCCTGGCGCGATGGCGTTCAACGCCACGCACGTCGACACCGTCGTCACGCTGCCGCCCGGCGCCGAACTCCTCGCCCATACGCCGCTCGAACGACACGCCGCTTTTCGCGTCGGCAGGCGAGCCTACGGCGTGCAGTTCCATCCCGAGGCTGACGGCGATATCCTGCGGGGTTACGTCCGCGCGCGCGAGCCGGCTCTGCGCAGCGAAGGCCTCGCGTTTGAGGCGATTCGCGACGGCATTCACGACGCGCCTCACGGTCCTCGGCTGCTCCGAAGCTTCGTGCGCAACGTGGTCGGTCGAAGCGCGTAGCCGTTACGGGTCGCGCGGTCCGTCCGCGAGCACGAAGGCCAACGCCTGCCGCATGATCGCGTCGATATTTGTAGAATACAAGTGCCACGATCCCGGCATGACGAACAGCTCCGCCGGGAAGCCCGCGGCCTTAAGCGCATCGACGGTGTTTCGCTCCCCCGCCAGCTCGGTGCCGTGATCCGCCGCGATCAGCGCCACGCGTTCGACCTTGGCCGCGCGCAGGAGGGCAGCGTTCATCGTCACGTCGGCCTCGATCACAATCAGAAACGGCCAGCGTCCAGGGTGCCTGCGAACCACGTCGATCGCCGCCCATCCTCCGCGGGAGAACCCGGTCATGACCGAGCCCGCACGCGAGATGCCGCCGTCTCCCTCGGCACGCGAAGCCGCCGCGATTCCGCGCTCGAGGTCCTGATCCATCAGGGCGAACGATTCGTCCCACTGCGGCGGTCCGATGGGTGAGCCGCAGCGCTCGTTTCCCGTCGGGCACACCACAAATCCTCGCTCGATTCCCGCGTCGAGCCACTGCCCGCACGAATACGACGGGTGGGCGCATTGCCCGTGCAGGTGCGCG
Organism: Myxococcales bacterium; assembly: GCA_947473045.1. Classification (GTDB taxonomy): domain Bacteria; phylum Myxococcota_A; class Polyangia; order Polyangiales; family Polyangiaceae; genus JANYHY01. The sequence continues at coordinate 7,139 of CANJCO010000011.1, read as the reverse complement.
ATCAGCCTGCGTTCGCCGATGGATCGTGGCCGCGCGTACCAGACGTTGCGTCCTTTCATCATCGGCAGCTCGAAGGGGCCCACGGCGTCGCGGGTTTCGGCCATGGCGACCGGTGGGGGCTCCGGCTCGGCCTTTTCTGCCGCGCTGGCCGCGGATGCTTCGGCGGCAGCGTCACCCGGCACGATCGCCGCGGCGCGCACGGCGGGCTCGACCGGCGCCGTCGCCGCAGCGCCCTTGCAGGAGGCGAGCGAAATCAGCGCGGCAGCCAACCGGCGCAACGGCTCATTCCCCCGTCAGAACGCCGCGCTTCAGAAACGCGAACAGCCCAGCGACGATAGCCTCTTCGTCGTCGTCCCAGCCGCGCACGACGACTTCGTGCATGATTTCTTTGAGCGCGCCGATGATCATCGTGGCCTGCAGGTGCGCGTCGCCCTTGCCGACGATGCCGCGCTCCTGTCCTTCGGCGAGCGCCTCTTCGAGCACCGAATGCACCTGATCGAAAAATAGCTGAATCTTGCGATCGAACGCATGATCGACGCCGTGCGCGTCCGACAGCAGCAGCTTGGTCGTGACGCGTTCTTCGACGAGCAGGCGCACGATCCCGCGGATGTTGTCCTGCACCTGCGCGCCGACGTCGCCCTTCGGATCGACGCGCGAAATCGCCATTCCGAAGCGAACCAGCAGCCGGTCGACGATCTCCTCGAAGATGGCGCGCTTGTCCTCGAAATACAGGTAGAAGGTGCCGCGGGCGACCCCGGCGGCCGCAACGATGTCGTCGACTTTGGCCGCGTGGTACCCGCTGCGGGCGAAGACCTGACGGGCGTGGGTCAAGATCTGCTGCCGTCGCTGCCCCTTCTCCATGGGGGCACACCTACCACGCGCGACTCGCGAAAGCGCGGGCACGCCCCCCAACCTGACACGCGCGTCAGTTTTGCGGCCTCGCGCAAATTTGCCGGCATAAAAGCCCTTGCCGCCGGGAACAATTCGGATACTTCTAGGTTGACTGACACGTCAGTCCAGAGGCCGAACCGGTCTCGGACTTCATCAGAAGGACGAACATGGGCAGCAGCCAGGGTCGCTATCTCGCCATCGGCATGGACGTCGGCTCGACCACGGTCAAGGCCGTCGTCGTGAACCCCGCCAACCAAGAAATTCTCTGGAGCGACTACCAGCGGCACCACACGAAGCAGCCCGAGTACGTCCTGTCGATGCTCGAGCAGATTTTCGCAGCGTTTCCCGACCACCCCACCGACGGCTGGCGCATTTTCATGACGGGCTCGGGCTCGGCGCCGCTGTGCGAGCCGACCGGCGCGAAGTTCGTGCAGGAGGTCAACGCGGTCACCATCGCGGTTGAGAAGCTGCACCCCGACGTCGGGTCGGTCATCGAGCTTGGCGGTCAAGACGCCAAGATCATCATGTTCAAAATCGATGAAAAGTCGGGCATGCGCACCGCCATCGCGTCGATGAACGACAAATGCGCGTCGGGCACGGGCGCAACGATCGACAAGTGCTTCCTCAAGGTGAACGCACCTGCCGAGATGGTCACCGCGCTGCGCTTCGACGACAGCAAGCTCCACCACGTGGCGGCCAAGTGCGGCGTGTTCGCCGAGACCGACATCGTCAACCTCATCAAGAGCGGCATTCCGGCCAGCGAGGTCCTCTGCTCGCTCGCCGACGCCATCGTGCTGCAGAACCTCTCGGTCCTCACGCGCGGCAACACCCTCAAACACAAGGTGCTGCTGCTGGGAGGTCCCAACACCTACCTGCCTTTTTTGCAGGATTGCTGGCGCCTGCGCATTCCCCAAACATGGGACGAGCGCGGCCACGAGTACCCGAAGGACATCCCGATCGAGGAGCTCATCTTCATCCCGGAAAACAGCCAGTACTACGCGGCGTTCGGCGCCGTGCTCTACGGCCTGCACGAGGAGGCGGGCGTCGGCTGGCTCACGGGCATCGCGGCGCTCAGCGAGTACATCACCACCGGTCGCAAGGCGCGCCTCGGTGAAACGGCCGGGCCCCCACTCGCCAAGACCGACACGGAGCTCGACGAGTTCAAGGCGCTCTATAAAATCCCCAAATTTGAGCCCGCGAAGCTCGCCCAGGGGCAGCACGTCCGCGCGGTCATCGGCCTCGACGGCGGCTCCACCTCGAGCAAAGCCGTCCTCGTCGATTACGAGAGCGGCAACATCCTCGCGAAGGGCTACCAGCTCTCCAAGGGCAACCCCATTCAAGATACCAAGGAGCTCCTCGCGCAGCTCCGCGCTTATGTGCTCGCGCAAGGCGCGACGCTCGAGGTCATGGGGTTCGGAGCCACGGGGTATGCGGCCGACGTGCTCGAAGAGTGCGTCAAGAGCGACGTCAACGTGGTCGAGACTGTCGCCCACATGATGAGCGCGGTTCACTTCTTCGGCGACGTCGACGTCATCTGCGACATCGGCGGGCAGGACATCAAGGTCCTGTTCATGAAAAACGGCGACATCCAGAACTTCCGCCTGTCGAACAGCTGCTCCGCCGGAAACGGCATGCTTCTGCAGGCGACCAGCGACTCCTTCGGCGTGCCGGTGACCGAGTTCGCCGACGTGGCGTTCAAGGCCGAGCTGGCTCCGAAATTCAGCTACGGCTGCGCGGTCTTCCTCGACACCGATCGCGTCAACTTTCAGAAAGAGGGCTTCTCGAAAGAGGAGATGCTCGCCGGTCTCGCGCAGGTACTTCCCAAAAATGTATGGCAGTACGTCGTACAAATTCCCAGGCTCGCCGCCCTCGGAACGAAGTACGTCCTGCAGGGAGGCACCCAGTACAACCTCGCAGCGGTCAAGGCGCAGGTCGACTACATCAAGGAGCGCGTACCGAACGCGGAGGTGTTCGTGCACCCCCACACCGGCGAGGCCGGCGCGATCGGCGCGGCGATGGAAACCCTGCGCGTGGTCAAGCGCAGCGGCAAGACCAGCTTCATCGGAATCGACGCGTCGATCGACCTCGAATACACGAGCAAGAACGACGAAGAGACGGTCTGTCACTTCTGCCCCAACGAGTGCAAGCGCACCTTCATCGACACGCTCCGCCCCGATGGCTCCAAGAGCCGCTACATCGCAGGGTTCTCCTGCGAAAAAGGCACGGTCGAGAGCAAAGAGGCGATGCTCGACCTCGTGGCCGAGCGCAAGAAGATCGCGCAGCAGTTTCCCAACATGGTCTCCTATGAGGCCAACCGCTCCTTCGCTCACGTCTACAACACCGCGCCCATGCCGGAGGCCGGTGCGCTCATCGACGACATCGAGGTTCGCCGCGGGTTTTTCGGCATTCGCCGCGTCCCGATCAAGCGCCCCTTCGAGCGTTCGAGTGACGCGAGCTGGGAGGCCCGGCGCCGCGTGCGCGTCGGTATGCCCCGAGTGCTCAACATGTATACGACCGCGCCGTGGTTCCGCGCCTATTTCGAGGCCGTCGGAATTCAGAAGCAGCACGTCGTCTTCAGCGACGAGACCACCGAGGAAATGTGGGTCGCGGGCGGAAAGTACGGCTCAATCGATCCGTGCTACCCGAGCAAGGTCGCGCAGGCGCACGTGCACAATCTGCTGTTCGAGCATCACGACGAGAAGAAGCCGCTCAAATACATCTTTTTCCCGATCCTCACCCACGTGAACAATTTCGTGGCCGACACGATGGACAACGCCTCGTGCCCAATCGTGGCCGGCGCTCCCGACGTGATGAAGGCCGCCTTCACGAAGGAGGTCGACTTCTTCGCGACCCGCGGCATCGAGTACGTCGATCCGGCGATGTCGTTCGTCGAGCCGACGCTCATGGCCAAGCGCATGCTCGAGACCTGGGGACCGCGTCTCGGCATCACCCAGGACGAGAACGACCACGCCTGCCGTGAGGCCTGGATCGCCCTCGGCAACGTCGACCGTGATCTCCAGGACAAGGGCAGGGCGATCCTCGAGACGGTCGAGGCCGAAGACCGCGTCGCCATCTTGATGATCGGTCGGCCCTATCACTCCGATCCCGGACTCAACCATGGAATCCCCGAAGAGTTCCAGGTGCTGGGATATCCCATTCTCTCGATCCGTTCGATTCCGAAGGATCGCGAATATCTCGACCGCTACTACAAGGACGAACTGCAGCGCGGAGTCATCAAGACGCCGCTCGAGCTCAACCACGTGTGGCCCGAGAACTACTCCGCCAACAGCGCACAGAAGGTCTGGGCGGCCGGGTTCGCGTCGCGTCATCCGAATGTGGTTGTGCTCGATCTGTCGAGCTTCAAGTGCGGACACGACGCGCCGACGTATGCGCTCATCGACTCGATCATCGGGGCGAGCAAGACGCCCTATGCAGCCTTGCATGACATCGACGCCAACAAGCCGAGCGGCTCGATCAAGATTCGCGTGAGGACCTACGCGCACGCGCTCAAGCTTCACGAAGAGCGCTTGCAGGATTTCGCCGGCAAAAAGAGCCAGCTCGAGCTCGCGCTCGACAAGAAGCGAATCGAGCTGCTCGAGCTCCGAAGTCAGCAGATGTCGGCCCGGCAGCAGCACGATCCCACCATCGCCGCGCAGCTCGAAGAGCTCCGCGCGAAGGTCTCCGCGTACGAAGCGCCCAAGCGCGCGCAGCCCGACCTGCCCAAGGGCATGGTCACACTCGGCAAGAAGACGAAGGACGGCAACGTGGTGCGGATCGCGCCGAAGGCCGTAGCAGAAAACGACACCCTGGCCCTCGCGCAAGAGGGGGAGTGAGAACAAAATGAGCATGCAGACCATTTCAAGCGGCACCAAGAAGAAGCTCCCGGTTCTCGATATCGACGCGGAGCTCAAGCGCTTCGAAGCCGAAGAGCGGGGACGGCTCGGGCTCGACGCCGAGACCCAGCACTGGGTCGAGAACATGGCGAACCTCACCTTCACAAAGAGTGAGAAGGCGAACATCACACTTCTGGTGGGCGGCCTGACGATGGCGCACGACTACCTCGTGGAGGGGGGCCTGCGCGGCGTCGGATACAACGTGCAGATGCTCGACGCTCCCAACACGGCGGCGTTTCAGACGGGCAAGGAATATGGCAACCGGGGGCAGTGCAACCCCACCTACTTTACCGTCGGCAACCTGATCGCGTTCCTCATCGCGCTCCGCGACCAGCACGGCATGACGAGCGAAGAGGTCGTCAAAAAGTATGTATTCCTCACGGCAGGCGCCTGCGGGCCCTGCCGCTTCGGCATGTACGTCACCGAATACCGCAAGGCCCTGCGAGACGCGGGCTTCGACGGATTCCGCGTCATGCTCTTCCAGCAGACGGGCGGCCTGAAGCAGGCCACGGGCGAAGAGTCGGGCCTCGAGATGAACCCCGCGTTTTTTGCCGCGATCATCAAAGGCGTGCTCGCGGGCGACGTGCTCAACGCCATCGCCTACCGCATTCGGCCCTACGAGCTCAACGTCGGCGATACGGACCGCGCGATGGAGAAGGCCAAGAAGCGCTGCTACGAGGCGATGGAGACGAAGTCGAGCATCCTCAAGGCGCTGTGGGACAGCAAGCCGCTGTTCGAGAGCATCGCCGTCGACCGCACCCGCCCGGTACCCAAGGTCGCCATCATCGGCGAGTTCTGGGCGATGACCACCGAGGGCGACGGAAACTATGGACTCCAGCGCTTCCTCGAGAGCGAGGGCGCGGAGTGCGACATTCAGCTGGTGGCGGCGTGGCTGCTCTACAACATCTGGGAGTCGAAGCACGACACCCAGGATCGCGAGGCCCTTCGCGGGGCCGATACCGCGAAATACGGGTTGGGAGACCTTGGACCGTTCGGGGCCGCGCAGCGCATGCTCACCGTCTCCGGCGCCGAGTGGGCCGTTCGCGGCGCGTTCCAGGTGTTCGCGCACGCGGCAGGCCTGTACGGCTATCACCTCCCCGATATGAACAAGGTGGCCGAGCTCAGCCACGAATATTACAACAACAATCTCCGTGGAGGCGAAGGCCACATGGAGGTCGGCAAGCTCGTGATGAACGTGCTGCAGAACAAAGCGCACATGACGCTGAGCGTAAAGCCGTTCGGTTGCATGCCCTCAGCAGGCGTCTCCGACGGTGTGCAGAGCGCCATCACCGAGAAATTCCCGGGCACGATTTTCTGCCCCGTGGAGACGAGCGGAGACGGGCGCGTCAACTTCTACTCGCGCGTGCAAATGTACCTCTTCAAGGCTCGTCAGGCCGCCGCCTCCGAGTACGATCGCGCGCTGGCCGAGCACGGCGTCACGCGTGAGCAGGTCAAAGCCTTCCTCGACGCGACGCCGCGATTTTCGAGCCCGCTCCACAAGGCGCCGCACGTCTACAACGGCTATGCCGCCGACATCGTCGCGGAGGTCGCTCCATACATCACCCAGACGCGCGCGGCGCGCTGGATGGGACGCGTTTCGAAGGCGATGAGCGCCACGACCACGGCGGCGCAGAAGACGCCGCACCTTGTTGTCACGCTCGTCAAGACGGCCGTGACGGAGGCGCCGACGTTCGCGGCGAAGGTTCGCGAGGACATCGTGATCCTCGCCGAGGAACGCAAGCGCGCCCGCGCGAGCAAAAAGAGCGATCTCGCCGCCGCGGCCGAGTAGCGCGATCCGCGGCTCACGGGGCTCGCCTGTCGCGGGGCCCCGCGAGTCCGGCCGCCGGACCTCCCACGCGCGTGGGTCAGGCTGGAATGAACGGAGCGAGCGTCTCGCGCAGCGTGTCGGGAGTGAAGGGCTTCGCGAGTAGAAAGAGCGCGCCGGCGTCAGCCGCGGTGCTCCTCATCGACGCTGAACTCTCCGAAGTAATGAAGCCAAAGCGGACGTTTTTTCCCGCCGCCATGAGCGCGCCAAGCAGCTCGATGCCCGACATGTCCGGCATGTTCCAGTCGCTCAGCACCAGATCGGGCGAGTCGGCTTCGATGGCCGCCAGCGCCTCGATTCCGTTGGCCGCTTCGGTGTAGTCGTGGTTTTCGAAGCCAGCCTGACGCAGCGATCGGCGGATGATTTGCCGCATGGCCTTGCTGTCGTCGACGATCATGATCTTCATAGCTTGCAGCTCCTGCAGGTTGCGCCCGCGACGCAGGAAAACCCTAGTGGTGACCGTGAGGCTCGTTCTCGGTGATTTCGAGCAGCTTCACGATCAGCGGCTCGCCTTCGCAGTCGAGCCATAT
>CANJCO010000010.1 GCA_947473045.1 Myxococcales bacterium | reverse complement strand
GTCCCGATGGCGTCGCGATCGCGCGCGCTGCCCTTCAAGTGTTGCCCACGCTGCCGGATGACCGCGACGTGGTATATCTTGACGTGATCTGGTCTGCGCTCGACGCGGCTGCGCGTCTTGCCTTGGAGGGTGAATTGAACTTCGCGAATTACGTCCCGACCAACCCGTTTTACTATCAGGCCCTCGAGAAGGGGTTTGCCAAAGGCCGCGAGGAGGGCATCGCCCAGGGCATTGCGCAGGGTATCGAAAAGGGAATCGAGAAGGGAATCGAGAAGGGAATCGAGAAAGGCCGCGAGGAGGGCCTCGCTCAGGGCATCGAAAAAGGAATCGAAGAAGGCCGCGAAGAAGGCCGCGAGGAAGGCCGCGAGGAAGGGCTTGAACGGGGCCTCGAAGCGGGGCGCGGCGAAGGCGAGCGCGACGCGCTACGGGTCATCCTGCGCACGCGCGGCCTCACGCCGACTGCCGATCACGACGCGCGCATCGAGGCGTGCAGTGACCTGCCTGTGCTGCGCGAATGGGTAGCGCGCGCGGTGACTGCCGCGTCGGTCGACGAAGTGCTCGCGGGCTGAACAGGCAACGCGTCGCGGTCGGTCCGCGAACAACGGTCGCGCGATGCCCGGTCGCGAATTATCCGAGGGTGCGCGCGCGGTGGCTGGCGACCCATGGAGACAGCCGCGCGCCCGACTCGCCTTGCTGCGCGGACGTGACGCCGGTGGCGCGCTCGAGCCTCGAAGCCGCGATGGCCACGGCGACGGCGAGCGAGTCGGCCTTGTCGGGCGGCACTGTGGGATATCCCACGAGGGCGTCCTTGTTGCGGTCCAAAAAACCGGTGTCGTAAATGCCCGCGACGAAGTCTTCGTGCATAAACAGTCGCTGATGGAAGGCGAGGTTGGTGCGAATTCCGGTGACCACATATTCTGACAGCGCGCGGCGCATGCGCGCGATCGCCTGATCGCGGCTCGGCGCCCACACGCTGAGCTTCGATATCAGCGGATCGTAGAAGCTCGAGATGGTGCACCCGGGATAGGCGCCGCCGTCGTCGCGCACTCCTGGGCCCGCAGGGGTCACGAGCTCTTGAATCACGCCGGGTGAGGGCAGATACCCGCTCGACGGATCTTCGGCATATACGCGGCACTCAATGGCGGCGCCCCTGCGCGTGATGTCTTTTTGCAAAAACGGCAGCGGGTTGCCCTCGGCGATACGCACCATTTCGCGCACGAGATCGAGTCCGGTGACCAGCTCGGTAACAGGATGCTCGACTTGAAGTCGCGTGTTCATCTCAAGGAAGTAAAACTGCCCATCGGGAGCGAGCAGGAACTCGAAGGTTCCTGCTGAAAAATAGCCGACCGCCTTCGCCCCCTGCACCGCGATCGCGCCCATTTTCGCGACCAGTTCGGCGGGCGCGGCAGGCGACGGGGTCTCCTCGACGACCTTCTGGTTGCGGCGCTGAATCGAGCAGTCGCGCTCGAACACGTGTACGAGGTTTCCGTCGCGATCGCCGAGCACTTGAATCTCGACGTGACGGGGCTGCACGATGGCCTTTTCGATGTAAACGGTGTCGTCGCCGAAGAATTTCTTCGCCTCGCTCCGGGCGCGCTCCCAGGCCCCCGCCATCTCCTCGGCGCACTCCACGAGGCGGATGCCTTTGCCGCCACCTCCGGAGGCCGCCTTGAGCATCACGGGAAACCCGATTTGCGTAGCTACTGCGACCGCGTCTTCAGCGGACGCGCAGTCGTTGGCGCCCGGGGTGATCGGCACCCCAGCGCTTGCCATTCGCTTGCGCGCAGCCGTCTTGCTGCCCATCTGTCGCATGGCGCTCGCAGGCGGCCCGATGAACGTAATGCCAGCCGCCTCGCACGCGTCGGGCAGGGCAGGGTTTTCGCTCAGAAACCCGTAACCCGGGTGAATCGCCTGGGCGCCTGAGGCCTTCGCCGCGGCGATGATCTTGTCGACGCGCAAGTAGCTCTCGCCTGCGGGCGCCGGCCCGATCGGCCAAGCTTCGTCGGCCATGCGCACATGCAGGCTGGCGCGATCGACCTCCGAGTACACCGCGACCGAGCCGATGCCCATCTCGCGCAGCGTTCGCATCACGCGCACCGCGATCTCGCCGCGGTTGGCGACGAGGACCTTGCTGAAACCCTTGCCCATGCGCCGCTTGTATCACGGCCTCAAGACGGCGTGGACGCCCAGCTGACGCTCGGGTTTTCGCCGTGGCGGTTCAACCGTTGCCGGCTCCCGATCGGCCTACGCCGGCTTGCGTCTGCGCGCCGCGCCCGCGACGGCCAGCGCGGCAATTCCGATCCCCGCCGCGCCGCTGCCGCCGAATCCCAGATTGCAGCCGTAGGTGCTCGCGGGAGCGGGAGTGCCCTGCGCGCTCATCACGGTTTGCGATGTGAATTCGAGTTTCGAAGTGTCGAAGCTGCGCGACTGCGCGTCGCTGATGGCCAGTTGCTTGTCGGCGTCGGTCATTTGCGGCGTGCGGCTGAGTATCCACAGGTAGTCGCGGGAGGGGTGTCCGACGATGGCATATCGGTAATCGGGCGCGACGCTGAGGATCCAGTAGTCGCCTGTGAAGCCCCCGAATTCGACCTCGAGCTTGGCGGGATTGACCGGGTCGGCGACGCGGGCCATGGCAGTAGAGCCGTGGTAGCTGCCGTCACTCAGCGTGCATTCGTGCACGAACTTGAGCTGCCCGTCGGCCAGCATCGTGTAGGTCGCGGTCGTGCCCGAGCAGTCGCGCTGGGTGGGGCGGGGCAGGTGCGCCACTTCGAACCACTTGCCCTGAAATCGCGCCAGATCCACGTTCGGCGCGGCGTCGAGGGTTTCGCGGTTGCACGCGAGCGCGCTGCAGGAAAGCAGGCCGGCGACCGTCACGGCGCGGGCCAGCGTGCGAAGAGGGGCGTTGATGCGCATCGGGTGAAAAGCATACCAAGCGCGGGGCGCGCAGGCGTCATCTTTGCGGTATCTTGCGCGCATGAGCGAGCGCCCGCCGCCGAAGCGCCCCCGAGACCCGTCGCTTTCGTTCGACTTTTCGGCTTCGTTTCCCTTTCCGCTGGAAGCCGCGCCCGCTGCGCCCGCCGAGCCGGTCGTGCTGTCGGTGGCTGAGCTGGGACGAACGATTCGCGGAGGCGTCGACAGCGCGTTTCCCCGCGCTGTGCTCGTGCGAGGCGAAGTCGCAAACGCGAGGCCGGCGGCCAGTGGACACTTGTATTTTACACTTAAAGACGAAGACGAAGACGCGATGATCGACGTCGTCGTCTACAAGTCGAGCCTCACGCCCCGGGCCCGCGGTCTGGTGAAGGACGGCTCGCGCATTCGTGTGCGCGGCAAGCCGGCGTTTTGGGCTCCCCGGGGCCGCCTCCAGATGGTGGGCGATCGCGTCGACGACGAGGGTAAGGGGGCGCTGCTCGAAGCCCTCGAGCGCCTGAAGGCGAAGCTGCTGGCCGAGGGGCTGTTCGACCCCGAACGCAAGCGGGCGCTGCCGTCCGAGCCGCGCATCGTGGGCGTGGTGACCAGCGAGACCGGCGCGGTGATTCACGACATCGTGCGCGTGGCGGCCCGGCGCGGGGGAGCGCACGTGCTGCTGGCGCCCGCTCGGGTGCAGGGTGCCGGCGCCGCCGAATCGATGGTGCGCGCGCTCGAGCTGCTCTCGCGCATCGCAGGGGTCGATGTGATCATCCTGGGTCGCGGCGGGGGCGCGGCAGACGATCTTCTCGCCTTCAGCGATGAGGCGCTGGTGCGCGCCGTCGCTGCGTGCCGCGTGCCGGTGGTGGCGGCAGTGGGCCACGACGTAGACGTGCCGCTCGTCGATTTCGTCGCCGATGCGCGCGCAGCGACGCCGTCACAGGCGGCCGAGATGCTCGTGCCCGACCGCGCGGCCCGTCGCGCGCTCTTGCAGAAGAACGTCGCGCTGCTGTCGCGCGCCATGCAGGTGCGCCTCACGCAGCAGCGCAACGAATGGCTTCGCGCGCAGGGAGCGCTGAGCGATCCGCGCCTCGTGCTGGCGAGCTGGCAGCAAAAGAAAGACGACTTCGACGCGCGCCTCGCGCAGGCCGCCGCGCGCATCGCCTCTGAGCGCAGTCGCCGCGTTGCGCAGCTCGGCAAGCGGCTCGCGCTGCTTCATCCGAGGGTCGTGCTGGTGCGCGAGCGCGCGGCGGTCGATCGGCTCACGGCGCGCATGGCGTCGCTCGTCTCGGCCCGCCTTGCCCGCGAGCGCGCCACCCTCGCGAATCGCGCGGCCTCGCTCGACGCGCTCTCGCCGCTCAAGGTGCTGTCACGCGGCTACGCCATCGCGCTCACGGCGAGCGGCCAGGCTGTGCGCCGCGCCGGCGACCTGAAGCCGGGAGACGCGATCTCGCTGCGTGTACATTCGGGTAAAATACACGCAATCGTCGCGGCCACCGAAGGCGGCGAGGCCGAGCGGTGATCCCGCTGCGCTTCGCGCTTTTGGGCGACCCCGTGGCGCACTCGAAGAGCCCGGTCATGCAGGCGGCTGCGTTCGCGGAGCTCGGACTGCCGCACACCTATCAAGCGCTCCGCACAGGCGCGGGCGAGCTGCAAGCGCGCGTGGCGGAGCTGCGTTCCGGAGCGTTCGCTGGCTTCAACATTACCTTGCCGCACAAGCGGGCGATTCTGCCGTTTGCTGACGTGGTGGCCTCGACTGCGGCGATCGCGGGCGCCGCCAACACGCTTTATGTCGCCGGCGGCCGGGTGCACGCGACCAACACCGACGTGGCTGCGATCGCGGCCGAGCTCGCGGCGCTCGGGCCCGACGTCGCGGGCGCCCTCGCGGCGGGGCGTGCGCTGGTGATCGGCACCGGCGGAGCTGCGCGGGCTGCTGTCACCGCGCTGTCGCTTGAGCTGGGAGCGACCGACATCGTTGTGCGTGGGCGCTCCGGAGCGGCTGCGTTCGCAGCGGAAATGCAGGGGCTGCTCACGGCAGTCGGCTGCCACGTGCGCGTGACGGGCGAGCCGATCGTCGCGCGGGCGGACGACCGCGACTTTATTTGTATTTTGCAGGCAACGAGCGCGGGGATGGCGGGCGCCGATTCGGGGCAGACCGTCCGCGAGGCCGTGACGTGGGACGCGCTTCCGGCGCGCGCGCTCGCGTTCGACGTGGTCTACGCGCCTTCGGACACGCCATTTGTCGAGGCGGCGCGAGCCCACGGTCTGCGTCACTCGGGCGGCCTCGGAATGCTCGCGCGCCAGGGAGCGCTCGCGCTGGCGCTGTGGCTGCGCTGTCCTGCGCCTTACAACGCGATGCTGGCTGCCCTGCTGTGAAGCTCGCGTGCGCCCGCGCAAACGGCGATAGACTGAGCGGGTGAACACCGTCACGCGCACAGCGACGAAGGACAGGCAACGGCTCGGTTACCGCCGCATCGTCCAGCTCCTCGTTTACCTCGTCATCGTGCCGCTCGTGCTCATTCTGTCGGTTGGCATCATTATGATGTTCATCGGCGCGGCCGGGTTCGATTTGCTCATGGGCATTTTGCTGGTGAGCTTCGTGGCGACGGTCGCCACGGGCGTCGTGCTCGTGCTCGTGTTCATTCGCCGCGAGGCCAACCTCAGCGAATTGCAGGCCGATTTCGTTTCGAAGGTGAGCCACGAGCTGCGCACGCCGCTCACGGCGATTCGCCTGTTTGCCGAGACGCTCGCCCGCGCGAAGGACGATCCGAGCACGCAGGAGGAGTGCGTTCTGCGCCTGACCGGCGAGACCGAGAAGCTGTCGCGCCGCATCGAGGCGCTGCTCGACTGGGGGCGCATGGAGGCCGGTCGCAAGCTCTACGATCTGCGCGCCGTGGCCGTGAGCGACATCGTGGCCGCCACCGTCGAGGCGTTTTCGCCGCTGCGCACCGACGCCACGTTGGTTTTCCGCACCGCCGTCGAAGAGGGTCTGCCCGACGTGCAGGCCGACGAGGGCGCCATCGTCGACGCGCTCGTGAACTTGCTCTCGAACGCCCATAAATACGGGGGATCGCCGCCTGCGATCACCCTCTCGGCGCGCCGCGCGATGAGCGGCGGGGTCGCGTTTTCGGTCACCGACAACGGCGCCGGCATCGAGCGCGGCGAGCATCGCCGGATCTTCGAAAAGTTCTACCGCATCGACGATCGACTCTCCCGATCGCGCGAAGGTTCGGGCCTCGGGCTCGCCGTGGTCAAGCACATCGTGCGGGCGCACCGCGGCGGCGTGACGGTCAAGAGCGAGCGCGGAAAGGGCTCTACCTTCGTGGTCGAGCTGCGCGCCGCGCCGAGCGCCAAAGGCGCTGGGACCGGGCGTCCGATCGCGATACAGGAGGCAGGCGATGGATCTCGGCAAGCCTCTTAGCGCGTCCGGAGGCTCGCAGGCGCGCACCGTCCTCGTGGTCGAAGACGACGAGAGCATCTCGCTGGGCCTTCGCATCAACCTTGAAAAAGAAGGCTACCGCGTCATCGTTCGCGGCGATGGCGAGTCGGGTCTCGAGTCGGCCCGCAACGACGCTCCGGACGTCATCATCCTCGACGTCATGTTGCCGCGCATGAACGGGTTCGAGGTGATTCAGGCGCTCCGCAAGGGCGGGCACGCCATGCCGATCATCGTGCTGTCGGCGCGCACCGGCGAGATGGACAAAGTCACCGGCCTCGAGCTGGGCGCCGAAGACTACGTCGCCAAGCCGTTCAGTCTGGCCGAGCTGCTGGCCCGCGTGCGGGCTGCTCTGCGAAGGGGAGGCGCGCCTGCGCGCGGCGGTCGCTTCGAGTTCGCCGACGTCGTGATCGACACGACGGCCCGCGATATTCGGCGCGCCGGCGAGCTCGTCGAGATGACGGCGACGGAGTTCGACGTGCTCGTCTGCCTTGTCGAGGCCCGCGGCCGGGCGCTGTCGCGCGACGACATCTTTCGCAAGGTCTGGGGGCCGGGTCACCACGGCACCCCGCGCACGATCGACAACTTCCTGCAGCAGCTCCGCGCGAAGCTCGAGATCGATCCCCAGGCGCCGCGCCACTTTCACACGGTACGCGGCGTCGGCTATCGGTTCGACGCCTGACCGCGACTGCATGTAGACTGCATTCCAATGGACCAGACCCTCCTCCGCCACTACTTGTCTTCGGTCTACGAGCTGCCCACACTTCAAGGGCCGCTGCGGGTCTCGCTCGACGGTGACGTCGTGACCGATCCCTCGAGCCTCCCCGAGCTTCTCACGCGCTCGTTCGCCGTGCTCACGGCCTACAATCCGCGCTCGATGCTGCTGCCGCGCAAGGTCAACGAGCAGCGCCACAACGTCATGCGCGACATGCTCGTGCTCGGCTGTTATCGCGTCGAGGCGTGCGTCGGCTTCGAAGACGAGCCGGAGGGCACGTGGCGGGAGCCGTCGTGGCTGGTGCACGGCATGGACCGCGACGAGGCCATCGCCTTCGGGCGCGTGTTTCGGCAAAATACGATCTTGCTTGCGCGCGCCGGTCGGCCCGAGCTCGCGGTCACCGATCCCACTTGCGATGACGTGGGCAAGATCGTCGTCGGCAACTGGCGCGTGCGTCCGTAGCCTGCCGTCAGCCCGCGTCTTTCGCGCAGCGAAATCCCGCCATCACGATGCGAAAGCGCCCCGGGTGATGCACGCGGTTGGTCGCGCGCAGGCCCGTGAAGTCGTAGTTGAAGGCGCCCCCGCGAAGCACCCGCTCGCACTCGCGCGGGATCGGGTTCGAGCCTGTAAATCCCTGCTTTCCGCCAGCTCGTAGCGCGTCCTGCGTCTGCAAAATCTCCGCGCACGATCCGGCCACGCCCGCGGCGGCCGTTTTTCTGCCGTACGCGATCGGGTCGTAGAAGTCGGCCGTCCACTCCCACGCGTTGCCCGCGAGATCGTCGTGCCCGAACGGACCGCGGCCTTCGGGATGCGTGCCGACGTCGTCGGTCGTGCTGCCGATCGAGCCGAACGAGCGCCCGAACGTGGTGCGCGTGGGCGTCGGTCGATCGCTTCCCCACGGGTACTTTCTGCCGTCGTCGCCCCGCATCGCGCGCTCGAACTCGGCCTCGCCGGGCAGGCGTTTTCCAGCCCAGGCGCAGTACGCCTGCGCGTCGTCCCACGAAACGCCCACGACGGGCTGCGCGGGCCGCTGGAACGCGGCGTCGGCGCCTGCGTGCGCCCGGCTCGCCACGGTGCTGTCGGCCGGTCTGCAGGCGCGCGCCGCCACGCACGCTCCGTACGCGGCGTGCGTCACATGCGTGCGGTCGAGCCAAAATGCCGCCAGCGTCACGTCGTGGGCAGGGTGCTCGTCGGCCTCGCCGCCCGCGTCGGCGCCCATCGAAAAGGTGCCCGCCGGAACGATGAGCATCCCGTCGGGCGCCTCAGCCCTCGCGCCAGCGGCGTCAGGGGCTTCATCACGGGCGGCAGCCGCCGCGTCCCCCGCATCGAGCGTTTCGGCGGGCGCGCGCGCGTCGATCGCGGGTGGGGGAGCATCGACCACGGCGGGCGCGGACGCGTCCGTGTTCGCCACTCCGCGGCACCCGAGCAGAAGCAGTCCCACTGAAGCGAGGCGCATGACAGTGCACTATGCACGCGACGGCGGCTGGAGTGAAACTCCCGCGTGCGCCCGCGCTGCGGCGGCGGTCGCGGTGGCGCCGTGCGGGACTGGCGTGCTAACGACGGCGCAGTTCAGATATTGCTATGATCAGCGTCTCCCACCTCACGAAGCGCTACGGCACTCACCTCGCGGTCGACGATCTTTCGTTCGAGGTCGGCAAGGGCGAGGTGGTCGGATTTCTGGGCCCGAACGGCGCTGGCAAGTCTACCACGCTGCGCGTACTCGCGGGCTTTGCCGGCATGACGAGCGGCGTGGTGACGATCGACGGTCGCGACATCGAGACCGACTCGTTCGAGGCGCGAAAGCGCATCGGCTACATGCCCGAGGCCGTGCCGCTCTACGGCGAAATGCGCGTGGGCGAGTACCTCGCCTTTCGAGCCGAGCTCAAGGGCGTGCCTCGCGGCAGGCGTCGCGCGCGCGTGGCGCTCGCCATGGAAAAGTCGAAGGTCGAAGACCGCGAGATGACCCTCATCGGAAACCTGTCGAAGGGCTACAAGCAGCGGGTCGGGCTCGCCGACGCGCTCGTGGCCGATCCGCCGCTGCTCATCCTCGACGAGCCCACAGCGGGCCTCGATCCCAACCAGATCCGCGAAGTCCGCGAGGTCATCAAAGGGCTCGGCAGCGATCACACCGTGCTCCTGTCGACGCACATCCTCAGTGAGGTCGAGTCGAGCTGCGGGCGCGTGCTCGTCATCAACCGGGGTCGCCTGGTGGCCGAGGGTTCAGTCGCAAAAATCAAGAGCCTGCAACGCTCGCCCGGCATCGAGGTGCGCGTGCGCGGGGACGGCGCGCTGGCGCTCGCGGTCATCACGAAAGACGCGGACGTGAGCCGGGTCGACGTCGAGCGCGGCGACGGCGAGGCGCTGCTGCGCTGCACGTGGTCGAAGAAGTCGCTCGACGCCCCGGCCGCGAGCGAGCGCATCATCGCTTCGCTCGTCGGGGCCGGCGCGGGCGTGCGGGCGGTCGCGGCGGTGTCGAGCTCGCTCGAAGAGGTCTTCGCCGAGCTCACCCGCGACGGCGCCGCCCCTGAAATCAGACCCATCGGCGATCCCGAAGGCGCAGCGGAGGACGCGTGAGGAGCTTCTGGCCGATCTTCAAGCGTGAGCTGTTTGCGTGCTTCGTGACGCCGCTCGCGTGGGTGCTCGTGTGCGTGTTTTTGCTCGTTCAGGGCATGCACTTTTACCTGCTCGTCGATTTCTTCGCGAACCAGTCGGGTGTGTCGAGCGATCAGACGCCGGTGCAGGCCTTCTTCGGCAACACGGTGCTGCTCTACATCGTGCTGTTTCTCCTCGTGCCGCCGATCACGATGCGCCTGTTCGCCGAAGAGCGTCGCAGCGGCACCATTGAGCCGCTGATGACGGCGCCCGTTTCGAGCGCAGCCGTAGTGCTCGCGAAATACGCCGCGGCGCTCGTGGTCTACGTGTTCATGTGGGCGCCGACGGTGCTCTACATCGTGATTCTGCGCCGAACCGGCGAGGTCGACTGGCACGTGGTGGGGTCGAGTTACCTCGGCGTGCTGCTGGTGGGCGCAGGCTACCTGTCGCTCGGCTTGCTCATGAGCGCGCTCACCAGGAGCCAGTTTCTCGCGCTCGTGCTCACCGCGATGGTCATCCTCGTGCTCTTCATTCTCGGGGTCGGCGAGTTCATCACGCGCGAGGGCTCGCTCGTGCACGAGGTCTGCTCGCACGTCTCGGTGTGGGCGCAGATGAATGACTTCGCTTCGGGCGTGGTCGACACGCGGCGCGTCGTCTTCGACGGCACGCTCATCGTGTTGCCGCTCTTTGTCGCGACCCGGGTGGTCGACACGTGGAGGTGGAGCTGATGGCCGCAAAAAAGGCTTCCGCCAAGCCCGCTCCGCAGAAATTGGATCGCAAATCGCTCGCGCGAAACGCGGCGAGGGCCACGCACCTCGGAGGCGTCGCCGCGGCGTTCGCCATCGCGGTGCTGCTTAATGTGCTGGCTGCGCGCCACTTCGTGCGCGCCGACTGGACGAAGGGCAAGCTCTACACCCTGACGCCGCCGACCCTCGAGACGCTGCACGGGCTCTCCGACACGGTGCAAGTGTGGGTGCTGCTTGGCGGCGGCGATCCGATGGAGCAGTCGATCAAGCACCTGCTTGCGAGCTATCAGTCGGAGACGACCAAAATCGATGTACATTACATTGATCCGGACAAGGATGCCCTTGCGTTCGACGACATTCGCAAGCGGTTCAAGCTCGAGACGGGGCGCACGAGCGACGGTCGCGTGGTGGCCGACGCCATCGCGATCGCGACGTCCGGTGAGCGCCGGTGGTTTCTCACGGCCAGCGATCTGATCGAAGTCTCCGAGGGCGAGGACACAAAGGCCAAGCCGCGAGAAGAGCAGGCGTTTACGGGTGCGATTCGCAACGTGCTCGCGGGTGATCGCGCGCGCATCTGCTTCGTGTCCGGGCACGGAGAGCGATCGATCGAAGACCCGACCGACGAGGGGCTCGGGCTGCTTCGCGAGATCCTCGACAAAGACAACTACGAGCCGGTCGCCGTCGACACCACGCTCGAAGACGCCCGCGATCCGTTCGCGGCCTGCGCGGCCGTGGTGATCGCTTCGCCGAGTGTGCGCGCGCGCTCGCTCGGCGCCATGACCGAGCCGGAGGTCACGCGCCTTCGCTCCTATTTGCTCGGCGGCGGCAGTCTGCTGCTCGCGATCGGCCCCGAGAGTGACGCGGCGTCGCCGAAATTCAAGCCTGTGCTCGAGCCGTTCGGCATCGCTCTCGGTGACCGCCTCGTGCTCGATCCCGATCCAAAGCTTATGGTGCCCGACACGCGCGCCAACACGTTTGTCGCGCAGGCGAAGGCGCATCCGGTCACCCAGGCGCTGGCGCAGATTGACGAAAATCGCAGCCCTCCGCACATCGTCGTCGACACCACCCGGGTGCTCGAACACGTCGCGGCCGCGGGCGCGTCACCCGCCAGTGATCTCGTCGTGTCGAGCGACCAGTCGTTTGCCGTCAGCGTCGAGCGGGCCACGGCCATCGCCCGCACCTCGCCCGACCAGTTGCCCGAGCGTGAGGGCGCCGACGTGCCCGGCCCGTTCGTCCTCGCGATGGCCAGCGAGCGCCCGAAGACAAGTCCGGCGGCGTCGCACGGTCCGCGCGTTGTCGTCGTGGGTTCGGCCTCCGCGATGAGCGCACAGAACTGGCACGCGCCCACGCCGTTCCGCGGAGCTGCGCTGCTCGTCGAAAACAGTCTCGCGTGGATGGCGTCGAAGCCGCAGGTGCTCGACATCCCGGCGCGACCGACGGTGTCGGCGGGAATGCGCATCAACGACGAAGCGCGCGCCGAGGTCCGCCGCTACGTGCTCATCTTCATGCCCCTCGCGGCCGCGCTGCTGGGGCTCGCGGTCGGGCTGCGCCGGCGAAGCACCGAGGGCATCGTTCCGAGCCGCAAGCCGCGCAAGCCCGAGCAAGACGAAGCGTCGTGAAGCTGGGCAAGCACGCAGCGTCGATCGCCCTGATTGTAGCCGCGGCGGGCCTCGCCGCCTACGTGCTCGTCGTCGATCGCGACAAGGTCACCGACGTCGAGCGCGCGGCCCGTCCGAAGAACGTCTTCCCCGCGTTTCGCCGAGATGACGTCTCGCGCGTGGTGTTGCAGAGCGACAAGGAGCGGCTCGCGTTCGAGCGGAGTGTCGCCAGCGACGCCGGTGACCGCGAGTGGCGAATGACGCAGCCGCGAGCTGAAGTTGCCGACGCTGCCGAAGCCGACAAACTGCTGGGGGCGCTCGAGTTCGCGACGTTTGTGCGGAAGGTCGACGCAGCCGCTGCTGCGGGCCCGCCGCGCGTCCGGGGCTCCATCACGATGGGCAAGCTCGTGGTCGAGTTTCAGCTGGGCCAGCCTGCTCCGTCGCCCGAAGGCGCGTCGTACTTTTCCGTCGCGGGCGAGGGCACGTTCGTCGTGCCGAAGGAGCTCGCGGCGCAGCTGCTAAAAACTGCCGACGACTACCGAAGTAAGTCTTTTGTGCCGTATTTGTCGATCGATCTCGCGCGCCTCGAGGTCGCGAGCGACGCGCAGCGATACGCCATCGAGCGCATCGACGAGGTCGCGTTCAAGTTCGCAGACACCGGCCTTCGCGTCTCGCGCGACCGACTCGACCGCGTGTGGCTCGCGCTCGGCGAAATGCACGCTGACGCATTTTTGCCCGACGCGGACGATCAGCACCCGCAGTTCGTGGTGCGGATGCTGCCCAAAGACGGAGGCAGGCCTGTCGGAGAGCTCGCGGTTGTTGGCGAATGTCCGGGCATTCCCAATGACCTCGTGGTCGTGCGCCGATCGCCTTCGCGCCTCGTGGCCTGCGTTCCGAAGGTCGTCGCCGAAGGCCTGTCGACCAAGCGCGACGAGCTGATCGATACGAGGCTGTTTGCCGCGCACGAAGACGAAGTCGAGTCGCTGTCGCTCGCGGCGCTGCCCTCGGGCCTGAAGATCGATCTCGCCCGAAAGGGGTCGGGTTGGCGCCTTCAGTCGCCCGAAGATCGCGACCTGTCGAGCGACGAGGCCGAGACGACCCTCGCGCTCGCGAGCGCCATCGCGAGGGGCGCGGGCGACGGCGTCGCGAAGGGACTGGCCTGCCCCGCGTCGTCACGCGTAACGCTCACGCGAGCCGAGTCGCACGCTGAAGAGCGCGTGGAGGTCGGCACGTGCGCAGACGGTCGGGTGGTTGCGGTCAGGGCTGCCGACGGCGCAGGCCTCGTGTTGGCGCCCGAGCTCGCGCGCAAGCTCACGCCTCGATTGTCGTCGCTTCGGGGCCGCGCTGCGATGCCGTCGTCGGTCGCCGCGCGCGACGTGTCGAAGGTGTCGCTCCGCTGCGGCTGCGCTCAGGATCTCTCACGTACCGGCGCGGGCTTCCAGCTCGGCGCCCCCGCCGGCTACGCGGTCGACCAGGCCGGGGCGGTCGACGTCGTCGACGCGCTGATCCGCGCGCGCGCCGACGCGTGGGTCAGCGACACCGACGAGCCTGCGTTCGGGTTGTCCGGCAGTCAATGCGGAGCCAGCCTCGAAGTGCGCGGCGACGGCGAAGTGCGTGTATTTTCCCTTCGATTTGGCAACGAGGGTGAAGGTGGCGTCTACGCGCGCATCGACGAGACGGGCGGCGCGCCGTCGCCCGTGTTCGTAGCGCCGCTGTCGCTTCGCGCGGCTGCGTCGCGCATCGTCATCGATCGAAGCGCGCTGTCGATCGACCCGGCGCGCGCGGAGTCGATCACGCTGACGCAGGGGCCGCGTTCGGTTGCGCTGACGCGCCATCAGGGGCGGCTACTTCTCGCGGGCGGCGGCACGCCGCCGAATCCCGATGAGCTCGCGCGCGGCCTCGCGCAGCTGCGCGCGGACGACGTCGTGCACCTTGGACCCGCCCGCGAAGCTGAGGGGTTCGGCGCGCCCGCGCTCGTGATTGACGCGCGCGTCGATCGCGGCTCGGGCGTTGCGGCGGTGCGCATCACGTTCGGCCGGGCAAGTCTGCGCGCACACCAGAACATGCTCTTCGCCCGGGTGACCGGCGTCGACGCGACGTTTGCGGTGGCCGAAGATCGCCTGAGGCCGCTGCTGGGCGCGCTGTAGACTGCGCCTCTTGCTCTGAAGCCTCGTGCCGGTTATCGGTTCTCCGGTGCGTCCGATCGTGAAGTGGGCGGGCGGCAAGACGCGCCTTCTGGGAGAGATCCTCGCGCGGATGCCTGCGCGCATCGGCACCTACGCCGAGCCCTTCGCCGGCGGCGCGGCTGTCTTCTTCGCGCTCGCGTCGGAGTCCGCCTCGGGCCGCCCCACGGCGCGCCGTTTTGAACGCGCCGTGCTCGCCGACCGCAACCTCGATCTCGTTGCCCTCTACCGCGCGACGCGCGACTCGGTCGGAGACCTCATCGAGGCGCTTCGCGGCTTTCGCTACGATCGCGACTTGTTCTACGAAGTCCGCGGGCAGGATCCCTCGGCGATGAGCGACGTCTCGCGCGGCGCGCGCCTGCTTTTTCTAAACCGCACCTGCTACAATGGCCTGTGGCGCGTCAACTCGAAGGGGATCTTCAACGTGCCGTTTGGACGCTACAAGAACCCCAAAATTCTCGACGAAAAAGCGCTACGCAGCGCTGCATTGCTGCTCGCGCAGACCGAAGTCGTGCACGGCGATTTCTCCGAGGTTACCGGCAAGCTCGGCTCCGGCGATTTCGTCTACCTCGACCCGCCCTACGCGCCGGCGTCGAGCACGTCGGACTTCACAGCCTATGCCCGCGAAGGCTTCGGACCGGACGACCAGCAGCGCCTCGCGACCGAGCTGATCCGCCTGCGGAAAAAGCGGGTGCTGGCGCTCCTGTCAAACGCCGATACGCCTGAAACGCGCGCGCTTTACGCAGGCCTGTCGCAAGATCGGGTTCGCGTGGCGCGGAGCATCAACTCCGACCCTGCGAGCCGCGGCGAGGTCTCTGAGTTGCTCGTGTCGAACTGGGCCCCGACGACGCCGCGCAAGCGGCGGAGCGCGGGAGCATGAGCCGACTTCCGCCTGATGACGAGATCGTGCGACGCGCGAAAGTGGAGCTCCGAAAGCGCATGCGGGGCCTGCGTAACACTACGCCCGAGAGCGCGTGCCTCGAGCGCTCGCGGCGGATCGTCGCGTCGCTGCTCGCCCACGACTCTGTGCAGAATGCACGCACCGTAGCGCTGTTCTGGCCCATTTTGGCGCGGCACGAGGTCGACCTTCGCACGCTCGATGAGGCGCTGCGCGCCCGCGGCGTGGCGCTCGCGTACCCTTCGATCGACGCCGACACGCGGGAGATGACGTTTCGAGTCGTCGGCGACTGCGCCGCGCTCGAGGAGCGGGGTCTGGGCTTCGAAGAGCCGCCGCCCGATGCGCCGGTGGCCGAGGCGCTCGACGTCATCATCGCGCCGGCGCTCGCCACGGAGCCGCGCGGCTTTCGTCTCGGATACGGCGCGGGGTTCTACGACCGCGCGATGCCCGCGTGGTCGCCGCCCGCGGTCACGATCGCGGTGTGCTTCGAGTTTCAGCTGCTGGTCGAACTGCCCGTCGGCGAGGGCGATGTTCCGGTGCAGTGGATCGTCACCGACGCGCGCGTGATGCGCGCCGAAAATGCCCCTTTGGACCGGCCCTGAACGTCGTGGTAGCGTCCTGCACCCAAAGGCCTTTGGCCCTCGACCGCTTCATTCTGGAGACCCGCATGATCAGCCTCCGTCATCGTCTTGCCCTCGGCGTCACCAGTGCGGCCTTCGGCCTCGGCGCTCTCACTGCGCACATGCCCGAGGCGCGCGCCGACGAGGTATCGCCCACCGGCAAGGGCATCGCCGGTGGCGCGCTGCTCGGTGGCGAGGTCGTCATGATCACCGGCGGCCTCATCGGCATCAAATCGCCTTGGTTTTACGTCGTCGGCGGCATCGTTGGCGCGGCGGGCGGCGGCATCGGAGGCTACTTCATCGAGCAGGCCGATGGCACCAGCGGTCACGTGCCTGTCTACTTGCTTGGCGGCGGTCTGCTCGGCGTAATTCCCGCGGTGGTGCTCGCGCTCAACGCGACGCGCTACCAGCCGCCGGAGAACACCAAGGAAGACAAAGCGCCCACCGATTCGCGCGCAGCCGATCCGGGCAGCAACGGAACCAGCTCCGTCGGAGCAGCATCGATCGACACCAACGGCAAGGTGGCACCTGCACCTGCACCTGCCCCTTCACCGGCCGCTCCCCCGCAGTCTCTCCTCGACGTCAACGAGGGCGCCTTTCGCGTTGGCGTTCCCTTTCCGCAGGTAAAGAGCCTCTACACGTTGGCCCAGCAGAAAGAGCTGGGCGTCGGTCAGGGGTTCGAGCTGCGCATGCCCGTGGTCAAGGTCGCGTTCTAAACGCGGCGCCACCCGCGTTTCTGCCCGATCTTGACGGCCATTCGAGGCGATGAGCCTTGGGGCCTGCCGCGCGCTGCTGATACGATCGCCCCGTTCCCCCGCTCCCTCCTGCATCGATTCGAATCCAATGAACCAGACCTCGCGCTCGACTGGCACCAAGCCCGCTGACCCCATGCTCGGCCGCGTCGTCGCGGGCCGCTACCGACTCGAGGCGCGGGCCGGCGAAGGCGGGATGGGAATCGTCTACCGCGCACGCCATGTGCTCATCGACCGCGTGGTCGCGCTCAAGCTGATTCGCCCCGATTTGCGCGGCGAGACGCACTTGCGTGCCTGGATGCTCCGTGAGGCGCGCGCGGCCAACCGGGTCGATCACGCGCACATCATCGACATTCACGACATCGGCGAGACCGAGGAGGGCGAGCTCTATCTCGTGATGGAGTACCTCGTGGGCACCGCGCTCTCGAGCGAGCTCGCGCGTGGGCCGATGCTCCTGTCGCGCAGCGTGGATATTCTCGAGCAGATGTGCGCAGCGCTCGGCCGCGCGCACGACCTCGGCGTTGTGCACCGCGATCTGAAGAGCGACAATATTTTGCTCAGCGTCCGCGGCGGTCGCAAAGACTTCGTCAAAATTCTCGATTTCGGGCTCGCCCACCTCGCGATGGACCCGCGCCTCGCTCCCAAGGGTGCCGTGTTTGGCACGCCTGAATACATGTCTCCCGAGCAGGCGCGCGGCGAAGAGGCGGGGCCCCAGAGCGACCTCTACGCCCTCGGCGTGCTCTTCTTCGAGATGCTCACGGGGCAGCTGCCCTTCCGCTCGAACGACCGCGACACGCTGCTCGAAATGCAGCGTACGAGCCCGCCGCCCAAGCCGCGATCGATCAAGGCCGACATCGCCCCGGCCGCAGAGGCCATCGTCCTGAAGCTGCTCGAGAAGGATCGCCGTCGTCGCTTCCAGGACGCCCACCATCTCCACGAAGACCTCAAGGCGCTGCAACGCGCGCTGCCGAGCACTGCGTGGGATCCGGGAGCCGCCGGTGAAGCGCAGCCGCCGCCGCCGCCGCCGCCGCCGCAGTCTCCCGGCGTCACAGAGTGGGCCAACCGCGCCGCCCTCTTTTCGCGGATGGTGAGCCGCGCGTATCCGTCCGGCAACGCTCCTGCCGACGTCGCCGCGGCGTTGCAGACTGCATGGGATTTGGCTGCGCGCGCAACGCGCCTCGAGGGTGAGGTGGCGAGTCATACGCGCAAGCTCGAGTCGCTCGAGCGCAGGGGTCGCGCGCTGCGCGCCGAGATCGGTCGCAAGGTTGAAGAGCTTGCCCACGAAGAGTCTCGCGCGCTCCGTGATGCCGCTGCCGAACAGCAGGAAGCCGCCCGTCTGCGTGAGCAGCGGCAGGTGGCCGAAAAGAACGCGGGGCTCGCCCGCCAGCAGGCCGATCTCGCGGCCCAGCAGCCGCCGTCCGCGCAGCTTCGCGCTGTGTTCGAGCGCTCGGGCGCCGCCAATGCGATGCTCGATGCGCGCACCGAGCAGCTCGCCGAACGCGAGCAAAAGGCGAGCGTCAAAGACGCTCACGCGCGCGATTTGCGACGTCAGATCGACGAGCTTCGCGCCCAGCTCGCGCGCTACGCCGAAGCGCTCGAAGAAGACCTCGCGCAGGGGCGCGAAAAGGTCACCGGGCGCACGCGTGAAGGTGTCGATTTCGAGAAGGCCTTCAGCGAGGCCTCCGCGCTGCTCGTAGCGCACCTCAAGGCGAAGCCGGAGGTCCGCGATCTGATGCAGGAGCTCATGAGCAGCATGCTGGGGCAGGGCCCTGCGATTAACGTTCAGCGCACGCCAGGCACCGAGAGCCGCGCGCCCTGACAGCGGTCAGGGCAGGCGCGCATGGAGAAACGCGCGCAGCTTGAGCACGGTCTTCATCTCGCGGGCGAACGCCGGCGCCGCATACTCCGCGGCCCAGGCGTTGACCTCGGTGACAAACGAGCCGCGTGAGAGCGGCCCGCTAAGGACCTCGTCGACGGTGCGGCCACGGGCTGCGCCGCCCGCGAGACCGCGCACATAGCCTTCGATGCGCGCGTAGTCGTCGCCGAGAAATTCCTCGATCGCGACTACGTCAGCCGCGAGTCGTTCGAGTACGCCTTCGCGCGCCTCTGGCGTCTCTGCAACGGCCTGCGCGGCCGAAACGCGCAGCACGAACGCGTCGTCGAGGTAGCCGAGATCTTCGACTCCGTCGGGGATCAGATCGAGCGACTTGAACAAGTAGTTGAGGCTCGCGACTGCGTGCCGCTTCACGGCGTCGGCGCTGTCGCCGGCCACGATGGCGCCGAGCGCTTCCGCATCGGACCCAAGCTGCCCCAGCCACGCGGGAAAGATTTCGAGGAACTTGGGATCGATCGCGTCGGTCATCGACCCACGCTACCAGAACGCAGCGCGGCTCTGAAGCGGCGGAGCGGTCACTGGTAGGTGACAGTTACCTGCGCGAACGCCCCGCCCCAGCCGGCGTTGGTGCCGAGCCCCTGGCAGTTGGACGGGCTCGTGAACGACAGCGCGTTTGCGCCTCCGACTTTGTATGAGGCCACGCTGCTCACCGGCACGGTGACCAGGTTCGTGTAGAGCGCGCAGGTGCAGTGCGCGTTGCTCGACGCGACGCTGCCGATGACCGCGCCGTTGAGGGTCACGGGCATGATCTGCGCCGCGCAGTCGACGCCGTAGTTCGTCTGGATCGTCAGCGACTTGACCGAGCCGCCGCCGGTGTCGGTCCAGTGGAACCCGAACGCGCCTGCGCATCCGTTATAATAGTTGCCCGTCCCGCAGTTGGTGCCCTGGTTGTCGAGCTGGGCGAGCGCGATGTTGTAGGTGAGCGTCTTGCTCAGGCAGGTCTTGTTCGAGCAAAACTGCGTCACCGTGCAGGTCTTGCCGCAGCCGCCGCAGTTGTTCGAGTCGGTCGTCGTGTCTGCGCAAAAGGGGCTGCCGCCGTCGGGCGCGGCGCAGAGCGACAGGTTGCCGCAGCCGTTGGTGCAACTGCCGGAGGAGCAGTGCAACGCGGCGCCGCACGTCACTCCGCATGCGCCGCAGTTGCTGTCGTCCGACGCCAGGTTCGCGCAGTAGGTCGAAGCGAGCACGCCGCCGTCCTGGGCGCCGCCCTCGGCGGCCGCATCGGAGCTCGCTGCATCGGAGCTCGCTGCGTCGGTCGAGGCGTCTTGCGCGCCGGCGTCGGCGATCGCCTTTGAGCAGATCGACAGTCCGCTTTGACAGGTGAGTCTGCACTGGCCCGCGCTGCACGCCGCGCCCGCGGCGCACGTCACCCCGCACCCGCCGCAATTGGCGTTGTCGGTGGCGAAGTTTGCGCAGTACGCCCCAGGCGCGGACGAGGCCGCATCGGCGGATGACGCATCGGCGCCCCCGGCGTCGGTAGGCGCGCAAAGCGACAGACTCGGCTGACACGTGACGCCGCACTGGCCCGCGGAGCAGACCTCTCCCGCGTTGCAGGCTTTGCCGCACGCGCCGCAGTTCGCGCGATCGACGAGCAAATCGCGGCATTTTTCGGCGCACAGCGACTGCTCCGCGCTGCAGCGCGCTGCGTCGGTCAGGCTCGCATCGGGAGCCTCGAGGCTGGCATCGGAGGCCACGTCGAGGGGCCGATCTTCAAGGCCCGCGATCGCCGCACAGCCCGTCGCGAGCGCCATTGAAAGCCCGAAGAGGTACATGCGCTGACGTGCGTGCATCGAAGGGCTCCTGAGTCGTCAACGTCCCGCGGCCACCGCGCGTCGTCGTCCGGCGGGAGGTTATCACGACTCGCTGGCGCTAGAGCCGACCGACCGCGAAGCCGGTCACCAGCCCGGCTGCGAGCGCGAGCATCACGAGGAGCGCGACGAGCGAGCCGCGCACGCCTTCGGGACGGCCGCGAAATGTGTTCGATTCGAGGTCCCCGCTGGCGGACGGTACGATATTGACCACCGGCACAAACGAGCGCGGCTGCCCCTCGGGCCCTGCGCTGTACGGGCTCGAAAGCGTGCTGCTTGCGGCCGCTCTCGGCGGCTGCACCGCCTGCTGCGCTTGCGGTGACGCTGGGGGGAACGCGGGGAGCGACATGTCGGTGTCTCCAAAGGCTTCGGGAGTAAAGTTGTGCGGGCGTGAGGCGTCGATCAGCCTCCCTGCAGGCATGCGGGCGGGCGGGGGCGATGCGCTTGCCCGCGGCACATCGAGGGCGGCCTCCATTTCGGCCGCAGACTGAAATCGGAGCGCGCGATCCTTGCATAATGCACGGTCGATGACAGGCTGCCATTTCGCGAGCGCGACATCGAAGGCCGCGAGCGGCTTCGGCGCTGCGCTGAGAACGAGCGCAAGCCGCGCGAACTCGCTCGGGGCGATGAACGGCAACTCGCCCGTGAGCAGTTGAAACAGCAGCACTCCCGCGCTCCACAGGTCGCTGCGCGCGTCAGTGTCTTTGGCGTTGCGCGCCTGCTCCGGGCTCATGTACGCGGGCGTTCCGAGCAGCGCTCCAGTGCGCGTGCGCGTGCCCATTCCGCCTGCCGCGTCCATGACCTTCGCGATGCCGAAATCGAGGAGTTTGACGGCGAATTGACCGCTCGGGTCGCGTGCGAGAAATATGTTCTCGGGCTTGAGATCGCGATGCACGATGCCCGCGGCGTGCGCGTGGGCGAGGCCCCGCAGCGTGCCGCGCAGGATGGAAATCGCGAGCGCCTCGGGCAGTCTTTCGCGCGCGCCTGTGTACTCGGACAGCGGCACGCCTTCGAGCAGCTCCATCACGAAGTAGGGCGCAGGCTCTCCGGCGCCCGAGAGCTCGAAGACCCGCAAAATATTGGGATGCGACAGGCGCATGCACGCGGCTGCCTCGGCCTCGAACCGTCCGCGGACCCCTGCGTTCGCGGCCATCTCGGGCCGAAGCAGCTTGATCGCGGCGGTGCGCCCGCTCTCGAGGTGAGCGGCTGCGAAGACCAGGCCCATGCCCCCCTCTCCGATGCGGGCGCGCAGTCGCCAGCGTCCGGACAGTACGTCGCCGGGCTGCGGGTTCGGGTCGACGCTCGACTCCATCCGATCAGCGTAGCGACGTTCGGCCCTGGGCGCACCCGCGAGGGAGCATCACGCCCGCAACGTCGCGCTGAACCGGTCGGCGATCGCAGCCACCACTCTGGCGTGGCTTTGGTCGACCTCGGCGTCGGTGAGCGTGCGATCGGTCGCGCGATAGACGATGCGCAGCGCGAGACTCACGTGACCTTCGGGCACGTGCTGTCCGGTGAAGCGATCGAACAGACTCACGCCCTCGGCGAGCGGTCCGGCGGCCTCGCGCACGGCGCCGAGCACCAGCCCCGCAGCGACGTCATCGCGCACCACGAGCGCGATGTCGCGGGCGGAGGCGGGAAAGCGCGGAATCGGCGCGTAGTGCGGCACCCGGGTGCCCACGGCGGCGATGGCGTCGAGATCGATCTCGACGATCAGCGCGCGCGGATCGACGTCGAGCGCCTCCGCGACGTTTGGGTGAATCGGTCCCAGGACGCCAACACGTGTATTATGCACATGGATCGAGGCGGCTCCGCGGGGGTGCAGGTACGGTGCCGCGTTCGGGTCTGCGAGCAGCTCAGGCGCCTCGCGCGTGAGGCGGGCGACCAGCTCGAGCGCGAGCCCGGTGGCGTCCCATACGTCGCGGGGGCGGGGCTTGGCGAGGCGCGCCGGTGCCTCCCCTGCGAGCACCGCCGCGAACATGGCGGGCTCTCGTGGAAGTGCGTTCGGTCCCTCGCCCGACAGAAAAACGACGCCTGTGGTGAACAGCGCGAGGCTGCCTTCCCCGTGCCTGCGCGCGCGGCTCGCGGCCTCGAAGAGACCCGGCAGCAAGCTCGTGCGCATCACATCGAGCTCGGAGGTCAGCGGATTTTGCAGGGCGACAGCTGGCTCCGGCGCGCCCATCGCGGCGAGCGAGGCGCGCGACGTAAAGCCGAACGTCAACGCCTCGGACAGGCCCAGCGCAACGCCCGCGCCGCGCACCCTGCGCAGCAGCGCTTCGCGTCCGCCCCACGGCCGCGTAGGCCTCACGGAGGGCAACTCGGCCGCCACCGTATCCATGCCGCGCACGCGAACCAGCTCCTCCACGAGATCAATCTCTCGCGTCAGATCGGGCCTGTGCGCGGGGACTTCGAGCGTGAGGGCTTCGTCGCTCTCGGCCACCACGCGAAGTCCGAGTCGCTCGAGCGTGCCCTTCGACTCGGCGGGGGTGATGTCGATGCCGAGCACGCGTCGCGCGGCGCCGGCGCGCAGCGTGACCCTGACTGCCGCTGGCGCATCGCCCTCGGCGAACGCCGCATCGCGCAGCGCGGTTCCCCCGCACAGGCGCACCGTCAGCGCTGTGGCCTGCGCGAGGCAGTCGCGCGAGTCGCTGTGATCGATGCCGCGCTCGAAGCGGTGGCTCGACTCCGAGTGCAGCCCGTGGCGGCGTGCCGTTCGGCGCACGCTGCGCGGATCGAACGTCGCGCACTCGAGCAGCACCCGCGTGGTCGAGGCCGAAATCTCACTCGACGCGCCGCCCATCACTCCTGCCAGCGCGATGGGGCCCTCTGCGTCGGCGATCACGAGGTCGTCTGCGGCGAGCGCGCGCGTGACGCCGTCGAGCGTGATGAGCTGCTCGCCCTCGGTTGCCCGTCGCACGATCAGCGCGGCGCCGCGCACTTTGTCGAGATCGAAGGCGTGGAGTGGATGCCCGAACTCAAGCATCACGAGGTTGGTGACGTCGACCGCCGTCGAGATGGATCGAACGCCGAGCGCGGCGAGGCGGTAGCGAATGCCCGACGGCGACGCACCGATCGTCACGGATTCAACGACCGACGCACCGTAGTGCGCGCAGCGATCGCGCGCCGCGATGGCGATCGACACGGCGTCTACGGCGCTCCCGTCGCGCTGCCGCACAGGCGCCTCGGGATCGGGCCGCGTCCAGGGCACTCCGAGCAGCGCCGCCGCCTCGCGCGCCAGGCCGATGTGCCCGAGACCGTCGGGTCGGTTGGGCGTCAGCCCGATTTCGAAGATGCTGTCGCGGGTTTCGGGGATGGCGTCGTTGAGGCGTGTTCCGGGCGGCGCAAAGCCGGGCGGCAGCACGAGGATGCCGGCCGACTCGTCGGAGAGGCCGAGCTCGCTCTCGCTGCAAAGCATGCCCTCGCTGACGATGCCGCCGATGTCGCGGCGACCGATCGTCATGTTCTTCGCGGGCAGGTGCGCTCCGAGGGGCGCGAGCACGACGACGCCGCCGGGTTCGGGGACGTTCGGCGCGCCGCACACGATCTCCTGCGAGCCCTCGCCGCGGTCAACCGTCACCAGCCGCAGTCCGCTCTTGGTGGGGTGAGGACGCGTAGATACCACCCACGCGAGGACGCACGTCTCGGTTCCCTGCCCGTAGGCGGTAATGCCCTCGACTTCGATGCCCGCCGCGGTGAGCCGATCGGCGAGCGCGCGGGGGTCATCAGGCAGGTGCGGGACGAGCTGCTTCAACCAGGCAAATGAGGCTTTCATGGTCTGTTTCCCGGTTAGAACTGCGCGAGGAAGCGAGGGTCGTTGTCGAAGAGCAGCCGAATCTCGGGGATGCCGTAGCGAAGCATCGCCTGACGCTCGATGCCCATGCCCAGCGCGAAGCCGCTCCAGCGCTCCGGGTCGAGGCCGCACTGCTCGAAAACGAGCGGGTCGATCATGCCGCTGCCGAGGATTTCGATCCACCCGGAGTGCTTGCAGACGGCGCAGCCCGCGCGCGCGCCGTCCGATTGCTTGCAGAATACACAGGCTATATCAACCTCGGCCGAGGGCTCCGTGAACGGGAAATAGCTGGGCCGCAGCCGCACGGGCGTTCCGGTGCCGTAGAAGCGCTCGGCGAACTCGGCGAGCACGCCTTTCAAGTGGGCGAGCGTGACGTGCTCAGCCACCACGAACGCCTCGATCTGGTGGAACATCGGCGAGTGCGTGAGGTCGCTGTCGACCCTGTAACACGCGCCCGGCGCGATGAAGGCGAAGGGCGGCTTCTGCGTGGTCATCGCCCGCACTTGAATGTTGCTCGTGTGCGTTCGGAGCACGTGGCCGGCCGTCGTGTAGAACGTGTCGTGCATGTCGGTCGCCGGGTGATCGGGCGGAAAGCCAAGCTTGTCGAAGTTGTTTGCGGGCGTGTCGATCTGGGGCCCGTCGAACACCGAAAACCCCATCGACTCGAAGATGCCGACGATCTCATCGCGCACGATTGAAATAGGGTGGGCGTGTCCGCGCGGCGCCGGCGTTCGCGCCGGCAGCGTGAGATCGAACGCGGGCGCGCTGAGCTCGGCTTCGCGCTCGCGCCTGCGAATCCCGGCGAGGCGATCGTCGAAGGCCCGCTCGACCTCGGATTTCAGGGCGTTCACGCGCTCGCCGATCGACTTTCGGGCGTCGGCCGACACCTTGCCCATCTCCTTCAGAATGGCCGTAAGGGCGCCCTTCTTGCCGAGGACCTTCGCGTTCTCGTCGCGGAGCAGTTGCTCGTTTGGGGCGGCGTCGAAGCTCGCCTGGAAGGCGCCTGCGAGCTGCTCGAGGGAGGCGATAATCGTTGCGTGGGCGTCACTCATGGCGGCTCCCCCATAGCACGGACGCCGGCGTCGATGCGTGGCCGCCGCGTCTGCCGCGGCCGATGGACAAAACGAATCGAGCGCCCAGGGCCGTGAAGCCGTGGACGCTCGAGGAAGCTTACGCTTGGGACGCTACTTGGAGGCGCCCGCTGCGTGCACGATCTGGGTGAACGTGCCGGCGTCTGTAATCGCGAGATCGCTGAGGATCTTGCGGTCGAGAGCGACCTTGGCGTTCTTGAGGCCGTGCATGAGGCGCGAGTAGCTGGTGCCGTTCTGGCGGGCTGCGGCGTTGATGCGCGCGATCCACAGGCGGCGGAAGTCGCGCTTCTTGCGCTTGCGGTGGGCGTACGCATACACCCAAGCCTTCATGACGACCTCCTTCGCTTGCGCGAAGAGGCGTGATCGGGCGCTGTGGTATCCTGAAGCGTGCTTCAGGATACGGTTGCGGCGGCGGCGGGCTTTAAAGCCTCGTTTTGCGCGGGGCATATCTTTTCGCTCCTCTTATCAGCCGTAGGGGATCAAGCGCTTGATCTTGCGCTCGAGCGTCTTGTTGACCATGTCGTTCTTGCGGAGACGGCGGAGCCGCTTGCGGCTCTTTTCCTGCAAGAGGTGGTTTCCGCCCGCTTTGGGGCGGCGAACTCGGCCAGTTCCAGAAACCTTGAAGCGCTTTGCTGCGCTTTTATTGGTCTTCATCTTGGGCATGAGGAGCCTCGTTTCGCTCACTGTAGGCCGCGGAAAATCCGCTGTTGCCAGCCCTTGTGAAGCGGGGGGCGTTTTATTGTCGAACTTCGGCGCGGTGTCAACAACGTTAGCGCATCGCGTTTTTTCTTCGCGCGCCCTGCCGCGCGCCCTGGGCCGCTTTCGGCGGCGTTTTTGCGCTAAGGGTTACCGGCAGTGAAGCTCTTTTTATCGCAGGTGCTGGTGCTCGGGACGCTCGGTTTCGGGGCCTGCGTGCCCCCCGAGCCTGCGCATCCTTCGAAGGCCGAACGACCGTGCGTGACGGAGCCGGAAGAGCAGGCGATGGTGCTCGCCACGATCGGCGATTTGCATCTGTCGACGCCGGCCTACCCGCTTTCTCGCGTGGGCGACGCGATGGACGCGTTTCGGCCCGACGCCGTGCTCTTTGACGTGGCCCCTACGGCGCTGCGGGGTGATCGGGAGGTCGAAGCGCCTGTCGAGCTGGCCTATGTCGCTCACGTGGCCGGCACGCGCGGCAGCGACGTGTTCGGGGTAGGGCAGCGACCGGTCGGCGGACCGGAGGGCGACCGGGACCCGTCGGCCGATGCGGACGCGGGCCCCGCTGCGACGTTTGATTCCCTCAACGGGGCGGCGGCCGCGCGCCGCGTCGACGAGGCGCAGAACGCCCGCGCCAGGCGCCCTCAAGGCGATCCGGGGTGGGCGCGCGACGAGGCCTGGCTCGAACACGAGACCGACGCCGCGATCGACGTCAAAAAGCCCAAGCGGGTGCTCGTGCTGACCGGCGCCCTTCATCGCGCGGCGATGGAATCGCACCTGCGATCGCGCGGGTATCTCGTCAAAGATCCCGTGGCGGTCCTCGCCGGGTCGAAGGTCGAGCGCGATCCGGCGCGCGCCCCCGACGCTGTGCTCGCTGCGTGGACCCGGCAGCTGGCCACCGTGCGCGCAGAGGCCGCGCGCGAGGCTCCGGTCCACGATCGCGCGTGGCTTGCGTGGCGCGCCGCGGTGCTCGAGCTCGCGCTTCGACGAAGCGGCGGGTGCTGCGTGACCGCGGGAGAGCTCCCGCGGCTCAAGGCGCTGTGAGGCCCTGCTAACCGGCGAGCGCCACGAACGCGTCGCGAAGGGCCGCCATCTCGTCGTTTGCGCGGGCCTCCGCCAGCGCGAAGGCTTCGCCGTCGGCGATTTCGGTGCGCACGTCGAAGTAGAACTTCACCTTTGGCTCGGTGCCGCTCGGTCGCGCGATGATGCGACTCGCGCCCTCGAGCTCGAACGCGACCATGTTGGTCTTCGGCAGCGCGATGTCGCTTTGTGAGCCGTCGTTCGAGGTGCGCACGCGCGAGGAGAAATCACTCTTCGCGACGACCCGAAGCGGCCCGATGGCGTCGACGCGCAGCGCGCGCAGGCGGTCCATGAGCGCGCGAATCTCGGCGGCTCCGTCGGCGCCCTTCTTCGTGACGTTCACCTGCGAGCTTACAAAGAGGCCAAAATCGCGGTGAATTTGCTCCAGTTCGTCGAGCACCGACTTGCCCTCCGAGGCCAGACCGGCGACGAACTCGGCGAACAGCAGCGCCGCGCTCACGCCGTCCTTGTCGCGCACGACCTCGCCGACCGTGTAGCCGAGCGCCTCTTCGTAGCCGAACACGAAGCGCAGGCCCCGCTCGGCCTTGAGCGCGATCGCGCGGTTTGCGATCCACTTGAAACCGGTCAGCGTCTCTTCGTAGTGAACCCCGAGCTTGCGCGCGATCACGCCGAGCATCGGCGAGCTCACGATCGACGCCAGCACCGCGCGGTTGGCCTCTTGCGGCCCGCGCGTGATCACGTAGTGACCGAGCAGCACGCCGACCTGGTTGCCTGTAAGCTGCACGTATCCTGAACCGCTCCGCGACGGCACCGCCACTGCGAGGCGATCGGCGTCGGGATCGTTGGCGAGCACCAGCGCCGCGTGCTCTTTCGCCGCGAGCGCGAACGACAGGTCCATCGCGCCCTTCTCTTCGGGGTTCGGAAACGCGACGGTCGGAAATTCCCCGTCCGGCTCGGCTTGCTCTGCGACCGTGAACATCCGCGAAAAGTGGGCCTCCGTGAGGGCCATGCGGGCGAGCTTGTGACCCACTCCGTGCAGCGGCGTGTAGACAATGGGCAGGTCGCGCTGCCCGCCGGCGCGCAGCCCAAGCGCGGCGATCGCGTCGAGGTAGGCGCGCTCGACCTCTGGGGCGACGGTGGTCAGCGCGCCGCTGGCCCTCGCGGCGTCGACGCTTTCGCGCGGCACCTGATTGGCAGGCGGGCCGGCGTCGATCGCGCGCGCGATGTCGGCGTCGATGGGCGGGATGATCTGCGCGCCATTTCCCCAGTAGACTTTGTAGCCGTTGTATTCCGGCGGGTTGTGGCTCGCGGTGACCATGACGCCAGCGGCTGCGCCGAGATGGCTGACGGCGAACGCGGTGAGGGGCGTCGGGCATACTTCGTCGAAGAGCATCGCGCGAAACCCGTGCGCGACGAGCACGCACGCGGTGTCTTCGGCGAGCTCGCGGCTCATGCGACGACCGTCGTAGCCAATCACGACGCCGCGCATTTTTGCGTCCGCCGTGGTGGCCAGATGGGTCGCGAGGCCGTGCGTTGCGCGCAGCACCACCGCGCGGTTCATGCGGTTGGGGCCTGCGCCAAGGACGCCTCTCAGGCCGGCGGTGCCGAATTCGAGCACGCCCGCGAAGCGATCGGCGAGGTCCGCCTGTGCCTTCGCGTCGCCCGCGGTCGCGGCTTCGATTACCCCTGTAAGCTCCGCGCGCGCGCCTTCGTCGGGATCGTTGCTCGTCCACGCCTTGGCCCGCGCCAGAAGATCGTCGTTCATCGCGTCATCGCTCCGGCTACGTTTGCGCGGGCGGGTCCATTACTCGCCCATCGCGCCCGCACGATGCCATAATCCCGAACGGCGCCGGTGCGAAACAGATGCTGAGATTCGCGATCCGAAGGGCGTTTTGGGCCATCCCCACCCTGCTGGCCATCAGCATCGCCGTCTTTTTGATGGCTTCGCTCGTGCCGGATCCGCCCGAGCCGCACGGTCGGGAGCGCGCGGAAATCGTCGCGCGCGAGCGCGATCGCTTTGAAGCGATCGAAGAAGCGCGCCGCGAGCGCTTCGCCGATCTGCCGCGGTTTTTCAATGCGACGCCGCGCGATGTTCGCGACGTGGTCCGAGGCTGCGTTGCGCACCTTGTCGCCGATGACGATCAGGCGGTCGAGGCCGCGCACGTGCTCGCCGAGACCGGAAGCGCCGGTTTTCCGTATCTGCTCCCTTCGCTCGACCGGCTTGCGCCCGCGGCTCGCGGTCGGGTCGTCGCCGCGCTGCGCCCCATCGCTGACCGGATGGGCGTCGGCGGCGATCCCGCGCTCGTTTCGACTGACACAGCGGCGCTGTTCTGGGAGCGTTTCTGGGAGGATCGCGCCGTCGAGTTCACGCGCCCGAACGTGCGACGAATGGTGGCCCGACTGGTCATCCACGCGTCGGAAGCGCGCGAGCGCGATCTCATCGGCCTCGACACCTTCGCCCTCGACGATCTGCTCGCGGCGCTGGCTGCAAACGACGACCCGGAGGTGGCGCGCCGGCTCCTCGTGGTCGTGGCTCACGTCACAGCCCGGCCTTCAAAAATTGGCGCGGGCGCAGGCGCAGTCCCGATCGCCGAGGCGAACGCCGACTGGCAACGGTGGTGGTTTCTCCACCGCAGTGACTTCGTGGTGCTCGACGGCTTCGAACGCATCGGCGGTTCGGTAAGCGAGACGCGGTACGGAAAATGGCTGCTCTCCGCTGCGCGCGGGCAGCTCGGCATCAGCACGCGCGACGGGCAGCCAGTGTCGGCGAAGATCGGCGCGAGGGGGGGCGTGACGCTGTCGCTCACGGTGGCATCCATGCTCCTTTCGTACGCGCTCGCGGTGCCCATCGGCGTGATCAGCGCGTGGCGCCGGGGGCGGGCGCTCGACGTGAGCCTCGCCCTTTGCCTGTTCGTTCTCTACTCGCTGCCGACGTTTGTCTTCGCGGAGCTGTTCGTGCGCTCGGTTGGCAGCGGGGCCAGTATGGGCCTGCCGATCGTCGCGATGACCCTCGGCTCCCTCGCGAGTCTGTCGCGCTACCAGCGCGCCGCGATGCTCGACGTCTTGCGGCAGGACTACATTCGCACCGCGCGCAGCAAGGGCGTCAGCGCCGCGCGACTTCTCGTCGTGCACGCGCTTCGAAACGCGATGATGCCGACGCTGTCACTCGCAGGGCTCCAGTTGCCCGCGCTGTTCGGCAGCGCCATCGTCGTCGAAGAGGTGTTCGGGCTGCCCGGGCTTGGCTTCGAGACCATGCGCGCGGTCGAGGCCGACGATCACGCGTGGCTGGTGGCGGTCGTGCTGCTCACGGCCATCGCGACGACGCTGGGGCTGCTGGCTTCCGACCTCGCCTACGGACTGCTCGATCCCAGACTGCGCGAGCGAATAGTCAAGATGGAAGCGGCATGACCGGGCGGCCGCCGCACGCGCGTCCTGTGGGGTCGATACGCCGCGCCGCGGGCAGGCTCTTCGGCGCACGACTGACGCTGGCCTGCACCGCGATGCTCGGGGCGCTCGTGATGGTCGCGCTGCTGGCCGAGCTGCTCGCGAGCGATTTTCCGATTGTTTGTAAAATACATGGTCGCGTCTATGTTCTGCCCTGCGTCACGCAGCCTGCCGCGCTTGCGGGCCTGCCGCGAGACGTACGAATGGGGCGCGGGGCCGGCGACTGGGCCGTGGGACCGGTCGTCGGATTCGGCCCGTACACGATCGACGCCGCGACGCCGCCGCTGTCGCCGCCGTCGGTCTCAGCTGCGCATTGGCTCGGCACGGACGGCCGCGGGCGCGACCTCCTGTCGAGATTAGTGTATGGTACACGTACAGCCCTTGGGCTCGCGCTGCTCGCGGTCGCTCTCTACGTCGCAGTGGGGAGCGTGATGGGTGCGCTCTCGGGCTTCTTCGGAGGTGCGCTCGACTTCGTTGTGGGGCGCGTGACCGAGGCGCTGAGCGCGTTTCCGTTGCTGGTTGTCGTTCTGGTGGTTCAGGCGCTGCTCACGAAGCCGTCGGCCACGAGCCTCCTGCTCGCGATCGCGGCCGTACGGTGGACGGAGGTCGCGCGGCTCGTGCGCGCAGACGTGCTCGTGGCCTCCCAGCAGGACTTCGCGATGGCAGCTCGAGCGCTCGGCGCGAGCCCCGCGAGGGTGCTCCTGCGCCACGTGCTGCCGCAGGCTGTCGCGCCCGCGATTGTTGCCGGTGCGCTGGGCGTCGGACAGCTGGTGCTGGTCGAGTCGTCGCTGGACTTTCTGCGGGTCGGGCTGCCCGAGCCGACGGCTTCGTGGGGCGAGTCGCTGGCAGAGTCGCGCGCGCACCTCGGCGCGTGGTGGCTGCTCGTCTTCCCGTCGCTGTGCGTTTTGATCTCGGTCGTCTGCTCGAACGTCGTGGGCGAGTCGCTGCGAGACGCCCTCGACCCGCGCTTTTCGCCGACGGCCGCAGGCGGCGCGCCCGACATCACACCACCTGCCAGCAGCGCATGACAGTCGCCGTCCCGCGGGGTGACTGCGGCGGTAGCGGCGGGCGCTCAGCTCGGATAGAAGGCGCACTCTGTCGAGGAGCTTGTGCCCATGGTGATGTCGCGGTTTGGCGGTAGCGGCGGGTTGACGATTGGCGGAGGCGGGGCACCGCCCGCAAAGGGGGGCGGCGGTGGACCGCCCACGGTCGGCGAGCGCGATTTCGAGGCAGAAGTGCTCACCAGCGAGCTGCCCGTCGTGATGCAGTTCACCGCCGAGTGGTGCCAACCCTGCAAGCAGATCGCGCCCGAAGTGGCGGCGTTTGCCCAGGAAATGCAGGGCAAGGTCAAGGTCGTCAAAATCGACATCGACAAATCGCCCAACCTCGCGCGCCAGCTACGCGTGCAGAGCGTGCCGACGTTTATGGTGTTCGCCAATCAGCGCATCGTTGACGGCGTCGCGGGCGCGGTAGGCAAGAAGAAGCTTCGCGAGATGGTCGAGCCGTACTTGCCGCGCACTGAAGGAGCGGTCAAGCCGCGCGAGCTCGCGGAGCTCATCAAGCAGCACGCCGTCGTGCCGGTCGACACGCGAGACGCGGCGGCCTACGGCAGGGCGCACCTGCCCGGCGCGCAGCATATGGCGCTCGACGAAATCGAAGGTCGCCTCGCCGAGCTGCACATGATGGCGGGTACGCCGGTGCTCTATTGCCGCGGGGGCGACAAGACGAAAGACCTCGCCGCGCGGCTCAACGAAAGCGGCGTTCCAGTGGCGTTTCTCGAGGGCGGTCTGCTCGGCTGGGAGAGCGAGTCGCTGCCGATCGAACGCCCCTAGGCGCTCAGTAGGCGCCGCCGACGCCGAGGCCGCCGGGGACGCCAATGAGGCTCCACGCGACGCCGCCGGCGCTCTCGCGGCGACCGTGAAACACGTAAGGTACTGCGAAGCCAATGAGCGCTCCCACCGCCGCGCCGGTGACGACGTCGCTCAAGTAGTGCTTGTCGGCGGCGATGCGTAGCCAGCCGGTGACGACGGCCGCCGTGAGCCCGGAGGCCCACACGAGCGGCGCGAGCTCGCGATGGCGCATCGACGCGATCGTCCCCGCGCTCGTTGCCAGCGAAAATACGAGGCTCGTGTGGCCCGAATAAAACGACAGGTTGTCATCGGGGCCGCGGAGCCCGCCCGCGACCGCGTGGGCGTAGGGACGCTGGCGCATCGCAACGAATTTCACGGCTTGATTGAGGTCTGCCGCCAGCATCGTCGCTTCGAGCGCGACGAGCGTGTCGTGCCACGCCTCCGGTCCGCGGCCCGCGAGGCTCGCGGCGAGCGCCAGGCCTCCCAGTGAAATGAGCGGCGCGGCGGCGAAACCGGTGAAATTTGAGGCCAAATCTGCGCTCGCGGGGTCGCTCCAACGCAGCGTGTCGCGCGCTCCGCGGTCGAGCGAGCCGAGGGTATCGCGGCCCCGGCCGTCGCGATCGCACCATCGGCAGCGGTCGCCTACGAGGTCTGGCTTGAGCGCCTCCGAGGCGATCCACGCCGCCCCGGCGGCTGCGGTGAGCGGAACGTCGATGCGCGCGTCGACCGCGATCGCGTCATCGGCCGTGGCCGTGTGCGGGGCGAGGGCGGCGGCCACGAAGAAGGCGAAGGTGACCCGGCGCATATCCTGCGTTATACTCGATCTCCTACGCGGGCCGGGGGCCCGATACGCCTTGATCCAGCCGCAGAAGAGCCCGCCCGACCTCGATCACTTCCGGTCGCTGCTCGCGACGCACATGGCGCGCAAGGGCCTGCGATCGACCGATCAGCGTCGACTCATCGTCGAAACGTTCTTTGCGTCGAACGACCACGTCAGCATCGAGCAGCTGCTCGCGAGTGTGCGATCCCGCGACCCGAAGGTCGGCTACGCCACGGTCTACCGCACGCTCAAGCTGCTCACCGAGTGCGGTGTGGCCTACGAGCGGCGCTTCGGTGACGGCCTCGCGCGCTACGAGCTCGCCGACGACGTCACGCACCACGATCACCTCATCTGCGTCGAGTGCGCCAGCATTGTCGAGTTCGAGGAGCCCCGCATCGAGGTCCTTCAGGAGGAAATCGCGGGCCGCTACGGCTTCGAACTGCGGAGCCACAAGCACGAGATGTACGGAGTGTGCCCCGCGTGCCGGGCCAGGCCCCGGAAGCGCGGCTAGCGAGCGAGCTACTTCGCTTCGGTCGGGTGGCCGTCGCGGCAGCGCCATCCGTCGGGCATGAGCGTCGCGAGGTCGCACATGGCTTCCGAAAAGTTTGCATACTGCATGTTTGCGTCGGTCAAGATCGCGCCCGACAGGTTCGCGTCCTTCAGTTTGGCCGCCTTGAGCGACGCGCCTGCGAGGTTCGCGCCCGTCAGGTCCGCCGAGATGAAGTTCGTCCACTCGAGGTTGCACTGACGAAAATCCTGACCCCGCAGGTCGCCGCCGCGCATCACGATGTTTCGAAAATCGACCCGGCCCTGTTTGCGCAGGTCGCGCACCGCGCTGACGACCATGTGCGGGTCGCTCGAAGCGAAGCGGTCGGCCGCGCTGCCCTCGCGAAGCACCGCGGCTCCGTCCACGGCGAAGCCCACGGCGAAGAAGACCACGGCGAGCGCGCCGCGCACCTTGAACGCTGCCCCGCCCGCAGGCGTGAGGGCGACGAAGGCGCCGAAGCCGATGGCGGCGAGAACGCGCCACACGATTTCGAGCGAACCCATCTGCACGCCGAGGAAACCGCTGCCGAGCGTGACGATCAGGGCGCCGAGCCACCCGAGGACGATCCAGGTGGGGCGTGCCTTGACTTCGGCGGGCTCCCTAGCAGCGTAGGCCGACTCCATGCTCGGCGCGCTCGGTTGCCGAATTTCTTTGGGGATGGCCTTGTTGGCGCCCGTCTTGTTGATGGCCTTGTTGGCGCCGGTCTTCGAGGACGGCGGCTGGGGGGGTTGGGGGGTGAGCGAGGAGCGTGCAGCGGGGCTGACATAGCGACTGACCGGAACGTTGGCCTCGCGCACGTCGGGATGCGGCAGGCCGACCGTCTCGAACTCCTCGAAGCGCGCGAGCTCGATGACGAGCTCCGCCACGCTGCCGTAGCGCTGGTCGGCGCGCGCGAGCAGGCACTTGCGTGCGATGCGTACGAGCCCCGCGGGGGCGATCGCGGCGATGGTCTCGAGCTTCGGAAGGTCGGCGTATTCAGGCGGGGGATCGGCGTCGAGCAGCAGCATCTGCAGCAGCTGACCGAGCACGAACACCTCGGTGGCCGTCGAAAAGGCTTCGCCCGCTGCCAGCTCCGATGGAACGTACGCGCGCGTCGCGGGATCGTTCGCCAGCTCCCTGGGATCATGGAGTCCGATATCGGACAGCACCGGCCGTAGATCGTCGTCGAGGAGGATGTTGCTCGGCAGCAGGCAGCCATGCGGAATTCCGAGGGCGTGGAGCTGCTCGAGCGCGCTGCAGACCTGCCGCAGCAAATCGATGCGCGGCTCGAGGCCCCAGCCGAGCGCTGAGAGATTGGCGACGCTGCCGACCGTCCACAGGTCCGCCGCATAGGCGAGGCCGTCTTCGCTCAAGGTGTGCACGCGCAGAACGCCGGGGATCGGCGAGCGCAAGGTCAGGTCGAGCAGCGTCTGTGCGCCTTCGCGGAATCTGCGCGCGGTCTCGCTGCGGGGGTCGCCTGTGAAGGCGCAAACGGAAACCATCGTGCCCGAAAGCTCGGCGCGCCAGACCTGTCGATCCGTCTCGCTACTGAGGCGCTTGACGAGCCGGGCGCCGGCTAGCAACTGCCCTGCTTCGGGCGCGGGCGCGTTGACGACGGACTGGGACGCGGTGGCGCCGCTCGCGGGTCGGTTGCTGGCAGACATATATCTCCACGGTACCCCTCGACGCGCGCCGATTCAATCGCCGAACGGTGGCCGCGCACAGGCGGTTTTGCCGGGAGAAACCCAGCCGCCCAATTCGCGCTCGAGCGCGATCGCGAGCGCTACGGTGACGTCGTCACGACCGGGGCTCGAGGCGACCTGCACGCCAAGCGGCAGGCCGCCCGCTCCGAGGCCAACTGGAACCTGCGTGACCGGCATTTCGAGCACGTTGAATATTGCAGTATACATCCATTGAACGGGCAGCAGCATCGGCGCGTTGTGGCGTGGCGCGGTGGTCGGATACGGCGGAAACAGCAAGGCGCCGCCTTCGCCCATCGCGGTCGTGAGCTCCACTCTGAGCTCGCGGGCCATATCCACGAAGCGGCGCGCCTGGTCGCCCTTGAGCGCGGGCAGCTTTTCGACGAGCGCCAGCGCGATCGCGATGAACGTGTGCTGGCTGCGCCCGAGCGCCCACAAGCCCAGCTCGCGCGCGGCGGGCAGCGCGCGTCCTTCTCCGAGCAGCTCGGCAAACGTAGGTCCGCCCGCTTCGCTCATGAGCACCGACCACATCTCGAGCGAGTGGCGCAGCCTCGGCGACGAGAACGCGCGCACGTTTACGCCCTTCCGTGCGAGGG
Organism: Myxococcales bacterium; assembly: GCA_947473045.1. Classification (GTDB taxonomy): domain Bacteria; phylum Myxococcota_A; class Polyangia; order Polyangiales; family Polyangiaceae; genus JANYHY01. Next base: position 66,927 of record CANJCO010000010.1, on the reverse strand, counting down.
CGTGAGCCGCGCTGACCTGGGCGGCGCGCACCTCGCGCGAGACGCCGAGCCGGCCATTTTCCGCGATGTCGAGCACGACGAGTCCGCGGAGTTCGACGCGGTCGGGATCGCCTGGAGCGTCGCCACCGGCGAGGATTTTCAGGAGCGGCCAGAGGTCTTCTGCGCGTCGCGTGATCGGCCCGGAGCAGAGGTAGCGCTGCGCGTCGCCGTGCGCTGTCGGGAACTGACCGTCATTGGAAATGAGCCCGGGGGTTGGCTTGTGCCCGAAGACGCCGTTGAAAAACGCGGGCATCCGGATGGAACCGCCGACGTCGCTTCCGAGGCCGAAAGGCGCTGCGCCCGCGCCTACGATCGCGCCTTCGCCGCCCGAGCTTCCGCCGGCAGTACGCCCGACGTCGTAGGCGTTGTTCGTGCGACCGTAGAGCCGGTTTGTGCTCTCCATCCACATGCACAGCTCGCTGGTGTTCGTCACGCCGATCGGGATGGCGCCCGCTGCCCGCAGACGCGCGACGGTCACGGCGTCGCGGGGGGCGCGGTAGTCCCGGCGGGCGACGAGGCCCGCGCTTTGGGGCATGCCGGTGAGCGCGAAGCACTCTTTGATGCTGCACGGAACGCCGAGCAGAGGGGGCAGCGACGCGGACGGATCGCGGGCGATTTGCGCGTCAGCGGCCCGGGCCTCCCGCATGGCCTCGTCGAACCGGTCGCTCGCGATGGCGCCCAGCGCGACGCGGGTCTGCTTCGCGCGATCGATGTGTGCCGAAACGACGGCCTCACTGGAGACTTCGCGCCGGCGAATGCGACCGGCGAGCTGCGTTGCCGATTCGGTGAGCCAGTCGTCCATTCTCTGCGTGGTATGGGAAGGGCGTTCTCGCGGCAATCGGAATCGGGCAGAATTCCCGGTATGCAATACGATGTCGTGGTTGTTGGAGCCGGCGTCTCAGGGCTCGTAGCGGCCCGCTTGCTCACCCGTCGCGGGCTGCGTGTTCGGGTGCTCGAAGCGCGCGATCGCGTCGGCGGCCGCACCTTTTCGTCGCAGGTCGATGACGCCGTGTTTGACCTCGGCGGCCAGTGGCTCGGCAGAGGTCACGCCCGGCTCGAAGCGCTCGCGGGCGAGCTCGGCGTCGCGACCTATCCGCAATATACTGCGGGTAAGCGCTTGATGGACGCGGGCGGGAGGGTGTCGAGCTACGCCGGCACGATTCCGAAGCTGTCGCCCTGGAAGCTGCTCGAACTCCAGCTGACCATGATGCGCCTCGCGAAGCTCACCGCGCAGGTCGACCCGCGCGATCCGCTCGCCGCAAACAACGCGGCCGAGCTCGACTCGGTGTCGCTCGAACACTACGCGCGCAAGTGGCTGAGAAGCCGCCAGAGTCGGGACCTGCTCGCGGCGGCCTCGCGTGTCGTGTTCGGCGCAGAAATGAGCGACGTGTCGATGCTCTATTTTCTCTCGTACGTGCGCGCGGGCGGCGGATTCGAGGCGCTCATCGAGTCGGACAAGGGGGCGCAGGCGACGCGCTTCATCGGCGGGTCGCAGTCGATCGCGCTTGCCCTGGCGCGCGAGCTCGGCGCTGCAGTGGAGCTCAGTTCGCCGGTGCGCGCGATCGCGCAGAGCGAGCGGGACGTCACCGTGACGACCGACAAGGCAGCCATTTCCGCGCGCTACGCGGTCCTCGCGCTCCCTCCGGCGCTCTGGTCGCGGATCGACTTCTCTCCCGCGCTGCCGGTGCTCTGCGAGCAGCTGTCGCAGCGCTCCCCGATGGGTGCGACCGTGAAAGCGTTCGCGACGTATGAGCGCGCGTTCTGGCGCTCCGCGGGATTGTCGGGCGAAGCGGTCTGCGACCGCGGTCCGGTGAGCGTGACCTTCGACGCCACGACGCACGACGGAAAGCGTCCGGCGCTCGTCGCGTTCATCGTCGGGCAGGACGCGCGCACCTGGTCGCAGCGAACCGAAATCGAGCGACGCGGCGCCGTCGTCGGGGTGTTTGCGCGGCTCTTCGGGGAGCAGGCGCGCACCCCGCGCGTCTACGTGGATCACGACTGGTCGACCGAGATCTGGACGCGGGGGTGCCCTGTGTCGGTGCTCGGCACCGGGGCTCTGTCTTCGTGCGCCAGCGCGATACGTGCGCCGTTCGGACGCGTGCATATTGCAGGTACCGAGAGCGCGCGCGAGCACACCGGCTACATCGAAGGCGCGATCGAGGCCGCCGAGCGCGTCGCGCTGGAGATCGCCGCCCGCGGCTAATTCGCGAGGCGCGTGTGAAGCAGCTCGGCGAAGGCCCGGCAGGCGTCGACCGTCGTGAAGATGCCGACGACTTTGTCGTGTTGCATCACGATCGCGGAGCCGTACTTGTGCTCGGCCATCGTGCCGACGACGTCATCGAGCGGCGTCTCGGGCGACACTGTGTAGGGCGTCTGGGTCATTGCGTCTTCCACGCGGACCGTGTGCGGATCGACGTCGCGCAGCGTCTCGATCAGATGGAGGTCGCCGTCGGAGATCACGCCGACGATTTTGCCTCCGTGAAGCACGGGCAGGTGCCGAATGTGGTGGTCCCGCATCATCTTGTGGGCCACCGCCATGGTCTGCTCGGCGCCGACGGTGTGGGGACTGTAGGTCATGAATTTTTGCACCGCTGGGATGGGCTTGCTCATGCGCTGCTTCCCAGCACGCAGCGTGCCACCGCGCAGGGCCAGAAAACGCGGAATTCGGTGCCTCCGCGTGCGCAAGCGACGCGCGCCTGCGCAGTCGGTTCGCTAGCGGCCTGCTAGTTTACGGTGGTGACGCCGACCGGTTCGCTCGTGCGCGGAGCGGCGTCGGCGGCCGCTTTTTCGCGCGCGTCACGGTGCTCGAGCGCGGCGCGCACGAACCGCGTGAACAGCGGGTGTGGCGCGGTAGGGCGGCTCTTGAACTCGGGGTGAAACTGGCACGCCAGAAAGTACGGGTGGTCCTTGAGCTCGATCACTTCGACGAGCTTCCGGTCGGGCGAAGTGCCGCTCAGCGACAGGCCGGCCGCGACCAGCCGCTCGCGGTACTCATTCGAAAACTCGTAGCGGTGGCGATGGCGCTCCGAGATCTCGGTGGTGCCGTAGGCCTCGGCCGCAACGGACCCTCTCTCGAGCGAGCACGGGAAGGCGCCGAGACGCATCGTCGCGCCCTTGTTGCGCTGGCCGCGCTGCTCGGGAAGCAGATCGATGACAGGCTCCGCGCAGTCTTTGTCGAACTCGCTCGACCCCGCCCGCGTGAGTCCGGCGACGTGGCGCGCGTATTCGACGACCGCCAGCTGCATGCCGAGGCAGATCCCGAAAAACGGCACCCGGCTCTCGCGGGCAAAGCGAATCGCCGCAATTTTCCCCTCGGTTCCGCGATCTCCGAAACCCCCGGGAACGAGAATCGCGTCGAGGTGACCGACCAGCTCGGCCGCGCTCTTCGCTTCGATCTGCTCGGAGTCGATGTACTCAAAGTCGATGAGCGAGTCGTTCTTCAGCGCGCCGTGCACGAGCGCTTCATGCAGCGATTTGTAGGCGTCCTTGAGGTGAACATATTTGCCCACGATGCCGATGCGCACCGTGCCGCGCGCCGGCTTTTTGAATTTGTCGACGATGCGCTGCCACGCCGACAGATCGGGCTGACGGCTCCAGATGTTGAGCCGCTCCGCGATGAGCTCGTCGAGCCCCTGCGCATGAAAGTGAAGGGGCACTTCATAGATGCAAGATACATCGATCGCGCTGACCACGGCCTCGGTCGCGACGTTCGAAAACAGGGCGATTTTGTCTTTCGTGCTCTGTTGCAGCGGCTCCTGCGAGCGGCAAATCAGAATGTCGGGCTGAATGCCGATCTCGCGCATCTCCTTGACCGAGTGCTGCGTCGGCTTCGTCTTGAGCTCGCCGGCCGTGGCGATGTAGGGCACGAGCGTCACGTGCATCGACAGCGCGTTTTGCGGACCGGCTTCGATCTTGAGCTGACGAATCGCCTCGAGGAAGGGCAGCGATTCGATGTCGCCCACGGTACCGCCGACTTCGATGATGGCCACGTCGACGCCTTCGGTCGCGTCGCGCACCCGCGATTTGATCTCGTCCGTGATGTGCGGAATGACCTGAACCGTCGCGCCGAGATACTCGCCGCGTCGCTCCTTCGAGATGACGGCCTCGTAGATGCGCCCGGTCGTGAAGTTGTTGCTCTTGGTCATGCGCGCGGTGGTGAACCGCTCGTAGTGGCCGAGGTCGAGGTCGGTCTCGGCCCCGTCGTCGGTCACGAAGACCTCGCCGTGCTGGTAGGGGCTCATCGTGCCCGGATCGACGTTGATGTACGGATCGAGCTTGAGGTGGGTGATTTTCAGTCCGCGCGCTTCGAGCAGCGCGCCGACCGACGCGCTCGCGAGCCCCTTGCCGATCGAAGAGACGACCCCGCCTGTCACGAACACATATTTCGTCGGCTTGCGGCTCATATTCCGTCTCCTGTGGCGCGACACGAAAAGCGCCGCTAGACGGGCGAAAACCATAGCCGATTTCTGCCGCCCTGGCGACGCATTCGGCACGTCTTTTCGACGCGGAGCGAGAAAGTACCGGAGCGGGACGGCTGCGGCGCAACCGTTTCGCGTGCGACGAGCGCGATGACGGCCGGGGCGCGGGTGTGGCATGCTGCGGCGCATGTCAGGACCGGGGCTCGGCATCGTCGGATACGATTCGTTTCACTTCGCCGTCGAAAACTTCGAGCGATCGAAGCGATTTTACACGGACGTGTTCGACTTCAAGGAGATCGCGCGGTCGGGCGACGAGCTCTGCCGCAAAGGCGGCCAGCAGTCGGTCGTCTTCGGCGCGGGCGACGTCCGCGTCTGCTTGTCTACGCCGCTGACGCAGTCGTCGAAGGCGTCGCGTTATCTGCGCAGGCACCCGGCGGGGGTGATGAGCCTGTCGTTTCGCGTCGCCGACCTCGACAAGACCATCGCCGTGCTCGAAGCGCGCGGCGGAACCTTCCTGAGCGAGCCGCTCGAACACGTAGCCGACGGCGGCGGCACGTACCGCTCGGTCGAAATCGCGACGCCGCTGGGCGATGTGGCGTTCCGCTTCGTTCAGCGCGACGGCTACCGAGACTTCGCCCCGGGCTTCGTCGACGTGGGCACGGGACACATGTCCCAGCCGGAAAACCGCTTTGGCGTGACATCGATCGATCACATCACCTCGAACGGGCTCACGATGCAGCCGATCATCGGCTGGTACCGCGACGTTCTTGGTATGGAAAAATTCTGGGATATCAGCTTTCACACTCAGGACGTGACCAAAGACCTCGGCATGGGCTCAGGGCTCCGGTCGATCGTGATGTGGGACCCGGAGAGCGGGGTGAAATTTGCCACCAACGAGCCGCTTCGGCCTGCGTTCCGCGACTCGCAAATTGCCAAGTTCGTCGATGACAACCACGGCAACGGTGTGCAGCACATTGCGTTCGCAGTGCCCCAGATCATTCCCACGGTCGAAGAGCTCAACCGCCGCGGCGTCGAGTTTCTCAAGACGCCGCTCTCCTACTTCCGCGACTTGCCCAAGCGCCTCCAGAGCCTCGGCATCACGAACGTGAAAGAGGAGCTGGCCGAGCTCGAGCGTTTGCAGATCCTGCTCGACGGACAGAACGACAAGTACATGCTCCAGATCTTCATGCGCGAGGCCGCCGGCTATTACGACGACTCGCGCGCAGGTCCGTTTTTCTACGAGATCATTCAACGCGCCGGCGATCCCGGCTTCGGCTACGGCAACTTCAGGGCGCTGTTCGAGAGCATCGAGCGCGCGCAGAAGGCGACGCTCCCGTGATTGACCGTCAGAGCGCGGGGATCGTTCCCCCGAAGCCCCACACCGTTTTTCGCGACGCGCGCGGCCACCTCTTTCATGAAGAGATGTTCACGCGCGGCGGGTTTTCGGGCCCGTTTACTTACTTCTATCATCGCAATCCGGTGACGCCGCACCTCGAGGTGGGGGGCACCACGCGCGGTTTTCACCCGCCTGTCGCGGCTCCCGACGGCGCGTTTCCGCTCAAGCGCCGGCTCTACCTCTCGGATGCGCTTCCGGCGGCGGGACAGCTCATCGACGCGCGCACCCCGGTGCTCTTCAACCGCGACGTGACCATACTGCTCGCGCGCGTCACCACCAGCGATGACGCGTATTTCTCCAACGGCGACGGCGACGAGCTGTTTTTCATTCACGAAGGCTCCGCCCGTCTTGAGTCGCCGTGCGGCTGGCTCGACGTCGCAGCGGGAGACTACGTGCACGTTCCGCACGGCATGATTCACCGCTGGCACCTGACCTCGCCCGAGCTTCGGGTGATGATCTTCGAGGCGCCCAGCGTCTTCATCCCCGCTGAGTTTCGCAATCCGGTCGGTCAGCTGCGAATGGATGCGCCCTACACGCATCGCGATTTCGTGCACCCTACGGGCCCGATCGCCTCGCCCGATCAGCCGCTCGACGGCCCGCGCGAGCTGCTGGTCAAGCGGGGAGGGCGCTTTACGCGTTACCTGCTCGAGACGGCTCCGATGGACGTGGTTGGCTGGGATGGCTTCGTGTACCCGTGGGCGTTTAATATTGAGAAATACCAGCCAAAAACGGGCTTGATACACTTGCCGCCCACGATTCACAGCACGTTCGAGGGGCGCGGGTTTCTCATCTGCTCGTTCGTGCCCCGGGTGACCGACTACCACCCGCACGCGATCCCGTGCCCGTATCCGCATTCGAGCGTCGACTGCGACGAGGTGATCCTCTACTTGCGCGGCAACTTCACCAGTCGGCGCGGCGTCGGACCCGGTGCGATTTCGTTGCATCCTGCAGGTATTGCCCACGGCCCCCATCCGGGCGCCTACGAGGCGAGCATCGGGAGCAAGTCGACCGACGAGCTCGCGGTGATGTGCGACACGTTCGAGCCGCTGCTGCCGACCGCGCAGGCGCTCGGCATCGAGCGCGCCGACTATCACGACAGCTGGCTCAGCCGCTGAGCTGCGGCCCCGCGCGTTCAGCCCACACGTTCGACGGCGTAGCCCACGAAAAACGGACCCATCTGCGAGATGAACTCGCTGGTCTGCCGGGTCTTGCGCATGGCCTGAACGAGGTGCGAGAGCGGGAAGAGCTCTTTGCCGATGAGCCCGATGACGAACTCGTTGTCTTTGGCGTCGAGGCCGTGGCACGCGAGGCGTACGTCGTGCGCGAGGCCTTTTTGCCCGTACGCGTGCCCGATTGCGGCGTGCTCGCGCATGAGGCCGCCGACCTCGTCGCCTGCCAGCTTCGCGAACGCCCCTGTGCGCCGGAGCGGGTACCAGACGTGCCACGGGCACTCGGCGTCGAGCACGCGCTCCACGCTGCGCTCCAGCAGCCAGTGCTCCAGGTTCGGCTCGTGCCCGATCGCGTAAGTGCGGCCCATCATCGAAAAGTCGTCGCGCATTTGCGCGTCGCGCAGGGCGCCGCGGCTGAACAGCGGGCGCACGTCGCGCACGAATCGCGCTGGATCTTCGCCCCACGTGAGCAGGCCGACGCCCCTCGGGCTCGCGGCATCGGCGTAGACGACGCCTTGAAGGCCAGCGCCCCGCAGGCCGCGCACCAGCTCTTGTTGGGCGGCCGCCGGATCGGGCGCGTCGCAGACGACCAGCTGCATGAACAGGCGCCGATCGGTCGACTGTCGGACGCCGTCACGCTTTCCGCCGTATTCGTTCGTGTCGATGTCGGGAAGCCCTGGCAGGCCGGAGGCAGGCGCTGCTGCGTGTTGATGGGTCGTCATGCGGCGCCAGCCTAGCAGGCCGTTGAAGCAGCGGCCTGCCAGCCTTTCATCTCGGGGAGGTATGCACCTCCTCGCCCCGAAAAACGCGATTTTTCGCCGGTCCCCACCCCACGCAACTGGCTTCGCCAATTACTGTCAGGATGTTTTTCGGCCGCCCTGCTGGCCACCCGGCAAGTCGACTACAATCGCGCGCGATCGCCCGAGTCGACACCCCGTTGGCGCCGGAGCATCGAAGCCGGAATCCATGACCGATACTTCCCCCATCGCCGGTCGTCGCGTTGTCGTTGGCGCGGTCCTGCTCGCCATGTTCATGGCGGCCATGGAGGCCACCGTAATCGGCACCGCCATGCCGACCGTGGTGTCGGAGCTCCGCGGCATCGAGCGCTACGGCTGGGTTGGCGCCGTTTACATGCTCGCCACCACGGTCACCATTCCGCTCTACGGCAAGCTCGCCGACACACTCGGGCGCAAGCCGACGATGCTAGTCGGTATCGCGCTGTTTCTGCTCGGATCCGTCGCGAGCGGGATGGCCCCCACCATGAACCTGCTCATCGTCGCGCGCGCCGTGCAGGGCGTAGGCGCCGGCGGGATTCAGCCGATCGCGCTCACGATCATCGGAGATCTGTTTACGCCGGGTGAGCGGGCGCGCATCCAGGGGCTGTTCGGCGCCGTTTGGGGGATCGCAGGCATTTCGGGGCCTCTCCTGGGAGGTCTCATTGTTCGCGTGCTGTCGTGGCGTTGGGTGTTCTTCATCAACGTACCCTTCGGCGCGCTCGCCGCGGCGCTGCTGGCAGCGGGCTACAAAGAGCAGCGCACCGAAGCTCCGTCGCGCGCGATCGACGGCTTTGGCGCGTTGCTCCTCACTGCGGCCGTTCTGTCGTTGCTCGCGGGGGTGAGTGGATCGTCTCCGGGCCTGACCCTGCCGCTGTCACTCGCCTCGCTCGTGGCGTTTTTGTGGGTCGAGCGCCGTCACCCCTCGCCGATACTTCCGCTCGATCTGCTCGGGAGGCGCCTCATTGCCGTGTCGAGCGCGGCCGGCGCAGTCGTCGGCGGAGTGATGACCTCGGTTGTCTTGTATGTCCCGCTCTACGTGCAGGCCATTTTGGGAGGCTCACCGACCGACGGCGGCACGACCATCGCGCCGATGCTCATCGGGTGGCCGCTGATGGCGGCGCTCTCCGGTCGACTTCTGCTCAAGGTGGGCACCCGGCCCTTGGTGCGCGGAGGGTTTTTGCTCGTGGCGCTCGCCTCAATCGCCCTCGATCGCGCGGTCGTTTTGGGCTCCGGCGTCAACTTCCTGCGCGCGACGATGTTCGTCTTCGGCGCGGGAATGGGCCTCGCCAACACGGCCTTGCTGATCGCTGTCCAGGAGAGCGTGTCGGCGGCGCAGCGCGGTGTGGCTACGGCGAGCACGATGTTCTTCCGCACCATAGGAGGCGCGGTGCTCGTGGGCGCCCTCGGCGCGATCGTTGCGCACGCGGTCGCCGGACGCCTTCCCGATGAAGTGCTCGCGGCCATTCTTGGGCCCGACCACGGTAGGGGACTCGGCAGCGCCGCCCTGGCCGCATACGCCCAAACGCTGCGTGTTGGGATGTCTCCCATTTTTCACACGATCGCGGCGATGGCCGCGGTCGGCGCTGCGCTGTCGTGGGCGTTCCCCGAAAACAGGGTCGCGCGCTGACGACCTGCGCTACGTTCAGCCGACGACGAACCGGAAGCTGTTGGTGCCGATCTCGATGAGGTCGCCATCCTTGAGCGGCGCGCCTTCGATCGCCTTGCCGTTCAATTTGAGCGCCGGGTGGGTCAGGGCGCTGCGAATCACGAATTGGCTGCTGCTCCACGAAATGCTGGCGCTGCCGACGATGAGCATGCCGTGAAGCGCGGCCGCGCCGGGCGATGACTTCGCCAGCACGAGCGGCTCCGTCTCTTTCAGCGTCAGCCGGGCCCCTGCCTCCTTGTGACCGTCGACACGCTCCAGCGCGCTCCGCTTGGCCTTGAGCAGCCGGCTGAAATCAGCCGCGAGCTCGCTCGCAGACGCGACGATCGTCGAAGTGTCGCCGAGGTCCTCGATCTCGGCCACGGCGTGGTGCCCGCTGTCGAAGTGGTTGAGGCCCGAAAAGTCGGATCCTCCGCAGCGCGGGCACGTTGGCTCGACGCTGTAGGTTCCGACGATGCCGGTCCATTGGCACTGCAGACAGCTGGCCTGCGTGTAGCCCGCAGCAGAACCGAGGTACTCGGCCGCAGCTGCGTCGGTGTTCGAAAAGATGATCATGTACTTGCTGCCCACCAGCACCTGGGAGCCCTCGCGCACGGTGGCCCCGCGACTGGTCAGCACGCCGTCAACGACGATGGGGTTGGTGTCGGAGACGCAGCTGACGATCCACGTGCCTCTGTCGGCCATGACGAAAAGCGCATGATCGCGGGACACGCCGTCTTCCCGAATGACGATGTCATTTTCAGGATCGCGACCGACGCGAACGGGCGGTGAGTCGATCTTCACGCGCTGTGGCGGTGCGCCGAGCTCACAGACGACGAAGACGGGCATGAGACCTCGCGCTGCGGAAAGTGGCCAGAACCTCCCACGATACGCTCATGTGCGCTCGCTCGGCAACGGCAGGCGCTGCCCGCCGCGCTACGCGATTCGATCGAGCTCGTTCGACACCACCGACACGACGTCGTCGGTGTGCAGGCTCACCGGACCGACCGAGACCGTGCGCGCGCCGAGCGACAGCAGCTGGGCCCGCGCGTCGGGATTGAAGCCGACGTGGTCCCCAAGAAAAAATGCACCACCCGCGCTGCGAAGGTGCCCGCGCGCGTCGCTGCCGGTCTCGTCGAGCACATACAGCGACTCCGTCGTGAGGTCGGCCAGCACTGCGTCGAGCCCGCCCGCTGCGACGGCGATGCCGGGCTTCACCGGCACGAAGCCGTCGCCCGCCGCTCCGTGATCACCAGTGAGAACCTTCTGCAGCAGCGTCGCGATGCTTCGCTCGTCGGGCCTTAGGAACTTCACGTCCGCGCCCGCGATTCGCACGGTGCGCGGCGCTCTGGGACCTCCCAACAGAACCAGGTACACTGCAGCGTCGCGCCGCACCCCGTGCGACACGAGCAGCGCGGCGCGAACGCAGCGCGCGAGCACGTCGAGGCGTCCGCTCGTGCCCGGAAAGTCGTTCAGCAGAAAGGCATCAGACGCGAGCGCCGTCTGCCCCACGATGACGAAGCTACGAGCGGACATCACGCCCTTCGCGCCGGCGGAGTCGCGCTGCCACGACAACGCTTGATGCGACGAGCAGCAGCCACGCCGCGGCCGACGTCCACAGGCCCGCGCGAAACGAGCGCGGAGCGTACTCGACCCGCAAGTGGTGGTGCCCCGCTGACAGCGGGATGCCCCGCAAAATGTAGTTCGCCGGCATGATTTCGTAGCGCTGCTGGGCGCTGTCGCTCTGCGCGATCGCGCGCCAGGACGGCGTGAAGGTATCGGTGATCAGGAGCACGCACGCGGCGGGAGCGTCGGCTTCGATCTCCAGCCAGTCGGTCGATGAGGCGATCACGCGCGCGCTGCCCGGAGTCGCGGAGCTGTCGGGCGCGACCGACGGCGCGGACTCGAGCACGACGGTTGTGCGGGGGTCGAAGCCCGGCGCGCGAAGGGCCGAAAACACCGCGTCGCGCCCAGCGGCGACTTGAACCGTGGCGATGAGCTGCACGTGCTTCATGGGAGGTAGCGCGGCCTCCACAACCTTCACGCCGCGCGCGTCAGGGAGCATCGCGTAGCGCAGGCGAAGCATCGCGTAGAGCGGATCGAGGGACCGAAAGGTAACATACTGGGTAGCCTTGTCCGGCGACGCGCCTTGCGTCCACGTGATGAACTCGGCGTAGCGGCGCACGACGCCAGGGTCGAACCCCCACAGATCGCTGGCGCCCGTCGACAGGCCGCTGTTCGGCTGAAGGACGTTGAGCACGCGCGCGTCTCCGGGGTGGGCCCGCAGAAACTCGGTGACCTCCGGCGCGGCGATCGTCGCGGCATCGAAGGTGGCGCGCGCGTGCATCGCGACGCCGTAAGTCTCGGCGACTGCGACCAGCGCGAGCGCCGTCGTGGCGTGGCGCCACCTGGCAGAAAAGTGCAGGGCAGCCGCCGTCAGGGCCAGCATGAACGCCGGAAGCAGCAGGGAGCTGGCTGCGTGGCTGCGCGCGGCCTGCGCAAATGCGGGGTCGCTCGCCGCCGCGGTTGGCAGATACGATTCGCCCGTGTGCGCGATGGCGCGAAACCACTCGCCCCACCCCGAGATCGAACGAAGGCGCAGGGCGACGCAAAGCGCGAGTACCGCAGCGCTCGCTCCCGCCGTGCCCAGCACGAATCGGCGCGGGATCTCCCGTTTACGGATGACCGCGTCGAGGCCGGTGGCCGCGAGCATGACGAGGAAGAGCGACGACTGAAACGTGAATTTCGAGATGCTGCGAAACTTGTCGAAGCCCGGCGCCCAGGTGTAGAGGCCGCGAAAGAGCGGCGTGTGCACGCCGAGCGCGATCACGAACGTGACCAGCGCCACCAGTAGCAGCCGGGAGGTGTCGCGCCGACCTCCCAGCGAAGCGCCGCGCCCGTAGGCCACTGCGTAGGTAGCGAGCGCGAGCGCCGCCACTCCAAAATAGAGTGACATCTCCCACAGGTAGCACCTGCCCCAATAAGGGACGGTCGACATGTCACCGAACACATAGGGGCTCAGCAGCGTCGCGAGGTTCTCGGGAGGAAAGCCGAACATCGAGGCGAACTCGAACGGAAGGCGCACGCTGCGCACGGTCTCGCTCGTGGCCTCGATCGACACGAGCAGCTGCAGGCTCGCCAGCGCCGCCCCGAAAATCAGGATGACCGCGAGCGCGCCCGCCGGCTGCAGCACGGTGCGCACGATCGCCCGCCGGTCGACGTACGCCGCAAGGTAGAGGGCGGCTGCGATCGCAGAGTAAAAGGCATATTGCGGATGGCCCGCCAGGAGCTGCATCGCCTCGGCAACGGCGCCGAGCAGGCAAAAACCCCACACTTTAGCCGCTGGCCCGTGCGGCAGCTGCGCGCGCACGCCGTCGACGGCCAGAAGCAGCAGCGGCGCCCACGCCATCGACGCCATGTGAACCGGGTGCCCGGCGTAGACGTGCATGAAATGAGGGCCGCACAGCATGAGCAAGGCGGCGGCGACCAGGCTCGCGAGCGGCGCGAGCCCGCGGTAACCCGCCCACGCATAAGTAAACGCGCCGAGGAGCCACACGTTGATGGCGATCGAGAGGTTGATCCCGCGCACTGTGGGCAGAAAGAGAAGTACCCAGTTGGGAGGGTACAGCAGCGCCGCCTGCGCGCCGCCAAAGTAGGGCGCTCCGCCGTAAATGTGAGGGTTCCACAGGGCGAGGTTGCCGTGGCGAAGTTGCCCGAAGCCGAACTCGCGCCATGACACGAACTGCAGGGCCATGTCGGTCGAGGGCGCCCCGAGCACCTGCGCGCCCGAGCTCGCGAGCACGTCCCCGAACATGAGCACCACGAGCAGCGCGAGGGCGGCCAGGGCTCGCGCCGCGGGCCAGCGGGCCAGCGCGTGCGAAGCCGAGGTGGCGGCGGCGGGCTCGGTCGTCATGCCCTAAAAATCAAGGTCCACCACGACCGGCGCGTGGTCGCTGGCGCCGAACTCACGCAGAATCGAGCCCGATTTTGCCCCGCCGGCGATCGCCTCGCTCGCCAGCACGTAGTCGATGCGCCACCCCAGGTTGCGCGCCTTGGCCGCGCGCCAGTAGGGCCACCACGAAAATAGCCGGTCGTCTTCGGGCGCGAGCTGCCTTCCGAGGTCGACGAGCCTGCCGCCTTCGAGCAGCTCCCGAAACAGCACCCGCTCCTCTTCGCGCTGGCCGATCACGTCGGGTTTGCGCTGACTGGGGTGAACGTCGCGCTCGGTGAGCGCGATGTTGATGTCGCCCGAAAGCACGAGGCGCTGGCCCTGCGCGGCGAGCTCGGCGACGTAGGAGACCATCGCCTTGAAGAAGGCGATTTTGGCGACGTAGTCCTTGCCGCCGTTGGGCGCATACACGCTCGCGAATGTGGTCGTGCCGCTCGCCGCGGTGACGATGCGCGTTTCCATGTCGAACGCAGGGTGCGTGAAGACCGGCGCGTCAAAGCGGGACTTCTTCATCAGGAGCGCGACTCCGGAGTATCCCGGGTTGCCGTGCCAGCAGGCGTGGTAGTCGGGCAGGGCGCCGAGGCCGTACAGGCTGGTGGGCAGCTGCTCGCGCGAGGCCTTGACCTCCTGCAAACACAGCACGTCCGGCGACTGCTGCTCGATCAGCGAGAGGATTTGCGCCTCTCGCGCCCGCGCACCGTTGATGTTCCACGTGATGATCTTCACGCGCCGACTCCTATCGCACTCAAGGCAGGGCTGCGAGGCCCAACCAGCGACCTTCCGCGCTCGTTTGAAAGCCTGCAGCCCGCGGCCCCGTCACGGCGATCTGGTCTTCGTGCCAGAGCGGAAGCACAAACGCCTGCTGGCGAATGCGCGCCTCGAGCTTCGCGTAAATCGCCGCGCGACGACTCCGGTCGCCGGTGGCCTCGCCGTCGTCGAGCAGCTCGTCGAGCGCCTGATCGCGAACGCGGCCACGGTTGGAGCCCTGGGGCGGAATCGATGTACTATGCAAGAAAACCCGCAGCGTATTCGGCTCCACGAGCTCCGGAAGCTGAAGCGTCGCGGCGTCGAAGTCGCCCGCGGCCAGGCGCGCGAGCAGCGCCCCGAGTTCGAGCGGGACGATTTCGAGATCGAGCCCGGCGCCCGCCGCGTCCTGCGCGATCGAGCGGGCCACGTCGACGCGGAGCCTGTCGGTGCCGCACAGCAGCGTCGCGCGCAGGTGTGCGCCTCCGAGCAGCGCCCTCGCCCTCGCGAGGTCGAACGCGGCGGGGGGCTCGCCGCCGGCCGCTGCCCAGTGCGAAGGTGACAGCAGGCCGCGGGCGATCTGCGCGCGCCCTGAAAGCAGGTGCTTCACGATGGATTCGCGATCGATCGACGCGTCGAGCGCCTGCCTCGCGGCGAGGCTCGCGAAGGGGCCGCGATCGAGGCGCATCACGACGTAGTTCACGCTGAGGCCCGGTCGCGAGGCCACCCGCAGCCCCTGCGCTTCGAGCGACGGGAGCAGCGCGGGGGACAGCGCGTTGATGGCCACGTCGCTGCTGCCCGTGAGCAGTCGCAGCGCCCTGGCGTTCTCGTCGCGCAGCGAGCGCACCCGAACGGCGTGCGCCGGTCGCGGCAAGGCTCCGCGATCGGCGGGCGCGAGCTCGACGCTGCCGCGCGCGCGCGTGACGACGCGATAGGGACCGAGCCCATCGAGGGTACCTCCCAGATCAGGTGCATCATACACTTGATCGGCGCGGAGCACCGGGACTTCGAGGTCGGTCAGCGTGGTGGCATGCGGGCGGGAGAGGGTCACGACGACCGTGTGCGGATCGGTGTCGAGGGCGCCTGCGATCGCGCCAAGAACCCGCGCGTGACGGGACGCAAGACGGGGATCGCGAAGCGCGTGAATCGTCGCGACGACGTCGCGCGCGGTCAAGGGCGCGCCGGAGTGAAAATAGACGTCCTCGCGCAGCTGGAAGGTGACGGTGAGTCCATCGGGCGAGGTCGTTACGCCGCGCGCGAGGTAGGGCACGGGCGCCCCGGTGTCGGGATCAAGCCGCATCAACCCGGCGTGCACGAGCCGCGAGATGCGCAGGCCGGTCGCGTCGGTGACGAAGCGCGGGTCGAGGGTTTCGGCGTCGGACGAGACCACCACTTCGAGGGCTGTGTCGCCGTCGCGACTGTGGCCTTTGCACGCCGCCAGCGAAAGGGCCGCGCACGCGATCAGCGTCTTGGCGGCGCCGGCGCGTGTCGTGGTAATTGATCGGCGATGCGTCCCTCTCCGCTCATGCGTGCCGCCGCGTTCGCCCTCGGGATCGGGTCGCTGTCGATCGCACGGGACGCAGCGCCGCAAGCGCCCGCCGCCGCTGCACCCGCCGCCGAGGTTCACGACGCCGATTTGCAGAGCGCGGTCAGCAGCCTCGTGGCCTCCCTGAAAGACGCTGCCGTCGGCGTCGCGATCGTCGATATCGCCTCGGGTCGCGTGCTTGCGTCGCATCATGAACATGAACCGCTAAACCCCGCGTCGAACGCCAAGCTCTACACTGCGGCCGCGGCGCTTTCCATTCTTCACGCCGATCACCGGTACGAGACGTCGGTCAGCGGCAGCATTCGGGCGGGTGCGGCGAGCGCGCTGACGCTGCGCGGTTACGGCGACCCGTCGCTATCTTCGGACGATTTGATGGCGCTCGCTCAGGACCTGCGCGAGCAGGGCCTGCGTCGCGTCGACGGCGACATCTTGGTCGAGCAGAAGTTCTATGATGATCAGTCGACGCCGCCTGCCTTCGAGCAGAAGCCCGAGGAGTGGTCTTCTTTTCGTGCGCCGGTGAGCGCCGTCGCGGTCAACGAAAACACCTTGACGCTCACGATTCGTCCGGCCGCGACGGGTGAGACTGCCCACATGTGGTTTGACCCTCCCGGTTTCGTCGATGTGGAGGGAACCGTGGCGACCGGCGATGTCGGTGCTGACACTGTGGTGCTTGGTTTGTCGGCGAGCGGCAAGCGCATGGCCGCAAAAGTCTCGGGCTCGGTCGGCTCGGACGCCCGTGTGGTGCGCTACACCCGCCGCGTGGAAGACCCGTCGCTGCTGCCGGGATATGTGCTCAAAGCGCAGCTCGACAAGGTCGGTATCAAGGTGTCGGGCGACGTGAAGCTCGGGGCGGCGAAGGGGGCCGTCCTCGTGCGGCACAGCTCGGCGCCGCTGTCGTCGCTCCTGTATTCGCTAGGCAAGCAGAGCGACAATTTCTACGCTGAAATGGTGTTCAAGTCGATATCGGGCGAGGCGAAGGGCAAGCCGGCGAAGAGCGCGGACTCGGCCGACCTCGTGCAGAAGTTTTTGACGCAAATCGGCGCGAATGATGCTGGCGTCGTGATCAAGAACGGATCGGGCCTCTACGACGCCAACCGGGTCACGGCCACGAGCACCGCCCAGCTGCTGCGCTGGGCCTACCGCACCCCCGCGGTGGCTCCCGAGTTTGTCGCGCAGCTGGCCATCGGCGGCGTCGACGGGACGCTCCACAAGCGATTTCGTAGCGACAAGGGCAGGCGATCGCTGCGCGCGAAGACTGGCACGCTCGATGACGTGATCGCGCTCTCGGGCTACGTCGCCGGTCCGCCCGGCAAGCCTACGCTCGCGTTTTCGATCCTCATCAACAAGGTCGCCGGTCGCGCGTCGCTCGCCCGCACCGCTGCCGATAAGCTGGCCTCGCGCATCATCAAGAGCGCGTACGGTGAGTGACCGATGAGCCTCGGGGCGCGCCGATGATCGTGGCACCCGACGCGGACGAGCCGCAGCAGGGAGCGCTGCTCGGGGGTCGGTACCGACTCGTTCGGCTCATCGGCCGCGGCGGTATGGGGTCGGTCTATGAGGCCACCCAGGAAGATCTGAGACGTCGCGTGGCCGTGAAGCTGCTCGACCCGCGACTCGCGTCGGATCCGGCTCACATTGAGCGCTTCCGGCGGGAAGCGCTGTCGGCGGCGAAGTTGGGACATCCCAATATCGTGACGGTTACGGACTTCCAATGGACCGCCGGCGAGCCGCCTTTTCTGGTGATGGAATACCTGTCAGGTGAGTCGCTGGGGACGCTCATCGAGCGATCCGGCGCGCTGCCGCCTGCGCGCGTCGCGCTCATCGCAGCCCAGGTGCTCGACGCGCTGGGAGCGGCCCACGCGGCCGGGATGATTCACCGTGACGTCAAGCCCGATAACGTATTTCTGACGTCGATGTCGGGCGTCGACGATGTCGCAAAGGTGCTCGATTTCGGCATCGCGAAGGGCTCGGCGCCCGACGCGGCGCAGCTGACGGCCAGCGGCGCGATGGTCGGCACTCCGGCTTACATGTCTCCCGAGCAGACGCGCGGAGTCTCGGTCGATTTGCGTGCGGATATCTACGCGGTCGGCGCGCTGATGTACCACGCGCTGACTGGCGAATTGCCGTTTCGCGGGCCGACCGTGCCCGCAGTGATCGTGGCGATCGCGACGACGCCGACGCCCTCGGTGAGCGCAACGCGGTCCGACGTACCGCACGATCTGTCGGCGGTCGTTCTGCGGGCGATGTCGAAGGAGCCGTCGCATCGGTTCGCGTCGGCGACCGAGATGCGCGCGGCGCTCGCTCCGTGGGTGTCTCGCGCTGCAGCGCCGCAGGTGGGGCCTGCCTGGCCGGGGGCGGCGCCCATCGACGCGAACGCAGCGACGCTGTTTGGGAGTCCCCAACCGATCACGCCGGTCGTCGTCGTAAGCACCCCGCGCGACGCCGCGATGCCTCCTCCCCCGTCGCACGGGGTAGCTCCCAAGGCGCAGGCGACGTCGCGCAGTGGGAGCGGTTGCGCGACGATGGTCGTGGCCATGGTCGTGGGCGTCGTCGCCGTGACGGCGATTTGCGCGGCGGCGTTCGTGATGGCAGCGCGATCGAACGCCGCGACGCACCTCGCGGAAATGGCGCAGGAGCAGGCCGGCGCGCAGCACGTCGATGGCGGCGCGGAGCTCGTGCTCGACGTAAGCAACGACGGCATCTCGGTGCACACGCGGTCGAACGACGCCGGCCGGCGCGTAACGGATGCCCCCGCCCGGACCGCGCCTCCCGCGGCGCCGTCGGCCGACGTTGCCGCCGCGGTGATCCCGCCAGCGTCTGCGGCGTCGACGGTCGCCGCGGTCGCGCCGTCGCAGGATGAGAGGCGCTACTCGGGCTCCGCGGGACGCGTCAGCGGAATGAACTTCAGCGACTGTCCGAGCTGTGACTGGACGAAATTTCGAACGAGCATCGGCACGCATCAGGCCGACATCGACGCGTGCTTCTCGCGCTTCGCCCACGAGGGCCCCGAGCACCAGCTGCAAGTGCTGACGGTCGCGCTCTCGCCGGAAGGTCGCTACGACGCCATCGCACCGGCGGCAGCGCCGGGCCACGCGGCCTTCGACGCGTGCCTCGCGGAGGTCATTCGTGCCACGCCGCTCGCGCACTCGGCCAACGCCACGCCTGGCGAGCGCTTTACCGTGTCGTTCTCCGGAGCGTGTCCGACGCTGGACTGTCGGTGAGCGTGCCGCCATGATTAGCTGACCGGCATGCGCACGACCGACCTGCCCGAGCGCGCGGCGCCGCTCGTCTCCGTCATCATCCCCACGTTCGAACGCCCCGAATCGCTCCAGCGTGCAGTGCAAAGCGTGCTGACCCAGACCATGGCTGACCTCGAAGTCATCGTCGTCAACGACGGAGGCGGTCCGCTGGAGTCACAGGTCGCCGCGCTCACCGCGGACCCTCGCGTGACCTACGTGCGTACGGGGCACAACGGCCGCGTCGCGGCGGCACGAAACGCTGGACTGCGCCTCGCCCGAGGCCGCTTCGTCGCCTATCTCGACGACGATGACGTGTTCTTCCCCGAGCACCTGACTACGCTGGTTGCCGCGCTCGGCGAGGGGGGCGCGCGCCTCGCTTACAGCGACGCCGTTCGCATCAGTCAGCGCAAAGAGGGGCCCGGCTGGGCGGAGGTCTCACGCGACGTGCCCTATTCGCGGGATCACGACGCCGAACAGCTGCTGCTCACCAACTACATCCCAACGCTGTGTATCTTGCACGAGCGCGCCTGCCTCGAAGAAGTTGGGATGTTCGATGAGACCATTCCCGTTCTCGAGGACTGGGACCTGTGGATACGTCTCTCGCGCTCCTGCGCGTTTCGGCACGTGCCCGTCGTGACCTGCGCGTTCCACCGCGACGTCGACGGAAGCTCCCTGTCCGGTCGCGGATCGTCAGCGTTTCCCGAGCAGGAGGCCCGCCTGCGCGACCGCTACCGCGACGCCATTCGCCAGAGCCCGCGCGCGCGGCTCGCGCTGTATGGTCACCTTCGCGAGCCGGCCGATGTCGCGATGGCCGCCGACGACTGGCCGCGAGCGATCGCGCTGCTGCGCGGGCTGGCTGCCGACGACCCAGACCACGCCGCGCCGCACGCGGACCTCGGCCTCGCCTTGCTCAGGGCGGGCGATCTCGCGGGAGCCCGTGGCGCGCTGGAGCGGGCCGTCGCGCTCGATCCGCTTCAGGACGCTTGCCGCGAGGCGCTGGCCCGGTTGCTGTTCGCGTCGGGAGAGGCCGCAGCAGGACTGCGCGTCATCGAGCCTGCGATCGCGCGGCATTCGGACAACGCCGACCTGCTCGTGCTCGGCGGCGATCTGCTGGGTCTGATGGGCGCGCTGGCTGACGCGCGGGCGCTGTATCAGGTGGCGCTTGCGAGGAGCCCCGCGCACCCGGCCGCGCTGCAGCGCATCGCGATGCTCGGCCCGTGACCGTCAGGTCAGTTTTGGTGCGGTGGCCTGCATCGATGGGCGCTGACAGAAAGCATCGTACCAGGCGAACAGGTTCGGGCGGCCTTGCCGCAAGTCGCCCAGCGGCGCCCGGAACTCGAGCCATCCGAGCGTCACCGCGACGCAAACCTGACCAAGGTCGACCTCGGAAAACCCCGGCGCCTCACGCTCCAGCGCGTCGAGCCCCTGGCGCGCTTTTTCAGCCTGTCCGTCGATCCCGGCCTCCCACTGCAGCTCCTTCGGTCGGAGGGTGCGCTCGTAGAACATGAACACTCCCGCCTCGAGGATTCCGTCGGCGAGCGCTTGGAGTCTCAGGGTACGAAACCGAGCCGGACCGCGCGCCGGCGTCAGTGGGGCGGCGTCTCCGATGCTGTCGAGGTATTCACAAATGACTGACGAGTCATAAATGGACTCGCCGTCGCCCGTGACCAGCACCGGGATCTTGGAGAGCGGGTTTTCGCGCGAGAGCGCGGCGTCGGCCTTCATGGGCGACGGCCTCAGCAGCACGGTCTCGACTTGCTCGGCGAGTCCGCGCTCGTGCGCGCAGACCATGACTTTTCGAACGAACGGAGAGGTCGGCGTGAAGTAGAGCTTCATGGCGCGGGACGATCGGCGATCGCGCCGCGCGCAGCAAGCTCGACCGCTCAGTCGCGCATGTGCCGGCGAATCTTGAGCAGCGCCTGCTCCTGAAGCTGCCGAATGCGCTCGCGCGAGAGGTTGTATTTGTCGCCGATCTCCTTGAGCGTGAGCTCGTCCTCGTCGTCGAGCCCGAAGCGCCAGCGAATGATGCGCGACTCGATCGGACTGAGCGTCCCGAGCAGCCGGCGCACCTCGCTGCCCCAATTTTGCTGCTCGAGCGTCTCGTGCGGCGACAGCGCGGTGTCATCTTCGAGAAAGTCGATGAACTTGCGGCCATCTTCGTCGCCCACAGGGCGATCGAGCGAAAACGGGGTCTCGGCCCAGGTGCCGCGCACTTTGTCGAGCTTCTCCTGCGGAATGCCGGTCTCGGCCTCGAGCTCGACGAGAGACGGCTCGTGTCCGGTGCGGGCGATGAGCGACTGCGTGGCCCGCGCGACGCGGTTGTGCGTGTCGAGCATGTGCACCGGGATGCGCACGGCGCGTCCCTTGTCGGCCAGGGCTCGGCTGATCGCGTGGCGGATCCACCACGAGGCATAGGTGGAAAACCGGTAGCCGCGCGCGTGGTCGAAGCGCTCGACCGCCTTCATGAGACCGATATTGCCCTCCTGGATGAGATCGATGAGCGGCAGACGTCCGCGGTTGTAGCGGCGGGCGATCGACACCACGAGCCTGAGGTTGGCCTTTACGAACTTGTTTTTCGCAATTCGGGAATACGCAGCCGCCGACGAAATGCCCGTGAGGTATTTGCGATAGGCGGGGGTGGCCGGAAGCTTCGCGGGAGACGACACCGGCCCAGCCGGGAGGTCGGCGTTGACCTCGACGTTGGCGGCCGCGAGCTCCGAGTCGCGCGTCTCGATGAGACCCCGGGCCGTCTGCTCGGCGTGCAGAATCCAGAGGCGATCGCTGTCGGCGAGGCGAATCGCCCGGCCCAGCTGCTGACTCGTGAGCGTCCAGCGCTTCTGCTGGGCGGCGCTGATCTTCTCGGCCCCCTTCTTCAGGCCTTTTAGCTGACGCCGCAGCTCGGCAATCTGCGGAACCTCGATGGCCTCTTCGCCTGTGGGCAGATCGCGCTCGATCGACTCAAGAATGAACTCGGCAGCCGGCAGATGTGACACGAGCGCGACCCAATGGGCGATCTCGGCGTCTTCGACCTCGACCGCAGTCGACAGCTCTTCTTGCTGTCCCATCACGGCATGCACTGACATCTCGCGGAAATAGCGAGCGAGTGAGGAGTCCCCGCCGCCTTCCTCGACTTCACGCCGCGTAGGCTCGGCGCGCGGTGAGGTGCTCGCGGGGGGCGGCTCGAGCTCGGCCGGGATGGCGTCGGCCGCGGCCGCCTCGAAGTCGAGCGCGTCCGCGTCAGCGCCGAAGCCGCCGTCGGAAGCAGGCGCGCGATCGTCGTCGGCCAGCTCCGGCACGACGCCGCTGGCAGGCGCGTTCGGCGCCACTTTGGAGGCAATTTGGGAGGCGTCTGCGTGCTTGCGTCGCGCAGAGGGAACGAGCGTAGGCCCCGTCCCGCGGCGCGCGGCGGCCGGGCTTCGTCGGGCAACGCTGCTGTGGGCGAGTGAAACTGCCGCGCTGTGGGATGTGCTCTTGCTCATCGCTGCTACCTCTCTGTGGGGGCGTGACGTGTACAACGGCGAAGGGAGTCGCTTTATTTCCAAAGTCAGACGCTGGTTTGGTTGGATGTCTGACGGGGCCAAAACGTTTGAATTTGACAATCGAACGGGGCGCGCTACTTCAACGTGGCTGGCAGTGAGCCGATTGCGCCGCGAATCGCGCCTCTTTCGTGAAGAGCGATGGCCGCGGGCGTCGCCTGCGGAGTCGACCAAACGCCTGCAAAGTGCAAATTCTATTCCGCAGTAACGTGGGCGCTGGCCGATGGAACTCCCCGAATGGCTCCATGATTAGGTAAGGTCGATTCGGCTTTCATGCACGGAGCTGCGCGCGATTCGGGTCTCTTTGTCTTTTACGCGCGAGCGACGAAGACGGTGTTGCGGCGCCCCTCGGTGGCGGCGCCTCTGCTGCTGGGATGGCTTATGCACGGTCTCGGCCACGCCGCGATCGCCCTCGCAGCGGCCGCCTGTGCGCGCTCCCTTTTGAGCGGCGCGCTTAGCTCCGGCGCAGCGGGCGCGGCCTCCGCGTTCTGGCTTTCGCTGCTTGGATTGGCTGCGATCAGCGCAAAAGTCTGCGGCGGCGCATGGGCTGCGCACGCCCAGGCGAAGGTCGCCGGCGACTTGGGCGGCGGGCTTCGCCTGCGGGTGCTCGACGGCTGGCTGGGCGCGGTTTCGAGGGGGCAGGCGCGACATTTCGATCATGGCCCGGACAGATTGCCCAGCGATGCGGCCTCCGAGGCGTCCACTTCCACACGCGCGCTCGCCGCGCTCACCTCCGACGTGCGCGAAGTCGAGCTCGGCCTCACCGCCGGCCTGCTCGGATCGGTGCGCGCGGCTGCTCAGCTCGCGCCGCTCCTCGCGCTCCTCGCATGGCTTGCGCCCAATCTCTCGCTGTATGCCGTTTTGGCGCTGTCGGTATTCGGCTGGGGGCTCGGCCGTGCGCGACGCGCCCTCAAGCGCGCGCACGCGCTGTCGGCGCGCCAGGCCGATGCGCTCCTCGAGGCCGCCGATGACGCGGTTCGTCACGCTGACCTGTGGGCGACCTACGGAGCGGGCGGCGTGGTGCGCGCGCAGATTCAGCAGCTGAACGCCGCGTTTACGCAGCGCGCGTCGCGGCTCGAACTTTGGGGCGCCGGCGTCAGCGGCGCGAGCGAGTGGCTGGCGGGTCTGGCGCTGGTGCTCGTGCTCGGTCTTGTGAGAGCGGGCGTCATCGCCACCCCCGACGCCTCGATTGTGCCGTTCGCCGTCGCGTTCTTCATGGCCTATCGCCCCCTGCGCGAGCTTGGCGACGCGCGGCTGGCGTTCGCCCGCGCCGACGCGAGCTTTTCGCGCCTGAGGCCCTGGCTGCGCGAGCCCGCAACCGAAAGCGATGTCGCTCCGCGCGCCGTCGCCTGGCCGGTCGGGCCGCTCGTCGTCGACGCACTCACCCTCGCGCACGGCTCGCTCGCGCCCGTGACGTTGACGCTCGCGCCGGGCGAAATCGTGGTCGTTCGGGGCCCAACCGGCGTCGGGAAGACCACGCTGCTTCGCACCCTCCTCGGCCTTGAAGCCGAGGTCGGCGGCAGCGTGCATTATGCAGGTAATTCGATCGCCGGAGCGCCCGCGGGCCCCCGGACCCGACCGTTCGCGTGGGTTCCCCAGGACGCGCCGCTGCTCCGAGCCACCCTCGCGCAAAATGTCGCGCTCGGCGACCCGGACGCAATCCCGGCCGACGCGCTCGCGGCGATCGGAGCCTCCCGGCTCGAACACGACCTGGGGACCTCCCGCTTGGTCACCGAGCGCGCCCTGTCAGGCGGCGAGCGGCAGTGGATCAGCCTCGCCAGAGCCCTCGCCACCCGCCAGCCGGTGCTGCTTCTCGACGAACCCACGAGCGGCCTCGACCCCGATTCCCAACGCATGGTGCTGTCGGCGATCGCGCGGCTTCGAGGCAGGCGCTCGGTGCTCCTCATCACCCACCGCAGCGAACCCTCCGAAATAGCCGACAGGGTGGTGGTTTTGGGCTGAGTTGTGCAGGAGTTGCACATCGGCCGAGGGCATTCGGCGATGGCTCGGTATCCCATGAGAGGACGTGTATGGTGTTGCCAGATCGGGAGAGCAGGCGGTAGCGTGCGCGGACTGCGCCGACTCCTGATTGTGAGCGACCCGCGCAACAATCACAGAATGAGGGGGGCGTCTTGGTGGTTCCGGTTCCGGGCATGCTTCTCACGCCCTCTCTGCGCCTCGAGCGGCCATTCGCGCGTGGGGGAATGGGAGCAGTGTGGCTGGCCGATCACCTCGGGCTTCGTACGAAGGTCGTGGTGAAGTTCCTTGTCGAGGAGATGACGCACAACGCTGACGCCATCTCGCGCTTCACCCGCGAAGCCGCAGCCGCCTCGCAGGTGAAGAGCCCGCATGTGGTGCAGATGATTGACCACGGCGTGACCGCAGGCGGCCTGGCGTACATCGCCATGGAGCGGCTCGAGGGCTGTTCGCTCGCCGAGCACCTCGCGCGCGAGAACGTCGTCGCGCCGCGCCAGGTGGCCCTTGTCATCTCACAGGCCGCCAAGGCTCTCTCTCGCGCGCACGACGCCAGGGTCGTGCACCGTGACATCAAGCCCGACAATCTGTTTTTGTGCGACGACGGAAACGGCGAGGCCTTCGTCAAGGTGCTCGATTTCGGTATCGCCAAAGTTGTCGATAAATCGGCAGCGAGCTCAACCCGAACCGGCGCCATGGTTGGCACAGTCTACTATATGAGTCCTGAACAGGTGGTGGGCCACAAGGACCTCGACCACCGGGCCGACATCTGGTCGCTTGCGGTCGTAGCCTACGAAATGCTGACGGGGGTAAAACCCTTTGAAGGCGAGACGCTAGGCGCCATATCGGTCGCAATTTGCGCGGCTAAGTTCGAGCCGGTATTGGGTAATCGCAGCGCGGTGCCAGCGGAAGTGGACGCTGTGTTCGCCAAGGCGTTCGCCCCCGACATCGCCGCGCGCTACGCGACCATCCGGGCCTTCGCAGACGACCTCACCCGTGCGAGCGGAGGTCTCGCACCACTCGCATTACTCGGTGATATATCGCCGCCGCGCTCGGTGAGCGAGAGCTTCGCACAAGCAGCGACAGAGCACTCAGCGGCGCACAACGAGGGCTCCGTTTCGGTTCCAACGCGCTCGGTGGCGGCGCCCGGCCAAACCCGCGCTCCGCGCCGCACGCCCATGTTGGCAGTCATCGGACTGCTCCTCGTCACGGTTGTGGCAATGGCGGTCTGGATCGCGACGCGCGCTTCCGCGACTTCGACCGCCAGCCCGGCGCCTCCGTCGGCTGTGCAGCCCGTCGCTGCGCTGCCTGTTGCCCCGCCGAGTCTTTCCGCTCTGCCGGACGACCCGGCGCCGCGCGTCGCCGATCCCGCTGGTCGCCCTGTAACGGCGCTGGCTGTGGGACTCGACGCCGGCCGCTTGCCCGCGCCGCCACGTCCGTCGGGCGCGAAGGTGCTCACCGCGCCGTCAACGCCGGCGTCGCATCAGCCTGCGGCGCCGCCGGCCGCCACTGCGAAACTCGTATTGCCGAAAGATACTGTACTTTGAAGATGCGCGCGTCATTCACCGTCTGCGTCCTCGCCTTGTTGGCGGGAATCGAATTTACCAACGAGCGCAATGCGCGCGCCGCGCCAAGCGCCTCGGACGTGGTGAGCGCGAAGAGCGCCATGCGCGACGGGCTCAGCGCGCGTGACCGCGGCGACTGGACGGGCGCCGAGAAGGGCTTTCGCGCCGCCTTCGCGCTGGTGCCGACGCCCAATACCGGAAATGAGCTCGCTCAGGCGCTTCTGAAACTGGGCAGGCTCGTCGAGGCGCGGGAGGTCGCGTTTGCCGTCGTCAAGATGCCCGCGCGCGAAGGTGAACCGGCGGAGCACACGTCAGGTCGCGTTGCGTGCGCTGACATGGCGAGCCAGCTCGACGACAGAATTCCAACGGTCTCGGTGCGGGTAGACGGCCTGCCCCGAAATGCCGAGTTCACCCTCACACTCGACGGCGAAGCATTAAACAACAGCGCGCTCGACGCGCCTCGCGCCGTCGATCCGGGCGAGCACTCGCTCACGTTTAGAGCGCTTGGTTATCCCGATCAGAGTCGGGCGTTTCAGCTCGCTGTGTCCGAGCGCCGCGAGGAGACCTTCAAAGTCGATCCGATCGCGGTCGCCCCGATCGCGACTGTCGCGAAAGTGCCCGCGCCGCCCGCCGCTGCCGAGGCGCCGCGCGCGCCGTCGCGAGCGCTGGCCTGGACGGGATTCACCGTCGGCGGAGTCGGCCTCGCAGCGGGGGCGGCGGCAGGCGCATATGTGCTTAGCCAAACGGCATCGTTTCGTTCGACCTGTGCCAACGGTCACTGTCCGGTCGATCAACACGACGCACTCGCATCGGCCAATACTGCCGCGACGATATCGAATATCGCATTCGCCCTGGGCGGGGCGGGAATTGTCGTCGGCTCTATTTCTTTACTGCTAACCCGATCTTCGGACCCTCCGCAGGCGCGCACGACTCCATATTTCGGACTTGGTTCCGCCGGTGTATCGGGGGCATTCGAATGACGAGGGCGTCACTTGTTGGACTCTTCGCACCGATCGCCGCAGCTGCTCTCGGCTGTGCTGCGATATCGGGTCTGTCGTCGTTCGACGAGCTTTCGTCTCTCCCGCAAACGGAAGCCGGCGCAGACGCTCAGAGCGAAGCGGGCGACATGTGCGCCGTACCCTTGGTCGGTACCGACGTCTGGCAGCCGACTGAACTTCCGGGCAGGTCGAGCGAATACGAGGCTTTCGGCGGCGTCATCGCAGATCTCGACGTCGATGGATTTCAAGATATCGTATATGCAAATCAACTAACGCAGAACCTGTCGGTGTTCTACGGGCGCGGAAACGGCACGTTCGAGACGATTCTCGATTATCCCTCGAAGCGGTTCGGATCGGCACAAGGTCCCGCTTTCGGCGACGTTGATGGTGACGGGCTCCCCGATCTCGTCGTGGCATCAAACGGCGATTTGAACTGCTGCCCCGCGGATGTCTTCGTACTTCGCAACCTCGGCGGCCGAAAACTCGGTGCTCCTATGGGGATTACTCAGGGAGATCGGCCGCAGGATGTGGCGTTGGTCGACGCTGACGGCAACGGTCGTCCGGACCTGCTCGTCGCGCTCGATTCGAAGTCGTGCACTGCTCTGCGCATCAATACGGCCACGGTCAAAGGTGAGTACGCATTTGCGGATGCGGTATGCCTGCAGAAGCCTCGTTTTCAAGACGCGAAGCGCTTTGACGTCGAGGGTGACGGCCGCAGCGAATTGCTCGCGATCGTCGCACCCGCATCGACCTTGGAGATCGGCAGATTTGCCTTGGACGGGCTTTCGATCAACTTGACAAAAATCGAGACGACAGCATTCGTGAACATTTCCAGACTGCAAGTAGTTGACCTCAACCACGATGCATTTGGTGACTTTCTGGTGTACGGAAGCCGAGAGTTTGCGAGCGAGCTCGTGGCGTATTACGGGCGCGGCGACGGCAAGTTCGATGAATGCGTCATCGCGCGTTTAGTGCCTCAATTCGCGGCGGCGGGATTTCTGAATATGGACGACAGGATCGACCTTACGTCGGCGTCCCTTGCTTCCGAGCAGCTGAGCCATTTCTACGTCATGATCCAGCGCTGATCGGTGTGGGGTCGGCCCCCGGCGCGCCTCACGCCCGAAGCACTGCGACGTCCGGGCCGGCGGTCACCCGCACTTCGCGGGCTGCGAGCAGCTCGCCGTCGAGCACGTAGGCGTCGTCGCGATCGAATCGCAGGGCGAACTGCGCGGCGAGCGCGTCGACGTGGTGGTCGCCGAGCAGGCGGCGTCCGAGCAGCACCAGCGGCAGCTGCGGGCCCAGGGCGGCCGGCCCGAGGGCGCTGGCGACGAGGTGCATGGCGCCCGCGCGCTCGCCGCCCCGGTAGGTGACGCGCATGCCCAGTCCGAGGTTCGGCAGCACGCTCGCGACGACGAGGCTGTAGGCGCTGGCGGGCTGCGTCGCGCCGTCGACCGTGAGCTTGCAGCGCGCGGGGGCAAGCACCCGCGCTGAGAGTGACCCGCCGGTCAGCGATCCGGCGAAGATGCGCGAGACGAGCCGCGCGGCCGCCGCGGTGCCTTGCGTCGGCGCGTCGTAGTAGGCCTCGAAGAAGCGCGCGACGAGCCCCGCTCCGAAGATGAAGCCCGACCGCTCGCCCCCGCGATCGTCTTCGATGCGCAGTGTAGGGCGCATCACGCGGCTGGCGCTTCCGGCTCGGGCGGCCGCCAGCAGGCGCGCTGCGTACGGCTCGCGAGCGCCGCGAAAATCCCAGTTTCGCGCGACGGTGTTGACTGTGCCGAAAGGGGCGATCGCGATCGCCGGAGGGCTCCCGGCAAACGCCTTGGTCAGCGCCGTGAGCCCGGCCATCGTCGTGCCGTCGCCGCCGGCCAGCACGACCGCGTCCGCGCCGGCGCCGGCGATCCGCGCGGCGGCGTCGTCGAGCGCTTCGAGGGTGCGCGTCTCGTGCACGGTGAACCCGCTCGCGGCCGCGATCAGCGCGGCGTGCGACCGGCAGCCCTCGCGCAGATGCCGGGCCCTTCGATTGATGACGAGGTGGAGCTTCAGCATGGCGACGCGGCCCGAGCGCGGTAGCACGGGCGGCAAAAACCCGCTACCAGAGGGGCATGCGTAACGTCATCGGCGGAGCAGTCGCGGCGCTCTTGATTGCAGGCTGCGGCGCGTCTTCCGGGGTGCGGGCGGCGCGCTCCGGCGATCGCACGGCGGTGGCCGCCTATGTGGCTCCGCTCCACCAGAAGGGCAGGCTCACCGGCGACGAAGCCGCGCGCCTCGCGCGAGCCACGCTCGAGCACGAGCTGTCCGACGCGAAAGGCGACGAGGCCGCCGAGCGGATCACCGACGCGCGCCCTTGCGCGTACGAGCTCTCCGGCGCGCTCGCGGCGCGCATGAAGGTCCACGATGACGCGGGCGCTGCGGCGGCGATGGCGCTCTACGAGGCAGGGTCGCTCTCGGGGGCTGCCGCGCGCGAATCCGCGGCCGACGCGCTGGCCGCGTGGCGGTCGGTCGGCGCGCGCGCGCTCGTTCGAAGCGCCGATGGCGACCTGCGCCGAACGTTGCTGACCGACGGGTCAGCCATCGTTCGAAGGGCGGCGATGCGGGCCTCGGGCGACGCTGGCGACGCGCGAGACCTCCCGGCCCTGCTGTCGGCCGCGAGGCTCGATCCCGAGCTGGTCGCGCGCAGCGCGGCGGTGCGCGCCATCGCACGCATTGGCGCCGCGGACGACAGCCTGGCCAACGCTTTGCGCGATCTGTGGGTCTCCGCCGACGAGGCCCTGCGCGAAGACCTCGCGAGCGCTTACGCGTCGCCTTCGATCGAGCGCCGCGGCGGCGCTGAAGCGCTTCGGGCGCTGGTGGCTTCGGGCCATGGTCCGGGGGACCTCACCGCGGCCGCGGCGCTGCTTCGTCGCGGCGCTGCCGGTGACGCGCGCAGCCTCGCGATCGGGCTGCTCTCGCGCACAATCGACGCGGCCTCGCGCCGGCATCGGTCGCTGGCGATCGCAGTGGCCCCGCTCGACGTGGCCGACTTGTTCGAGGCCGTGCTGCGTGCGTCGAAGCAGGAGTCCGACACTGACGTGCGCATCTCGGCGTTGGCGCGGCTGCTCGAAGTGCCAGCCTCGCGCGCGGCGGCCATCCTCGAGCTCGAGGCTCTCGCGCAGCCCGGCGACGCGATCGCGTTCGCGAGGCGGGCGCGCGCGGCGCTCGCGGGCGCGGGTCAGCTCAGCGTGCAGGCGTGGCTCGAGGCCGATCTCGGAAGCGACGACGCGAGCGTGCGCCTCGGCGCGGCCGATTCGCTCGCTGCGCTCGGACGCGCGGAGCGTGCGGCGCGCCTGCTGTCTGACGC
Source organism: Myxococcales bacterium (assembly GCA_947473045.1). Classification (GTDB taxonomy): domain Bacteria; phylum Myxococcota_A; class Polyangia; order Polyangiales; family Polyangiaceae; genus JANYHY01. The sequence goes on along the minus strand of CANJCO010000010.1, from coordinate 36,599 downwards.
GGACGTGCGCGTTCGCTCGCGGGCGGCCTGCACCATGCTCCTGGCCGCGCGGCGCTGAGCGACCCTTACCCGTTCGACTCGTCCGGCGGGTGCGTTGAGAGCGCTACGCCGCGCCCCAGCGCGAACGGGAGGTACTTCGCCTTCCACTGCTTGTGCTCGACGTGCGCGATGAGCGCGGGCAGGTCGCCGCGCAGCGCGCTGACCTTGGCCGAACGCGCGACGCCGTCGTCGATCGCCTGCGCGATGACGTGCGCGGCCACGCGCGCCGAGACGATGCGCAGCTCTTCGACTGGCGGGTAGATGCGGCCCGCCGCGAGGTGCTTCTCCTCAGTGTAGGCCGCGAGCGCGTAGGCGGCGCTGGTGACCATCGCGTCGGTGATCTCGCTGGCCTCGGCGAGAATCGCGCCGAAGCCAAGGCCCGGGAAGATAAACGCGTTGTTGCCCTGGCCGACTTCGTACGTCTTTCCGGCGATCGCGACCGTGTCGAACGGGCTGCCCGTGGCCACGAGGGCGCGGCCCTGCGTCCAGCGCAGCACGTCGCTCGGGAGCGCCTCGCACGAGCTCGTCGGGTTCGACAGCGCGAAGATGACTGGCCGGTCAGTATTGGCGGCCATCTGCTTGATGATCGGCTCGGTGAACGTGCCGGGCTGGCCCGAAAGGCCGAGCAGCACCGTCGCCTTCGTGCAGCGCAGCACGTCGAGCAAGTCGGCGGGTGACCCGTCCCAACCGGCGACGTCATCGTCGGTCTTCGCGAAGGGGCGCTTGTAGTCCTCCATCGCGCGCGCGGACATGAGCAGGCCCTTGGAGTCGAGCACGAACACCCGCTGCATCGCCTCGGCCTGCGTCAGGCCGTCGCGCATCAGGCCGCGCACCATTTCCCACGCCACGCCCGCGCCGCCCGCGCCAGCGCCGTACACGACGATGCGCTGCTCGCGGAGCGCCTCGCCCCTCAGCTTGCACGCGCCCAGCACGCCCGCGAGGGTGACGGCCCCTGTGCCCTGAATGTCGTCGTTGAACGAAGGCAGCCGCGTGCGGTAGCGCTCGTGCACCGTGAACGCGGCGTCCTTCGACAGGTCTTCCCACTGCACGATGGCCTTGGGATAGCGCTGGTGAATCGCCTCGACGAAGCGGTCCATGAAGTCGAGGTAGGCCTCTCCGCGCAGCCGCTTCTGCCGCACGCCGAGGTAGTTGGGCTCATCGATCAGATCGGCGCGGTCGGTGCCTACGTCCAGGCCGACGGGCAGCGAACGAAACGGGCTGACGCCGCCGCCGGTAGTGTAGAGCGCGAGCTTGCCGATCGAGATCGCCACGCCGCCGTAGCCTTGATCGCCGATGCCCAGGATCGCGGAGCTGTCGGTCGCGACGATCATGCGCACGTCGTCGAATAGGCAATTTCCTGCCACTTCGTGAGCGTGATCGATGTTGTGCGGCGAAAACGACAGGCCGCGCGCGCTCTGGTAGAGGTTTGAAAATTGGCGGACCGCGTCGCCCACGGTCGGCGTGTAAACGATGGGCAGCATCTCCGCGAGGTGCCCTTCGAGCAGCGCGTAAAACAGCACCTCGTTGCGCTCCTGGATCGCGCGCAGGTACTGGTACTTTGCAAGCGGCGAGGGCTCACGAAGAAAGCCTGCGTACACCCGGGCGAGCTGCTGACCCATCGTCGAGATGTGCGGCGGCAGCAGTCCGTCGAGGTGCAGCGCCCGCCGCTCTTCGGCTGTGAAGGCAGTGCCCTTGTTGGTCATCGCGAGGCGCAGAAGCGGCGATCCGTCGAGGTTGACGATGAGGGTGTGCGCGCCGCTCGCGTCGCGGCGGGTCTCGAAGTAGCGGGATAGCTTGGGCATGGGGCCGAGCGAGGTTGGCACAGCGCGACGTCCGGCGGAAGGCTGCTGCGCGATGCTGCTGTGCGTTGTGCGTCATGGCGCAGGGCAACAAACTTGGCCGCGACGGCCCGCGATCCATAGGTTGCGCGGCATGGCACAAGCAGCCCAGACCACGGGATTCGGCACCGTCGACGGCCTCACGGTCCCGTGCACGTTCGGGCGGTTGATGCTCCTGAAAATGATCGCGCGCGGCGGCATGGGCGACGTGTATCTCGCCGCGACGACCGGCATTGAAGGCGCGGAGCGCCCGTGCGTGGTCAAGACCATCCGCCGCGATCACATTCACGATGGGAGCTTCCTCGCGCGCTTCCTCGATGAGGCGCGGGTTCAGTCGCAGCTCAATCATCCCGGTGTGGCGCAGGTGCTCGAGGCCAGCACCCAGGAAAACGGCGAGCCGTACACTGTAGTCGAATACGTCGAGGGCCGATCGCTGGCCGACGTTCGTCAGCGCGCGATTCAGCTCGGCGCGCGCGTGGGCTGGGCCGAGGCCGTGGCGATGGGAATCGAGATGAGCGCAGCCCTGGCGCACGTGCACGATCGTTCGGCGAGTGACGGAACGCCGCTCGGCATCGTGCACCGCGATCTGTCGCCGCAGAACGTCATGGTCGGCTACGCCGGCGAGGTGAAGCTCATCGACTTCGGCACCGCGCGCGGCCACAACCGCCGCTGCCACACGGTCGCGGGCGTCGTGTTCGCGAAGCCCGGCTACGTGGCTCCAGAGGTCGCGCGTCAGCAGGTCGGCGATGCGCGCATCGACATCTACGCGGTCGGAATCATGATCTGGGAGCTGTGCGCCGCGCGCCGATTTCTCACCGGAGATCCGCAGAAGCACCTCGAAGACGCGGCGAACGACGCGCTCGTTCTGCCGCCGATCGCGGCTGAAATCGGGGCGCCGCCGCTGCTCGACGAGCTGCTCGCGCGCCTCACGGCCAACGATCCCGAAGACCGCTACGCGAGCGCGGCGACTGCGGCGTCCGATCTCGCCCGCGTGCTCGCGTCGTCGCCTCCGCAGGCGGACGGAGCGCGAGGGGTTCGCGCCCGCGTCGCGGCGCTGATGCTCACCCTGTGGCCGCGCGAGCCCGGTCGCTCACGCGCCGAGTTCGCCAAGCTGCTGAAGGACGCGCGCGCCCTGCGCAAGCCCGAAGAGACGCCCAGCTCCGCGCTGTCCGACAAGGTCGCGCAGCACATGAACGAAGAGGGTGGCCTGCTCGCGGGCACTCCGTACCGCCTCGTCGTGAAAATCGGCGAAGGCGCCAGCGGCACCGTGTGGAAGGCGGAGCACATCGAGCTCGGACGGCAAGTCGCGATCAAGGTGCTGTCGCCGGAGCACGGATCGGCTACCGACGCGATCGATCGCTTTCGCCGCGAGGCGCGGCTCGTGGCCTCGCTGAGCCACGAAAATCTTGTGCAGCTCTTCGATTTTGGCAAGGCAGTAGACGGGCGCGTCTTTATCGCGATGGAGCTGCTCGACGGCAAGACGCTCGACGCGGTGCTGACCGATCGCGCGCTGTCGTGCGTGCAGGCCGTGGGGCTCGCCACGCAGGCTGCGCACGCCCTCGAGGCCGCGCACGCTGCCGGGCTCGTGCACCGCGATCTCAAGCCTGCCAACTTGTTTTTGACCAAGACTGGCGTCGTGAAGCTGCTCGACTTCGGCGTCGCGATGGCGCTGAGCGACACCGCCGCGAGCGAGACGCGCCAGAAGGGCTTCGCGATCTTCGGCACGCCCGAATACATGGCGCCCGAGCAGGTCGCAGGCGAGTCCGTCGACGCGCGATGTGATGTCTACGCCCTCGGCTGCGTGCTCTACGAGCTGCTCACGCGCAAGCGGCCCTTCGAGGGGCGCTCGAGCGTCGTGGTGCTCGGCAAGCAGCTGCGCGAGCTCCCCGAGCCGCCGCGCATCCGCGCACCCGAAGCGCGCATTCCGAGGGCCCTGGAAGCCGTGGTGCTCAAGGCGCTCGAGAAGAAGCCCGAAGACCGCTACGCCTCTGCGTTCGCGATGCGCGCGGCCCTCGAGGCGGCGATGCGCGCTCCGATCGCGCCGCCGCCGGCCGTGAAAAAGAAGCGCTCGTCGCTCGCCGCTCGCGGGATCGCGATCGCAGCCGCTGCCTGCACGGTGGCGCTCATCACGCGTGCGAGCCTCTCGCGCGGCCCGGACGCCGTCGCTGCTGACTCGCCGGTCAGTATCGCGCCGCCCGCACCGGTCGCCGCAACGGAAGTCGCCGCGCAGGCGACAGCGCCGATCGCGCAGCCGCCCGCCACGACCAGCGAGCCCGATCTCGCGCCGCCCCAACTCGCGCAGGAAGCAGCGGACGCGAAGTCGCCGCGGCTCGACCACGCGCGCACCGAGGCCAAAGCGCGTCCGTCCGATGCCCGCGCCCAGCGCGCGTGGGCCGCGGCGGCGTTCCGATCAGGACAGTTCCGTGAGGCCCGTCGGGCGGCCGACACCTGGGCGCTGCACGATACCTCCCCCGAGCCGAGGCTGTTTCTGGCTCAGGTGCTCGACGCCAGCGGTCACCGCGCCGACGCCCGCGCTGTGCTCGAAGAGGTGCTCGAGCTGTACCCCGACTCGGCCGACGCGCGCCGGATGCACGCCCGACTTGGCGTGCCGCTCCCCGCGCTCGACACCGGCAAGACCCGCAGCGAAGTGGCCAAGCGCTGACGCCTCGCCACGAGGCGGTAGCGGCGCGCGCCGTTTCTTGCCATCGTGCGCCTCATGGAATCCGTTCGCCTCCTCGTCGTGGGAGCAGGAATCAGCGGCCTCGCCACCGTCGCCTTCGGCAAGGAAGATGACTACCTGGTCATCGATCGCGACGACGCCATCGGCGGCTACTGCAAGACGGTCAAAGAGAGCGGCTTCGTCTGGGATTACTCAGGCCATTTCTTTCACTTCAAGCACCCCGACATCGAGGCGTGGCTGCGCGCGCGTATGCCCGGTCAGGACATTCGCACGGTCGCCAAAAAGAGCTTCATTTCGTTCAAGGGCGCGTGGATCGACTTTCCGTTTCAAAAGAACATTCACCAGCTCCCCAAAGAAGATTTCATCGAGTGTCTCGTCGACCTCTACTTCGCGCGCACCCCCGGGGCAGGCGGCGGACAGGCGACCGAGTCGAACTTCAAGGAGATGCTCTACGCGCGCTTCGGCCGCGGCATCGCGGAGCGCTTCTTGATTCCGTACAACGAGAAGCTGTACGCGACCGAGCTGTCGCGACTCGACAAAGACGCGATGGGCCGCTTCTTCCCGCACGCCGACCTGACCGACATCATCAGGAACATGCGGACGCCCGACAACGCCACCTACAACGCGACGTTCACCTATCCGCGCGGCGGGGCGATTGAGTACGTCAACGCGCTCGCGAGCGAGGTTCGCCCGGAGCGCATCGCGCTCGGAGAGGCGCTCGTGTCGATCGATCTCAAGCGCCGGGTCGCCGCGACCACGCGCCGCGAAATCAAGTTCGACAGGCTCGTGTCGTCCGCGCCGTTCGACAAGCTCGCGTCGCTCTGCGGCCTCGCCTACGACGCTTCCGCGTTTTCGTGGAACAAGGTGCTCGTGTTCAACCTGGGCTTCGACAAAAAGGGCCCGAAAGACGTGCACTGGGCCTACTACCCAGACCCGGCGCGCTCGTTTTACCGAGTCGGCTTCTACGACAACATCATGGACGACGATCGCCTGAGTCTCTACGTCGAGTTGGGCTACCCCGCGGGCGCGGAGGTCGACGTCGAGGCGGCGAAGGCGCGCGTGCTGGCCGACCTGCGCGCCGAAGGCGTGATCACCGATCACAGCCTCGTCGCCTCGCACACCATCGTGATGGATCCCGCGTACGTGCACATTACACGCAAGTCGATCGACGAGCACGCTCGCCTGTCGCGCGTGCTCCGCGCGCACGGCGTCTACCCCATCGGCCGCTACGGCGGCTGGACGTACTGCTCCATCGAAGACAACATGGTCGAGGCCCGCGCGCTCGCGGCCGACTTCGACGCGGGCTGAGGGGCGCCTACGCGTCGCGCAGCGCGGCGATGGCCTGACCGAGTCCGGCGGGCGTCGCCCTCAGCGCGACGTAGAGGTGATCGCCGTCGGTCTCGATCGCGCGAATGCCCACGAGCGGCGTGATGATGCTGAGCGCCCGACGCACGCGCGGGTTGTTGCCGATTTGCGGGATCTTCATCAGATCGATCACGATGCGATCGTCGTGCGCCTCGACGATGGCCGCGGGCCTCTTGGGAATGAACTTCACCAGGTTGCCCGGCTTCGACAAATCGAGCGCGCCGCTCTTCACGAGCGTGGCCACCGGCGTCTCGCTGTCATCGAGCACCTTCAGCTTGATGTCGCTCAGGCGTACGCCGACGCGAATCGAGTCTTCGGTGAGCTCGACTGAGTCGACCTTGATTGAAGCGTGCGCGCGCAAGATGGTGCCCATCGCGTCGACCGTCGCGCCGAGTCGCAGCGCAGGCGGAACCGCCCCGACTTCGATGTCTTTCGGGGCCTTCTTTCCTTTGACCTGACCGGCAAACCACGACAGCGCCGCGATCGGCACGCCGAAGCGCAGGCGGCCTGCGTTGAGCGCCGAGCGCACCACTTCGTCGGGGTTTTTGCGAACGTAACCGGCGGCGGCAGAGAGGAGATCGCGAATCATCGATCTCTGAAGCTACACCAGAACGCGGGTCACTTCACGATGCCGTCCCACGCGCCGGCGATCTCCTGCGCCGTCCACACGCCGTCGTCGCTTTCTTTGAACCTGCCGCTCGTCTCGACGACCTTGAATGCGTACATGCGCGCACCCGCGACCGCCAGCACGTAGCCGGTCTTGTCGCCGCACAGGTCGCTCGCCAGAAACAGCGCGGCGGGGGCTATGTGCGCGGCGGTCAGGGTCTCCGTGCCCTGAAAGAGGGGCAAGTCTTCGGTCATGCGGGTCTTCGCGATCGGCGCGAGCGCGTTCACTGTGATGCGTTGCTTCTGCAGCTCGATGCTCATGGTGCGCGTGAGGCCGTAGATCCCCGCTTTCGCGGCTGCGTAGTTGGCCTGCCCGAAGTTGCCGAGCATGCCGCTGACGCTCGTGGTGTTGACGATGCGCCCGCCTTCGCCCTGCGCGACGAGCTGACGCGCGACGGCCTGGCTGGTCAGAAAAGTTCCCTTCAGGTGCACCGCGATCACGGAGTCCCACATCGACTCATCCATTTTCAGGAAGGTCTTGTCGCGGAGGATCCCGGCGTTGTTGACGAGGACGTCGACGCGTCCGAAGGCCTCGATCGCGGTCTTTACGATCCCCTCGGCCCCCGCGGCGATCGCGACCGAGTGATGGCTCGCCACGGCCTGCCCGCCGCCCGCGCGGATCTCGGCGACGACCTTTTCTGCCGCGGAAATGTCCTCGCCGGAGCCGTCGCGCGCCCCGCCCAGATCGTTGACGACGACCTTCGCTCCCTCTCGCGCGAAGGCCAGGGCGTGCTCCCGGCCGATGCCGCCGCCAGCACCTGTGATGACCGCAACTTTTCCTTCAAGTATTCCCATGGCAATTGCTGTTACCATGGGAGCCGATGCGCCGTCGTTTCGCCGTTGGAGTCGCTTTCGGAGTCGCTTTCGCGGCGTGCTCGGCCGCGTGCTCGACCGCGTCCACGCCGCCCGCGATCGATGCCGGTCCGCCGGCCCCCGCTCAGGTCGACTTCCCCACGGGCATGCTGTGGGGCTCGGCCACGGCGGGCTTTCAAGTCGAGAAGGGCAACGCGACGAGCGACTGGGGCCACTGGGCGCAGCTCCCCGGCAAGATCAAAAATGCCGACAAGCCCGACGTAGGCGGCCCCGACGCGCTGGCGCACATCGACGATGACATCGCGGCGCTCAAGGCCACCGGCCAGACCGCGTACCGTTTTTCGATCGAGTGGAACCGCGTGTATCCCACGCGAGCGGCGTTCGATGCCGACCAGCCCGACGCCGCGGCCCTGGCGGCCTACGCCTCGCTGCTGCAAAAATTGAAGCTCGCCGGCATTACGCCGATGGTGACGCTGCAGCACTTTGCGCTGCCCGACTACCTGAGCGACGTGAGCGCCCCGACGCAGCCGCAAGGCTGGGAACGTCCCGAGACCACCACGCTCTTTACGCAGTACTGCTCGCGCATGGCGACGCGGTTCGGCGCGATGACTGACTGGTGGGTCACCATCAACGAGCCGCTGAACCTCATGCTCGGCGGTTACGTGCAGGGGTCGTTTCCTCCCGGGCTCCTGCTGTCGATGGATCGCGCGCTGCTCGTGGCCAGGAACGAAGCTCGGGCCCATGCCCGCTGCTTCGACGCGATTCACGCCGCCGACACGCAGGACGCGGACGGCGACGGCAAAGCGGCGCTGGTCAGCTACGCGGCGCACCTGCGTACGTTTCACGCCTACGAAGAGGGCAACGCCGACGATCAGGCGGCCGCCGATCGCGTGCGCTACCTGTGGAACGACTGGTTCTTGAACGCGGTGATCCGCGGCGACTGGGACGACGATTTCAACGGCAAGCTCGACGGGCCGAACGACAAGGCGGCGGATCCGTCGCTCAAGGGCCGAGCCGACTACATCGGCGCCAACTACTACTCCGACACGCTCATCAGCGCTTCGCGCGGCGTGAAGGTGCCCGTCGTCAACGCTGCAGTCTACCAGGACGGCCTCGCCACGGGTCGACCACGCAGCGACTTCGGGTGGGACATCTATCCCGAAGGCCTGGGCATCGTGCTCGATGAGCTCAAGCCCTACGCGCTGCCCGTCGTGATCACCGAAAACGGCGTCGCCGACAGCAAAGACGTGATGCGCGCGCGCTTCATCGCCGAGCACTTGTATCAGCTGGGCTGGGCCCGGGCGCGCGGGGTCGATGTGCGCGGGTATTTTCACTGGGCGCTGATCGACAACTTCGAGTGGGCGAGCGGGTTCTGCCCGCGGTTCGGACTCGTGTCCTACGATCCCGCGACCGGCGCGCGTACGCCCCGCGCCAGCGCGCAGACCTACGGCCAAATCATCGCGGCCAACGCCGTGAAGAAGTCCGACATCGACGCGCTGCCCGCTTACGGCGCGCCAACCCTGTGCGCGCCATGAACCGCAATCTCACGCCTGAACAGCCGTTTGAAATCGTGCGCGGCGCGCTGTCGACGTTCCCGCCGCCGCCGAGCGACGATGTGTCGGTCACCACGCCTTCCACGCTCGAGCAGATCATCGCCGCTGCGCCTGCGCTGCGCCACGAGCGCGCGACGCTCACGCTGCTCACCGGACTCAACGCGGGTCAGGTGTTTTCTATCGACGGCGCTGCGGCCACGCTCGGTCGAAGCGTGACCTCTCAGATACGCCTCGAAGATGCAGGGCTCAGCCGCGATCACGCGCGAATCGTTCGCGAGGGCTCGATCTACCGGGTAATTGACGCCGGGTCGCGCAACGGCACGTGGGTCAACGGCGTGCGGGTCGCGCAGTGCGAGTTGTTTCCCGGCGATCGCCTGCACCTTGGTGCCGCCGTCGTCTTTCGCTTCGCGATCGTCGATGAGACCGAAGAGCGGCTCGCGCGCCAGCTCTACGAAGCCTCGACGCGTGACGCGCTGTCGGGCCTCTACAACCGCCGCTACTTCAACGAGCGACTCATCTCGGAGGTCGCGTTCGCGCACCGCCACAAGTCGAACGTCGGCCTCGTGCTCTTCGACATCGACCACTTCAAGATGATCAACGACGCCCACGGCCATCAGGCGGGCGATGTCGTCTTGCGGCAGGTGAGCGACTGCGTCGGAAAGCTGATACGCGCCGAAGACGTGCTTGCGCGCTACGGCGGCGAGGAGTTCGTGCTCCTCACGCGCAGCCTGCCGCAGTCGCACCTGCTTATTTTGGGCGAGCGCATTCGCGCGGGGATTCAGGCGCTGCCGGTCCCCCACCTCGGCGATTCTGCGCGCGTCACGGTGAGCGCAGGCCTTGCTTCGATCGAAGAGTGCGGCCAGCACGCGACCGGCGACATGCTGCTGCTCCTCGCCGACGAGCGGCTCTACAAGGCGAAATCGCAAGGCCGAAACTGCGTCGCGTTCGAGTAATCGGCGCGGCGCGCAGCCCCGCCAGCGGCTTGACTCCCGGCGAAGTGCGGTGCTACTGGCAGCGCCCACCGAATCGCGATTTTCGCGAGTTCCCACACCCCAGAGCGGTCCAGCCCAGTGTCCTGCGGCTGGTCGCGGAGGCATACAGCGATGGCCGTCGACATCAAAAAGCTCTTTAGCGACACCCTGCCCGCCGGGCTTGCCGCGAACACCGAGGACGCGAAGACCATTGGCGCGAAATACCAGATGAACATCACCGGCGAGGGTGAGTGGTTCATCGACGTTTCGGCGACCGGTCCGTCCTGCGTCGCCGGCAGCGAGCCCGCCGACTGCACGATCACGATCTCGGCCGAAGACTTTCAGAAGCTCATGGAAAACCCCCAGGCGAACGGCATGCAGCTGTTCTTCGCGGGCAAGCTCAAGGTCGGCGGAAACCCGACCCTCGCCATGAAGCTGCAGAAGCTCTTCAGCTACGCCGGCTGAAATTCGGATTCCGAATTCGGGAGTCCTGTCGGGCTGCCGCTCCACCACGGTTGGGGCGCGCGGCCCGCAGCTTTTTGTGCGTCAGGCGAGGATCTCGCGGCTCGCGGCGACGGGAACGCGTTCATCGGCCTCGACTGCGTGCGACAGCGACAGCAGCACCACGAGCGCGGCGCGGTAGACCGTGTCCACGTCGCCCACGTCCGCAGGTGGACCCGGATCGGCGTCGAGCGCGGCCTCGACATGTTCGTGAATGAAGTTGGCGGCGTCGGGTTGTTCCTGCGCGATGACGTCATCGACCGTGGCCGGATCTTCGGCGTTTTCGGCGCGCAGCGACTCTTCGAGATCGAGCGACGCATCCGTCGCGCGCATTTCTTCGAGCTCGACGGTGCGAAGGCGCGCGCCGAACTGGGATTCGAACGCCAGCCAGATCGCGATCGAAAGGAAGTAGCCGAGGCCCAGCGCGGTCTCGTCGATCGGCCGCGACAGCACCTGCGTGATGTGTTCGGCGAGCGCCGGCTGCGTCTGCTCGAAGCGCTCGAACGCCGCGTCGAGCGGGTCGTCGTCACCGTCATCGGCGAGGCGAGCCTCGATCCGGTCGAGCGCCTGTTTGTCGAGGCGCGCAAACGCAGCAACAGGTCGAATCGCTCCTCCGCGGGCCCACACCCGAAAGACGATACTGCGCACCGCTCGCAGCGTCGAGTTGCGGCTTCAGCGCCTGGCAGGCCTCGGCGGACGGCCGAGACGCACGAGCCGAATCGACCAGGCCAGCCCGCCGGCTACGACGACATTCGCGACGAGCACCGCGCGGCCGAGCGCCGTATCGGAAATCCCGTGCGCGCCGAAGCCGCCATGAAACTGTGCGTAGGTGGCGCTCGTGGCGAGCCGGCGTGCGAGCACAATCGAGAGGCCCGCCGCGGTCGAGAGCGGAGCGACCAGCAGCGCGGCGACGATCGCGGTGCGCCGCTGGGCCGCGAACGGGGCCGCGACGGTGAACGCCCCGACGATGAGCGCCGCGGACGCGACGACGAGCAGCAGGTCGACCGCCGACGGGATCCGGCTCCACGCGATCGCGTAGGCGTAGCTCCAGTCGCCATGGAACGCGCAAAAATAAGCTACTTGCGGCGCGTAGACGAGGCCTGAAAACGCCGCCGTGACCGCGAACGCGCGCGTGGCCGTGACGTGTCCGTCGTGGCGCGCCAGCTCGGCCTTTGCAGCCCACGCGAGCGCGACTCCGATCGGCAGAGCCAGCAGCAGCGACAGCGCGAGGGGCACGAAAGCGGCGATTACCACGCCGCGCGGAGCCTACCAAACTGGCAGCCCGTGCTATGTGCGCGACATGCACGAAAGACGCCTTCGGGAGCTGCTGGAGCGCGTGGCCCGCGGCGAAGACTCCGTCGATGCGTCGATCGACGCGCTTCGGGAGCTGCCGTTTTCTGATCTTGGCTACGCGATGGTCGATCATCACCGCGCCCTTCGGCAGGGCGTAAGCGAGGTCGTGCTGGGGCAGGGCAAGACGCCCGAGCAGATCGTCGGCATCGCCCGCGAGCTCACCCGGCATCACCACAACGTGCTGATCACGCGCGTGGCGCCCGAGGCGGTCCGGGAACTCCATGCCGCGTTCCCCGAGGGGCGCCATGATTTGCTCGGGCGGACGTTCAGCGTCGAGGTCACGCCCATCGACGTGCTCGACGTCACCCCGGCGCTCCTCGTGTGCGCCGGCACCAGCGACCTCCCGGTGGTGATGGAGTGCTCCGAGACCATGCGCATGCTTGGCGTTCCGCACGAGCGGCTCTTCGACGTCGGCGTCGCGGGCATCCATCGGCTCCTGAGCCGCGGTGACGTCTTGCGCAGGGCATCGCTCGCCATCGTGGTGGCGGGCATGGAGGGCGCGCTCGCGAGCGTCATCGGCGGGCTCGTCGACACGCCTGTGATCGCCGTGCCGACGTCGGTGGGCTACGGCGCGGCGTTCGAGGGCGTGGCCGCGCTGCTCGGCATGCTGACCAGCTGCGCGTCGGGCATCACCGTCGTCAACATCGACAACGGGTTCGGGGCGGCGTTCGCGGCGGCGCGGGTGCTGCGCGCGCAGGCCCGGGTCGGCAGCCAGCCCGTGCGCGCTTGAGCGGAGCAGCGGTTCGCGCGGTCTTTCTGGGACTGCTACGTGTATTTTACCCGCAAATCGCAGTTCGCGGCCCCACGCCGCCTGCAGACGTCGGTACGATTTTCGTAGCCAATCATCCCAACGGGCTCCTCGATCCGCTCGTGGTGCGGCTGGCGCTCGGGAGGCCCGTCGCGTTTCTGGCGAAGAGCACCCTGTTTTCGATTCCGGTGCTGCGCGGATGGCTCCGCGCGTTCGACGCGATCCCGGTGTATCGGGCCAAAGAGGCCGACACCGCACAGAACGAGCGCACGTTTCAGCTCGCGCGAGGCCGCGTCGACAGCGGCGGCGCGCTCGCGCTCTTTCCCGAGGGAATCAGCCACGACGAGCCGAGGCTCGCGCCCCTGAAGACGGGTGCGGCGCGCATCGCGCTGGGCTGCGACGTCAGCGCGCGCATCGTGGCGGTTGGCATCGCCTACGAGTCGAAGGAGACGTTCCGCTCGCGCGTTTCGGCGACCCTCGGCCCGCCCATCGACCTCGCGCCCTATCGCGCACAGGCAGCCCTCGACGAGCGTGCGGCGGTCGTTGCCCTCACCGCGCGCGTGGCCGCGGCGCTGCAGGAGGTCATGATCGAGGCCGACGATGCCGAGCTCTGGAGCGGCTTCGTGACCGTGGCCTCGTGGCTCGTCGGGGACGCAGACGTGGGCGCCCGGGACGCGCGCGCACGCTCTCTTGCGCGCGACTGGAGGCAGCTCGCTTCGCGCGATCCGACGGAGGCCGAAGCGTTGGCTGACGAGGCGCGGGCGTTTGCCCACACCCTCTCGGAGCTTGGCCTGCGCGATGCGTTTGCGCTCGACGGCGGCGCAGCCCATCCGATCCGCGCGGGCGCCAAGGGGCTCGCGCTGCTGGCGATGCTCCCGCTCGCGGCGATCGGCGCGCTGCTCGGATGGCTTCCGTATCGCATCATTCGCCCCGTTTCGATCCGACTCGCGAAGGGCGAGCGCGACGTCGTGGGCACGTACAAATTGCTGATCGGACTCGTGCTGATGCCCGCTTGGTGGTGCGCGCAGGCTGCCGTGATCGGTTACTGGCTCAGCTGGGGCGTCGGCCTCGCGGTGCTCGCGCTTGCGCCGCTGACCGGCTTCGCGGCGCTGCGTTTCGACGAGCGCCTGACCGCGCGCCGCGCGCTGCTGCGGGCGAGCTGGCTCACCGCGACGCGGGCAGACGAGGCGCGCGCCGTGGCCGACCGACGCCGCGCGCTCGCCGAGCGAATCACGCAGGCAACGCGCGCCAACTCGCGCTAGCGTCGCGCCATCACCATGGCGCACGAAGGCCACGATCACCTCCCAGCGCAGGGCGACAGTCACGCGCACACCCACAGCGATTCGGCGCAACCGCTGAACCTCGTGCGCCCGGACCTGCCGGCGGGCGCAGGCTCCGGAAAGCTGCTGTTTCTCGACGCGCCGAGCGGGCTCGCGGGGGACATGACCATCGCCGCGCTCGTCGATCTCGGCGTGCCCACGCGGGCCGTCGAGATGGCCGTCTTCGCGCTGCCGCTGCGCGGCTTTCACCTGCATTTTTCGTCGCGCATCAAGAGCGGCGTGGTCGCGACGCACTTCGACGTTCACGTCAGCGAGCCGCAACCCGAGCGCACCTACGCCTCGATTCGCGACATGCTGGCCGCGGCGAACCTCGACCCTGCGATTCGCGAGCGCGCGCAGCGCATCTTCCGACGCCTCGCCGAGTCCGAGTGCAAAGTTCACCGCATGCCGATCGACGACGTGCACTTTCACGAGGTGGGCGCGGTTGACGCGATCGTCGACGTCGTCGGTGCCGCTGCCGCGCTCGAGCACCTCGGCGCGCGCGTGGTGGTGTCGCCGCTGCCGATGGGCCGGGGCTTCGTCAAGGCGCGCCACGGGGTGCTGCCGCTGCCGCCACCCGCGGTGGTCGAGTGCTTGCGCGGCTTCGAGACGTACGATGCGGGGATCGAGTTCGAGCTTGTGACCCCGACGGGCGCCGCGATCGTTGCGGGCTCGGCCGAGTCGAGCCAGCGCTGGCCCACGATGACGCCGCTCGCGGTCGGTTGGGGGGCGGGCACGGCGAACCTCGCCGACAGGCCGAATCTGCTGCGCGCGGTCCTCGGCGATCCGAGCCCGCAGGCCGAGCGATCGCACGTCGTGCTCGAGGCCAACCTCGACGACGCGACGGGCGAGCTGGTGGCGGTTGCGCTGGAGTCGCTGTTTGCCGCGGGTGCGCTCGACGCGTGGGCGACGCCGATCACCATGAAAAAAGGCCGCCCGGCCGTCACGCTCTCGGCCATCGCGCCGCAGTCGGCGGCCGACGGCGTCGCGTCGGCGATGTTGCGCGACACCACGAGCCTGGGCGTGCGCCGCTACGAGGTCGCGCGCGTCGAACGGCCCCGCCGGATGGTGGAGGTGTCGACGAAGTACGGGATTATCGCAGTCAAAGTTGCAGAGGGACCGTTCGGTCCTGCCCAGGTCAAGCCCGAGTTCGACGACTGCGTTCGCGCCGCCGCCGCCCACGGCGTGCCGGTTCGGGAGGTCGTGCGCGCGGCGCTCGTGGCCTACGGCTGAACTCTCGACGCTTGGGCGTTGCGGCGATCGCCTGCGGTTGGATATGATCCAGGGTGCGCGCACTTAGACAAACGCGCGCGGAAGGCAACAAGAGTCATGAGCGCATGCCCGCAGTGCGGAACGCCCGCAAAGGCGACCGACAAGTTCTGCAACTCGTGCGGATTTCTGCTGAGCCAGCCGCAAGCGCCGCAAGCGCCTCCGCCGGCCGCTCCCGCGCCGCAGGGGTTTGGTGCCCCGCCGCAGGGTTTCGGCGCGCCGCAGCAACAGGGGTTTGGGTCGCAGCCGCAGGGTTTCGGAAGCCCTCCGCAACAGGGTTTCGGTGCGCCGCAGGATGGTTACGGGGCTCCCGCGCCGCAGCAGGGTTACGGTGCTCCCGCGCCGCAGCAGGGCTACGGGGCTCCCGCGCCGCAGCAGGGCTACGGTGCTCCGGCGCCGCAGCAGGGCTACGGTGCTCCGGCGCCGCAGCAGGGCTACGGTGCTCCCGCGGCGCAGCAGGGCTACGGTGTTCCCGCGGCGCAGCAGGGCTACGGTGTTCCCGCGGCGCAGCAGGGCTACGGTGTTCCCGCGGCGCAGCAGGGCTACGGTGCTCCCGCGGCCGCGACCTGCCAAAATGGACATGAAATTGCGCCTGGCGCGAGCTACTGCGCGCACGGCCATCCGATCGCCATGCAGGCGATGCAGATCAACAACGACATGTACGGAGCATCGCCTCCCAACGCGTACGGCGGCGCTGCTCCTGCGCCCGCGTATGCGGCGCCTCCGCAAAACGCGTACGCGGCGCCGGCTCCCGCTCCCGCGCCTGCTCCCGCGCCGGCTCCCGCCGCGTTTGGCGCAGGGCCGACCGAGCCTGCGGCTCCGGGCGTTCAGCAGCCGAGCGCGACGGCTGTGCGCGGATTTCTGGTGTCGTATCAAACGACGTCCAACGGTGAGTTCTGGGCGCTCAAGGGCGGTCGCGTGAGCGTCGGGCGGGCGAATTCCGGGGTCGATGTCGACATTTCGCTCGCGGATGCGACGATCTCCTCGCGTCACGCAGCGCTGCACATCGACAGCGTCGCGGGCACGGTCGTCGTCGAAGACACCGGCTCGACCAACGGCACTTACGTCAACGAAGACCCGATCGGACAGGGCGGGCGACGGGCCCTCGCCGACGGCGACAAGCTGCGCTTCGGCGGCTTCACGACGCTCGTGAAGATCGTCGGGCGCCTCTGAGCGCGCGGGCGGTCTCGATGACCCGAAACATGTTCATCCGCTTCATCCCCGCCTTTGCGGTCGGTGCGGCGTGCGTCGCGCTCAGCGGCTCAGCGCTTGCGGTGCCAGAAGCGCACATTCTCCGCATCGATCCGCGGGCAGGCATCAACGGCGGCCAGCCTCTGCTCACCACCGTGGTCGAGCTCGTGCAGTTCAATTCGCCGTCGGCCGCCCTCGCGCAGTGCGCCAATCTTCCGCCGAACGACGCCCTTGATTGCGGCAGCGATCAAATGGAAAAAGACGGCGTTCTGTGGAGTCCTCTGGGTAAGCCGCAGCCGGGCGATGCCAACAAAGGCTTTCCGCTCGGAAACGCGATCTTTACCGTGAAGGTCAACGGGTCCGACGTGCCGGCGATGCCCGAGGGCAACGCGATGCGCTGGGGCGACTCACAGAAGGAGCCGAACGTAGGCACCGCGTGGCTCGTCGCGCTCGACGCTTCGAGCGGCATGGGCGGCCGATACGAAGACGCCCGGGCCGTGGCGCATTCGTTCATCGAGGCGATGCAGCCCAACGATCTCATGGAGATCATCATCTTCGACACCAACGAGCACCAGTACGTCGGTGACTCGCACTGGGTGACGTACAAGAAGCGCAACGACCTCGTCGCGGCGCTCGACGCCGTCCGCCAGGTTCAGCCGGCCCGTGGCCGCGACCGCGCGCTGTTTTCGATCGTCAAGGGCCTCGTGGCGGACGGCTTCGGCAACCTCGGTAACGCCGGCGGTCCGTCGCTTGCGTCGATTCCGCTGCACCAGTCGCTCGTCATGTTGTCGAACGGTGCCGGTCGCGGAGATCCCGCGAGCGCGTCGCCGACGGCCGAGGTGTTCGCGCAGTACATGAACAAGGGGCGCTTCCCCGAGGACAACACCTCGGCTCCCAAAACGCCGCTGCCGGTCGTGAGCGTCTGGTTCCCGAACGCATCGAGCCTGACGAACGACATTTACCGCACCAACGACGCGCAGTTCATGCAGGCGCTCGCCAACACGAAAATCGGCGGATTCTACGACGCCGTACGCGCCGGGCAGGGCGCGGTGCGCGGTCAGAAAATCGTCCGCGCAGTGAAGAAGCGCTTCGACGCGATGTACATCGTGAAGTGGCGCCTCGCGTGCTTGAACCTGTCGCCCGAGCAGTCGTTCGCGCTCAACTTTCAGCGCGTGAATCCGCAGATCGTCGGCGACTCGACCTTCAAGGAAGTGCCGATCGGCGTAGACCCTTCCCAGTGGCCGCTCGACATCGACTACGCGAAGACGAAAGCCGAGACCGACGTCAACCCTGTGCACCCGGGCGGCCTTTTCAAGGTGTTCGGCAACTTTTGCTGGGCTGGCGAAAAGACGCGCGCGGAGGCTTATTTTATTCCGGCAGGCACGCAGCCCGATCCGAAGATGAGCGATCCCGATCCGCTCAGCGTTCGCAACGCGATGCAGTCGCTCATCAGCCAGAACATGCGCGGGAGCGCGACCGAAGCGAGCGATACGTTCGTCACGTTTCAGGCGCCCGACGAAGACAAATGGCTCGAGGGAACGGGCGAGAACACGGTCGCGCACGTGATTGTCTACGACAACGGCGCCAAGCGCGCGAGCGGGCACGACGTCAAAAATGTGCTCACGCTCAAGGCAGAGAAGAAGCCGCTCGCGTGGTTGCTGTTCGCGGGGATCGGCGGCGGCGTGCTCGTGATTGGCGCGCTGATCGTCGTGCTCACGCGCGGCGGTAGCGGCGGTGGGGGCGGCGGCAAGCGCAAGAGCGCCCAACCTCCGCCGAGGCCCGTAGTCGCGGGCGGTGCGCCTCCGTACGGCGGCGGCGGATATGGCGGGCAGGCGCCGTACGCCGGCGGCCAGCCACCCTACGGCGGCCCGCCGCAAGGTGGAGGCGGAGGTTACTAAACGAGCCCTCCCGTCGCGCGGCTCATCGGGTCGTGCGCGGGGGGATCAGGGCGCTCGCATGAACGGGTAGCCCACGCTCGTTGCCGGCACGAACGTCTCCTTCACCGTCCGCGGAGAGGCCCACCGCAGCAAGTTGTAGGCGCTGCCCGCCTTGTCGTTGGTGCCCGAGGCGCGCGCGCCGCCGAACGGCTGCTGACCGACCACCGCGCCGGTCGGCTTGTCGTTGATGTACAAGTTTCCCGCGGCCTGACGCAGCACGCGCGCTGCGTGGGCGACGGCTGCGCGGTCCTGCGAGAAGATCGCGCCGGTCAGCGCGTAAGGGCTGGTGCGGTTGATCAGCGCGAGCGTCTCGTCGATGCGCGCGTCGTCGTAGACATAGACGGCGAGCACCGGCCCGAAGAGCTCTTCCTGCATGAGCGCGTGCTCGGGGTCCGTTACTTCGACGAGCGTGGGGCCGCAGAACCAGCCGACTTCGCGCGACCAGCCGGCGTCCGCCAACACCGTGCAGGATGCATCATTTTTCAAGCGGTCGCGCCAGCCGGACAGTCGCGCGTAGGCGCGCTCGTTGATGACCGCGCCCATGAAGTTGGAGAAGTCGGACACGTCGCCCACCTTGATCTCGGCGATGTGCGCGAGCAGGAGCGCCTTGAGCTTCGGCCACATCGAGCGCGGCACATAGGCACGTGATGCCGCAGAGCACTTTTGCCCTTGAAACTCGTAGGCGCCGCGCACGAGGCCGACTGCGAGCGCCTCGATCTCGGCCGACGGGTGCGCGAACACGAAGTCTTTGCCGCCAGTCTCGCCGACGATGCGGGGGTAGCTCCGGTAGCTCGCGACGCGCTCGCCCACCTGACGCCACAGGTGCTGAAACACGCGCGTCGAGCCGGTGAAATGAATACCCGCGAGCTCGCGGCTCGCCAGACACGCGTCGGCGACCGGCGCGCCGTCGCCGTAGACGACGTTGATGACGCCCGGCGGCAGGCCCGCCGCCTCGAAGAGGCGCATCGTGTGAAACGCCGCGAGGCTCTGATCTTCGGCCGGCTTCCACACTACGACGTTGCCCATCAGGGCCGGCGAAGCAGGCAGGTTGCCGGCGATCGCGGTGAAGTTGAAGGGCGTCAGCGCGAGCACGAACCCCTCGAGCCCGCGAAGCTCGAGCGCGTTGGAAATGCCTGGGGTCGAAATCGGCTGCTCGGCGAGGCGCGACGCGAAGTGAACATTGAAGCGCAGAAAGTCGATAAACTCGCACGAGGCGTCGATCTCGGCCTGATAGGCGGTCTTGCTCTGCCCGAGCATGGTCGCCGCGTTGAGCACCTGCCTCCACGGTCCTGCCAGCAGCTCGGCAGCGCGCGTAAAGATCCGGGCGCGCTCGTCGAACGAAGTGTTTGCCCAGGCCGGTGCCGCGGCGAGCGCAGCGTCGATCGCGCGCTTCGCCGCTTCAGCGCCCCCGTGGTGCGCCTTCGCGATGACGTGCGCGTGGTTGTGCGGAGCGAGCACGTCGAAGCTCGCGCCGTCGCGCGACTCTTTTCCGCCGATGACATGAGGCACATCCGGCTGATCGCCCGACATCGCAGCGAGCGCCGACTTGAGCGCGGCGCGCTCGGGCGAACCAGGCGCGTAAGACAGCACAGCTTCGTTGACGGGGCAGGGCACGGCGATCGGCGTATCGAGCATGCCCGCGATGCTAGCAGTGGCGCTGCAGTTTTTCGCGCCTCGCGCTATAGGTCGTGGCTGTGTGGGTGTTCGGCTACGGCTCGCTCATTTTCAGGCCCTCGTTTCCGTTCGAGGAGCGGGCGGGCGCGTGGCTCGCGGGCTTCGAGCGCCGCTTTTGGCAGGGGTCGACCGATCACCGGGGCGTGCCGGGGGCGCCGGGACGGGTGGTCACGCTTGTCGAACGACCGGGCTCGCGGTGCTGGGGGGTCGCGTATCGCATCGCGCCGGCCGAAGCGGAGGCTGTGCTGGCGCACCTCGACCATCGCGAGAAGGGCGGCTACGAGCGGCGCGCCGTGTCGCTCGAAGTCGACGGCGGCGCTGCAGTGGACGGGCTTGTGTATTTTGCATCCATCGACAATCCGGAGTGGCTCGGCCCGGCTTCGGTCTCCGCGATCGCAGCGCAAATTTTGGCGGCGGAGGGTCCGAGCGGCCCGAACGCCGATTATGCGCGGCAGCTCGCCCGCGCGCTGCGCGACGCGGGGATCGTCGACGAGCACGTGTTCGACATTGAGCGCGCAATGACGGCGTGAGGATCACCCGTCACGCATAAAAGCGTGCGCAACCCCGGTGCCCCGGCGCATAATCAAGGGGTGAAGTCGACCCACTTATTTGCGCTGTGCACCTATCTCGGAATGGCGACCTCTCTCGCCCTTGCGTGCACAGGCAGCGGCACCTTTCCCGGGCCCACGAGCGACAAGAACTTCGACGACCCCGACGATCCGGGCAACACCGGCAATAACGGCACGCGTCCCGACGCGGGGGGCGACGCCGCCAATCGCGCGTGCGGAGCCGACCGTGACTGCCCTGCGGCGTATCGCTGCGGCTACCCGCGCGAAGCCGGCTGCGCAGCCACGGGCGCGTGCATTTTGCGTGATCCGTACGACGCTGCGTGCGTGCCGATGACCGGCTGCGCGTGCTCGGGCAAGAACATCGTCGTGTGCGAGTGTGACGACTACACCACCGAGCCGCTGCTGCACCTCGGAAAATGCGCGGTGCCGAGCGACGCCGCAGCGGCCGATGCGGCGGCGGGTGACGCTGCAGTGCTCGACGCTGAAGTACCGGACGCGGGGCCCGCGGACGCGCCCGCGGAGTGAGTCGCTGGCACGTGCGCTTGGTTCAGGCCCGTCATGGGCACGTGCCTAGTCGTTGAAGTGAAAGCGGGAGAGCGCTCGGTTCGGCGCGGCCGCATTGAACCCGGCGACGTCGCGGAGCACGTCCGGCAGCGCCGCCTCTGCATAGCTGCACTCCATAGGGCGCATCGAAACCGCTTGGGGCCACTGGCTCGCCACGTCGGTCCTGAAGAGGACCGCGTGCTGCAGATCGCCCGGAAAAATGAGGGCCTCGTAGCGCGTGTCGCTCTCGTCATCGACGCTGCTCGCCTCCATCGCGCTCACGCAGGCGCTGGCTTCGGCGGCCGCGGTGCTGCCGCGCACGGCTGCGCGGTCGGTCGCGAGCACGAGGCTGGTTCCGTCGGCGTCGACCGTGACCGGATGCCGCGTACCGAACGTGTAAGGCGCAATGAAACGATACGACGCCCCGTCGGCGAGCGCGGCTGCGTCGCAGGGCCTCGACATGCTTCCGAGCGACTTCTGCGTCGGCAGCGCGGTCCACTCCGGCGGGTCGTCGCCGGGACGGAGCGGCACCGCCCATGCGCGCGGTACGCCGAGAAATCGCGCAGTGATCGCGCTCGCGGGGGGACCGCCGAAGTCAATCATCGTGTGTTCGTCCTGCGCGTCGTCGTTCCGGGCGCGTAGGGCCCACACTTTGCTCTCGGGAGCGCTTCCAATCCAGTGCAGCGCGATGGCGTAGCCCTCGTCGACGACGACCGCGGACTCGCCGTCGACGCTCGTCGCCACCGCCTGCTCGCCCTCAAAGGTATTGGTTCCGAGCTTCAGGTTCTTGCCGTCGTCGCCAAAGCGGTACAGGGGCCTCGTCGCCTGGCCGAATTCCGGCGGCGCGAACGACAGGCCGCTCGCGTCGAGCGTGAGCACCTCGGGCGCGGCGGGATACACCTCGCGCGGCGCGTAGCCTCCGCGCGGATCGCGCTGCACGCGAAAGGCTGGAATTTTCGGCACTGCGGCGCGCGTCACCTTGCCGGTGTCGGGCCGCCACCACACGAGCTGCGCGTCGACAGGATTGTAGCGCCCTTCGGCGTTTTCCTTGCGCGCGCGCGAGTAGGCGTAGCGGCGCACGACGACGCCGCGCGGCTGCACGTGCACGGTCGTCTCGGCGCCGAATTTTGGCGCGGCGGGCGCGGGCCCCGTCAGCGTAACCGCCGAGAGCTTGTCGACCGCGTCGGCGCGCTTGTTGACGTGGAGGGTCACGCGCCCCGCAAGATCGCGTGTGGGCAGCAGCCAGCGCGCGCTGCCGATGTCAACGTCGTCGGCCGACGGCAGGCTCCCTCCGCCGAGCGCGGACCACTTGCCCGACGCCTTGCACGCCAAGGGCTTCGCATAAGCCAGGGCCGGCTTTGCGGGGGGCGAGGTCGGGTTCGAAGCGCCGCCCCAGCCTACGCGCAGGCCGCGGCTCGTGATGCACCCGAATGCGCTGCATGCGCCGAGGTCGCGCAGTCCGGAAGGGGCGTCGACTGCGGACCAGGTCTTCGCGCCGTCGCTCGACTCGAACAGCTGTCGCCGGGAGCCCTCTGCTTCGAGCCCGCCCGGACTGGCACCGGCCGAAAGCGCGAGCGCATGGGAGCCGTCGAAGGTGACATGGCCCGGCGGAATCGGGGGAAGCGAGAGCGTCGTGACGACGGACTTGGCGCCTGGGTCGACAAGAAAGGCGAGCGGCTTATGACGCGAGCTGTAGCGCGGCCGGACGAAGCCTCTCGCGACACCCGCTGCGTCGACGCTGAGGCTCGACGAGCCGGCATCGCAGCCGTCGTGTGCGAGCTCGACGCGTTGCTCCGCTTCGGCGGAGCCCGCGGGGAATTCAAAGAGCGAGACCTTTCGTCCAGCAGTCCCAAGCGCGAACACTCCGCTTGCGTTGGGCGCGTTCGCGAAACGAAGAAACGACACACCGAGCTTGGGAGAGATTTCAGAAAACGCCGCAGTAGCCGAGCTTCTGATGTGCGCCGGCGTGCAGTAGGGCATCCGCTCGCGATCGCGCGAACATCGCTGGGTGATGATCATCCAGCCCCGCGGACCGATCGCGATGCCGTCGTCGTCGCCTTGCCACGCGCCCCCCGCGACGAACGTGGCGGCTTCTTTTAGCGACTTCCCGCCGTCGTCGCTCGTCCAGACTTTTGTGATGAGCGGCGGCCTGGGTTCGCTGTCCGGGTCCGGCGCGTACGAGCCTTGCGGAGGCAGTGGGGGCGGCTCGTGCGCCCAGTGTGCCGCGCGCGACGCCGCCGTCGCATCCACGCCGGACTCGGGTGTTCCGCGCGCGTCACACGCCAGCGCAATCGACTCACCGCGAACGGCGACCGACACGGCGTCGCAGCCCGCGAGCTCGGCTACCGTGCGCGTCGTGGGGGCTGCGCCGATCGCGCTGACGGACAGCGTCCAGTCGCGCTTCGGAGCGTACGGCGTGCCCCGCACTTCGACGACGGTCGGCCCCGCGATGGCGCGCGCCACCACGGGCCGGTCGGCCTGCGCGCGCTGCGCCGCAGCGGGCGAGTTCGCAGCGGTGCGCTTCGTCAAACGGAGCGATCCGCCTGCGCCGTCGAGCGTGTATTTTGCATCCATCGTGCTGACGACGACCTGGTCGCCCTCCCGCGCGAGGGTGTCGAGGCCCGCGGCGTCGGGGCTCGGCTGCGCGGACCAGGTCGCGCCGTCGTCGCGCGTCACGTAGAGGCGTTGGGGCAGGCCGATCGCAGCACCCACAGGTCCGGCCAGCGCCACGGCGCGCACGCTCCCGCCGGCAGGGCCGGGCAGGGCGATCTTCGCGTAGCTGCGCCCGCCGTCGACCGAGCGTAGAAGGTCGCCGTTGTCGTCGATCGCCACGATCGCCCGGGCGCCGGTCGACACGGCGCGCGCGTCCCCCCGAGCGTCTGCGGACTTGCTCGCGACGCCCAGAGGATCGCTGGCCGTATACACGTCACCCGAGGCCGTTACGAAGTCGTAGCCCGACCCGCGGGCCAGCACGCCTGCGAGGTCAGCAGGGAGCACGGTTTGCGCGCCGATGCGACCGCTCGGGCCGCTCAGCCAACGCTCTCCGCCCCCGCCGACTTCGAGCGTGCCCGCGCCTACTTGAACTTGCGCGAGCCGCGTCCACGCCTGCAGCGGGTCGAGGCGCCAGGTCGCTGAGGTCGCCGGCGGTGCCTGCGTCGGCGCAGGCGCTTGCGTGGCGATCGGCGCGACGCGTGCGCCGGGCTTGACCGACGGCGAGCATGACGCGCCCGCGAGCATCGGCAGGATCGCGGCCAGCAAGGTCGATGTCCAAACGGGGCGCCGCGCGGTGAGTCTTCGCATGGACGCGGAGGCTAAAGCGAAACCCGCCGGCTGTCGCGATTCGCTACTCGCCCTGCCTTCGCCACGCCACCAGCTCCGCGGCGATCGCGACTGCGATTTCGTCGGGCAAACGGGCACCTACCGCCACGCCAATGGGCATCCGCACACGCGCAATGTCTTCTGCCGGGAAGCCCTTGTGCTCGAGTCTGTCGCGGGTGCGCCGGGCCTTCGCGCGGCTGCCGATGCCGCCGACGTAGGCGAAGCCCTTGCCGAGCGCCCATTCGATCGCGCGCTGATCGAGGGCGTGGTCGTGGGTCATCACGATCACGACTGTCTGGCGGGGCATGACCACGTCGTCGAACTCGCCGCTGATGCGCGTCACGCTCTCATCGGAGGGGCCGCCCCACGCTTGCCGATCGTCGACGACCGTGACGGCGAAGCCGACCTTCGCGAGCAGCGGAGCCGTCGCCCGCGATACGTGCCCTGCGCCGATGATGAGGCACGGGCGGCGCGCGGTGATCGGCTCGAAAAGCACGGTCGCTGATCCGCCGCAGCACATTCCCAGCTCGGCGCCGAGTCGGAACGTGCGCGTCGAATGCATGGGCGCGGCCTGCCCGAGCAGGTCGAGGCACGCGCCCAGCGCTTCCCGTTCGACTGCGCCGCCGCCCACTGTGCCGAGGCAGGCGCTGTCGCTGCCCACGTAGAGCTTTTGCCCGGGGGTCGACGGCGCGGAGCCGTCCCGGGCGATGACCGTCGCCATCACGCCAAAAATGCCGGTGCGCGCGCGGAGCGCGGCCGCGGCCATCACTTCGGCCGCGTCGGCGGGCTCGGGCGCGGGCAGGTCGTCGCGGAGTTCGCGACGCTGGAGTGAAATCACGCGGGCCATCGCTGTAGGATGTTAGCGGCGCGCGGCCCAAGTGTCGTACCATCTTTGACGATGCCTCACGCGCCCCAAAACTTCGACCCCGCGCAAGTCCTCGTGATGGTGCTGGCCGGCGGCGAGGGAAAGCGTCTTTACCCGCTCACCCTCGATCGCGCGAAGCCTGCAGTGCCGTTCGGGGGCCGCTACCGAATCATCGACATGGTGCTGTCGAACTTCGTCAACTCCGGCTTGACGCGCATCAAAGTGCTCACGCAATACAAAAGCGCCTCGCTCGAAGAGCACATCGCCCGCGTCTGGCGGTTGTCGCCGATGCTCGATCAGTTCATCGAGGCGATTCCCGCCCAGCAGCGAACCGGAAAATCGTGGTTCAAGGGCTCGGCCGACGCGGTCTTTCAGTGCCAGCACGTCATCTCCGATGAGCAACCTGAAATCGTGGCCATTTTTGGTGGCGATCACATCTACAAGATGGACGTTCGGCAGATGATCGACTTCCACGTTCGAAAGGACGCGGAGGCCACGGTCGCGGTGATTCCGGTGCCTAAGAGAGAGGCCAGCGACTTCGGCATCATCGAGATCGACGCCGAGGGCCGCATTATCGGGTTTCACGAGAAGGTGGCCGATCCGCCGAGCATGCCGGGCAACCCTGACATGTGTCTGGCGTCGATGGGCAACTACGTCTTTCAGGCCAAGACGCTCTCGGACGCGCTCGAAGCCGACGCCAAAATCGAAGACTCAAAACACGATTTTGGTCACAACATTCTCCCCCAGCTCGTGCGCGAAGGCCGCGGCGTATTCGCCTATGACTTCAATACGAACATGGTGCCTGGAGAAGAGGCGCGCGGCCGCGGATACTGGCGCGACGTCGGCACAATCGAGGCTTATTTCGAAGCGCAGATGGATCTGATCATGATCCATCCGCTCTTTAACCTCTACAACCAGCGCTGGCCGCTCCGCACCGGAATTACCCACGACCCGCCGGCGAAGTTCGTCTTCCGCGAAGAGGCGCAGGCGCGCGTCGGAATCGCGACCGACTCGCTCGTCAGCCATGGCTGCATCATCTCGGGTGGTCGCATTCACAAGAGCGTGCTGTCGGTCGGCTGCCGCATCAACAGCTTCAGCGAGGTCGAGGACTGCGTGCTCTTCGAGCGCGTGAAGATCGGGCGCCACGCCAAGATCCGGCGCTGCATCGTCGACAAAGACGTAGAGATCCCGTCGGGCGCAGAGATTGGCTACAACCTCGAAGCCGACCGCCGGCGCTTTTTCGTGAGCGACAACGGCATCGTCGTCATCCCGAAGCGCGCAAAGCTCGATTAGCAGGGCGGTCGCAGAACACCCTGCCAGGAATTGGCGAAGCCAATTGCGTGGGGTGGGGAACCCGAGAAACCGCGTTTTTCCGGGCGGGGAGGTGCATACCTCCCCGAGATGAAAGGCTAACAGGCCGCTGCTTCAACGGACTGTTAGCGCCGCATGTCGACCGCTTCGGTCGGGCGCTCGCGCCGGGCCTGCGGGCATGCCCGCATCAGCAGTGCGACCACCGCGTCGCGGTCGCGCTGGTGCACGATCACCCGGATCGGCTCCTTCGCCCGGGCGCAGTGAATCACGACGCGATCCCAGTCGCTGTTTACCACGCGAAGCACGTCGATTTGGGTCACACTCGCGCGGTCGTCGAGCAGCGCCATCGACATCGCGTCGCTCGCTCCGCGGCGGTTTTTGCGCCAGTAAAGGTATCCGGCCACCCCGAGCGCAGCGCCGGCGAGCGCAAAAATCCATACCGTGTCGGGGACGTAGGAGCTTCCGCGCGCGTCGTTCCACTCAAGCAGCGCGACGGCCAGGCCGATGGGCAGGCCCGCGAACAGCACGTAAGCCACCCGCCGAGACGGCGCCCGCTGCTCGTCGACGAACTTCTCGAGAAGCGCCACGTCGCGGTCGTCGAGCGCTGCGTTCATCGGTCGTACGCCGAAGGCCCGGATGGGCGTCGATCCGGCGTCGCGACGACCTGGGCCTGCGGGGCGATTCGCAGAAACAGCGCGAGCGCCGAGCGCGCGTCTCCGGGGACGGTGAGCTGTCGCTCCTTGCCGCCTGCGAGGCCAACGAACACCCACGAAAATGGCCGGTTTGTCAGCCCAATCACGCGCAGCGTGCGTATGGAGGACGCGCCCTGTGTGAGCAGCCGGAAGAGCGCGTGGCTGGCGGTTCGTCGCCCGCGGGCATAAAGAAACAGGCCAAGCGCGCTGGCTGCGCACGCGACGGCAAAGACCACCACGGATGCTGCGTTGACGGAGTTGCCGTGCATGGCGCGTGAGCGCTCGTCCGAGCCGATCGCGAGGGCGAATCCGGCCCCCCCGATCGCGACAGTGAGACCCGCGAAGCGCAGCGGCATGAGGTGCGCCCGCACGATGCGCCCGATGGCCTCGCGATCACTGCTCATGGGTGCCTCGCGCTCGGGATTCGGGCCGGAGATTCATCGCTCCCAGCCTACACCGAAAATGGGCGGCTCTGCCATGACGCATTCGGCCGGTGACCGACGAGAACTTCAACCATGAAATTCGGAAAGCGAGACACGGAGCGGCGCCCCCCGGGCGCTGACACGCAGAGCAGCCCTCGGTGATAGCTTTTGCCAAACCATGCACTTGATCCGCCCCAGCACCGACGCCGACATGGCCGCCGTCACCGGCATTTACGGGCACCACGTGCTGCACGGCACGGGCACTTTCGAGATCGATCCGCCCTCGCTGACCGATATGCAGGCGCGCCGCGCCGAGGTGCTCGGGCGTGGCCTGCCGCACCTCGTACTGGAGGCGGCGGGGGAGGTCGCCGGCTTTGCGTACTGCAACTGGTTTAAGCCGCGGCCTGCTTACCGCTTTTCAGCCGAAGACTCGCTCTACCTGGCGCCCGCACACGCCGGGCGCGGCCTGGGCCGTCAGTTGCTGGCAGAGCTGATCCTCCAGGCGGAGCGCGTCGGGGTACGCAACCTCATCGCGGTGATTGGCGACTCGAGCAACCACGCGTCCATTCGCGTTCATGCCGCTTGCGGCTTTGGCCACACGGGCCTGTTGAAGTCCTGCGGCTGGAAATTCGAACGCTGGCTGGATGTGGTGCTCATGCAACGCGCCCTGGGCGCCGGCGATCTCCGCGCGCCGCAAGACGTCCAAACCTGAGATGGCTTCTGGCGGGCCGCCGCAAGGCGCGACCCTGCAGGCTTGAAAAACAAAAACCATGGCCGCCGCGCCTGCGGCCTCGGGCGCGTCCATCAAGAAAGGAGGTGCTCATCGAGCCTTTGCCCTTAACCTCGAGCACGGCGCGGGCCTCGAACCGGTCTCGTTGTCGCAGCAGCGCACGGCAGGCCTCGCTCGCGTGGTTCCCCCCCCGGCACGCCGTGCGACTCCATCCGCGAGGCGCTGTTCCCCGCGTCGCCCCGCGTAAGCGGGCGGCTTCGGGCGAACCTGAGTCGGTGCGTGACCGCGCGGGGCCGGTGCGGTAGCGTTCACGCTTGAGGGCGCCAGCATGGACTCACCGAGCACACACGGGCGCACCGTCATTGTCGGCGACATCCATGGCTGCGCGTTCGAGCTCGAGGCGCTGCTCGATCGCGTCTCCTTCGGCAGCGGCGATCGCCTTGTGCTCGTCGGCGATCTCATCGCGCGCGGACCCGATTCGCTCGGCGTGCTCGACCTCGCCAGACGCACGGGCGCCGTCATCGTTCGCGGCAACCACGAGCAGCGGCTGCTCGACTGGTACGCCGACCCGCGCGTCGCGCTGGGCCGCATTCATCAGGAGGTCGCAAACGCCCTGCGCCCCGTCGACTGGACGCTGTTTGCCACCTCGCCGCTTTACGTCGAGCTGCCCGAGCACGGTCTCGCCGTCGTGCACGCGGGGGTCGCGCCCGGAGCTTCGCTCGCGCATCAGCAACCGCACACGCTGATGACCATTCGCTCGGTTGGTGAGCGCCTCTGGGGCGAGACTTACGCCGGCCCTCCGCACATCGTCTTTGGTCACAATGCCTTGCCCGGACTGCAGCTGCACCCGTGGGCCACGGGTCTCGACACAGGCTGCGTCTACGGAGGGCGCCTCACCGCGCTGGTGCTGCAGCACGGGCAGCGTATTCCGCGTTTGGTCGCGCGCCGGCAGGAGCTCCTCGTTTCGCAGGCGGCGCGGCGGGTCTATTACGGCGGCGCCCGCAAGAGCGGTGCGGCGTAGCGGTCAGTAGATACCGTCGGCGGCGTGCTTCATCGCGGCGAGCGCGCCTTTGGGCAGGGCGCGCGGATCACTGATCTCTTTGCGGCCGCGGCCCTCCGCGAGGAAGATCGGGGCCCGGCCGCGTCGCGCCTCGAAATACACCACGAGCACCGGTGATTTGCCGACGTGTCCCTGCCAAAGATCGAACGCGAACGCTTCGTCTTCCTTGTAGTATGCACGCAGCGCGCGGTGCGCGGCGTCAAGGGCTTCGCCCATCACCTTGCCGTCGCGGTCGACGTCGTCTGTGTCGTGCGACAGCACCTCCCACGCTGCCGCCAGCGCGGCGTGCTGCGCGCTGCGGGCCGCCTTGCCGCCTGCCTTCGTGCGCAGGCGAACCCGCTCGCGGGTGGAGTAGCTCACGACTGGATCGCGCCGCGACTCGATTTGGTAGACGGCCGCCGCGCTCGACGCGACGGCGACCAGCAGCAGCGCGCCCAGCCGCTTGCGGGCCCGCAGCCCGTGGAAGTGGACGATGGTCGTCGTAATCGGCATGACGAGCGCGAAGACCAGCAGGGTCTCGACCACGAGCTGCAGGGCCAGCACCCACGCGAAGTCGCCAACACCGAGATCGGGGCGCCAGGCGGAGAAGTACTGGGAAGTCGCCACTCCAGCGAGGCAGGCCACGCCGAACACCGTGTACCCCTTGTAGAGCCACAGCTCGCGCCGGGCCTCGCGCACCCACAGCCAGTACGGAAGCAGCAGCGGCGAGGCGGCGTAGAATACAAACGGCCTCGGCGGATGCGCCCGGTAATAGGCCTCGAACGCGAGCTGCCCGCGCAGCAGCGTGCGTGCGATGGGAAAGCGCGCTGCGAGCCCTCGAAACGCCTCGGCAAACAAGAACACCACCAGCGCGGCGCCGATCGTGAGCAGGGCGCCGGTCACCGGAAAAATAGCCGCGAGCCGCACGATGAGCAGCGGCGCCACGGCGAAGAAAGCGAGGCGGGCCGAATAGTCGACGAGGCTCACCAACGCGCGCTTCACGCCAGCCAACTGACCACCCTCTCGCTTCTGATGAAAGGGTGGTTTACGCTTCCGCCTCATGCGTCGCTTTGCTCGGTTCGGTCTGCCTTTGGCCCTCGTGGCTGCCGTCCACTCGGTCGCCCTCACCACGGCTGTGCCCGCCTTCGCGCAGGGCAAGCCCGCGGCGCCTCGTCAGGACCTGATCGGTCGCGGCAGAAGTCTCTTTGAGGACCAACAGTACGAGGAGTCGATTCAGACGCTCAGCGCAGCGCTCGTTCGTCCGAACAACACCAAAGACCAGCGCCTCGAGGTCTACCGCCTGCTCGCGCTCAACTACATTACGCTCAACCGCAAAGAAGAGGCCGAGAGCGCAGTGCGCGGCTTGCTGGCGCAAAGCCCCGCCTACGCGCTGCCCGCGAGCGAGTCCCCCCGATTCCGCGACTTCTTCGCCACAGTCAAACAGAA
The DNA here is from genome assembly GCA_947473045.1 of Myxococcales bacterium. Lineage (GTDB taxonomy): Bacteria > Myxococcota_A > Polyangia > Polyangiales > Polyangiaceae > JANYHY01. The sequence goes on along the minus strand of CANJCO010000010.1, from coordinate 5,747 downwards.
GTGGGAGCAGGAAGGCCGCCCCGGCCTCGTCAGCGAGTCCGCTCCGCAGGCCGCCCCCGTCGAGATGGCGCACGTTTCGCCGTCGCAAGTCGAACGCAACACCGACGTGCCGCTCAGCATTAAACTCGAAGACCCGCAGGGCCGCGTCTACGACGTGAAGCTCTTTTACCGCGCGGGCTCGAAGGGCAAGTTCGAGGACATCGCGGCGGTGCTCGATCAGGGCCAGGCGAAGGCATCCATCCCAAAGGCGAGCGTGACGCCGCCGATCGTCGAATATTATTTTCAGGGATTCGACAAGGGAGGCCTGCCCATCGCCTCGCGGGGCGACGCCGCTGCGCCGCTGCGCATCGCGGTTCCGGAGCCCAAGCGCGCGTGGGTGCTGCCCCTCGCCATCGGCGGCGGAGCGATCGTCGCCGGCGGCGCAGTCGTTGGCATTCTCGCTGCCGCGGGGGCGTTCAAGGGAACCAACAAGTCGACTGTCAGCGTGAGCGTCGGCGAATGAGCAAACGCGAGCCGGTCTACTATTTCGTAGCCGTCGACGTCACGGCCGAAAAGGTCGACGACTTCTCCGGCCGCCTGTTCGCGCTCGGCGCCGAGGGCATCGAGGAGCGCGACGAGTTCACGATCGAAAAGGGTGAGGGCGGCAAGATCACGCTCGTTGCCAGCTATCCCACGCACGCTCTGGCCACAGCCGCGTGCCAGGCGATGCCCAAGCTCGTAAAGGCTCGCATTCAGGAGCTCGTCGGTGACGCCTGGCGCGACGCATGGAAGGCTTACTTTAAGCCGTTCTTGCTCTGTCCCGAGTTCTGGATTTCTCCTCCGTGGGAGAAGTTTTCGGCGCCCGCCGGTCACCGGTGCCTCGTCCTCGAGCCGGGTCGCGCGTTCGGCACCGGGCTGCATGAATCGACCGCGCTCGTGGCGCAAATTCTCTACCGAAGGCGCGCGGATCTGGCCGGAAAAGCTGTGCTGGATGTGGGCATGGGCAGCGGAATCCTCGCGCTCGTCGCTCTCAAGTTGGGCGCCGGAAGCGCCCGCGGCGTCGACGTCGATCCCGACGTCGTCGAAGTGGCGCGTGAAAACGCACAGCGCAACGATCTGGCGTCGCAGTGCCACTTCGACGCCGCCCCTCTCAAGAAGCTCACCGAGTCGTTTCCGATCGTCGTGGCCAACATCGAGGCCGACGTGCTCATCGCCATGCGCAAGGAGCTGCTCAAGCACGTTATGCCAGGCGGCCTGCTCGTGCTCTCGGGTATTCTCGAGACGCGCATGGAGGACGTGAAAGCGGCCTTTTTGCCGCACGCCAAGCTCGCTCACGCCCTAGCGAAGAAGGAGTGGGTCGGTCTGGCCTTCGAGAATGTTCCGCCGGACACCAGCGAGCGCCCGGCGCCGTCGTCGGTTCCGCCACGCAAGCTCGGCTCTGGGAGACCAAACGTCGGCTCTGCGACACCAAACGCGAACCCCGGGAGACCGAACGCGAACCCGGCGAGAGCAGACGGGAACCCCGGGAGACCCGATGCGAAGCCCGGGAGACCGAACGCGAACCCCAGGAGACCAGACGGGAACCCCGGGAGACCCGATGCGAAGCCCGGGAGACCCAATCCGAAGCCCGGGAGATCAGACGTCGGCTCTCCGGGAGCAAAGCCCGGCTCTGCGCCGTCCAAGTCTGCTCCTGCGAAGCGGAAGCCTGCGCCACCGAAGCGCAAGTCTGCTCCTGCGAAGCAAAAGCCCGCTCCTGCGAAGCGCAAGCCCGCTCCAGCGAAGCGCAAGCCCGCTCCCGCGAAGCGCAAGCCCGCTCCCGCGAAGCGCAAGCCCGCTCCTGCGAAGCGCAAGCCCGCTCCCGCGAAGCGCAAGCCCGCTCCCGCGAAGCGCAAGCCCGCTCCTGCGAAGCAAAAGCCCGCTCCCGCGAAGAAGCGGTGAAGCTCCTCCGCCTGCCGCTCACAGGCGTGCGGCCGGGCGTTCGCGTGTTGTCGACCGAGGAGGCCCGCTACGTCGCGCGGGTGCACCGCCTCGCGGAAGGCGACCTGCTCGTCGTGTTCGATCCCGCGGCCCGCATCGAAGCGGAGGCGCGGGTGACATCGCTGCGCGAGCGGAGCGTCGAGCTCACCATTGGAGCGCTCTCGGCCGCCTCCGTCGTCGCCTCGCGCGCGGTGCGGTGGATCCATGCGCTGCCCAAGGGCGACAAGGCCGAGTCGATCGTCCAGGACGCCACCGAGCTGGGAGCGAGCGCCATTGCGTTCGCGGAGTCGTCGCGCGCCGTGGTCAAGCTCGACGCGACCCGCGCAAAAGCACGCGCCGCGCGATGGGAGAAGATCGCCCGCGAGGCGGCGAGGCAGTGCGGTCGGGGCGACGCGCCCGTCATCGAAAGCGTCGCGCCCTGGACCGCCGCGCTTGCTGCCGCGCAGGAGTCGTCGCGCTTCTGCCTGTATGAGGGCGCGACCGAGCCGTGCGGCCCGCGGCTGCATGCAGCGCTCGCACGCGGAGACAGCCTCGCGTTCGCGGTCGGTCCCGAAGGCGGACTCACGCCGGCGGAAGTGGCCGCAGCGGTCGCCTGCGGCTTCGAAGTCGTCAGCCTCGGCGCGCTCATTCTCCGCACCGAAACCGTGTGCGCTGCAGTGCTCGGAGCGGTGCGCATCGGAAGCTGAGCGTTGCTCCTGGCCGAATCTGTCTCCCTGTGTCGCTGGCCGCGTCGCCGCTTTCGAGGCGAAAACAGCGGCGCCCGCGTTACCGTGAGGGCTCAGGGGCCCTGCTCGGTTATGCTCGGCCGTCATGCTCGAACGCATCGCGCTCCACCAAACGCGGCTCCGCGTGCCGGGGCTCGGTCTCGACTCCAAGGGGGTGGCGCTCGGCCAGCGCGGGCTCATTTTGCTGCCTTCGATCGATCGCCTGGTGGCGCTGCTCGGCGTCTACACGCGTGAACGCTCCCTCGAGGACCTTACCCCCAGCCTCGAAATTCATTCGGTCCGGAGCAAGCTCGGCGCCCGGGAGCTCACCGTGCAATTTGCCGCCGAGTCGAGCGACCGCATGGATCGCATGGCGGAGACCGCGCGCCTCGTGGGCGGCTTCGCGTTCACGGGCAGCAGCCGCCACTTCGTGCAGTACCGCGATGCGGCCGCTCCTTTCGGCTACGACGCCGCGCAGCTTCTCGCCACCGACGCGGCGCTTGCGCTCTATCACGACAAATTCACGCAGGTTTACGAGGTCGAGCGGGCGATCGAGCTGCGCGCGCTGCTGCTGCGCCTCATGCCCCATGTCGACCCGGCCACTTCGGGCGATTCCGGCTTGCGCATCATCGTCGCCGAGCAGGGGCTTGGGGCTGCGCTCGTGCACTATCTCGTTCGCTCGCGCGTCGAGGGCGAGGTCGCCGTCGCAGAGTGGCCTCCCGACAGCTCGTTCGATGACGGCTTGGTGCGCCGCACCGTTGTTCGCGTGCCGGCGCTGCCGCCGCGAATGCGCGCGCTCATGCAGTCGACTCCCGGTCTCACGACGTTCCTGCCGGTGGGGCCCGGCGTTGCCGTCGAGATTGGCTACCGCCATCCGGTGCACTTGCGCGGCTGCAACGTGTTCGACCCCGCGGGGCTCGTGCTGCTGCGCGGGCGCGGCGACGAGCCGTGGACGATCCCGCGTCTGCCGGAGTTCGGCGACCTGAGGGCCTTCGCGCGGGTCGAGCTGCGCGGCGACAGCAGCGAGCAGGTGGCAGTCTCGACCTCCGCGGCCGACGCGGTGCGTGTGCCCCTGCGCGTCGCCCCTTCGCCAGCTCCGTGGAAGAACGTCTCCGCCACGTGGCTGCAGCCGAGCGAGCTGCCGCTGCTCCGCCGGCTCGCCTACGCGCTGCCCCGCGACATCATCGCTCGCACCACCGTCGCGATCACTCCGCGCGGCGCGTTTTTGCGGTGCCCCGGCGGCATCGAGGCCATCCCGCTCGGGATGTTCTTTGCGGAGGTGCATGCCAACCTGTTCGTGCCCGCGGGCTACGACTTCACCCCTGCAGTCGCGCCGGAGGTGCTGTTTCGCGCCCTCGGATCGCCGGCCGGTCAGGTGGTGTTCGTGACCCCGCAGACGACCGCGATCGCGGTCGATCAGGCCGCCTTCGTGTCGCTCGAGCTGTCGCTTGTCGAGGCCCACCCGTGGGAGCCCGTCGTCGCCGAATCAATCGAGCGGGCGCTGACGTTCGAGCGAATCGACTTGAAGCTCGAGGCGCTCGGAATGTTTCCGATGGGCGACGTCGAGCCACCCGCCTAGCGCACTGATCGTTGCGTGGGCACGTCCGGTTCGCCCGAAGCGCGCCCGGATCGCTCCGCGTGCAGCGCGCAGCGCAGCGGAGCCACCGTTTGTGCGTCGCCGGACCCGCGGGGCGCCGGGCTGATCGACACGGCGGAATTGCGCGCGTACTGTGGACTGTCGCCGCGCCGCTTGCGCATCTGCGATGACGACTCCGCTCCAATCACTTCTGTTGTTCGGTGCGCTGCAACAGAGCGTGCTGCTGCTGATGTCGCTCCACGCGTGGATGTCGCGCGGCTTCGCTGCGCCAGCGCGTCGCGGATTGCTCGGCATCGCGCTCGTCGTCGCCGCCATCGTGCTGCTCGCGCGTCGCGATACCTTGCCCGGCCTCGTGTCGGTCGTCGTCGCGAACGCGTTGCTTGTCGCCGGCGTGCGCACCCTCTACGCCTGCGGTTACGCCGTGTTCGGGCTGTCGCCTCCGCCGCGGTGGGAGCGCTGGACGGCGTTCGGCGGCGTCGCCGTGCTCGCCGTGTTGTGGTGGCTCGATCACTCCGCGGGCCAGCTCGTACTCGCCAAAGCGCGCCCCGCGGCGAGCGGCGTTCCGCTTGGTTGCAGCGCGTTTTGCTGGCTCCAGCGGCTCTCGGGCGAGACGCCGACGCCGCGCTCGCTGGGCGTTCGCTACGCGATGGGAGGCGGCGCGCTGACGCTGCTCAACCAGTTTGTGCGCTCGGCGGGATCGCTCGCGCTTCCTGGGGCGGTCGACCCGATGGACTCGCCAATCGCGGGGTTCGCCCTTGTCACGTTTCTGACCTCGACGCTCCTGTCCGCCGTCGCCGTCATCCTTGAGATCGAGCGGCGGGGACGCGCGACCCTCGAGCTCCGCAACGAGCAGCTGATGGTCGACGCCTCGACCGACTCCCTCACGGGGCTCGCCAACCGCCGCCGCCTCGACGCCTCCGGTGCGATCGAGGTCGCGCGGGCGCGCCGCTACGAGTGGCCGATCGCCGTGCTCCTGCTCGATATCGATCACTTCAAGACCGTCAACGATCGCTTCGGTCACGCTACCGGTGACATCGTGCTGCGCGAAGTGGCCAAGCTCTGCGGCGCCGAGCTTCGGGGGCACGATGTGCTCGCGCGCTGGGGCGGCGAAGAGTTCGCGCTGCTGCTTCCGCAGTGCGACCTCGCGGCGGCCATCGGCGTGGCCGAGCGCATCCTCGATCGCTTGCGCAGCGCGCCGCTGTCGGTGCTCGATGGTGGCGGCATCACGATGAGCATCGGGGCCGCCGTCGTGGCAGACGGTGAGGCCGCGCTCGCGCCGGCCATTGAGCGCGCCGATGCCGCCCTCTACCGCGCCAAACGCGAAGGTCGCGACCGCGCGATCGCTGCGTGAGCGGCTAACAGGGTGTTGAAAAACACCCTGATAGTAATTGGCGAAGCCAATTGCGTGGGGTGGGGACCCCGAAAAACCGCGTTTTTCGGGGCGGGGAGGTGCATACCTCCCCGAGATGAAAGGCTAGCAGGCCGTTCTT
>CANJCO010000009.1 GCA_947473045.1 Myxococcales bacterium | reverse complement strand
CGATTCGCTCCCGACAAGTTTCGCGGCGCTCGTCGCCGCAGCCAAGCCACCCGCAGGAGCCCACCATGAAGAAGCAGACCGTCACCACGAACGTCGTCGACACGAACACGAATGACCTGTCGCTCGAAGTGAAGCGCACCCGCGTTCGCACGGCGATCAAGGGCGGTATCGCTGGTACGGGTTGTGGCTGCAAGTGGGCAACCAAGAGCATCACTTTCGCATGAAGAAGCAGACCGTCACCACGAACGTCGTCGACACGAACACGAATGACCTGTCGCTCGAAGTGAAGCGCACCCGCGTTCGCACGGCGATCAAAGGCGGCCAGCCGGGCACCAGCAACGGCTGCGGCTGGACCACGCGCGGCGCGGCCTGAAGCAGCGAACCCGCTCGCATCCGCGACGCGGAGACGGGGTCGGCGAATTCGTCGATCCCGTTTCGCTTTTGTGACCCTCGGATCGCGCTCGCTCGAAGTAGACTGAGGGCGCCGAAAATATCGGTTTTTCTCCCCACATCTGAAATACTGGACCGCATGACCCTTCAGCACCGAATCTTCGCGTTTTCTTCGCTCGTCGCGTTCTCTGCCACCACGTGGCTGGCTTGCAACGGCGACGATGCGCTCACCGCCACGGCCGACGCCGGGCGTGATGCCACGAGCGACGTCACGGTCAAGCCGGCCGACGCAGGGGCCGATGGCGCCAATTCCGCCGACGCAGCCGACGCGGCTGCTCCGGGCGTGCGGGTAGCGCTCTTGAACAACCTGGTGACGGTGCAGTCGCCGATTCGGTTCTGCTTCGCGGCCAACACCTCCGGAGCGCCCGGTCTCAAAGACATGCTCGCCGATCTGCCCGTTCCGGGACCCGCGGGCCTCGGCGCCGGTGAAGTGGGAGCCGCGACGCTGCCGGCGGCCATTCAAGGCAAACAGGCTCGTGTGTATGTGTATTATACAAGCTCGCTCAACGCCTTCGCGCTGTCGGGCAAGAGCTGCGCGGAGCTCGCCGCGGCGTCGGTGCTCGTGCCGGCCGATGGCGGCGCCGGTGACGGCGGCCTGTCGTTCGACGGTGGCGTTGCCCTCATTGAGGGGCTCGACTTCGACGTTTCGGAGCCCATCGACGCGAAGGTTCTGAGCTCGGCGAACAAATACGTGCTGCTCGCCACCGGCTGCCCGAACAGCTCCGATCCGGCGAAGGCGAGCCCTTACTGTGGCGACCCCGTCGTGCTGGGCGACTTTCACGTGTACGCAGCGCAGCTCGATTCGAAGCCGCCTGCGGCCGGCAAGAGCCGTCTCCAGCCGCTCTTCGCCATCACCGCGGTCGACTACCTCGGCATTCCCCCGTTCGAGATGGGCGCTCTCTACGGCGATCCGAACGACGGCGGTGTCTCGGCACCTTTGTCGGGCCCCGACGGCGGATTCCCGGTCTTTAAGGGCAACATCGCGCTTCCCGCGGCCTCCGACGTTCCCTCGCTGAAGGGAGCCTCGGCCCTTTACGACAAGATCGACGTGCAGCTCGATCTCTACCCCATCCCGGACACCCTCAGTCTCTCGGGCCTCACGCCGAACACGAGCCTTGAAGACACGTTTACGTTCGTCACGCTCGGCAATCCGTTTGGCGCCGAAGAGCCTACGTTGGGCGATGGGGGCCTCAATCCGCGCTACCTCGGCGCGCGTCTCATCCCGAACAAGTAAATGCGCGGCCTCTCTGCTCGGGTGTTCGCCGTCGCGGCGTTGTCGGTGTGCGTGCTGGCTTGCTCGCTCATCACCACGCGCGACGGGCTGCAGTGTACCGACACAGCAGCGTGCAGGGCTCTCGGGCCCGAGTTCGCGGCCACCCGCTGCTCGAGCGCGGGACTGTGCGAGACCATCGTCGCGCCCGAGGCCGGCATTTCAACAGGCTGCGCGTTGAGCGCGGACTGCGCGTTCATCCTTGGCGAGCCCGGGCGCTGCAGCTCGGGCGTTTGCCGCCCCATTCCGCACGGCATCTGCAAGTCGGTGGGGCCGATCAGCGACGACGCGAGCGTTTTGTTTGGCGTACTGCTGCCCGAGTCCGGTGAGGCGGCGGCGCAGACGGCGGGCCTCAAGACGTTGATCGACGCGCTCATCAGCGACTGGAACACGTCGGCCCAATCGGCGCCGAAATTCGCCGCCGCCATCTGCGACGAAAGCCGACTCACCGAAGCCGTCGCGGCGCTTCAGACCCTCGAGCCGCGATTTGTGCTCGGTCCCGTGTCCGAGAAGGCGCTCCAGGCTGTGCTCGCGCAGACGCAGTTTACGGTGCTCTCTCCTACGGGCGACTCGCCCAGCTACGTTTCGACGCCCGACGCGAAGCAGCGCCAGTGGTTCTGCAATTCGAACCGCGCGGCCGCCGACGTGGCGTTTGGCTCGCTCGCAAACAAGATCGCGCAGCAGGTGGCCACGTCGCGAAGTCTCGCGAACGTGAAGGTGGCCTTTGCTTACGACAGCGCCGAGCCCAACGAAGGCGATTTCTTCAACAAAGTGCGCGCCGGCCTGTCGTTCAACGGCAAGCTCGCGAGCGCGCAGCCGGCTTACTACGTCGAGCAGGACGTCAAACTCGACCTGAACGACGCAAACGCCACGGCCACGGCGGCTGCGTTTCAGCTCGCGGCCGCGAAGCCCGACGTGGTGCTGCTGTCGGGAGCCGTGTGGTCACGCACGTTCATCGACGGACTCGAGACGCGCTGGGCAGTGCTCAACGGCTCGTATCCCCGGCCCGTATACGTGTCGATGCGCTTGCCGCCAGCGCTCGCCGTTTACGCGCAGGGCGACTCGAAAGCGCCGACGTGGGACAACCGCGCATACGCGCTCGATGTGGCGCGCGCCGGAGCGGTCGCCACCACCTACGACTGGGTCCGCGGCCAGCTCGCGCAGCGCAAAATCAGTCAGGAGCCCTACGGAGCGACGCAGTTCTCCGACTGCGCCTTCGCCGGGTTCTACGGAGCCGTCGCCGCGAGCATCACCTCGGGCGTCTCTGCCACGCAGGTCACGCCCTTTCAGCTCGCGCAGGGGCTGAAGCAGGTGAGTCAGGGCACCACCGAAGTGAAGCTCGTGCACGACGACATCAACACGATGTTGGGGTTGCTGAGCGTGAAGGCCTCGGCCGTGATGATAGGCGGCACCACGCGTTTGGGCTTCGATCCATCGACGGGCGTTCCGGCCTCCGATCTGCGCGTTTATTGCCTTGGCTCGAAGTCCGGACCCAACCCGCGAAGCTGGGAATTTGCAGGAGTCACCTACGATGCGACCAATCAAAGTGCTTCGGGCGCGATCAGCTGCCCGTAGCGGGCTGGGCGCCCTTGGCGTCGTCGCGTTCGCGCTGCTCGCCTGCGCGTCGGGCGACGAGCGCGTTGCCGCGTCATCTTCCGCCATCTACGGAGGCACCGACTCGACCGCCGCCGAGAACTATGTGGTGCTCGTTCACACGGCGCAGCTGGGCGATCAGTCTGGAATCATGGTCTCGCCAACCCTTGCGCTGATGTCGGCGCACGGGCTCGTTGGCGGCGACACTTCTACGGTGAACGACTGGTCTACGTGCCATCTCGGCACGACACCACCTGCAGCCGATCAGGTCACCGTTTCGGTGGGCGTTGCGCGGAGCGGCACCAACGTCACGAAAGCTTCGCGCGTTTTTGTCGATGCGTCCCAAACTACGTGCACGCATGATATCGCGGCGGTCGAGTTGGCCACGCCGGTAACGGGCGTGACGTTCTTGCCGATGTGGCTCGACGGCCCGCCGGCCGTGGGCACGCCCGTGGTCGCCGCCGGTTTCGGGGAGTCCAGCCCCGACGCCGGCTACTCGGCGCTGAGGCAACGTCAGGAAGGCGTGATTCTCACGACGGATGGCGGAACCGTGCAGGCTCCCTCGGGCAAGCCTCTCTCGCTTCCGACCGGTTTTGTGGCCGCGAGCGTGAAGATTTGCCATGGCGACAGCGGCTCGCCGCTCGTCGACAACAAGGGCAACGTCGTCGGCACGCTCACCGGTATCATCAGCACCGGGCAGGGGGTCGACAACTGCGCCGACGGCGTCGGCGTCTACGTGCCGCTGTGGCATCAAACGGCGTTCATCGAGCGCTCCTATCAGGCTATCGGGCGCATGCCGTGGCGTGTGGGCAAGCCGCCGCCCTCGGAGCTGGGAGGCGCCTGCGCGCAGAACAACGAGTGCCATTCGAACTACTGCGTCGAGATCGGCTCGCGGGGCATTTGCTCGACGCCTTGCCGAAATGACGCCGACTGCGGCGCGAGCGGCCTCGCGTGCACGGACACGGGCAACGGCAGCAAGGTCTGCCTCGATGTTCCTGCCGCGCCGACGCCAAAGGGCTGCTCTGCCGCTCCGGGCATTCCGTCCGGCGGGCTGTTATTGGCTGGGGCGGGATTCGTCGCGACCGCGCTCGCGCGCCGTCGCAAGCGAGTTGGGGGCGTTTCGTGATGCGCGTAAGCCGTTCCATGTCGACGCTGGGCCTCGCGCTCGCCCTGTCGGCCTTCGCTCCGAGCGCGCTCGCGCAGTTCACCGCGACCGGCCACAAAGAGCCGTCGGCGGAAGAAATGAAAGAGGCGCGCACGCGCTTCGAGCGGGCTCTCGAGCTGTTCGAAGACGGGCAACTCGACGCCGCGCTGACCGAGCTGCGGCGGGCCTACGAGCTCGCGCCGACTTACCGCATTTTGTACAACGTGGGCGTCGTCTACCAACAGCTCAAAGACTACGCGCGCGCCTACGATACGTTCGAGCGCTACGTCGCGGAGGGCGGCGCCGACATTCCGGCCGACCGCAGCGAAGACGTGAAGAAACGCATCGAGCGCATCGAGGGCAGGGTGGCCTACCTGTCGATCGGATCGACCGAGCCTGCGGATGTCAGCATCGACGACGTTCCGATCGGCAGGACGCCCCTGGGCAAGGCCGTTCGCGTCAACTCGGGGCAGCGCCGCGTGAGCGTGACGGTGGCGGGTCGCCCTGCGCAGTCGCGCGTCGTCGAGCTTGCGGGCGGAGAGAAGAAGAGCGTCGACTTCGACTTTCACATCGTCGCCCCTGCCGCAGCGCCGCCGCAAGAAAAGACGAGTCCCGTGCCGATCGTCGCGTGGTCCGTGACGGGCGCGCTCGTCGTTGCGGGCGCCACCACGGGGGTGCTCGCGCTCGGAGCGGCGAGCGACTACGACACGCAGGCAGCCCAGCTCGGCATCGCCGACGCGGCGCTGTCTTCGACGCAAAGCCGCAAGGCCTCATTCGCGATCGCGACCGATGCGCTGCTTGGCGCGGCCCTCGTGTCCGCCGCGATTTCGGTGTATTTTACACTGAAGCCGCCCGGAGACCACCGATCGAAGGCAGCCGCGTGGCTCGTTACGCCGCTGGGCGCGCAGGGCAGATTTTGACAAGCCGCCCCCGTCGGCGTCACACTGCCAGGGCGGAGGGGCCGTGAGCATTAATACGCTGGTGATTGTGTTGGCGTTCGGTGTGCTGGTCGCCGTGGCGATGTTGCTCGCGCGCGAGGCCTCCCGAGCTCGGCGGCCGGGCCCGGGTGCGAATCCGTCTCCGCTGCCTCCAGAGCGAAAAGCGGTAGAGGGCGCCGCTGAAGAGCTCGAAGAGACGCGCTTCGGGGGCCGCTTGCCGTCGCTGCGCGATGGAACCCCGGAGGCCGCCGATGCAGCGAGCGCGTCCAAGGCGCTCACCCTCTTCGAGCGCGGCGCTGAGCTCGACGAACCGACGGCCTCGCGACGGCTGGTTCTCGTTCACGCAGCAGGAGCGACGCACCTTGGTCTGCGCCGCAGCCGCAACGAAGACGCGATCGCGCTCGACACCGGCGACAGCGTATTCGTCGTCGCCGATGGCATGGGCGGCTACGCGGGGGGCGACGTAGCCAGTCGCCTGGCCGTTGATGCGATCACCGGTGCGCTCGCGCGGGGCGCGGCAGGCATCGCCGCCGCCGGTCGGCCACGGTCGGCGAGCGCGCTCGTGTCGGCGATCGAAGAGGCCAATCGGCGCATTTGGCAGGAGAGCAATCGGGAGCCGAAGTGGGAAGGCATGGGGGCGACGGTGGTGACCGTCCGCTTCTACGAGAAAAAGCAGCGCGCGGTGATCGGGCACGTCGGCGACAGTCGTTGCTACCGCATGCGCGGCGGCGTGCTTACGGCCCTTACGCAGGACCACACGCTGGCTGCGGCGGGAGTGCCCGGCGCGATGGGTAGCCACGTGCGCCGCGCGCTTGGCGTGAAGCCCTCGGTTACCGTCGACGTGTGCGTCGACAAACCGCTCGCCGGCGACGTTTACCTTCTCTGCTCCGACGGGCTCAACAAGATGGTCTCCGACGAGTCGATCGCGGGCATTATTGGAGCGGGTCGCGACGATCTCAGCGCGTGCGTCGAGTCGCTGATCGCAGCGGCAAACGGGCGCGGCGGCAGGGACAACATCTCCGTCATTCTCGTGGGCGTCGCTGAAGGCGAGCGCGCGGCCGCTTAGCCCGAAATCAGCGCGCGGGGTGCTTGGCGAGCGACACGCGCAGCGAGACGTCGGACGCGAACGGCAGCTGCTGGTCCTTGTCGTCGTAGCCGGGAGCAAACGTGCGGATGCGATGCATCTTTTCGTCGCGCGGAAGCTCGGCGACGTACGGGTTGGTGACGGCCGGGCCGTCGTCGATCGAAAAGCGGGCTTCGTCCGGGGTCGCGCGCAACGTCACGTTGACGGTAGGCGGGGCGGCCGCTGCTCGCAGCGCGTTGCGCCCGCCAACGACGGCGACGATCATCGCCGCTGCGCCGATTGCCGCGAGCAGCGCCATCCGGCGATTTCGCGGAGCTGGCCGCTCTTCGGCAGCGTGCTGCGGCGCCGACGGAGTCGTGTTCGTCTGGGTGACCGCCCCGGTCGTCTCGCCCACGTTCGTCGGAATATCGTCCGGCGGAATGCTGCGCGGAAGCGACGGCGTAAACGTGAGCGAGACGGCGCTCGAGCTCGACTGCGGAACGTCGCCGGCGGCGTCGGGAGTAATCGTTACCACGCTCATCTGCGACTTCTTAGCGCTCGTGAGCGTCGCGAGCTGCGTCTCGATGACGGCGCTCGCGGCCGTTCGACGATCGGCGAACAGCTCGCTGACGAACGCACCGACCCGGCGGATCGGAGGCCGCTTCTCGTGATCGGTGATGTAGTCGTCGAGATCGGCCTGCAGCGCCGCCGCCGTCGCGTAACGATCTTCGGGGCGCGGGGCGAGGGCCTTGTGGCAGATGCGATCGAGGGCCTCGGGTACCGAGTCGACGATTGCGCGCGGCGATCGCGGCACGTCGTGCCTCGCGAGCCGCCGGAGCACGTCGGTATCGGTGACGCCCCGCCACATACGTCCGCCGGTGCAGGCCTCATACAGCATGACGCCCACGGCAAACACGTCGACGCGCCGATCGATCTCGTCGGTGCTGCCCAGCACCTGCTCGGGCGCCATGTAGCCGACCTTGCCTTTGACGACGCCCGCGCGTGTCTTCGTCGCGCGGCCCGCGGCCTTCGCGATGCCGAAGTCCATCACCTTCACTTGACCGTCATACGTCACGAAGATGTTGTGCGGGGTGACGTCGCGGTGGACGATCGACAAGGGCGTGCCGTCGTAGTCCTTGAGCTCGTGCGCGTAGTGAACGCCCGACAGGACTTCGCTCAAAATGCTCAGGTGCATCGCCCGCGGCAGGGTGTTCTTTGCGCGCTGCACGACGCGGCCGAAGGTCTGTCCGTCGAGAAATTCCATCGCGAGAAAGAAGTCGTTTCCGCTCTGTCCGACCTCGTTCGTTTGCACGACGTTGGGGTGATTGAGGCGCGCTGCGATTCGCGCTTCGTCCATCAGCATCGTCACGAAGTCGAGGTCATCGGCGAACTCTTCGCGGATCTTTTTGATGACGACGAGTTTGGTAAAATCGACAGCCGCTGTTCCCTCGGTCACGGCGAGCAGCACGTCGGCCATTCCGCCGCGACCCAGCTCCGCGATGAGCTTGTATTTTCCGACCTGAGGAAGCGACACGCTGCACCTAGTTGACCTGCGGCGCGAGGGCGCGTCAAGCTGCCAGACCGGCCTTGGCGCTGCTTCCGCGGTTGCGGGCGTTCTGCTAGCGTGACCTTAACCCATGTCAGCCAATCCGGATGCGCGACAGGCAGGCGAGCGGGGGGTCGTGATGCAGGCGCGGCGCTTTCCGATGGTGCGGTGGTCCGACCGCGCGGGCACCTACGAGGCGCGGGCCGAAAAGCGCCTCGTGATTGGGGCCTCGATGGCGGGCGATGTGGTGATTCGGGACGCGACCGTGTCTCGGGTGCACGCTGTGCTCGAGCCGCGCGAAGCTGGACTTTACGTGCAGGACCTCGACAGCAAAAACGGCACGTTCATCGACGGCACGCGGGTGCGCAACGGGATCATGCAGAGCTCGGGGGAGGTTCGCTGCGGCACCACGGTGCTTCGAATCGACTTCGAAGCGGGGACGTCGGCGCCGGTCGAGCTGTGGCCGAGCGACCGGTTTCACTTCCTCGTGGGCCGGAGCGCAGTGATGCGCGAACTCTTCGCGCTTCTCGCGCGCGCAGCGAACTCCGAAGCCTCGGTGCTCATTCATGGCGAGACCGGCACGGGCAAAGAAGTCGTCGCCCGTTCGGTGCACGAGGCGTCGCGCCGGAGCGCCGGCCGCTACGTGGTCGTCGATTGCGCCGCGCTGCCCGAGAACCTTCTCGACGCCGAGCTGTTCGGACACACCAAGGGCGCGTTCACCGGCGCCGTCAGCGCGCGAACCGGCGCGATCGAATCGGCAGACGGCGGCACCGTTTTTCTCGACGAAATCGGCGAGTTGCCGATGTCGATGCAGCCCAAGCTTCTGCGTGTGATCGAGCAGCGCACGGTGCGCCGCATCGGCGAGGCGACCCATCGCAGCGTCGACGTGCGGTTCGTCACGGCCACGCACCGCAACCTGATCGATATGGTCTCCCATGGTCAGTTTCGCGAAGACCTCTATTTCAGGCTCTGCGTGATTCCCGTGACCGTTCCGGCGCTTCGCGACCGACGCGAGGACATCGAGCTGCTGGCGCGCCATTTTCTTGCCGGCGAGTCGCTTTCCGACGAGTTCATGCGGGAGCTGACCGACCTTCCCTGGCGCGGAAACGTGCGCGAGCTGCGCAATTACATTGAGCGCGCACGCGCGCTCGGTGAGCTGCAGGCGCGCCCCCTGTCGCGGCGTATGGAAGACGAAGCCGCGACGAGTCGCAGGCCGGTGCCCGTCGCGCGCGAGACCGCGGCACCGCCTCCGGGCTCGCTGCCCTCGCTGCGCAATTTCGACAGCGAGCCGGCGGAGGCAACGCTCGCGACGGACGCGCAGCTACCTTCCGCGTTGCCGCGCCTGCCCGCCGCGGACCGACTTCCCGTCGAGCTCGGTGCGTTCCCCACCGCGCCTGCCGCGGCCGTTTCCCTGCCGCTCCCGACGGACCCGACGACGATGTTCGAAGGCAGCTACAAGGCCTTTCGCGAGCGTTGGGTCGATCAGGGAGAGCGCATGTATATTGCACACATGCTCGAGCGGCACGACGGGAACGTGGCTGCGATCGCCAAAGAGGCCGACGTCGACCGGACGTACATCTATCGACTGATGCGGCGCCACAAGTCGTGACGCGCCGGCGTCAGGCGCAGCCGATCGGCCGTCGCGTCCCTGGATGCGCGAGCGACAGCGCGCCGAAGGCGACGCCGGTGAGACCCGTGAACATCTGCAAGGGAAGCCCCGCCGCGCCGCGCATGCTTTGGCGAGCGAGCGAGCGAACCAGCGCCGCGAGAGGATTGCCGCGCGCCGCAGCGCTGAAGTCAGCCAGCGCGAGCGCCTGACCCATCGCGCCGCAGCAGAGCGTCGGGTTCGGCGTGCGAACCGCGGCAAGCGTCGTGGTTGCCCGGTTGACCAGCTGCGCGGTGAGCGGCGTCGGCGCGCTGCGGTGCGCGCGCAAGAACAGCCGGAGCATGCCCGTCGCCCCGTTGCACCACGACACTTCGACGGCATCCGGCGTTGGCTGCGCGCCCGCTGTCCCCGGCCAGACTGTAAGTCCGTAAGACTCGACTGCGCGCGCGGCGAAATCGGACAGCGCCGCCTCGACGCGCGCGTCGGCGCCGGCGTGGCGGACGGCTGCGTAGAGAACTCCCGCTCGCCCGTGCGCGAGGCCGAGCGGGTCACCCTGGGCCGACGGCGCGGCCGCGCCCGCGAGCAAGGAGTCGGTCGCGCGCCCGCAGACGCTCCCGAGCGCCTCCCGATCGCCCGGCGCGAGGTCCTCGAACGAGGCCGCCATCCCGGCGGCGGCCTCGGCGAATCCCGCGGCGCCGTCGTACAGCTCGGCAAATCCCGATTCGATCGACGGCTGCGCGAGCTCGGCGACCTCGGCGATGGCGCGGCTGCGCTCCGTACGTTCGCCCGCGACGTCGGCGATCTGGGCGGCGACGTAGGCCATGCCCGCGCGCCCACCGTGGAGGCTGTAGAAAAAAGCGGCGGCTGTCCCGGGGAGCGGGACAACGTAGCCGCTCGCCGGCGTCAGCGCGAAGCGTGCAGCCGCGCCCGCGTGGTTGCGAGCCGCCGCGAGGTAGCGCTCGCGCTCCGTCAAGCGCGCCATCTCCGCGAGAAACAGCGCGTTGCCAAGAGCGCCGCGCCCGATCGTCGCAGGGCCTTGCGGCAGCGTCGCAGCGAGCGCGTGTGGCTCGGCCCCCGCGAGCGCGTCGGCGACGGCTTCCGCGAACCGCATGAGGCCTGCCGGGGATGCGCTGACTTTGTGGCCTTCGACCATGCGCCGATGCTCGCACGGACGCCGCGCCGCCGACAATGCGCCAGCGCGCCGGCCTGGGGGATTGAAGCCTCGAGGGTTTGCGGCGAGCGATCGCTCAAGTCATTCGTGAAGTTCGTTCAGCTCAATACCTGAGGAGCGCGATAGGCAAAATATGACCCGCGCGGGCGACTCCATGTATTGGCATCATGATGCGCAGCGGCCGAAAATGGCCGTCTCCGCGCCTCCGGGCAGGGCGGCCCGAACCTGCGGCCACGAGGCCGACGTGATTTCGTATACGGCGCTCGGACGTCCGGCGCGGTTTTCGGCGTTTGCGCACCGGGCGGCGCCGATCTTCTCGAGCGCGCGCTGCGACCGCGTGTTGCCGAGCCCGACGAAGAACACGACGCGCGTGGCGAACGTCAGTGCATGGCCTACCATGAGTCGCTTTACCGCGCCGTTGGTCTCCCCGCCCCATCGGTCGCGAGCGAGGAACGTCCAGCCGATCTCGAGCGTGCCGCTGCGCTCGTCGTGCCAGCAGTATCGCGAAGAGCCGATCAAGCGCCCCGTCGCCACATCGACGATCGCGAGCGCGCCTTCACTTCGGAGGGCCTCGTCGAAGAAGACTCTGAACACAGGCTCCTGCCAGCGATCGGGGCTCGGGTGCTGCTCCCAAAGCAGCGGATCGCGGGCGACGGCATGGAGGGCCTCCCAATCGTCGACGCGCAACGGACGGAGGCGAACGTGGCGATTTTCTAGCGTGGGCTGGAGCATCGGGCCGGGCATCCTGCGCCAACCGCGCTCGCGCGCCAACCTGCGAGCGACAGTTCCCGCGCGCCCCGACGGCTGCGCACGGCGTTTGTGTGGCCGCATCCGTCGCGGCGACCTACAGCGGCAAGGGTATGCAGCCGCGGCGCAGGCCATACCGACCCGGGCCGGCCCACCTTGCCTCCGCAAATCGAGGCGACCGCCGGACTGGACCGCGATCGACCTGAGTTTTTGAAATTTTAGAGGTGCGGATGGGATTTGAACCCACGTGTGCCGGTTTTGCAAACCGGTGCCTAACCACTTGGCTACCGCACCCAATCGGGCAGAGCGCGCCTTTGTAGCCGCTCGCTTCGCGCTCCGCAAGCTTCACGCGCGCCGGAGGCGCCAGCCGCTGGCGCCGCTGTGCTATACGCGAGCGCGTGCATCTCAAGGACCTTGGCAAAATCATCGTAGGGGCAGGGGCAGTTGTGGTGGTCGCGGGGCAGGCCGCGAAGCTGCTGCCGCGCCTCGATGCTGACTCAATTGGCGAAGACCGCATCGTCAGCCGCGCGCGGGAGAGCTCGGGCGAGATCGCGCCGAAGCTCGCGGCGACAGGCAAGGGCGACGTCGCGCTCGCCTGGACTGCCCTTCGCGGAGGCAAAGGCGGCGACGTTGGCACGCACATCGGCGCTCGCGCGTCGCGTGATCGGGGCGCCACATGGGGCGAGATTGCGCGCTTCGTGTCTCCGGACGGCAGGCAGTCGGCCGAGCCTGGCGTTGCGTTTTTTCGAGGCGAGGCGACCTACACGTGGCTTGGCTTTCGCCGGGGCCCGCGCGGCGAGGCCTTTGACGCGTCGGTGTATTCTGCATCGGATCCGGCGCGCGTCGTGCGCGTCAATCCTGCGTCGGATCCGCCGGGTTCGTCGTACGCGCAGCTCGCCTCGGCGTCGGCCGGTGACCGCCTGTACGTCGCGTATCGCAGGGTCTCCGGCAGCTCCTCCGGGGTCGTGCTCGCCGCCACCGATGACGGCGCTGCGTTCGAGGCGCAGTCGCTGTCCGACGGCGGTGAGACCCCGGCCGTCTGCGCGCAAGGCGATCGCGTCGTGGTCGCGTGGCTCGATCCCGCGGCCGGCGTGACCGTGGCGGCGAGCGAAAACCGCGGCAAGACGTTCACCCGCTTCGTCGCCTCTGCGTACCGTGAGCATCTCAGTCGCGAGGCGCCTTCTTGCGTGGTCGACGGCGCCGACGTGTTCCTTGCCTACGGCGCGCAGGATGGCGCCCTCGCTGCAGTGCCGGGAAAAGTCGCGCCTTCCGACTACGTGGCCGTGCTTCGATCGCACGATGGCGGAAAGACCACCCTCGACCGCAGCACCGTGAGGCCGGGCACCAAAATGCTGCACCCGACCCTCGCGTTGCGCAGCTCGGGCGCGCTCGATTTGGCCTACCTCGCGGGCGCGAGCGAGGGCGATCCGCGCGGGCACTTCGGCGTCGCCCGGGTAAGCTCCACCGGGCAGTCGCGTCCGGCCCGCAGCCTTCACGCGCCCACGGTGTTCGCGACCGACCGCGCTGACATGGCGTGGGGCGGCGACTCCGTCGGCCTCGCTGCGACCGACCAACTTTCGATCGGCGCAGTCGTCGACACGCTCGTCGAGAGCAGTGACGCCGGCTCCGGAGTCGAGCGGCACATCGTGATCGTGCCGATCGCAGAAGAATAAAAAACGCCCCGCCTCAGCGGACTGAGACGAGGCGCAACACGCGGTCGACCTGGCAAGATGTTGCTTGGGCGGCTTGGGGCCTGCCGGGTCTACTTCGCGTGCCGTAAACGCATCGAAGCACTTCGCGTGCCACCGCGCTTTCGCGTCAGGCGGGCCAATTCAAGCGCCAAATCAGCACATTTGGTATCGGCCTGGCCCGAACGTCGCAGCGTTCACCCTGAACGTGCCCTGTTCGGTCGCCGCTCAAGCAGGCGGCGTCAAGGTGCGCACGCCGTTCATGTAGGGCACGAGCGCCTCGGGCAGCGTGATCGACCCGTCGGCGTTCTGGTGATTTTCGAGGAGCGGAATCAAGATGCGCGGGCTCGCGACTGCGGTGTTGTTGAGCGTGAACGGATAGCCCATCGAGCCGTCGGGCATGCGCACGCGGATGTTCGAGCGGCGCGCCTGAAAGTCGCCAAGGGTCGAGCACGAGTGCGTCTCGTTGTAGGCGCCCTTGCCGTCGTCCCGACCGGGCATCCAGCTCTCCACTTCGTGCTTGCGCGTCTGCCCAAGGCCGATCTCGCCGGTGCAGGCGATCGCCACCCGGTAGGGGATTTCGAGCTTGGCGAGAATCGCCTCCGCGTTCGACAGAAGCGCGTAGTGCTCCCTCTCGGCGATGGCCTCGTCGGGCATGCAGAATACAACTTGTTCGACTTTTGTGAACTGGTGCACGCGGTAAAGGCCCTTGGTGTCTTTGCCGTAGGCGCCTGCTTCGCGGCGGAAACAGTTGGAGATGCCCGCGTAGCGAATCGGAAGCGACGAGTGGTCGAACACGTCGTCGCAGTGCAGCGACACCAGCGGAACTTCGCTCGTGCCGACGAGAAAGAGCTCGTCTGCCGAAATGGAGTAGGCCTCTTCGCGACCGAGCGGGAAGAACCCGGTGCCGGTCATCGCGCGCTCTTTCACCATCACGGGCGGAATCACGATCGTGAGCCCGCGCTCCACGAGCGTGTCGACGGCGAGGCGGGTGACGGCGAGCTCGAGCAGCGCGCCCGTGCCCATCAGCGCGTAGGAGCGACCCCCGGCATACTTGCGCGGTCCGTCCCAGTTCACCATGCGGTGCAGGGTCATCAGCTCGACGTGATCTTTCGGCGTGAACGCGAACGCGCGCGGCGAGCCGACCTTGCGGATCTCCACGTTGTCTTCTTCGCCCCGGCCTACGGGTACTTCCGGGCGCGGCATGCTCGGCACGCGAAGCATGAGCTCCTCGAAGCGCTGGTTGGCCGAAGCCAGCACCGGCTCGAGCTGCTCGAGACCGGCCTTCACAGCCTTGCCTTCCTCGATGAGCACCGGGCGCTCTTCTTTCGTCGCCTTCGGAATCAGCTGCGCGATCTCGTTCTTGCGCGCGCGCTTTTTGTCGAGCTCCACGATGGCGTCGCGGCGGGCGCGATCGGCGGCCAGCAGCGCGTCGAGGTCGAGGTCGCAGCGCTTGTTCTTGATGGCCTCGCGGACGGCGTCGGCGTTGTTGCGAATGAAGGCGATGTCGAGCATGTGGGGCGCGAAACTGCCCCACGGCGGCGCGAATGGCAAGACGTGCTATGCGTCGTCGCATGAGCGAACCGAAGAGCGCGTGCGGTCCCCATCACGTCATCGTCAGCACCGACGGCGTTCGGCTCGCCAAGTGCCCGTGCGGCGCGTTTCACGTCACGCTGGTGCAATCGGGCGTGACCCTGCAGCTGACGCGCGAGCGCCTTGGCGAGCTCGGACGCGCGATTGGCGTGGCGCTCCCTCCCGAGCAGGCCGAGGGCATCCGCGTTTCGTTTTCGAGCGCCAGCCGCATCGACAATTAACCTCCGGACCGAGGGGGGCTGGCCCGCTTGAGCGGGGCGGGGCTGCGAGCTACAGTTGCTTGCATGCGTAACCTCCTTTCCCTCAGCCTCTGTCTTGCCATCTCCGCTCCGCTCGTTGCTTGTGGCGATGACGCGCCCGCCACGAAGGCCGTTATCGGCGAGGTCGACTCGGGCACCAATCCTTCCGACGGCGGCAGCAATCCCGACGGCAGCACGAACCCGACTCCCGACGGTGGCAAGCCCGCGGACGACGGCGGGTCGTCGATGGCCGACGGCGGCAAGCCGGCCGACGACGGCGGCTCGATGCTCGCCGACAGCGGCCCGGTGATCGCCGACTGCACGAGCTACTGCACGAACGTGATGGCCAACTGCACTGCGGGCAACGCGCAATACCCGACCATGGGCGCGTGCATGGCGTTTTGCAGTTCGATGCCGCAGGGCAAGCCGGGAGACCTGTCGGGCGACTCGGTCGAGTGCCGCGCCTACCACGGCGGCGCGCCTTCGCAGTCGATGCCGACGACCCACTGCTCGCACGCGGGGCCGACGGGCGGCGACAACGTCGTCACCGATTCGAATCCCGGCACCTGCGGCGAGGGCTGCGAGGCCTTCTGCAACATGGCCCAGGCCACCTGCACGGGGCCCAACCAGCAGTGGGCACACGCCGCCGATTGCCTCGCCGACTGCAAGACCTTCAACCCGATCGTTGGCAGCTACAGCATCACGGTGAGCCCGTCGGCCAACAACTTTGGCTGCCGCGTTTATCACCTGTCGGCCGCCGCTGCGGGATCGGCAGGCGCCACTACGCACTGCCCGCACATCGTCAAGAACAGTCCCGTCTGCAACCAGTAACCGCGTTAGGCGACGCGCTTCGGCGCAGGCACGTAGAGGTCGCCAGGCGCACGCCCGGCGGCCTCGTTTCGTGCGTTCAGTGTTCGGCGTGAAGGCTGGCGACCGCGTCGAGGTCGAAGCCGTTGGTGGTGGTGCGCAGCTTCGGATCGGCGCTGCACGCCTGCGAGCCGATGTCGCGGATGCGCACGAATCGCGCCCGCGACATGCTGACGGCCGCCAGGTCGAACGCGTCACCGCCGCACGCTGGGTAATCAACGGGCGAGACACCGCTCTTGCGGCTTGAATACACCGGACGAATGCCCGCGCAGGTCGCGTCGAACGGCGCGGCGGGGGCGGAGCAGGGAAACGTCTTCCACACGACGCCGTCGTCGCTGACTGACACTTCTCCAGGCTCGCCATAAACGCGGTTCGGATTGGCGCCCACGAAGAACGCGTTTTCGAAGACGACGAAGTCGGGACCCGAGTCGTCGACGATCGGGTTTTGTTCAAACGACAGCTCGATCGTCCCGAGATGCCCGAGCGACACGACGTCGGTCGAGCCTTGCGCGTCTCCGGCGCCTTCGGGCGGGCCGAGCACGATGTCGGGCAGGGAAGCCAGGCCGAACCCCGCGCAGTCGCCCGGCGCAAACGACACGACCCTCGTCGCGAACCGATCGGCCGCGATCGTCCCGCCGTCCGCCAGCGCAAACGTGGACGCGTGGCCCGCGTCGGCGCCCGCGTCTTGATTCGTCCACGGAGGCAGCGCCGCATCGGGGATCGCGGGGTTGCCGAGGTCTGCGGAGCAGCCCATGGCAGGAAACAAAGCGAACAGCAGCAGAGATGTCTTCACAGGGGCTCCGGCCGTGGTGCGCGCACGGCGAGGCGTGGCGGAGCGCGAAGCATGTGCATAATGCACACAATTGCTCACCGCATCAGCGAAGAGGTTTTCAGGCTCCCGGATCATCCGCCCCTTCGGACCTTCCCCGCGCGGGCGAGTGGTGTCGATTGAAGGTACGTCCCCGGTTACTGCGGCGGCCCCGCGCCGGAATTGCACCGGCTTCCCTACGACTCTGACCGGCAGACCGTTAGCACCGGGCCGAGGCCATCGCAACGCGCGCGCCGCTCAGCGAGCGAGCGGTCCGCCGGGCGCTTTCATGGGGATCTCTGCGCGCACGCGGTCGTTGCGAGCCTGCCGCTCCAGCACGTCGAGGCGCTTGATGGACTCGGCGCGAAAGGCGCCGAGCTCGCGCTGAATGCTCTCGATGCCCACCTCGTTCTTGAGGTTGACGCGGAAGTCGGTCTCGGCCTGCGCGCGATCTTTCAGGGTTTGGCGGTTTTGGCTCATCACGATGAGCGGGCCCTGCAGCGCCACGAGGATCGCCAGCAGCAAGTTGAAGAACACAAAAGGATACGCGTCGAAAGGGTGCGGCACAAACCGGTTTACGCCCGCCCACGCGACCGTGAGCGCGAGCAGAAACAGAATGAACGCCCAGCTGCCGTTGAGCTCGGCGACCTTGTCGGCGAGGCGCTGACCCCACGTGAGGTTCTCCTCGATCTCCTTGACCACGTCTTTCGCCGCGCGCTGGCCGAGCATCGAGTTCGTCTCGCGAAGCCGCTCGGCCATTTCGCTCAGAATCGCGAGCGCCGCGCTCTTCGACCGGCTCAGGTGCTCGCCCAGCTCGTCGCGTGTGAGCTCGAGCAGCACTGTGTCGACCATGGCCTCGACGCTCGCCGAGCGCGGCTTGTCGTCGAAGAGCGAAAGCTCGCCGAAGTAGGCGCCCGTGCGCATGTCTTTGAGCACCACGCGCGGCGTATTGGCATCGGCGGGCGGCAGGAAGATCTGCGCGCTGCCCGACAGCACGACGTACATCGCTGAGCCCGCGTCTCCTTTGCTGAAGACGGCTTCACCGGCCTTGAAGCGGCGCTCCGTGAGGCGCATGGCGAGCGCCTCGCGGTCGTCGTCCGTGAGCCCCTCGAACAGGGGGATCTGCGCGAGCAGGTCGGCGTGAAGCATGCGCTCGCCATGCTCGCCTGCGCGCTGGCTTGGCGCAAGGCTGCTGTCGACGCGCGGCCGCCTGTGACGCGCGGCGGAACCGCGCCGGCTCGTGTTAGGCTGACGGCGTGCAAGGAGGGTCCGCAGAGCGACGCGACCGGGCTTCGAAGCTGTGCCCCGCGTGCGGTGCAGCCTTCGGCGTTGACGCCCAGTTCTGTCCGAACGACGGGTCGCCGCTGCGAGGCGATCCGGCCAAGCCGCCCGTCGATCCGTATCTGTCGCGCGTGATCCTCGATCATATCGAGCTTCGTGAGCTCGCGGGCGTGGGCGCGATGGGCCGCGTCTACAGGGCGTTTCAGCGCGGCGTCGACCGCGATGTGGCCGTGAAGGTGCTGCACCGGGAGCTGTCGGCGAACGAGCAGCTCGTCTCGCGATTTCAGCGCGAAGCCAAGGTCGCCTCACGGCTGGAGCATCCCAACGTCGTGCACGTGCACCTCGCAGGACAGCTGCCTGACGGTGCGATTTACATCGTTATGGAGTACCTCGACGGGCTGTCGCTCCAAAGCGCCCTCGCCGCAGCGGGCGGAGCGATGGAGCTGCCGCGGGCGCTGCACGTCGCGCTCCAGATTTGCGATGCCGTCGGCGAAGGGCACGCGCAGGGAATCGTTCATCGCGATCTCAAGCCGGACAACGTGATGCTGGTGCGGCGGGGCTCCGATCCCGACTTCGTGAAGGTGCTCGACTTCGGCATCGCGCGCCTCAACTGGGGCGAGCAATCCATGGCCACCGCTGCGGGCCTGATTTTCGGGACGGCGCGCTATATCTCGCCGGAGGGCGCGCAGGGCGAGGTGGTCGGACCCGCGGCGGATGTCTACGGCATCACGACGTTGGTCTACCAGCTGCTCGCGGGGCGAACGCCGTTTGAGGGCGAGCAGGCGGTCGGGCTGCTCGTGCAGCAGATTCACGACGTGCCGCCGCCGTTGCGATCGCTGCCGCGGAGCGCAAGCGTGCCCGAGCCGATCGCCGATGTTATCATGCGCAATCTCGCGAAGGCGCCTGCAGCGAGAGCCTCCGACGCCCGCGAGCTTGGCCGCGCGCTGCTCGAAGCGGCGCGACGATCGGGGCTTGGTCCCGACGTGCTGGGTGGCCACGCGCTGTCGCGCTCAGCTTTGCCGCCGCCGGTCGCCCGCCAGGCGGCGGCGCGCACGCTGCGTCAAGACGACGGCGACGCGGGATTTTCGCCGCAGGCCGCTTCGGTGGCGCTGCACGGCACCGACCGCACGTCGACCGCGCCGATGGACCGCGTGTCGATTCCCACAACGACCCAGCCGCTCGTCGCCACTCCCGGACTTGCGCTCCCCGTCGCTCCCACGCGGCCTTCGGGTGTTGCGGTGACCCAGTACGACGCGACGCCGGCACCTCCCACGCGCACGCAGCGATCGGCGCCGCTGCCGATCGTCATCGCGGCCGTCGCTGCCCCGCGGGGCGCTCGTGTCGATCGGTCGCCCGAAGCGCGCGTCGAACCCGAGGCCGATGGGCCCGACCAGCCGGCAGGTCTCGAGCGTCGTCGCGGCCGTTTGCGCGCGCTGGTGCTCCTCGTCGGGTGCTTTCTTCTCGGAGGCGCAGCGGTCGCCGTGGTCGCCTATCGCGGGGGTGGCCTTGGGGCGGCCGCCGACGACCGCATTCGCGCGGAGTGGGGGGCTCGTGCCCTCGCCGCCGAGAACGCCAGGCACTGGGACGCGCCGCCCGGCGACAATGTGGTCGCGCTGACGACCGGAGGGCTCGCGAAGTGGCCGGACGACGCGCTGCTGCTCAGCGTTCGCGAGCGGGCAAAGAGCGAACTCCTCGGCGCTGCGGAGAGCGCTCGCGTCGAAGGGCAACGTGACGAGGCGCTTCGCCTGCTGCGCATCGCGCACGAGCTCGAGCCCGGCGACGGGCCCGCGAGCTTGCTGCTTCGTGAACTCGAGTCGGCGCCGGTCATCGATGCGGGTAGCCGGAGCGACGCGGGTCCGGCAGCGCCTCGGCCCACGGCCGCAGCGCCGGCGCCCGTCGCCCCCCGCGCCACGCTCGATTTCGCACCCGCCAAGCCGCTCCTCGGAAAGCCGTTCGAGCTCGTCGCGCGGGCGTTTTCGAGCTCGGGGCTCGCTCCCAGATCGCCTCCCGCCGACGCTGAGTTTGTGATCGCGGGCGCCGGCCTCGCATCGCCGCTGCGCTACCCTGCGACCGTCGACGCGCAGGGCTTCGCCCGAGCTGCTGTGATGCCGCTCGATGCCGGCAGGTTCGAGGTGTCGTTTTCGGCGAAGGTCGACGGCGCGATGGTCAAGGTCACCAAACCGCTTTTGCTCGCAGCTCAGCCCGCGCCGGCTCCGGCTCCGGTCACGCCAAAGCCTCCCAATGATGCTGGAAAATGGCTGTAATCTGCAAATTTGCGGCGGCGCTGGCCTGCGCGCTCGCGTGGAGCGCAGGCGCCCGCGCGGATGAAGCGGCGACTCCTTCATACGAGACGTTGCTCTCGCGTCGTCACACCGTCGCCATGCTCCAGGGGGGCATCATCGCGCTTCCAGGCGCGCCGATCTCGACGTCGCAGCGCGGAGGCAATACCCCTTTTGGCAGCATCGGAAAGGGCGACGCGACGGTCGAAGCGGGCGTCAATGTCATCTTTCGTGTCGAGCGCGACTGGTCGTTCGGCGCGGGCGTGCTGTTCGGTCCGAAGCCAACGTCCGACACCCAGTACGGAGGCACGTCGGGCCTCGCGCGCACCCACTCGCGCAGCTATCTGGTGTGGGGCGTCGAAGGCCGATGGCTGCCGCTACGTCAGCGCTACGTGGAAGGGTGGCTTGGCCTGAGCGCGGGCGAGGTCATTCTCGCCGATCGCTTCGACACCGACGTTGGCACTTCGCGCGCGGCGATCCTCGGCTCGCGACAGGTGACCGTCCGCAGCGAGGGCTTCGCGACCGGGCTTCAAGTCGGTGCCGACTGGCTAATCACCGAACACGTCGTGGTCGGAATCAGCGGCCGCGGCAACCTGTGGCTTTTGCCCAGCGAGCAGGCCTGCACGCCGATCGGTGATTGCGCGACGCTGAGCGGAGCTGTCTTTGCGTTTGAGCTTGGCCTGAGCGTTGGGTATCGCATCCCGCTCTTCTGAGGTGTGCGCGCGCCGCGCATGCAGGTACCGTCGCCACGATGCACGACGAGATCGTGGTGGTCGCCTACGACGCCTCGTGGCCCCAGGCGTTCGCGGCCGCGCGTTTGGGCGCTGAAGCCGCGCTCGGGCCGCTCGCGTACGCGATTGAGCACATCGGGTCGACGGCGGTCGCGGGGCTGTCGGCCAAGCCTGTCATCGACTTGCTCGCGGGCCTCGTGACGTTCGATTCGTCGCGCGCGCCGTTGCCGTCACTGCTCGCGGCGGGCTGGCAATTCCCGACAGATTTGAACGAGACGCTCGACGGTCGCCGTTTTTACATGCGCACAGGCGCGAGCGGCGTTCGCACGCATCACCTGCATCTCGTGGCCTATGACGGTCCGCTGTGGCTTGGCTACCTTCAGTTTCGCGATGCCCTGCGCAGCAGCCCGGCGCTCGCTCGCGAATACGAGACGCTCAAGCTCGCGCTGGCCGACCGTTTTCGGGATGATCGCGAGCGCTACACGGCGTCGAAGACCGACTTCGTGACGCGGGTGCTCGGGCGCGCGCCTCCGAGCGATCGCAGGCTTCGGTAGCGGCCCGCTCGCAGCGCTGGCGATCTCGCAGCGCCTCGCCTAGCTAGCGTATCCGATGGCTTCTTCCTCGACGACCCAAGACCGTGTCCTGTCGCGCGCCAACCACCTCGCCGGCGTTCGCTACGAAATTCGGGGGCCGCTCGCGCAGCGCGCGCTTCAACTCGAGCGCGAGGGCCACGAGATCCTCAAGCTCAACATCGGCAATCCCGCTCAATTTGGCTTCCGCGCGCCCGATTCAGTGCGCCTCGCCATCATCGACAACCTGTCGAAGGCCGAGGGCTATTCGCACCAGAAGGGCATCATGCCGGCGCGCGAGGCGGTCGTCGCCGAGACGCTGTCGCGCGGCATCGCCGGCGTCACCGTCGACGATGTCTTCATGGGCAACGGCGTCTCCGAGCTCATCTTAATGTGCATGGAGGGGCTGCTCGACGAAGGCGATGAGGTGCTCGTGCCTTCGCCCGACTACCCGCTGTGGACTGCCGCCGTCACCCTCACCGGCGCGCGCGCCGTGCACTATCCGTGTCGCCCCGAAAACGGCTTCGTACCCGACGCGTCCGAGCTCGCGCAGCTCATCACGCCCAGGACGCGCGCGCTGGTGCTGATCAATCCAAACAACCCCACTGGCGCGGTCTATCCGCGCGCGTCGCTCGAGGCGCTCGCGCGCCTGGCCACCGAGCGCGGTCTCGTCGTGTTCGCCGACGAAATCTACGATCGCATCGTGTACGATGGCGCAGAGCACGTGCCGATGGCGACGCTCGTTGACGGCACCCTGTGCGCCACCTTCGGCGGACTGTCGAAGGTGCATCGCGCTTGCGGAATTCGGGCCGGGTGGGTCGTCTTCAGTGGCGACAAGCGCCAGAGCGCCGACTACATCGAGGGGCTTGAGCTGCTGTCGTCGCTTCGCCTGTGCGCGAACGTTCCCGGTCAATGGGCCGTGCCGGCGGCGCTGTCGGGTCACCAAAGCATTCATGACCTCACGAGCGAAACCGGGAGGCTCGGCAAGCAGCGACGGGCCGTGCTTCGCGGCGTAGAGGCCTCGCCGTACCTGAAGCTTGTGGCTCCCATGGGGGCGCTCTACGCGTTCGCGTCTGTCGACACAGCGCGCGTACCGACGTTTAGCGATCGCGCCTTCGCCTTCGACCTGCTGGAGCGCGAGCACGTGCTCATCGTTCCGGGATCCGGCTTCAACGTGCCCTACCACGACCACTTCAGGCTCACCTTGCTGCCGAACGAGGAGGTCATGCAGGAGCTCTTCGTTCGCCTCGACCGCAGGCTCTCCGACTGGGCCACACGCCGCTAGCAGAGCGCCGCGCGCTACTCGGTCGGAACTTTCATCCGGCCGGCGATCACGTCGGCCTTCAGCGCCTCGACCCGCGCGACGACGGCGGGCGACAGGCCCTGCGCGTGGGGGCCTTCGTGCACATAATCGACGGCGTGGTCGGCGAGGCCAAGCGCCACCACGCCCCCGCGGAAGCGGCCCTCTTTCACGCTGACCGCGGCCTCGAGTACAGCGACATCGACGCGCTTGATCATGCTCGTGACGACCACGCCAGGCATCTCGTCAGACTGGTCTGCGTCGACGCCGATCGCCAGCGCGTGTCCTTCGCGTGCTCCCTCGAAGACGCCGTGACCGGTGGAGCCTGAAGCGTGAAAGAGCACGTCGGCCCCCTGCGCGATCTGGCTGGTGGCGAGCAGCTTCCCCTTCGCCGGATCTTTGAAGGCGTCTGGTGACGAACCAGCGTAAGAACCGTGCACAATGCACGCGTTACAAACCGCCTTCACACCTGCCTCGTAACCCGCCTCGAATTTTCGAATCAGCGGAATGGTCATGCCCCCCACGAAGCCGACATGCTGCGTGCGGGTGAGCTGGCCGGCGACGGCTCCTACGAGAAATGCGCCCTCTTCCTCGCGGAAGTCGAGGCCCATCACGTTGGGCGGCGATGATCCGCCGTGTGCGGGCGCGTAGTCGACGCAGGCGAATTTGACCGCCGGGTACGACGCGGCGACGAGGTTGATGTCGCTCGAAAAAATGAACCCGACGCCGATGACGAGATCCATTCCGCGTGCCGCAAACAGGCGCAGCGCGGCCTCGCGATCTTCAGCGCCGGTCGGCTCTACGAACGCGATCTCTGCACCGAGCTCGCGCTCGGCCCGGAGCAGTCCCTCGTAGGCCGAGTCGTTGAAGCTCTTGTCGCCGCGGCCGCCGACATCGAAGACGAGGCCTACGCGCAGCCTGGGCCCCTCGGCACGCACGGGAGGTCCCGCGCGCCGGGCAGGCACAAAAGTCGCGCCGATCGCGGCGATCACGAGCGCGCCGGCGACGGCTCGCGGAGAGCTCATGCCGCGCTGTCTCTCGCCGCGCGGACCGCGCCCCCGGCCGCTGCGCGCGCAGCCTCCAGACCGCGCCCGTCACCGTGAGCGTCGACCTCGATGAAAATCTTGCGCATGCGCGGCATCGCCAGCCGAATGCGTCGTTCGATGTCGTTGGTGATGTCTTCGACCTTTTCGACGGTCGTGAGCGGGGCGAACGCCACCTTGAGCGCGAGCAGCACGACCTCCGGCCCCAGGTGCAGGCTCAAAATCTGGGTCACACGGAGCACTCCGGGCGTCGCTTCGGTGATGGCGAGCGCTTCGCCCTCGTCGCTCGGCGACGCGCTCTTTCCGATAAGCAATCCGTGCGTGACGTAGGCGAGCATCGCAGCGGCCGCACCGAGGAGCAGGCCGATGACGAGGCTGCCGAGCGCATCCCAGAAGGCGGCGCCCGTGGCGGCGCGAAGGGCGACGGCCGCGAGCGCGACGGCGAGACCGACGAGCGCGGTCGTGTCTTCGGCGAGCACCAGCGGCACCGTGGGATCGCGCGCGTCGATGAAGGCCTTGAGAATCGGCGCGCCGCCCGTCATCGCGCGAAACTCACGATAAGCGACCCGGAACGAGAGCGCCTCGAACAGGAACGACGCGCCGAGCACGGCGTAATTGAGCATGTTCGCCGAGAAGGCCACGTGCACGCCGAAGAAGGTGTGGTCGAAATCGTGCAGCGGTTCGGGCTTCGACAGCAGATGCGCGATGCCCTCGTAAATGCCGAACGCGCCCCCGAGCGCGAAGAGCAGCAGCGCCACCACGAACGGCCAGAAATACAGCTCCGACGCGCGACCAAACGGGTAGCGCGCGTCCGAGGGGCGCATGGCGAGGCGCAAGCCCAGCAGCAGCAGGGCCTGATTGCCCGAGTCGGACAGCGAATGCACGGCCTCGGCCAGCGTCGCGGTCGATCCGCTGAGCCCCGCAGCGGTGAACTTGCACGCCGTGATCGCGAGGTTGCCCGCCAGCGCAGCAATGACGACCTTTCGGCTCCCGTCGCTATGACCCATGATCACGTTGACACTACTCGCGCGGACGGCGCTCCGTAAAGCGCGCGGCCGCCGGCGCTTTGGAGTAAGGGTGTCGATGTGGCAGGAACGCGTCAGTGAGGCTTTCAATCCGGCGCGTCGTGCTCATTCGTCACGGGCAGTACGAAGAGCGGGGCGACGGCGTGCTCACTGCGCTCGGCAGGGAACAGGCGGCGGTCACGCGCGATGCGCTCCGCGGAATGGGCGCCGACTCGATCGTGTCGAGCACGCTGAGCCGCGCCATGGAAACGGGCGCCATTGTCGCGGCCGCGTTTCCGCAGCTGACGTTGAAGCACGACGACCTGCTCTGCGAGTGCACCCCGACCGCGCTGCCCGCGTCGCTTCGCGTCGTGATTCATCCGGCTCAAATCAAGGCTGATCGCGCGCGCGCCGAGAAGGCCTACGCGCGGATTTTTCGTCCGTCGCGGGCGCCCACGACCGACGTGGTCGTCTGCCACGGCAACATCATTCGCTTCTTCGCGTGCAAGGCGCTCGGCGTCGCGCCGCGCGTGTGGATCAACATGGCGTCGCTTCACTGCGGTCTCACCGAGATCTCGGTGCTGCCAAACGGCGAGACGCGGCTGATGTCGTACAACGACACCGGTCACTTGCCGCGCGCGCTGCGCACCATGAGTAACGCAGCAGCCAAGCGCGACTGAATGATGATGCGAGGCGCGCTTACGGCTCGCGCGCTGCGTACGTGAGCACTACGCGGGCGCGCGCTGTTTGCGAAAACGCTGTCTCGGCGCCGCGGACGCGCTCGGCGGCCAGCCAGCGCGAGAGGCCCTCGCGCGCATCGTCGAGGCTCAGGCTTCGGAACGGGTGAGCCGCTGTGTGAAAAACGTCGCGCAGTTGACTCTCCGAGGGGCGGAGCACCGGCGTGATGACGCGATCGATGTAGAGCGCCGCGCGCGCGTCACGACGGAAGAGCGCGTCGATTTCCGCCGCGCCCACTCCGTCTTTCGCGGCCGCCGCGGCGAGGGCGTCGGCTCCGCCGATGCGCGCGGTGAGCGCTTCGCGAAGCAGGTCGGCGGTTCGGGCCACCGTTGGCACGTCGGCTTCCCGCGCGAGCGGCAGCTGGGCGAGCATGTCGCGCGCGATGTGAAGATCGATCGCGGCGCGGACGTGCCGCTCCTGAAAATCGAGGGTGCGGTCGTCCGCGAGCGACTGGAGTCGCGCCTCGAAGGCCAGCGCGCGCTCCGTGATGAAGCGCGGGTGCGACGGGCCTCCCGTGTCAGGCGAAAAGTAACGCACCGCAACGCGGTCGGCAGTGACGAACGCGGGCGCGCCTTGCCCGTCGGCGCGCCCGGCCGGCGCGATGGTCAGCAATGCGCTGGCCAGGGCGACCGCAACCGCGAGCCTCATGCGTCGTCTGCGCGCACCTCGAGGGTCCGCTTCGACTCGCGCTCTTCGCGCATGTGCTCGGTGTGGTGCGCGAAGCCCCGCGCGGCCCGTCGTGCCTTGAGAAATTCCGCGAATGAAACGAGCGTGTCGAGCTCGCGCGGCCCGAGCGCATCGGCGACGTCGCGCAGCTGCTGGCGGATGTTGTCGGCGGTGCGGCTCCGCCGGACGCCAGCGGCTTTGCCGGTCTCGCTCTCGGCGGCGGGCGGCACGACGTCTACGCTGTCGGGCGCGAGCTCGCTCTCCGGCGCGCCCTCGTTCCATGCGGGGCGAGCGGATGCCTTGATCGCGTGCGCGGCAAGCCAGGCCTCCATGAACGTGCGCAGGCGCTCGCTGCGAAACGTAAACCACTTTTCGCGATCTTCCGCGTAGGTCATCAGCACGTCTTTAAAGCGGCGAAAGGCGCCCTTTCCGTCGATGGCCTGGGCCAACTTTCCGCGCAGCGCGTCTTCCTCGACGAGCGGGATGTAGCGCTCCATCCATCGGTACTGCTCGCGCGAGCTCACCGGGTCGATGCGCAAGTAGGTGCCGTCGGAGGCGATGCGGACGTGCATCTGCGGGTCGGCGACGCCGTCTACGACGCGCAGTACCTCGCCGGTCGACAGGTGCAGGTAGCTGTGAACCTCGGGGGCGTTGTTCTCGAAGGCGTCTTCGAGCGCCTCCCAGTCGACGGGAACATCGCGCAGCGGGGCGTCGGGCTTGGCGGCAGTGGCCTCGGCCTCGGGATTATCGGACATAAAAGTGGCTCCTTTTCGGCCGGCACTCACGCCCGTGGAGGGTGCGCGTCCGAGGGCTGGTCGGGCGCGCCGGGGCGAGGTCGGCAAGCAGTAAGTGTCGAAGCCCATCGTAAGCCTTGTGGCTATGGGCGCAACCCGCAAGCGGTCAGGTGCGGCCGCTGCGTGCGCGCGCGACCGCGTCGGACCAACGCGCGAGGTGCGCGTCGCCTTCCTGGCTGCTGATGGATGGAGCGAATTTGCGCTCGAGGCTGAGCATCCCGGCTGCGTCTTCCGGGCTCATCCATCCGAGGCCGACGCCTGCGAGCATGGCTGCGCCCCGACCGGTCGACTCGACCTCGTGCGGTCGCTCCACCGACGCCCTCGAAATATCGGACTGAAACTGCATCAGCAGGTCGTTCCTGGACGCGCCCCCATCGACGCGCAGACGCTCAATTTCACGACCGGCGTCGCTGGCCATGGCAAAGAGCAGGTCGCGCACGCTGAACGCGATGCCCTCGAGCGTCGCGCGCGCGAGGTGGGCGGCGTTGCTGCCGCGCGTGAGCCCCGTGATCGTCCCGCGCGCGTCGGGGTCCCAGTAGGGCGCGCCGAGCCCGGCCAGCGCCGGGACGAACGCGACGCCGCCG
The DNA here is from genome assembly GCA_947473045.1 of Myxococcales bacterium. Lineage (GTDB taxonomy): Bacteria > Myxococcota_A > Polyangia > Polyangiales > Polyangiaceae > JANYHY01. The sequence continues at coordinate 89,648 of CANJCO010000009.1, read as the reverse complement.
GTCGACTCCACGCTGCGAGCGAGCGCTTCGATGTCGCTCGACTGCTTGATGAGTCCGAGGCCGTCACGCAGCCACTGCACAGCCGCTCCGGCGATAAACGCGCTGCCTTCGAGCGCGTACGTCACGCGTCCGTCGATCTTCCAGGCGACCGTGGTCACGAGTCCGTGGGTGCTGGCGATGGGTGCGCTTCCGATGTTCATCAGCGCGAAGGCGCCGGTGCCGTAGGTGCATTTCGCGTCGCCGACGGAAAAGCACGCCTGGCCAAACAGCGCCGCCTGCTGATCTCCGGCGATTCCGGCGATGGGAATTCCGTCGGGAAGAAAGTCGAGGCCGAGCGTGCGACCGACGATCTCCGCGCTCGCGGCGACGCGCGGCAGCACCTGCGGCGGCACCCCGAACAGCGCACACAGCCCGTCATCCCAGCGCATCGTGCGGATGTCGAACAGCAGGGTCCGCGAGGCGTTGGTCACATCGGTGACGTGCTCCGCGCCGGCGGTCAGCTCCGAAACGAGCCACGCGTCGATGGTGCCAAACGCAAGCTCGCCGCGCTCGGCGGCTCCGCGCGCGCCCTCGACGTGATCGAGCAGCCAGGCAACCTTCGTGGCCGAGAAATACGCATCGATGACGAGTCCGGTTTTGTCGCGGACGCTTCGTGCATGCCCCTGCGCTACGAGTTTTGCGCACGCCTCGGCGGTGCGCCGGCACTGCCACACAATCGCGCGGTGGATGGGCGCGCGCGTGTCGCGTCGCCAGACGACCGTCGTCTCGCGCTGGTTGGTGATGCCGATCCCGCCGATGCGATCGCCAGCCACTCCGGCCGCGGCGAGCGCGCGCGTCACCGCCGCCCCGACGCTGGCCCAAATGTCGCGCGTTTCGTGCTCGACCCAGCCGGGCCGCGGAAAATGTTGAGCGAACTCGACGCCGGCCTTCCCGAGCGTCTTTCCCGAGGTGTCGACGACCAGCGCGGTCGTACCCGTGGTGCCCTGATCGATGGCGAGGAGGAGCTTCGACATGTGCGCTTTCGTATCACAGCCGGCGCGGGTACCGATGCCTCGTGGCGCATCGGTGCTCGCGCGCCGCCGTCGCCTGCAATACGCTGCGCGGCGATGACGCAGCCCGCCTCCCGCGAACGCGCAGCCGCCGCATCTTCGGTCGCGCTCAGGGCGCCCGCCGCCGCCGCACAACCCGGCGCGCAGCCTCGCAGCGTGCTCGGGTACCGCCCCAGCGGAGCCAACACGTGGCGCTTTTTCCGCGCCTACTACACGACCTTTCTCGTCATCTCGAGCTACCTGTGGCTGATGGCGCGCGCGCGCGCGTTCGGTGAGGCCTACAGGCAACAGCGCATCGGCGACGTTCACCGCCGCAACGCCTCGCGGGTGATGAAGACGATCCTCGCGCTTCAGGGGCTCTTCATCAAGGTCGGCCAGCTGCTGTCGATCATGGCGAATTTTCTGCCGCCTGAGTTTCGGTCCGAGCTTGAAGGGCTCCAAGATCAAGTTCCGCCGAGGCCGTACTCCGAGATCGCCGAGCGCATCGAGAGCGAGCTTGGCGCGCCGGTCGCGACGATCTTTGCGAGTTTTTGCGAGCAGCCGATCGCCAGCGCGTCACTCGGTCAGGTGCACGAAGCGCGCACCAACGACGGCCGCCGCGTCGCCGTGAAGGTGCAGCACCGCGACATCGACGAGATGGTGCGGCTCGATCTCGTGACCATCCGGCGCATCATGTCGATCGCGCAGTGGTTCGTGCCGGTTCAGGGCCTCGACGCCTACTATCACCAGATCCGCGGCCTGCTGTTCGAGGAGCTCGATTTCGAGCGTGAGGCCGACAACATCGAGCGCATCTCGAAGAACTTCACCTCCGATCCGCGCGTCATCTTCCCGGTCCCGATCCGCGAGCTGTCGACCAAGCGGGTGATCACGCAGTCGTTCGTCGAGGGGCACAAGCTCGGCGACGCGGCCGGCCTCGACGCGCTGGGCCTCGACAAGCGCGACATCGCCCGGCGCTTGGTGCGCGCCTACTGCCAGATGATCTTCATCGACGGCGTCTATCACGCCGATCCGCATCCGGGAAACGTGATGGTGGCGCGTGACGGGTCGCTCGTGCTGCTCGATTTTGGCGCCGTCGCCGAGCTGTCTCCGCAGATGCGCGACGGCATTCCGGAGTTCCTCGAGGGCGTGCTGCGCCGCGACACCGACAAGCTCATCAAGGCGATGCGCAAGATGGGGTTCTTGTCTCGAACCACCGACGATCGCATCAGCGAAAAGATCGTCGATTACTTTCATCAGCGCTTTCAAGAGGAGGTGAAACTCGAGAGTTTCAACCTGAAAGACATCAAGATCGATCCTGCGCGTGGCCTCGAGAACCTCCTCGACCTGCGCCGAATGAACATCGGGCTCAAGGAGCTGTCGGCGGCGTTTCACATCCCGAAGGACTGGGTGCTCCTCGAGCGCACCATTATTCTTTTGTACGGCTGCTGCAGCCTCCTCGACCCGGAGCTCGAGCCGATGTCGATCATCAAGCCCTATCTTCAGGAGTTCGTGCTCGGCAGCCGCGACTGGCAGGAGCTCGTGATGGAGACGGTGCGCGACATGGCGCTCAGCGCTGTCACGCTCCCCGATGATCTCAAGAAGTACCTCCACCGTGCGACGCGCGGCGAGCTCGAGGTCAAGGTCAGCGGCATGACCGAGGGCGCGCGCGTCGTCTACGCGGCCGGGCGGCAGATTTCCTATCTCGCGATCGCGATCGCGTGCGGGTTTGGTGCCCTCGAGCTCCACCTGCACGGCGACGACCGACTCGCGCGGTGGCCCCTCGGCATCGGCGCGCTTGCCGCGCTCGGCTGGGTGCTCTCTTCGCTGTTCGCGCGGCCGAAGCCCGCGTAGAAACGTCGCCGCTTTAGCGCAGCGCGGCGCGGGCGAGAGCGTCGTGCGCGAACGGGCGGGCCTCGCGGATTTTCGTGTTGCCACGCGAGGGAAACACGCGGTTCGTGAGGAGCGCCACTACGATGTCCTGCTCCGGATCGATCCAGACGCTCGTGCCCGTGAACCCGAGGTGGCCGAAGGTTCGTGGACTCAGCACGGTGCCGGCCGACGACCCCGTCGCGCTCTTGCCGTCGAAGCCCGCGCGCAGCGTGCCGCCAGGCCGCTCCCGCACCATCCACGTGATGTCGAGCGCCCCAAGCGCGCAGGGCCGCCCGCGTACCAAATCGAGCGCGGCCTCGCCGAGCTTGAGTACGGCTTCGACCGTGCCGAACATTCCGGCGTGACCGCTGCCGCCGAGCCCGCTCATCGCCCACGCGTTCTCGTCGTGCACGACCCCGCGGATCACGCCCCCGCGCCACGAAACGTCTTCGGTCGGGGCGACCTCGCCGCCGCGCGACGCGAGCCCGAGCGCCGCCGCGGTTCCGAGGATCGCGTCGATGCCGAGGGGCGCGAGCACGCGGCGACGCATCGCTTCGCCGGCGTCGACGGTTTGCGTGTATTCTGCAAGCGCGCGCCCGGCCAGGAGGTACCCCAAATCGCTGTAAACCGGAGGCGCGCCTTCCGGCGGCAGTGAGCCCGTCACGTCACTCCGTCGTGCTCGGGCTGCGACTCCGAGCGCGTGCGCCACGTCGAAGGGGGCGCCCGTGACGAGAGGCTCGTACAGCGACGCGTGGGCCTCGAGCCCGGCGCGGTGCGCGAGCAGCAGCTCAATCGACGCAGCGGCAGAGACCGTTTCGCGCGCTGCGGAGACCAGGTCTGCGAGCGCTGCTCCCCGCAATCCGGGAAGCGTGGCGACGGCGAGGGCGCACACCGGCTTCGTCAGGCTCGCGAGATCGAAGATCGTCTGCGTATCTCCGCCCGCGGCGCGGTCGCAGCGCCCGCGAATGCGCCTCGAGAAGCCGGCCGCGACGTGGGTGGCCACGCCGCCATCGACCAAGGTTCGGCTCAGGTCGCGCAGGTCCACCGGCGGCGAGCATAGGTCCTCGCGGGCGCGGCGGGCCAGCCCCCTTGCGCTTCTTTGACGCGGCCACCTTGGTCGCGGTAGTCTGAGCGGTATGTCCGAGTGGGTATGGGAAGCGCGAGCCGTCACGGGTGAGGTTCGCAAAGGGCTGATGGAAGCGGAGTCCGAGGAAATCGTGACGAACCGTCTGCGTCAGCAGAAGCTCACCCCCACCACTGTCAAGAAAAAGGGTTTCACCCTTCCGACCTTCACCTTCGGCGCATCGGTCTCGCAGAAGGACCTCGTCACGTTCACGCGTCTGCTCGCGACCATGATCGATGCCGGACTGCCGATCGTGCAGTGTCTCGACATCCTCTCCGGCCAAACCGAAAATAAGGATTTCGCGAAGATCATCCTTGCCGTGAAGAGCTCGGTCGAGACCGGCGCCACGTTCAGCGAAGCGCTTCGCAAGCACCCCGCGGCCTTCGATTCTCTTTACTGCAACCTCGTGCAGGCGGGCGAGGCAGGCGGCATCCTCGACACGATTTTGCAGCGCCTCGCGATCTACAACGAAAAGAGCGTGAAACTGAAGCGCCAGCTCCGGGGCGCGATGGTTTACCCGAGCTCGGTGCTCGTGATCTTCACCGGCGTCTGCGGCGTGCTTCTCGGCTGGGTCATTCCGTCGTTCAAGAACATCTTCAAGGACCTCGGCTCCGCCGACGACATGCCCAAGATCACGCAGTACGTGATCGCCGTCTCTGAAGGCTTTGTGCACAATCTGTTGCCCATCATCCTGCTGAGCGCCGTGGCCGCGTTTGCCGTGAATTATTCGTACAAACGGCCGCAGGGTAAGCGGTTCTGGCACAAGCTGCTGCTCAAGATCCCCGTGGTCGGAGCGGTCATCCGCAAGATCGCCGTCGCGCGCTTTACCCGCACCCTCGGCACGCTTCTGTCGTCGGGCGTCGCGATTCTCGACGCCATGCAGATCGTCGCGAGCACCGCCGGCAACGTGATCATCGAGGAGGCGGTCATGTACACGCGCCTCAAGGTGAGCGAAGGCAAAAACATGGCGGAGCCGCTGGCGCAGACCAACGTTTTTCCTCCCATGGTCGTGCAAATGATTGGCGTAGGCGAGCAGACGGGCGCGCTCGACGCCATGCTCAACAAGATCGCCGACTTCTACGAGGACGAGGTCGACGTAGCCGTGGGCGCGCTCACCAGCCTGATTGAGCCCGCGATGATGGTGCTCATCGGCTCGACCGTCGGCACGGTGCTCATCGCGATGTACTTGCCGATCTTCTCGCTCGCCGGCAAGATCAAAGCCGACTGACCCATGCCGCAAGACGCGCTTGCGCGGCGCCTGTTGTGGGTCACGTGGCTCCGCGTCGCCGCATTCACGGCGCTGCTGGGCGTAACGCTCGGACTCAGCGCGACCGGCAGGCTTGGCCCCTATCCCGTAACGCGCGCAATTCTTCTAGACACGATCGTCGCGGCGTACGCGCTCGCGGCGGTGCACGCGGCGGTGCTGCGTTGGTCCGGGCGCGCGCGGCTTGTCGCGTATACTCAGGTGGCCTTCGACCAGTGCCTCTGGACGTCGATCGTCTACGTGTCGGGAGGGGCTTCGAGCGGAGCGACTTCGTTTTACGGTTTGACGGTTCTCGTTGCCGCGATTTTGCTCGGACTGCGCGGAGCGATTTTCGCCGCCAGCATCGGCCTTACGCTCTATGGCGGGCTCTGCGTCGCCATGGCGAGAGGGCTCGTGCTCCCGCCCGGCGACCAGTTCGCGCTGACCTTTGTTCGGGCCCCCGCCGACGCTTCGTTTCCGGCGCTGCTCAACGGAGCCGGAATTGTCATCGTGCTTTTGCTCGCAGGCTATTTGGCGGAGCGTTTGCGCGCGACCGGCGGCGCGCTCGAGGTCGCGACGCAGCGGTACAACGAGGCGGAGCGACTCGCGGAGCTGGGGAGAATCGCCGCCTGGCTCGCGCACGAAATTCGAAACCCGCTCGGCTCGATTTCTGGCTCGATTGAGCTGCTACGCGAGTCGCCGGCGATCAGCGCGGTCGACCGCCAGCTGTGCGACATCGTGCTGCGCGAGGCCTCGCGCCTCAATGGCCTCGTTGGAGATATGGTCGACCTCTCGAAGCCCAGGCCCCCGACCGCCGAGGCTGTCGACATCGCGGAGCTCGCCCGTGATCTTGTGGCGCTCGCGAAGCGTTCTGCGGCCGCGAAGGGCGGCGTGCAGGTCGTTTACGACGGTCCGGAGGGCCACGTGCTGGCCCGCTGCGACGGCGCGCAAATTCGGCAAGTCGGCTGGAACCTCGTGCGCAACGCGCTGCAGTCGAGCTCGTCGGGGAGCGTCGTGACCGTCGGCGTGTCAGCCAAGGAGGGCAGAGTGTGCCTGGCGTTCGACGACGAGGGACCCGGAATCGACGCCGCCGCGCGCCAACGTATATTCGATGCATTTTACACGACCCGCGCGCACGGAACCGGCATCGGTCTCGCCGTCGTCAAGCGCATCATCGACGACCACGAAAAGATGGGCGCCTCGATCGAGCTCGTCGCGAGCGCCGAGGGCGGAGCTTCGTTTCGCGTCTCGCTGAGTCAGGACGTCGCGGGGCTCAGGCTTGCGACCGCGTCGGTCGCTCCGCCGCGCATCGCCTGAGCGCTGGCGCGGCGTTCGCGGCGTCTGGTATGACGCGTTGAATCGGCGGGCCCGGAGGCTCGTCGAACAGGCAACCACCATGAAACTCCGCCTCGTCGCCCTGTCTGTCATCACCTGCGGTATCGCGCTCGCTTCCAGCGCGTTTGCGGTCGGTCAATCGCCCGACGACTACGTCAAGACGCAGCATGCGCGGCTCGAGACGCTGTTGCGCCAGCCGGAGTCGCCCGCGCGCGGAGCGCAGGTTTCGGCCTCGCTCGACGGCATGATCGACTACGAGGCGCTCACGCGGCGCACGTTCGGCGAGCCTTGCCCGGTAGACGGCTGCGTCGATCACTGGGCGAAAGATTTGTCGCCCGAGCAGCGCACCGAAGCGTTGGGCCTCATCAAAACGCTGGTTCAGCTGAGCTACAAAAAAAATCTCAGCCGCACGCTCTCCTACAACATCGCGTACTCGGGATCGCAGGCGCTTGGCGCTGACTTCGTCGTGCACACCGAGGCGAAGAGCAAGGTCGACTTGCGTGAGCCGTCGGTGCTGGTCGACTACGTGCTCGCGGGGTCGTCGGGCGGTCCGTACCACGTCATCGACATCGTTACCGAGCGCTCGAAGCTCACGAAGAATTACTACGACTCGTTCCACAAGTACCTGACCACTCCGGGGCAGGGCTTTGGCTACCTGAAGACGAAAGTTCAGGACAAGATCACCAAGCTTCAGGCTCCTGCAGCCGGCTAAGCCGACGCGCCGCTGCTGACGTCACAGCTCGCAGATGTACGGGCGCGCGCGTGATGGGTCGTCCGTCGCGTGGGCGAGGCGCGTGTCGTAGGCGAGCGGATCAATCCCCACGAACGCGCGGGATCGTCCTTTCGCGCGCGGCTCGCCGTCTGCCCAGACAGCAGGGTAGGCCGCTTCGGGTTTGCCATCAGCCCAGGTGAACGCGCCGCCGTTGGCGCTGGACGCGAGACCGATCCAGGCGGCTGCGACGCCGCGGGACGCCACGGCAGCGACGACCTGTTCGCGTTCTTGACGCGAGGCAAAGACGACCAGGCGCCCCTTGCGCTCGGCGCAGCCTTGCTCCGCGTTAGCGGCGGTATCCGCGGCCTCGACCAGTTTGTAGGTCTTGGATCCGAGCGTCGATCGCGCGATCATGCAGACGTCGTCGCCGCAGCTTCGCCAGTTGAGGCCCGCGGGGCGGTATTCGCAGAGCACGGCGCGCGTCTCGGTGACCAGATCGCAGCTGGACTCGAACCATGGCGCGGCCGCCGACTCGCCCCAGCTCACGCAGCTGCCGGCGGTCGACGCGCCGAGCACCGCCAGCGCACCGCCGTCTGTGGTCCGCGCGAAGCAGCCGGGGCACGCTGTGCTCCATCCCGGCTCGCCTGCCTGGGCGTAGGTGGGCTCTCCGCCGTCGCGGCGGCCCACGCGCTCCAGCGCTCCCCATGCCGTAAATGTTGCGGCGTCAGGCGAGCCCGCAGCCTTGCGCGCGAGCGAAGTCACGAGCGCGACTTCTTCGAGCGTCCCGAAGCTGACGATTTGTCCGGGCAAGCAGGCCTCGGCCGCGAGCGTTCGCGTGGGTTGCGGGGTCGCCCAGCGGTAGCAGTGGTTCGAGCTCGGGTCGATGAAGCCGTCGTCGCAACGCAGTTTGCAAGAGCGCGTGCAGCCGCCATCGCCGGCATCGCCCGGATCGCACTGTTCGCCGAGGTCGAGGTCGATGTCTCCGTCGCCACATTCTTCAGGGACGACAGGCACCCCGACGAGGTCAGGCAGGCAGGCGGCCGCCGCCGCCGTTGCCAGCAGGCTGACGATCGTCGCGATAAGGGGCGCTCGTTGGACCATGTTGACGCCTGTACGGACGCTGCGTGATCAACGTCGAACTCGCGCTGGCATCGTACTACAATAACGGGAGGCATGCCTGCGTCCGAGCCTCCTGCGCAACCTGAGATCGTCGGCGGGCGATTCCAGCCGCTGCTTCGCATCGGCGAGGGCGGCATGGGGCGGGTCGATCTGGCGCTCGAGCGGGCAGGGGGCGTTGAGCGCATCGTCGCGCTCAAGCGCATTCGCCGCGAGCTCGCGAACAACGAGCGCAACGTCGACCTCTTCCTGCGCGAGGCCCGCCTGGCTGCGCTCATTTCGCACCCGAGCGTCGTGCACACGTTGGCCTTCGGTGACGGTGGCGGCGAGCTCTACCTCGCGATGGAGTACGTTGACGGAGAGACGCTCAGCGCCGTGCTCGAGCGGGCCCGCGCGGCCGGCACCCCCCTCGAACCTGCCCTCGCGCTTCACATCCTCGCGGCGGTCTGCGACGGCCTGCACGTCGCGCACGAGCTGTGCGATGCCCGCGGCGAAGCGCTGTCGCTCGTGCATCGCGACCTGACGCCGCAAAATGTCATGATCGCCTACGACGGTCAGGTGAAGTTGCTCGATTTCGGCATCGCGAAAATCGAAGCTGGCGCGGCGCTGACCCGCACGGGGGAGATTCGCGGGAAAACGGCGTACATGGCCCCGGAGCAGGCGATGGGTGACTGCGTCGATCGGCGCAGCGATATTTACGCAGTCGGCGTGCTTCTGTACGAGGCGCTGGTCGGCGAAAAACAGTGGGGCGAAGGCTCCGATCTCGCGGTGCTCCGGCGGATGGCGTTCGGCCCGCCGCCGCGGCTCGAAGGGGTCGCGGAGGATGTGTGTATTCTGCATGAAACGCTGGTGCGCACCGATCCCGCCGATCGACTCGGGACCGCTCGCGAAGTGGCCCTCGCGCTGCGATCGACAAGCCTCGGGTCGGCGACGCAGGACGCCCTCGCCGCACGCATGCAGGCCCTCTTCGCGGACGACACAAAGCGAAAGCGCGAGGTGCTGCGCGCCGCGCTCATCGCCGCGCCCGGGCCCGCTGCCGCGAGCGATCTCGCCCCCGTAGCGCTCGCGGTGAGGTCGCCGATGACGCTCGTGAAACGTCGCCGATCGTCGGCGGTGGCGCTTGGTCTTGGCGCGGCCGTGATGGCCTTGATTGCCGCGGGATATGCGGGCTCGTGGCGCGCGTCACGCTTGGCGCCACCGGTCGCCGCGATCGACTTAACCTCCCGAATTGCTTTGCCGCCGCGCCCCGCGGACGCAGCGACTGCCGCGCCCGGGGTGCCGTCGCAGGGTGCCGTCGCGAAGGCTGCTCCCTCCGCCGCGGCAGCGCCTGCGCGTCCTCGGGCGCAGCCCTCCGCGGTACCTGTGCGAGCGCCTTCGGCCGCGGCTCCGCGACCTTCCACTGATGCGGCCACCGGAGCCGCCGCTCCGCCGATCGATGTCGATCCCGATCCGATTTAGCCTGGCGGTCGCCGTGGCGCTCTCGGCCGCTGCGGCGGGAGTCGCTCGGGCCGAGGAGCCTGACGACGAGCCGGCGATGGTGGCGCTTCGCGGGCGATTTCGCGATGGGCTCGAGCGCTATCGGGCCGGCGATTTCGACGAAGCGATCCGGGTTTGGGAGCCCCTGTTGTCCGAGCTCGGGCCCGACAAAGGTTACCGCATCGCGTTCGACCTCGGCCGCGCCTACGAATCGTCGGGAGACGCTTCCCGCGCGGTTGAGCGCTTCGAGTTGTTCTTGCGCGGCGCTGATTCGGCCGAGGCGCGCGGCGTCGCGTTGCCTGAGCTCGTGATCGCGCTGCGCGCACAGGTTCGCGCGCGCGTGGCCGCGCTCATCGCAGCCCACGGGCGCATCGCCATTGCCGCGAGTTTGCGGGCCCGAGCGGTCGTCGTCGATGCGGCGCCCCCTCGCGCCGGCGCTTTCGTTGCCTTCGTCGCCCCTGGCCGCCACCGCGTCACCATCGAAGCTGACGACGGCTCGCGTGACATCCGCGAGGTCGTCATCGAGGCCGGGCAGCTGGTTTCGTTGCCGCTGGCGCTCCCGCCCGCGCCCCCGCAGCCGGCGCGCCCGTGGGCCCCGGCGCCACTCGCCACACGCGCGGAGCGCCGCGTCCACGGAGGATGGGTGTGGGGGGCGTGGGCAGCGACCGCTGCGAGCCTCGCCCTGCCAGCGCTCGCGTACTCGAACGCCGCTGCGCTTCACGATCAGTACTCGGCTCCGCACGTTCCGACTTCTCAGGAGCGCAGCGAGTACAATCTGGCCCGCAGCCTTGCCTATGTGAGCTGGATTGGACCTTTGCTCACGGGCTCCGCTGCCACGCTGCTCTCTGTTTGGTACGCGGAGGGCGTGCGCGTCGTCGTCGTGCCTTCGGTCGGGGCCTCGGGCGGCCAGGTCGAGGTCGGCGGTTCGTTTTAATCGCTCACAGCTGGCACAGCGGCGCGTAGGCGAAACTTTGCCCGAGCGCGTCTGTGTACTGCGCCTGACCGTCGCTCAGGAAGTGGAGCGACAGTCGCGTTCCGTTGGCTGCGCGAACGTAGATGGTGCTGCCGCTGTCGGCGCACGATCCGCCGCAGCGTCGGTGTCCAGCGAGCGCGATCGTCAGGGCGCCGAGGTCTTCGCCGACGCCCGCGAAGGTCCCGGTCGATTCCCCGTCGACGCTGACGCAGCCGTTTTCTGTGCCCCAACGAACGCTGAGCGGACCAACGGCGCGGCTGAACTCGCGCGAGCTTCCGCGCGCGGAGCGTCGTCCGTCGATCTGCGCGCGCCAAACCATCGTCGCCGCGTTGCCGACGCCGCCAGTCACGGTCGCGGTCGCCGTCCACGTGACGAAGAGCGTCGTGCCGAAGGTCAGGTCTTGCGCGCTTAGCGCGAGCTGTAGAAGTGGACCGTCGAACGACCGATCGAGGTGGAGGTCGCCATCGACCTCTCCCACAATTCCGTATGGGGCCTCACAATGCGCAAAGTGGTAGTCGACCCCTGATGGGGTGGCCGCGACCGTGACGCATGGGTCCGGGAGCAGCGCGGGGCGCATCGACAAATCGAGCCCGCTGCTCGCGGCGACCACGAGCGCGGAGACGAGGGCGGCGCTTGCGCTCTCCACCGAGGCCATGTCTTCGCCGTCGCGAGCGACTGCAAGCGTGCTGCGCGCGTCGCTCGCGCTGCTGCACGCAGCGAGGCCGCACGCGGCGCTCGCCGCGCAGACCGACGCGATGCGACCGAAAAACATGGCGAGTCCAAGCGGAAGCAGCGTTCATGCCACTGCGAAAATTGCATCAATCAGCAGAGAATCGCGCCCGCGTGGTGAACGACGACGGGTTCACGCGGACCTGCACGAGGTCATCCCGCGCGCGCTGTCGATGCGATATCGTCCCGCCCCATGTCGGACCCGCGCGCAGCAGTCAGCACGCTCACCCGCGCGTTGCACTGGTTTGTGCGCGGCGGGGAACTTCTCGCGCCCGGAGCCCGTCCCGTCGCGATCGACGTCGACGCTGTGATCGTCGGTCGCGACGCCGGGGCCTCGGTCGTCATTGATGATCCCGAGGTCTCGGCGCTGCACTGCGAGCTGCGCGCCGTGACGGAGGGCGTGCTGCTACGCGACCTTGGGTCGACCAACGGCACGTTCGTGGGCGCGCTGCGGGTGCGCGAGGCGCTGCTCTCGCAGCCGACCGACGTCACGATCGGCACAACCGTGCTGAGGTTCGAGCCTTCGACCAAGCGTCGCGTCGACGTTGGATTCTCCGATCGTTTTGGCTCGCTCGTCGGGGCCTCGCCGAAAATGCGGCGCGTGTTCTCTGTGCTCGAACGCGTGGCGCCGACGCCGCTGTCGATCCTGATTTTGGGCGAGACCGGCACCGGAAAAGAGGGCGTCGCGAAGGCGGTGCACGACGCGAGTCCGCGCAAGGGCAAGCCGTTCGTGACGGTCGACTGCGGCTCGATTCCCGATACGCTCGCCGAGAGTCTGCTCTTCGGGCACGAAAAGGGCGTGTTCACGGGCGCGACCGAGCGCCGCAAGGGGGCGCTGGCCGAGGCCGACGGCGGCACGCTGTTTCTCGACGAGCTCGGCGAGCTGCCGCTCGACTTGCAGCCGAAGCTCCTGCGCGCTCTCAGTGAGCACCAGATCAAGCGCGTCGGCGGGAGCGCGTTCGAGACGATCGACGTTCGCGTCATCGCCGCGACGCGTCGCGACCTCGGCGCAGAGATGAACGCCGGGCGGTTTCGAAGCGACCTGTATTTTCGCATCGCGCAGGTGCGCGTCGAGCTTCCGCCGCTGCGCGATCGGCTGCCCGACATTCCCATGCTCGTTGAAGACATTTGCGAGCGCGTCGATCGATCGCAATACGCCGCCGCTGTGCTCGCCTGGATCGAACATCGGATGTCGGCGCACGACTGGCCGGGAAACGTTCGCGAGCTGGTCAACGTGGCGAGCGTCGCGGCTACGCTCGCGGACTCTCCGGGCGCGATCGACGACGTGCTCGCGCTCACCCGCGACGCGCGCTCAGGCCAATTACCTGCAACCTCGGCGGGGCTGGCCGCCGCGTCGTTCGCAGACGAAAAGCGGGGCGCCGTGGCAGCGTTCGAGCGCGCCTACTTCACCGAGCTCGCCTCGCGAACGAAGGGCAACGTGAGCGAAATGGCGCGCCAGAGCGGCATGGAGAGGCACCACGTGCGCGCCTACCTCCGCAAGCACGGCATTGAGCGCCCCGGGGGGTGATGCCGGTCAGTGCGTGCCGGTCGTGTGCGCGCCCTCGGCCGCGGGCTCGGCGAACACGGTTACGGCCTCGAGCATGGCGAGGCGATCGCGCGGGATGGAGACCCCGCGGTCGGCGAAGAACAGGTCGTTTTCTTCGAGGTTGGCGCGCACCTGAGCGATGAAGAGGATCGGGTCGGCGCTCTTGTTGTAGCCGAGCTGAACGAGCGTGCCTTTGGGCCAGCTACCGCCTTCGAAGGCGAATTCTTTGCGGAGGCTGAAGAAGCCCTCGGCGGGGAGTTTCATGAGGCTGTCGGCCCACGCGAGGCCGCGAAAAGGGATGCCCGCGCCGTGGAAGTGCCACCGGTTCATGATGTTGTGCTCGGGCACGATCACCACGGGGAGACCCGAGTCGCTGTGGTTGTGGAAGTAGACGAGCATGCCCGCGGGCAGCTCGGCTTCGTGCCCGGGAAGGGGCTTGGTGGTGCGGTAGAGGCCGCAGGCGGGCAGGAGGTTCTTGACGGGGGCCATGGGCGCAAAGGTTAGCAGATCGCGCCGCCGGGCGACTACGGGGCGCTGCTGTCGGGGGGCGGCGGGAGCGAAGAGGGCAGGGCGCCGCCTGCTGCCTCGAACGCGAACTCGAGGCCGACGATCAGGCCGTCCGGCTCCTCCTGCAGCCACACCACGCGGGCAGTTCGCGGGCTGGCTTCGGTTCCATCTCCGAGGGTCAGCGCATATTCCTCGCCGAGCTCGACGCGCTCTTCGACGATGACGCGAATGCCGCCGCGACTGATGTTGAGCGCCCACCCCTCGCGCGTCTTGAAGTTGGCGCCGACGAGGTGGACCCGGTCGGCCGCTTCACGTCGCGGCCCGCCGCGTCGCATGGCGTGCGCCTCTGCGGAGTCGTCGGCGGCTGGCGGCGAGGAGGGGTTGGAATGAGACACGTCCTACATCGTAGGTGTGAACGGAGAAAAACTCAAAAGCGCATCGATGCTCGCGGCGCGGGCGGCCTGAGCGTGGTCGCACCGGGTCGATTGCAGAGCCGCGAAACCTCGCGACTTGACTAGGGTTCTCGGCTTCTGATTGACTCAGACGGCGCGAGTACTCGCCGCTTCGCTCGAGCGAGGCGCGCCGCTCGCGCAGAAACTGCCCATCGCCATGTCGCCTCAAGAGCTCAAAAAAGCCCTCATCGCCGCGGGGTTCGAGGTGTACCGCACGCTCGCTGACGAGGTGCTTCTGGCCGATCGCGTCCGCGACAACCTCATCATGGATTCGGGGGTGCGCCTGCGCGCGAGTGACCCCATGCAGCTGCGCGTCGTGTTCGGGTTGCGCAAAGGTGAGTTCCCTGGCGAAGATGACGCGCGTCTCTACGACCGCGTCCGTGCCCTCGCCGAAGCTGCCCGGGGTATCGGCTACGCCGAAGTGTCTTCGAAGCACACGGCGCTGCCCGATCCGGCGGAAGAGGGGCTCGTGCTCGACACGTACTACGAGATCGTCTTCGCGAAGGACACCGGCGACCTCGCCGCCGCGATTGATGACCTCCGGGTGGCGCTCGCGCTCGCAAAAATCGCCGACCCGCGGCGTTAGCAGGGCGCGCTAAGAACACCCTGCCAGGAATTGGCGAAGCCAAATGCGTGGGGTGGGGACCGGCGAAAAACCGCGTTTTTCGGGGCGGGGAGGTGCATACCTCCCCGCGATGAAAGGCTAACAGGCCGCTGCTTCAACGGCCTGCTCGCGCAGCGCCCGCCGACGACGCGGCTCGATCTGAACGGCGAGGCGTGTTAGGCATCGCGACCCCGGCTTCCCGGGGAAAACTTCCATGCTCGACCTCTTCCGAAATCGCGGCCTCTCCTCCATCGTTATGGGAGCAGTCATTGTCGCGACCGTTCTCATCTTCGTCATCCAGTTCAACCCCAGCGTCGGCAAGCAGGCCGCGAAGCTCACCAAGACGTGCGCCGCGACCGTGCGGGGCGTTTGCGTCGAGCCGAAGGATCACAAAGCGGCCTACTATCTGCTGATTCCGCAGGATCCCCGCACCGGCGAGCGGCTTGTCTCCCGCGCGAAATCGATGGGCCTCGCCGACACGGTCCTCGACGGCCTCGTCGAGCGGCAGTTGCTCATCGGCGAAGCCGAGCGTCTGGGTCTGTCGGCCAGCGACGAGGAGATCACCGAGTCGATCTTCAGCGGGTTCGTTCGCGTGAGCGTACCGAGCGACAACCCGGCGCTGGCGTTCTCGATGAACGTCAAGGACGGAGTGCTCTTCGACTACTATCGCACCCGCGCTCCGGTGCGCTTTTTCCGCGATCCGAAGACGAAAGAGTTCGACGAGAAGATCTACAAGCGAAACTTGAAGGCGCTGTTCGACTGCTCGGAGATCGACTTTCGCGAGTGGCAGCAGCGCGAACTCCTCGCCCAAAAAATGCGCGACCTCGTGAAGGCTCCCGTTCGCGTCTCCGAGTCGGAGGCAATGGAGAGCTACTTCGCCGAGAAGAGCCAGGCGACGGTGGCGAGCGTCGAGGTGAGTCCCGATTTCGCGATCGCGTTCTCCGAGGCTCCCTCGGACGCCGAGGTCGAAGCGTGGTCGAAAGAGACGGCGCATGCCAAAGACATCGAGACCGCGCTGGCGGCGCGCAAGTCGGATCCGGCGGCGCCCAAAGACGGAACCATCCGCCACATTCTCATCAAGGTGAAGCCCTCGGCGTCAGCGTCCGAGAAGCAGGTCGCGCTCGAGACGCTCTCGCGCGCTGTCGCTCGCGTGGCTCACGGCGAAACATTTGCCGAGGTCGCAAAGGCCGTATCTCAGGACGACGGAAGCAAGCCCCAGGGCGGCAGCGTCGGCGACAAGACCGACGGTTTCGTGCTGCCTTTCAAGCAGGCCGCAGACGCGCTCAAGCCGGGCGAGATGACGCCGGCGGCCATCGAAACGCAGTTTGGCTATCATATCATCGTTCGTGACGAGCCCTCGCGCTTCGCGAAAGACGTCGCGCGTGAGCTGTTCGTCAAGCAGCGTGCGGCCGATTGGGCGAAGGCTGCTTCGGCGAAGATTCTGGCGGCCGCGCAGGCTGGCGGCTCGCTCGAAGACGCCGTCAAAGGCGTGGTGTCGGCTCAGAAGCCGGTCACGATTCTTCAGGTGCTTCGCGACCCGTCGATCGTGGCGCCGCCGGTTCCCGATGCCGGGGCGGGCGACGCCGGGCCGGTAGACGTGGCGCCTGTCGTGGCGCCGCGCACGCAGCTGCTCGCGGAAGCCGATCCCGACGCGCCGCATGTGGTCACGTCTTCGGGCTTCAATCAGGGCTCTGACCCGATCCCCTCGCTGGGCGCGGCCGACTCGGCGAAGGTGCTCGCGTTCGCGTTCGGCTCGGCGAAAGACGGCGCCGTGATGAGCGACGTCCTGCGCGGCGGCGAGTCCTACTTCGTGGTGGCGCTCAAGCAGCACAAGCAGGCCACAGCCGACGAGTTCGCCAAAGACCGTGACACCTACACCGAGACGCTGCTGGGCCGAAAGCAGAACGAGGCGCTCGCGGCTTACGTGAAGCGTCTGAAGGACGCGTCGAAGGCCGAGGTCAAAAAAGACGACGCGTACCTCGCGCCGTTCCACGCGGACGCGGGCGTCGACGACAGCCAAGATCAGCCTTGAGCGAGCCGCTCTTCGTCCCGGTTTCGTCCCGCCTGACCGGCAACGGGTTGCGCGTGCTCGCGACCCCGCAGCCGCAGCTTCACCGTGCCCACGTCGCGCTCTACATTCGCGTCGGCAGCCGCTTCGAGAGCGCGGCCGATAACGGGTTGTCCCATTTCCTCGAGCACATGGTCTATCGGGGCACGGCCGGGCTGCCGAGCGCGCACCACGTCAACCTGGCATTCGAGCGACTCGGGGGCAGCCTCTACGCGGCAACGCAGGCCGATTACGGCGTATTTTCGGTCACCATGCCGCCCGAAAATCTGGAGCGCGTGACCGAGTTGTTCGCCGAAGTGCTCTGCGGTCCCGTGTTTCGGGATATCGAAGTTGAAAAGGGCATTGTCTGCGAGGAGATACTCGAAGACCTCGACGATGAGGGCCGCCAGGTCGACCCCGACAATCTTTCGCGTGCGCTGATCTACCCGACCCACCCGCTCGGATTCACCATCACCGGAGATGAGGCGCAGGTGCGTTCGTTCTCCGTTGCGGGGCTGCAGCGCCACCACGCGCAGCACTACAACGCCGCCTCTTCGGTGCTGGCATTTTCGGGCGCGATCGACCCGGCGCGCGCGCTTGAGCTCGGTGAGCGGGCGTTTGGGATCATGCAGCGTGGATCGCGGGTCGCGGGCGCGGCGCCGGTGCACGCGCAGCGTAAGCCCAGGCTGTCGATCGTAGAAAACGTCTCGAGCCAGACGGAGCTCCGCGTGTGCTTTCGCGCGCTGCCCGAAGAGAGCCCGGACCGGCCCGCGCTCGACGCGCTCATGCGTGTCATCGACGATGGCATGTCGACGCGACTCTACCGCCGCGTCTGCGACGATCAGGGCCTCTGCTACGACGTGAGCGCGAGCTACGACGGTTACGAGGACGACGGCGTCGTCGACTTTGCCGCTGGCGTTGTGCACGAGCGCACCGCGAAGGTCACCCGAGAAATCCTCGAGCTGGTCCGCGAGCTCGCCACCGAAGGTCCGACCGAAGACGAGCTGGCGCGCGCCCGCCAGAGGCACGCGTGGGAACTGAGCGCGCTGCGCGATTCGTGCGAAGAGCTGGCGGGATTTTTTGCTGGCGGCCACCTCTTTGGGCGCGTTGAGTCGCCTGCTGATCGTCAGGCCCGACTCGACGCGGTCACCCGCGACGACGTCGTTCGCGTGGCCCGCACCATCGCTCAACCCGACCGGCTCAATGTCGTCGCGGTCGGGCTGCTCGAAGACGGCGAAGACGAGCGTCTGCGCGACGTCGTGATGGGATTCCGCGGCGCGCCGTAGGCGGTCGCGCTCAACTGTCGCTGAAGAACGTGAGCAGGCGCGCGGCGAGCGCGGTCGGCTCGGTCCAGTGCATCATGTGGCCCGCGTCGGGCAGGTCGAAGCGATCGATGCGGGCGAACGCAGCGAGTCGCTCGTCTTCGTCGCCGGACCGGTAGCCGAGCGAACCCCCGCTCACGTAGAGCACGGGGCACGTCACGGCCGCGGCGAAGGCTCGGTGTGCCTCGATCGCGAAGCCGCTTGGCGACGTGGTGCGGTGAAGCGGATCGAAGGCCCAGACCAGGCCGCCTCCGCGCTCGCGCAGCAGGGGGCGCGCGCGCTCGGCCAGCAGCGCGTCGGGGAGGCGTGCGTGGTTGCTCTTCAGGCGAGCCACGGCCTGCTCGAAGCTCATCGGGCGCTCGTCGCCTCTCGCGCGAAGTTTGTCGAGATCGGTCAACCATCGCCGCATGCGGAGCGGCGCCAGATCGGGCGGCACGACCGGCGGCCCGAGCCCTTCGAGCAGCGCGAGTTTGGCAACGCGCTCGGGGCAGGCGCCCGCGAACAGCGTCGCGACGGTGCCGCCCATCGAGTGTCCGACGAGCAGCACAGGCGCATCGGGTGACAGCAGCTCGAGCAGACCGGCGACGTCGGCGACATAATCGGGGAAGTGGTAGTAGCCGCCTGCAGGCACGCGGTCGGTGTCACCGAAGCCGCGCAGATCAGGCGCAAAAACCGTGTATCCTGCATGTGACAGGGCCGTCGCGGAGGCCTCGAAGCTGCAAGCGGCGTCCATGAAGCCGTGGAGCAGCACCACGGGAAATGGCTTCGGACTCGCGTCGCCTGTGGGCTCGGCGGGCCACGTCAGGACCTCGTGATGCAGACCGTTGGCGCGCAGCTTCATGCCGTGCGCAATAGCTCACGGCAGGCGTTGGCGCGGTCAAAATCGCGATCGCCGCTGCTGCCACCCTGGCGAGCGGAAAATGCGACGCCGCCGCGCGACCTCGGCCCGATTCAAGGGCTGGCTCTGCAAAGCCGTGAGCCGACGGTCAGCGATCGCGCAGCGCCGTGTAGAGCACGTAGAGCATCGCACCGATGATGAGCGCAGCGACTGCCATCTGTTGAGGGCGCGTCTTGAGATCGCCGGGAGGCCCGGCCGAAACGCCGGGGAGCAGGTCGCCTTCGTCGTTGACTTCGTCGTGGCCGGAGGAGGGCGCCGGTGCGGGCACGGACGGCGATCGCGGGGTAGATGAGGGACTGCTCGTCACCTCGACGTAGTCGTGAACCAGTTGATAGGTGTGCGTGACGGACTCCTGTCCGTCGAACATGGCGAGCGCCGCGCCCTCGACTTCAGCGAGCACGGCCGTGATGTTGTCTTCTCCGCCGCGTTCGTTTGCGAGCGCGATGAGGCGGGCGCAGGCTTCGTCGAGCGTGGCGGCCGCGTCGACGATGTCGGCGATTTCGGTGTCTTCTACCTTGTTGGTGAGGCCGTCGGAGCACAGCAGCAATTTGTCGCCCCGTCGCAGCGCGAGCCGGCCGACCGCGGGCGTGACGCTCGCCTTCTGCCCCATCGCCTGCAAGATCACGTTCTTGTGCGGCGAGACCTTCGCGTCGTCGGGCGACAGCGCGCCCGCGTCGATCAGCAGCTGTACGAAGCTCTGGTCCTTGGTCATCTGGCGAATGCGGCGGCCGCGCACCACGTAGGCGCGCGAGTCGCCGACCTCGGCGATGTAGGCGTTGCCCGCGTGGAGCAGGACGGCGGTCAGCGTTGCGCCCATGCCCTGGCGTCCGGGCTGCTTCGCGGACTCGATCACCTCGCGGTTCGCCTCGCTGACCGCAGTGTCGATGAACGCGGCGATGGAGTCTTCATCGCCTTCGAGCGGCGCTTTGGCAAACGTGCGATGCAGCGACTCGACCACGATGGCGCTCGCGACCTCTCCCGCTTCGGCGCCGCCCATGCCGTCGGAGACGGCCAGCAGCAAGCCGCGCCCCGACACGACGAGGTCTCTCGTTCCGCTCGAAGTATCGATGCGCGCGCGCTCACGCGGGTCTGCGACGACGAAGCTGTCTTCGTTGTTGGTGCGAACGCTGCCTACGTCCGAACGGCCCGCCACCTTCGCGTCGAAGATCACGCTCCGATACTATCACGCGTTTCGCTCCGTCGGGGGCGGCGCTGGCCGCATCGAGTCGACGGGCATTTCGTCGCGCTCATGCCGAGCTACGAAGAAGAGCATGGCCGGGAGCGCTGGCAGTGAAAGCAGCACTGCCGCGATGAGCCCGGCGATGACCACCGTCGCGAGGGGACGCTGGACTTCCGCTCCGGGGCCGGTGGCGATCGCCATGGGTACAAAGCCGATCGCGGCTACCAGCGCGGTGCTGATGATCGGGCGCAGCGAGGCCATCGCGGCGCGCGTGACGCGCTCCGCGGCGCCAAGCGAACGGTGCTGGGCGGCAAGGCTGGTCGTCATGACCACTCCGGTCATGACTGAGACGCCTGCGAGCGCGATGAATCCCACGCCAGCAGGGATGGAGAACGGTAGACCGCGCGCGAAGAGGGCGAAGGCGCCTCCCGCGAACGCGAACGGCAGGTTAAGCATCGTCACGGCCATGTAGCGCGCGGATCGGAACGTCACGACGAGGAGCAGCGCGATGATCGCGAGCGCAACGGGCACGAGCATCGCGAGCCGCTCCTTGGCGCGGTTGAAATTCTGAAACTGGCCGCCCCAGATTACGTCGACGCCCTGCGGCAACTTCTCTTTCTGGACCGCGCGCTGCGCCTCGGCCACGAAGCTGACGAGGTCGCGTCCGCGCACGTTGGCCTCGACGACAAGCCTGCGGCGCATGCCTTCGCGGCTGATTTGCACGACCGTCCGTTCGTCTTCGACGTCGGCGACCATCGAGATGGGCACGAGCGTGCCTTGCGCCGTGATCACGGGCAAGCGTGACAGATCGTTGGTGGTGGTAATCGCGTCGCCGCCGAGCTTGATGACCAGGTCGAACACGCGCTCGCCTTCGCGCACGGTGCCGACGGTCTGACCTGCGCGTGCCAGCTCGACCACGTCGAGAACGCTGCGGGGACTCACCGCGAGCCGCCCGGCTTTGTCGCGCTTTACGGCGACGCGCACGCTCGGGAGGCCCGTCGCGATTTCGACCTTCACGTCGGCCGCGCCGTCGACCGCGCTGACGGCTCGCTTGATGATCGCGGCTGCCTCGGTCATGGCCGCTAGATCGTAGCCGAAGACCTTGATGGCCACGTCGCTCTTCACGCCCGCGATCAGATCGTTGACGCGCATCTCGATGGGCTGACTGAAGGCGTGGAGGGTAGCGGGTACCTTCGCCGTGAGCGCCGCGGACATCTCGTCGACGAGGCGCTCGCTCGTCATCCCGTGACGCCACTCGGACTTCGGCTTGAGGATTACGAACACGTCGCTCGACTCGGGACCGGCAGGGTCTACCGCGCCTTCGGGTCGACCGATGCGGTTGACGACGGTCTTGACCTCGGGAAACTCCTTGAGCGCGAGCTCTGTTTCGTTGCCGAGCGCGACCGCCTGCGGGAGCGAGACGCTCGGCGGGCGGCGGGCGTCGAGCGCGAACGCCCCCTCGGAGATGCGAGGGAGGAACTCGGCGCCGACGCGCGAGCCGAGGGCCAGGAGCACGAAGGCGGCGCTGAACGACAGGCCAACGACGAGCCTCGGGCGGCTCATGGCGAGGCGCAGCGCCGGCTCGTAGACGCGCTTGAGAGCGCGCACGAGGAGCGGTTCGCGGGGCTCGGCGCAGCGGGCGAAGATCAGGGGCGAGACCGCCGGGATGACCACGAGCGCGTAAAACAGCGCGCCGGCCAGCATGAGCACGAGGGAGATCACGACCGGGCGGAACATCTTGCCTTCCACCTCTTCGAGCGACAGCAACGGCAAGAACACGAGCGTCACGATCACGACGCTCATGACGACGGGGCGGGCGACCTCCGACATCGCCTCGACGATCAGCTGCTTGCGCCGTCGCCGGCTGCCAGGCGGCCCCATGTGCGCGAGCGCGTGCTCGACTACGACGACCGCGCCCTCGACGACGATGCCGAAGTCCACGGCTCCCAGTGACATCACGTTGCCGCCGATCCCGAGCGCAGTGAGCCCGATGATCGCGGTCATCATGGAAAATGGTATCGCGCCTGCGACGAGGAAGCCGGCGCGAACGCTGCCGAGTGTAATCAGCAGGCAGACGACGACGAGCGCGGCGCCCTCTCCGAGGTTCCTCAGCACCGTCGCCAGCACGCGATCGATGAACTCGCCGCGGTCGTAATAGGGGTCGATCGACACGCCCGCCGGCAGCTTTGGCGCGAGCTCGACGATGGCCGTTTTCACGGCGCTCACGACTTCGCGACTGTTCTGGCCCTTCAACATCCAGACGCTGGCGCCGACGACTTCGCCGCGACCGTCCCGCGTCATGGCTCCTTGACGCAGGGCTGGTCCGGTGTCGACGTCGCCGAGCTGCGCAATCGTGAGCGCGGTTCCCTGCTCACTCGCGCGCACGGTGGTCTGCGCGATGTCTTCGATGCTGCGGAACCGGGCGTCTCCGCGGAGCACGATCTGCTCCCCCTCGCGTTCGATGTAGCCGCCGCCGGTCGTGACGTTGTCCTGAACGAGTGCGCGCCGCACTTCATCGACCGATACGCCGTGCGCTGCGAGCCGCGCGGGGTCGAGCGTGACGCGATATTGCTTGAGGGCGCCGCCGAAGCCGACGACCTCAATGACGCCGGGAACCTGCCGTAAGCGGGGCGCAATTTGCCACTCGACCATCGTGCGCAGCTCCTCTGCGCTCCGCGCTGCCGACTCGGCCGGCTTCAGCTCGAACATGTAGACCTCGCCGAGGCCGGTCGCGATCGGACCGAGCTCCGGCTTGCCGACGTCCGCGGGGATTTGATCGCGCACCCCGACCAGTCGCTCGCTCACGAGGTTTCGGGCGAAATAGACGTCTACGGAGTCGCTGAAGACGAGCGTGACGACGGAGATCCCGAGCTTTGAAATGCTGCGCACTTCGCGCAGCCCGGGCACTCCCGACATCGTGCGCTCGATTGGCTGGGTGATCCGGGTCTCCACCTCGGCCGCCGAGAGCGCGGGCACGCGCGTAACGACCTGTACCTGTACGTTGGTGACGTCCGGTACGGCGTCGATCGGCAGGTGCATCCACGCCCACGTTCCGCCCAGCGCGATGAGCAGAACGGCGAGGAGCGCGAGCAACGGGTTGCCGGCGGCGGCGTTGACGAGGCCCTTCATTGGAGCGTGAGCTCCCCGCGGAGCAGAAAAGCGCCGCTGGTCACGATCTTCTCGCCGGCGCTAAGCCCGCCGGTGATCTCGACGATCTCAGCGGTCTTGCGCCCGACCTGCACTTCGCGCACCTCGAAGGTTCCGGGGTCGTGCTCGATGAAGACGACGTGGCTGTCGTCGAGCTGCTGAACGGCGGCGGCCACGATCAGCAGTCGACCGACCACGTCGGCGGGCAGCGCGACTTGCGCGCGGCAGAACAGACCCGGCCGGAGCGAGCCGTCTGCGTTGGGAACAACGACGCGGGCGCGGGCCGAGCGCGTCGAGCGTCCGAGGACCGGCTCGATGAGCGCAAGCTTCCCGTGCACGGTCTTGCCCTCGAGAGCGTCGAGCGTGATGGCCACGTCGGCGCCGATGCGAAGGTAGCTAAGCTCGTTTTCGTGGACGTCGAGCGTGGCCCACAGCTCGGAGAGGTCCGCCACGACAAACGCGGTGTCGGCGGGCGTAAGGTAGACGCCGAGGTTTGCTTTGCGCGCGACGACGACGCCATCGAGCGGCGCGGAGAGCGCGAGCGTGCCGGCGCTGGCGACGACGGAGTTGTCGCGCGGAATCGCGACGCGGAGCGCACGAAGTCGAGCCTCGGCGGCCGCGAGATCGGCCTCCGCTTTTGTCGCCTCGCTGCGCGCGACTTCGTCTTCGCGCGCGGTCGTGAGCTGGCGCGAGAGCAGGTCGTCTTCGCGATCGCGGTTCTTGCGCGCGGCGAGTGTTCCGGCCTGGGCGACCAAAAAATCGGCCTGCGCGCTCGCGACCTGCGGCACGATAATTTGCGCGAGGGTCTGCCCCTTTTTTACGTGGTCCCCGATGCGCGCATCGACGCGCGTGACGCGCCCCTCGAGCGGAACCCCGACCTCCGCGTAGCGCTCAAAATTGTACTCGAGCGTACCGGGAACGCGGAGCGTCCGAGTCGACGTCGCGGTTCCGGCGCCCTGTACGTTGATCCCAAGCCGTTTCATGGCGCTCGGGTCGAGATGCACCGTCCGCGCGGCCGCTGAGCCGTCGCTCAGCCTGGCGGCCGCGGTCGAGTCGCTCGACCCCTTGCAGGCGAGCATCGTAACCAGCAAAAGCGGCAACCAGCGGCTCATGGCAGCTCTCCCGTCAGGGCGGCCATTTGGGCATAAATGTGCCATGCGGTCTCCGCCAGGTCGAGGCGTCGCGCGCGAGCGCTCGCGAGGTCGCGTCGCGCCTGCAGCACGTGCAGGTATTCGGTCTTCCCCGCTTTCGCCGCGGCCAGGATCGCCGCTACCAGCCGCTCGGCGGCGGGCAGGGCGGCAGCGTCTACGGCGGCGAGGGCGTCGCGCGCCATCGACAATGAAGCGAACAAGCCGCGTGCTTGACGCGCGGCGACGGGCTCGCTCGCGCCTCTGAGCTCTTCAGCGCGGTCGCGGGCGGCCTCGGCGATCGCCATCGGGCCCTGATTGCGTTGCGTCATCGGAAACGTCCATGCGAGTCCGCCTCCGACGCTCATGTCGCCGCCGTCGCTGCGCGTTGTGTTGATGATGAGGCCGAGCGGCGCGAAGCCCTCGGCGGTCGCGCGTCGCCGGCTCGCCTCCCAGTATTTGGCTTCGCCCGCGAGTGCGCGCAGCGCGGGTGAGTTGCTTAGCGCCCGCGCCTCGAAGGCCGCGGCGTCTTTGGAACGCAGCGCCGGAGGATCGGTCGACGCCGGCCTGCCCTCGCCGAGCGCTCCTCCCGACAGCACCTCGAGGTCCAGCCTCGCAGAAGCGAGCGACAGTCGCGCCTCCGCGAGCGCCTGCGTGTACCTGCCGAGCTCCGCCTCCGCGAGGCTGCGGTCGACTGCGGTGGCGTCGCCGGCGGCCAGGCGGGCCGAGTACAGCTCGACCTCGGACGCGGCATCGACGCACGCGCGCTCGAATTGAGCGGCGCGCTCTACGGCGATGCCTGCCGCGCCGTAGCGAAGGATGACCTCGACGGCGACGCGCGCCCTGGCTTCGGCCTCGGCGGACGCGCGCCAACGCACGAGGGCCTCGGACTCCTCCAGCCGCGTGCCACGCTGCCCGGACACCTCGATCGGAGTCGCTGCGAAGAGCGTGAACGCCACGTCGCGCGTAGGAGCGCCGCGCGTGGCTTGAAGCTCGACGTAAGGGTTTCCGATCGCGGGGACGCCAGCGCCTACGCGCGAAGCGGCGGCGACGCGAAGCTGGGCGCGCGCATCCAACGCGCCGAGGGCGCGATCGCCGCTGCGCTTGAGCAGATCCTCGAGCGGAGGCCACGCCGCGCGCGCTTGAGCTGCGTGCCCGCCAAAGGCGGCGCAAAACGCCATGAGTCCTGCGAGGAACTTTCCGTAACCATCCATGACCGAAACCTCCCGCGGGCCGGTGCCCGCGATATCAACGACGTGAGCCTGATTCAGGCGTCACGGCGTGGCGGTTCGGCGTCTCCGGCGCAGTCGGGTTGTGCGGGACGAGGCGCAGCGGCCGCCAGCCTGGCGATGCGTTCGCGGGGCGCGCTGACCATTGCACAAGGCGCTCCGAGCCACGCAGCGTGGTCGCCGTTGTCGTCGTCCCGGTCGTCTTGATCGTCGTCGTCCAGCTCGACTTCGAGCGTGGCGTCATCATTTGCCGTCTCACGGGCAGCGGGCGCGGACACGCAAGCACAGGTCGTCGTCGAAGCCGCGACAACCACCACGTGCTGCCGCGCCCCGAGCAGCATGCAGAACGCCAGCAGCGTCGCGAGGGCGCGAAATACCTGGGTCACGAGCGACTTTGATGCCATCGGAGCGAGCGAGTTGCGGGTTGAGCGTTTCGCTCAGTCGGTGCCTGCGTCGGCCGCGGACCCCGGGCACGCATCGCCCGGCTGCAGTCCGGGGAAGCTGCCGGTGTTGCAGCCGCACTGATCGGCCGGGACGGATCCGGCGGGACATGCCCACTGGGTCGAGCCGCTCGCGCATTGCAGTGGCTTGGCGATGGTATCGCAAACGGCGCCTGCCTTGCCGGGCTTGCACGTGACCGCAGGCAGCGGCCCGCAGGGCGAGACGGGGGCGTCTTTCGCGGCGTCGGCGGCCGGGCCGGCGTCGGTCACTTCGGTGTCGGAGCCGCACGCGACGGCGAAGGACAGGGCGGCAAGGAGGGCGACGAGAGAGCTTCGCATGTGTAGTCTACAAGCTAATCACAGGTTGCAGCGCGAGGCGAGCGCCACCCTGCTAAAATCGCTGAAGTGGCTCACTATCCGACAGAATTTGCACCGCGGGCAGCACCTCGGTCGCGAAGCGATCGCGCACCGCCATCGCGCGCGCCATGTCGCCATCGCGCACGGGGACCGCGACGCCGAGGATGAGACATGCGCCCTTCCACGCTGGATACGTGGCGTAGGCCGCCGCGTATTCTTCGCGCTCCATCAAGGTCGCGCCCTTGGCCACGAGCGACTCGATGCCGGCGATCGTCGCGCTTTCGTCGGTGACTTTGCGCTTCCAGGAGACCGTTCGGGGCGAGTCTCGCTGGATGTCGATGTCGTAGGCGTCGATCAGCGGCACCGCCCATTCTTCGAAGCTCTTTGCGCAGGCGCCCGGAGCCGCGTTGTCGGGCACGTGGGTGACGTAGCCGCCAATCACCGCGTGGTGTCCCTGGCCGTAGCGGAATCCCACGAGGGTGGGGATGCCCCAGAATTTCACGCGCATCCAGTGCTCGGCGTCGGGCAGCGCGACGCGGATTGCGCCTTGCCGGTCGGACGCGGGGGTCAGCGGGGCGGCCTTGAGCTGCTCGAGCGCGGCGGCGTGCTCGACGCCTCCCGCCCCGCCCTGGGCGGACTTGCCGTCATCTCTCGGCGGCGCGGCAGCGACGGGGCCAATCGGCGTCACGTTGTTGGACGAGCACGCGACGAGCGCGAGCGTGGCGAGGGCTGGGCGAAGCGCGAACATGTGCGTCAATGATGGCCGAAGCCGCGCGAAGTTGCATCCACGGAACCCTCCCCGCGATCGCGCCACGGGCAAGGCGTATGACGCAGTGCGTGCGAACAGGCGGAAAAAATGCGGGCGAAGCCGCTCCGCAGACGGTGCAAACGGACCCGCTTTGCGCTAGTGAGCGGCCCTCAAAGAGGTCCCCGCCATGGCTCAAATCGTCGATTCGTTTGGCTCTCCGGTCACCATCAAAAACGCTCAGGTCGCCTCCTGGGTCGCCGAGATGGTCGCCCTCACCAAGCCCGACCACGTGGTGCTCTGCGACGGCTCCGAGGCTGAGAAGCAGCGCCTGACCGAGATCGCGGTCGCGGCCGGCGTGCTCATCCCGCTCGATCAGCAGAAGCTCCCGGGCTGCTACCTGCACCGTTCGAATCCGAACGACGTGGCGCGCGTCGAGAACCTCACGTTCATCTGCACGCCGACCAAGGCAGAGGCCGGATCGACGAACAACTGGATGGCGCCTGACGAAGCCTACGCCAAACTCGCGAAGCTCTTCGACGGCGCCCACACGGGCCGCACGATGTACGTCGTGCCGTACGTGATGGGGCCCATCGGCTCGAGCCTGTCGAAGGTCGGCGTAGAGGTGACGGACAGCGTCTACGTCGTGCTCAACATGCGCATCATGACGCGCATGGGCCGGCAGGCGCTCGACATGCTGGGCGAGTCGAACGACTTCAACCGCGGCCTGCACTCGGTGCTCGACTGCAACCCCGACCGCCGCTTCATCTGCCACTTCCCGCAGGACAACACCATCTGGAGCGTTGGCTCGGGCTACGGCGGCAACGTGCTGCTCGGCAAAAAGTGCCTCGCGCTGCGCGTGGGCAGCTACCTCGGAAAGAAAGAGGGCTGGCTCGCCGAGCACATGCTCATCCTCGGCGTCGAGAGCCCCGAGGGAGAGATGACCTACGTCGCCGCAGCGTTCCCCAGCGCGTGCGGGAAGACCAACTTCGCCATGATGATTCCGCCCAAGCGCTTCAAGGGCTGGAAAATCTGGACGGTGGGTGACGACATCGCGTGGATGCGCGTCGGAGACGACGGACGCCTCTATGCCATCAACCCCGAGGCCGGCTACTTCGGCGTCGCCCCGGGCACGAGCTACAAGAGCAACCCCAACGCGATGAAGACGGTCCTGAAGGACACGATCTTCACCAACGTGGCGCTGACCGCCGACGGAGATGTGTGGTGGGAGGGCAAGGACGGCGAAGTCCCGGACGAGCTCACCGACTGGCAAGGACGCCCCTGGAAGAAGGGCTCGACCGAGAAGGCCGCGCATCCCAACGCGCGCTTTACCGCGCCCGCGTCGAACAACCCCGTCAAGAGCAAGTTCGCCGATGACCCCGAGGGCGTGCCGATCAGCGCGATCATCTTCGGCGGGCGCCGCGCGACCACGATTCCTCTCGTGATGCAGGCGTTCAACTGGACCAACGGCGTGTTTATGGGCGCGACCCTCGGCAGCGAGACCACTGCGGCGGCAACCGGCAAGGTTGGCGTCGTGCGCCGCGATCCGATGGCGATGCTGCCGTTCTGCGGATACGACATGGGAGAGTACTTCGCCCACTGGCTCGAAATGCAGTCGGAGATTGCCTATCCTCCCAAGGTGTTTCTCGTAAACTGGTTCAGGCAGAAAGACGGCAAGTTCCTGTGGCCAGGCTTCGGCGAAAACATGCGCGTGCTCAAGTGGGTGGTCGACCGCGCGCGCCTGCGTGTGGGTGGTCAGGAGACTCCGTTCGGTTGGGTTCCCAAGGCGGGAGATCTCGATCTGTCAGGGCTCGACATCTCCTCGGAGCAGGTCGACGCCGCGACGTCGATCGACCTCGATGAGTGGCGCCTCGAGCTTGAGTCACAAGGCGAATTCTTCGAGGCCACGGGGCCGACCATGCCGCGCGCGCTCAAGCTTCAGCGCGAGCTGCTGCTGGCGCGCATCGAGAGCATGCACGGCAAGTGGTCTGTGGGCTGAAGGCTCCGTATTCGCGCCGGGGGTCGGCTCCGGACGATTGGGAGCATGACGCGCGGCGGACGATGATGGCGCGCCCATGAAAAATGCCCTGCGCGACGCGCTGGTGGCGCTGCTGCGCGCCGACCTCGAAATTCTCGACCGCGCCCAGGCCTCTGCGCGCGAAGCCGCAACGCACGAGGAAGCGAAGCCCGAAAACGACAAAGACACGCGCGCGCTCGAGGCCTCGTACCTCGCGCGCGGCCAGTCGCTCCGCATCGAAGAGCTGAAGGTGGGGGTCGCTGAGGTCGAAGCGATGCGGCTCCGCACGTTCGCTCCCGGAGATCCCGCCGCGCTGGGCGCCCTCGTCGACGTCGATGAAGGCGGCGTGCCGCAGCGGTTTTTCTTGAGTCCCCACGGCGGCGGCAAGCGCGTAGGCGAGCCCGCGGTTGCGGTGGTCACCACAAAGTCGCCGCTCGGAAAGGCGCTGCTGGGCCTGCGCGAAGGCGACGAATGCGAGGTCGTGCTGGCCGGAAAAACGCGCGCGTTTTCGATCACGCGCGTCACGTAGCGGGCGCTGCGCTCACCAGCTGGTGCGCAGGTGCAGCGACTTCGGGCGCGTGAGCTGATCGAAACCGAGGGAGCTCAAGCTCCAGCCGGCGCCTGAATCTTTTACGCCGCTCCACGGCAGCGCGGGGTCGACCGAGTCGCAGCGGTTCATGTAGACCGTCCCGGCCTCGAGCGCGCGGGCCATGCGGCGCGCGCGGTCGGCGTCGCTCGTCCATACGCTGGCGGTGAGTCCGAGCGTGGAGTCGTTCATTTTCGCGAGGGCCTCTTCGTCGCTCTTCACGGACGCAATCGCGACGATGGGGCCAAACGACTCTTCGCGAAACAGACGCATGCGCTGCTCGACGTCGACTACCAGCGTTGGCTCAAAGAACCGGCCGCGACCTCCCACCTGGGATGCTCGGCCGCCATGGAGCAGGCGCGCGCCGTGTCGCTCTGCGTCGCGCACCATGTCCTCGAGCTCTTTCGCGTGATTCGGCTGCGCGATCGGACCGAGCGTTGTGGCCTCGTGCATCGGATCGCCCTGCACATACGCGGCCACGAGCGGAAGGCACGCCTCGATGAACCGCGCGTAGAGCGACTCGTGCACGTACACGCGCTCGACCGCGCAGCAGCTCTGCCCGGCGTTGTAGATGCATCCGTCGACGATGTTCGCGACTGTGCGATCGAAGTCGCAGTCGGCCGCGACGTAAGCGGGATCGCTGCCGCCGAGCTCGAGGCCCACGTTGACGAAGCGGCCGCTCGCCGCTTGGCGAATGCGATGACCGCCGTAGACTGAACCAGTGTAGACGACATGGTCTACGCGGGCATCACCGACGATGCGCTCACTGGTCGCGTGGTCGCAGTTGAGAGACTGCACGAGGTGCTCGGGAGCGCCCGCCTCGGCGAACGCTCTCGCGAAGTGCATGCCGCAAAGGGGCGAACGCGGCGAGTGCTTGACCACCACCGCGTTGCCCGCGAGCACAGCCGGCGCAACCACGTTGATCGCGGTTAGGAGCGGGTAATTCCAGGCTGGCAAGTCGAGCACCAGTCCGAGGGGCTCCTTGACGATGCGCCGATCGAAACCCTCTTTCGGCAGCACGATGTCGGCGAGCGAGGCCTCGGCGATCGACACCATGTGCCGCGCGCGCTCGGCCATACCGGCCACTTCGCCGCGGGCCTGCGCGACCGGCTTGCCCATCATGCGAGAGATGTCCTGCGCGATCTCCTCGCTCCGGGCTTCCATGGCAGCCGTCGCCCGGACGACGAGCGCCATGCGCTCGCCCACTGTGGTGCGGGCGAAGCTGCGCGCGGCCGCCCTTCCGTGATCGAGCACGCTTGACACCTCCGCGTCGTCCGCGAGGTCAACGGCGCAGGCTTCTTCGAGGGTAAATGGATTGTCGACGATCAGCTTCGGCATGGGGGCAAACAATAGCCCATGACGCGCGCGGCGTCGTGGCGGGCGCGCCTCTCGCGGCGCCTGTACAAACTGTGTGACGCGCAAGGCGAACTGTTCATCGATCGCCCTGCCGAAACCAAAAAAGACCTTAAATCGGCCGTATTTTGAGGCGGCACGGTCATCGCAGAGGCGCTGGCTATGACGCATCTTCCAACTCAGCCGCCGCTGTACGTGGCCCTGCCGTGGCTCGCTGTCGCGTGCGCGGCCGCTGCCGCCTGCTTCAGCACCTCGGGCGACGCGCCCCCACAGACCAACACTCCGCCTGGCGACCCGGGCCCGATCGCCCCCAGCTCGTGGGAGCAGCGCGTGGTGCACCGACTCAATCGTCAGGAGTACAGCAACACCCTGCGCGATCTGCTCGGCGTGCAGGCATCCGTGGCCGACCAGCTGCCCGACGACCAGCAGAACGAGCTGGGATATGACAATGACGGAGTCTCACTCGTCACCTCGCCGCTGCTTGTTGAGCGCTACGCCGATATCGCGATGCAGCTCGCATCGGGGCTGGTGGCCAGCCTGCACCCGCTTTCGCAGTCCTACGCGATCGTTCCCGAGCCCGGCTATGGACAGGCGTGCAGCGGCCTAACGACCTCCCAGATTTGCGGAACCACAGGCGGGGGATGGTACAGCGGCGCAGGCCCGACGGGATACTGGGGGATGCTCCCCTCCCAGCGCGCTCCGGGGACCCTGCTGTCAAAAGACGGCGTCGCGGTAAACCTGCCCGGAAGCTACTCGCTCTCGGTCAAAGCGTTCTCGACCCCGATTTCGTGCGGGGCGAGCCCGTGCCCGGTGCGCCTGCACCTGCTCGTGGACACGACCGAAAAGGCCTTTGACGTGACGAGCGCGGGGCCATCGAACCCGCAGGCGTTCACCCTCACCGTCGACCTCGCCGCGGGTCTGCACTCCGTGCAGGCGTTCAGCGAGTTTCTGCCGAACGTCAGCAATACGTCGTCGGCGTTTTCCCGCACGCTTTACGTGGGCGAGATCGCCCTGTCGGCGGCCGGGGGCCAGGCGTCGCCTGCAGTCGCCGCGAAGTTGCTGGGCTGCGGCGCGGCCGCCCCGGCGAGCGAAGCGTGCACGACTCACGTGCTGTCGTCGTGGCTGCCCCGCGCGTGGCGCAGGCCGGTTACACCCGCCGAGGTCGCCTCACTCGCGCAGATCGTCACGGCGAGCGTGTCGAGCCCGACCGAGACTGGCTCGCTTCAGCAAAAGTGGGACTCCGGGATCGGCCTCGCGCTAGCCGCGTCGCTGACCTCACCGAACTTCATTTACAGGCCCGAGCTCGACCCTGATCCGGCGTCGAATACACCGCACCCGGTTGGCGACTATGAGCTGGCGAGCAGGCTGTCGTATTTCCTGTGGAGCTCGATGCCCGACGACGCGCTCTTCGCAAAGGCCGCCGCGGGCACACTGCACACGCAGGTCGTCCTCGATGCGGAGGTTGAGCGCATGCTGGCCGATCCGAAGGCCTCGGCCCTCGCAGAAAACTTCGCGGGTCAGTGGCTGCAGCTTCGCAAGCTCGCCGGTGCCTCGCCCGACCCAAAGATATTTCCCAAGTTCAACCACAACGTCCTCGCCTCGATGGTCCGGGAGACAACCCGGTTCTTCAACGACTTTCTGCAGCCGGGCCGGGCCTTGCCCGACATGATAGATGCAAACTACACGTTTATCGACCAGACCCTCGCCGCCCACTACGGCATGCCGCAACCATCGGCGGACTTCGCGCAGACTTCCCTGAGCGGAACGCACCGAGCCGGTCTGCTCTCTCAAGGCGGAATTCTGACGCTGACCTCGATGGCCAATCGTACGTCACCGGTGCTGCGCGGAAAATTCGTGCTCAGTCGCCTGCTGTGCAGCATGCCGCCGCCGCCGCCGCCGAACGTGCCGCCGTTCAATGAAAACACCTCGGAGGGCTCGGTACGGCAGCGTCTGGAAGCGCATATCAAGTCGGGCGCGGCGTGCGCTTCGTGCCATACGAGCCTCGACCCGATAGGGCTGTCGATGGAGAATTTCGACGGCGTCGGGGTCTATCGAACGGCCGACGGACCGTATCCCGTAGACACCACCGGACTCACCTACAACGGAGCCGATATTCACGACATTGCGTCGCTCGCGGCGGCGGTGAAAGTCAATCCGGCCTTCATCCCGTGCGTCAGCAGTCAGCTCTACAGCTACGCGATGGGGCAGCAGGCGACTTCAGGAGACGCGGCCGTCATCGCGTCGCTCGCGGCTCAGGTGGCCCCCAACCGCTACAGGCTCAGAGACATGATTCACGCTGTCACGAGCAGCGTCCCGTTCGTTACCCGCGCAGGAGGACTGTGATGAAGCTGTCTAGAAGAAATCTGCTCCAGGCCTCCCTCGGCGCCGCCGCTGCGCTGCCCATGATTCAGGCGCTGACCGGCGCTATCCCGGGCGCGCGGGCCGACAGCGCGAAGGCGCCGAAGCGACTCGTGTTCATCTACATTCCCAACGGCTTCAAGCACACATCGAGCTATACCCCCGTCGATACCCCGTCGAACGGCACGCCCTATACCCTCCCGAGTGTTCTGCTTCCGTTCGCTCCGCTGCAGAAGAAGCTCACCATCATCAGCAACCTCGACAACAGCGTGGCTGTGTCGGCGGGCGCCGACAATCACTCGGGCGGCGTTGGCGGACTGCTTACGTCGTATCCGTGTCAGCAGACAGGGTCTTCGCCGCTGAACGGAACCTCGGTCGATCAGGTGTATGCCGATCATGTCGGCTCCTCGACGCCGATCTCCTCGCTGGTGCTGGGTGTGGAGTATCCGGACGGAGGCATCAATCCGACGCTCGGAGCCAATCTGTCGTGGGTGGGGTCGACGCCGATCGCCAAGGAGATCGACGCCGCCCGGCTGTTTCAACGGCTCTTTGGTCAAATCATCGCCGCGCCCGACGAGCTGGCGCGCCAGCGGGCGCACCAAAAGGCGGTGCTCGACTACGCCAGCGGCTCCGGACAGGCGCTCCGCTCGAAGTTGGGAGGGGCCGACCGCTCGAAGGTCGACCAGTACCTCGCCGGGCTCGTCGCCCTTCAGGCCAAGGCCCAATCGAACAGCCTTTGCGGAGTAGCGCCGCCTGTGATGCCGGGCGCTCTGAACAACGACGGCTCGCTCGGAAAAAACGCGACGACCGGCCTGACGGCCCACATCGACACCATGAGCGACCTGCTCGCGCACGCCTTTGCCTGTGATCTCACGCGCAGCGCGTCGTTCATGCTCCCGTGCGGGTTCTTCTCGAATTTTCAGTTTCTCGGTTTTTCCGATCAGCATCACGGGCTGACGCATATTCCTGATTCGACTTCGGTCGATCCGTCCTGCGGCCTGACTCCGGGCGGCAAGCTCGATGCGATCTGCACCTGGCAGTCGGCTCGAATTGCGCATTTGCTATCGACGCTCGATTCGATGATTGACGTCGACGGTCGCACGATACTCGACAATACGCTTGTCTTCGTGTCGAGCGACGTCGGTGATGGTCAGCTGCATTCGCACAGCACGATGCCCGTGCTGCTCGCGGGTGGCGGCGGGACGGTTACCAAGATGGGTCAGCACATTACGGCTGGTCCGGGCGGGTCGGGGCAGCACCAGCAGCAGCCGTTCGCCAATCTCTTCGTGTCGATGCTGCAGTTCGCCGGCGTAAATGCCACTACGTTCGGGCATTCGTCCCTCGCGGCGCACGCGCTGGGCGAGCTCATGGTGTAACAGCCGATCACAGGTAGCAGCCGATGCGCGTGGTCGCGACGGCCACCGAGTCAAACCAGTAGTCGAATCCCCCCGGGCTCGTGGCAGAGTCGTCGCCATAAAGAATGGGCCCCAGTGTGAGCACGTTGTACAGGGGCGCTGTCCACGTTGGGATGTGGGCGCTCGGAACTGCAATCTCCACCAGCTCCTGTTCCCCCAAGAACGTGCGCATCTCGTTGTGCCCGCCGGCGTAGTGCACTTCGAAACACGACCATGTTTCGATCGGTAGCTGCGTCGGCGGCATCGAATTGAAGATTCCGTACTCGGCATTGGGCGCCATGTAGTTGGGTCTTATCTGGCCATATTGCGTGCCGATTCGCTCCTCGATCGTTCCGGCCGATCCCGGACCGGCTGCCGAGACGAGGCCGACGTGCGCCTGGGGCGACCTGGGAGCTACGAACACGAAAAATCGCACCCACAAGTCGTTGTTGGGCGCGGGAAACGTCGCACGCTCTGAGACCAGCGCCCGGGCGCCTGCATGCGGCGAGACGTGAAGCGCGAGCGCGTGCGAGCCCCGCGCGAACTTTTCGGATGTGATGGCGTGCGACGCCTGACTCTCGTCGACCTTCCAGAGGTTGGTGTCGAGGGCGGGGCCTTCGAAGTCGTCGCACAGCAGAAAATCTCGGCACTCGCAACGAGGCGGGCCCAGGAAGCCGCCTGCGTCCGGACACGCGCTCGAGGCCTCGGCCCCAGCGTCGCCCGCGGCCTGATCCGCGCGCGCATCCTGTGCGCCCACGTCGTCGAAGGACGCGTCGGTCTCCCCCGAGTCGAGCCGGCTTGCGTCTGCGTTGTCGGCCGTTTCGTTGCAGCCTTGCGTGAGCAGCGACAGGGCGAGGGCGGGGAGCAGCTTCATCGCTGGCGGGTTGGTGCAGTCTGCATGCCGCACCCGCGACGGCTCAGCTCCCGTTCGGTCGCTTTCGAGGCCTCACCAGACCGAAGGTGTCCATGCGCGAAAGCAGCGTTCCGCGCGAGACACCGAGGGCCCGCGCGGCGTGCGTTTGGTTGCCACCCACGCGCGAGAGGGCCTCGATGATGCGCGCGCGCTCTCCGCTCGCTTCGATCGCGCCGGTGTGGGGAGCGGGCGGCGCGGCCACGCGCGCGAGCAGCTTTTCGACCGGCAGGTGCTCCACTCCGATCGCGTCGCCGGCCGCGAGCAGCAGGGCGCGCTGCATGACATTGCGGAGCTCGCGCACATTGCCAGGCCAGGCGTAGGCGCCGAGCAGCGCGAGCGCCGGCCCGGAGATCGCGGGCGCCTCGCACCGCGCGGTCTCGGAGAGATCGGCGACGAGGCCTCGCGCGAGGTCTGCGATTTCGTCCCGGCGATCGCGCAGGGGCGAGACGTCGACCACGAAGCCGGCGAGCCGGTAGTACAGATCGCTGCGGAACCGGCCGGCCGCGGCTTCGGACTCGAGATCGCGGTTGGTCGCGGCGATGAATCGGACGTCGACATGTTTGGGACGCAGCGCGCCGACGCGCATCACGTCGCCGTCCTCGAGCACGCGCAGAAGCTTGGGCTGCAGCGCGAGCGGAAGCTCGCCGATTTCGTCGAGGAATACCGTGCCGCCGTCGGCCGACTCGAGCAGGCCCGCCTTCGCGCGGTCGGCTCCGGTGAAGGACCCGCGCTCGTGTCCGAAGAGCTCACTCGCGAGCAGCGTCTCGGTGAAGGCCCCGCAGTTGAGTTTGAGCAGCGGCTTTCGCGCGCGCGGCGACAGCGCGACGATGCGGGCCGCGACGATCTCCTTTCCGACCCCGGTTTCGCCGCAGATGAGCACGTTGATATCGCCGCATGCGATGGGCTTGAACGTGCGCTCGAGCTCCGCGATGTGGTGGCCGTATGTGCGTCGTCCGGCCGCAGGTGCGCCGCCGGCAGTGGCGCGGTCGTTGGCCGCGGCGAGCAGGGCGTCGCCGGCGCGCCCATCGCGGGGGAACGTCGAGGCCCCCACGCGACCGACGATGCGTGCCTGCGCCAGCCATTCGCGTGCGCGCGCCTCGATGTCGCTCGCGGCGGCAGGGGTCGGCCCGACCACGAGGGCCTCGATCTCCCCCGGCGCATAGACCGCCAGCGCGTCCTCGAAGCCGAGGTGGCTTGAGAGCGCGTCGAGCGCAGCGGGCTCGTCGCGCACGTCGACGTGGGCACGAAGCACGGCGAACGCGTCGCGGTGCCTCTCGGCGCGGGCGCACTCGTCCTGCAGCCGACCTTCGAAGTAGCCGTGCGTCCACACACGGCGCGGGGGGGGCTCGCTCGCGCCCGGTTGCCTGACGACGAGCAGCGCGCCGGCGAGCTCGATGACCGTGCCGGGTTCGATGGTGGTCGACTCGCCGCGCCTCAAGCGCCGCCCTCCGACGAGCGCGCCGTTGACGCTGCCGAGGTCGGTCAATCGCAACGCTGCGCCGTACTCGAGCGACAGGTGCCGGCGCGATACCGCTGCGTCGTCGATGCGGACGTCCGCGTCTCGCCCGCGGCCGATGACGAGGGAGTGTCCGATCGTCAGCGCAAGGGTGGAAGCGTGACCGTCACGGATGACATGGAGCGACAGCTTCGGGGAAGCGCCCGGCGCTTGAGGTTGCGGGCCGGGCCTCGTTGAGGTGGGTTCATCCGCGCGCGGCGATCCTACGGACATGCAGCTTCATAGCGCGCCCCGCACGGAGCGCACGGAACCCCGCCGTACGCTCGCGCGGCTCATCGGCGGTCTGTCAGCGCTTCGCGGGCGACGTCTTGCGAGCGGCAGCCTTTTTGGGAGCGGCGGCCTTTTTGGGAGTGGCGGCCTTTTTGGGAGCGGCGGCCTTTTTGGGAGCGGCGGCCTTTTTGGGAGCGGCGGCCTTTTTGGGAGCGGCGGCCTTTTTGGGAGCGGCGGCCTCTTTGGCCGGATGATCGAGCTCAAGGATCGCGGAGGTCAACGCGCCGAACCGGTTGAGGTTCCAGTAGGGATGCTTCACCTTCGGCAACGCGGCGACACGCTCGATGAACTGGGCGATCGTGACGCTTCGGCTGCCGGCGAGCTTCTCGGGCACATCGACCTTCAGCTCGGTCTCGATCGACAGGATGACCAGCAGCCACTCGAGGTCGCTCAGCAGGTCGACGAACGCGGGCAGCTTGCGCCCCGTATCGAACGGTTCTTCGCTTGCAGCCGCACCCACGCTCGCCAGAAATCCGCGCAGCCAGACGTCGCTCTTCATCGTCGTTCTCTCTTCTTTTTTTCGCGCGTTGGGGCCAGGGGACGGCCTGCGCGGCGCGCACTATCGTGCCTCGCGCGCCCGCGCTCAAGTCTGAAGGCGCAGCGCGCAGCGTTCGGCGGGGCGGGCGGGGTTGACAGCGCAGGCCGAACGTCGTCCGATCGAGTGGTTCGCTCTTTCGAGCCATGCGCGCCCGGCGAGCGTCCCACCGAAGCGCCGACGCATGACGGAAAGCAATTCGATCACCACGGGAACGGTTCTCCGCTATCCCCTCTACGACGAAAACGGCGTGCTGCTTTTGAAGGGCGGCTCGCCGCTCACGTTGCGGCTCGCGGAGCTGCTCGAGCAGCGTCAGATATCGGTCGCGGTGTACGCCACGCTCGAGGTCACGCAGGGCGCGGGGGAGCAGCGTGAGATCGCGGTCCGTGACAAGGCGCTGACGATCGGACGCGGGACCGGGTGTGATGTGCGCCCCGCCTATCCGCTGGTGAGCAAGCGCCACTGCGTCGTTCGCAAACACGGCTACAGCGTGATGATCCGCGATCTCGCGAGCACCAACGGCACCTTCGTCAACGGCGCGCGCATTCGCGACGCGGTCGAGCTCTCCGACGGCGACGTGATCACCCTCGGCGGAGGCGTCTCCATGACGGTGCGCATCTTCGCGGCGGTGCGTGGCGACTACGGCGCCGCGGCCACGGGCGTGATCGTTGGCAACGCGCCCGCCGGACGTTTTGAAGACTCGCCCACGGTGCTGACCGGTGAGTTGAATCTGCAGGAGGTCCTCGAAAAGTCGGGCATCAAATGGCCGCCCGCCAAGTGAAGCCCCGCCGCTAATTTGGCCACTGCCCGTGCCGATCGGTAGCTTGCAGGGTTCCACCTGCAGCAGGAGCCCGCACCATGTCGATCAAAGCAGCCGCAACCAGCACCAACAACCGTCGTCGCGCCAGCCGCATCGAGCAGGACTTCTCGGTCAGCGTTTCGACCGCGTCTCTCGGTGAGCACATCAGCACGGCTCACAACGTGTCTGCCGGCGGCATTCTCGTCGACCTTCCGCCGAACCTGCCCGTGGGTACGGAAGTGACCGTCAAGTTCACCGTCCCGCGCACCAAGAGCACGTTCGTCGCGACTGGCGCGGTCAAGCACCACCTCGGCGGCGCTCGCCTCGCAGCCAACGTCACGGCGACCGCGGTCGAGTTCGACGACGTCGCCTGCGACTGATCGCTTTTACCGAAACCGGGCGCCACGCTCGTGCGTAACTCAGTAAGCACAGGGTCCCAGGCCGCCGGCGGCCTGTGATCGTGCCGGAGGCGCCGATGATTGCGATGGTCAATGGCTACGTTTGCCGCGACTGCTCCGACGAGGCGCTCGCCAAGCGCGGCGTCGATCCGGCGCACGCGAAAGACGGCCCTGCGGGCATTCGCCGTGCAGACGCGGCATCCGCGCAGGGGGAGCGGGCCGTCCGCGCGCAGCTGGGCGTCAATCAGCCGGTAGCAGGTGCCGACCTGGGTCGCGCGCTGAATGTGCTCGGCTGAGCGGCTCAGGGCAGGGACGCGCGCAGGGACGCGAAGAAGCGTCCCGTAGCCGTTTTCGCGCGACCAAGCTTCGCGGCCGTGCCCTCGTAGACAATGGTTCCGCCCGCGGTGCCCCCGTCGGGACCGAGCTCGATGACGTGGTCGGCCGAGGCGATCACGTCGGGGTGATGCTCCACAATCACGAGCGTGTCGCCGCGCGCCACGAGTCGGTCCAGCACCGCCACGAGGCGCCGCGCGTCCGACAGGTGCAGGCCGGTGGTGGGCTCGTCGAGGACGTAGACGGTCGGCTCGTGCGCGGAGCCCGCGGTGAGTTCTGCGGCTAATTTCAGCCGCTGCGCCTCTCCGCCGGAGAGCGTGTGCGAGCCTTGCCCCAGCTGCAGGTAGCCGACCCCGAGATCGCGAAGGGTCGCGAGCGGACGCGCGATTTTTGGATGGGCGACGAAGACTTCGGCGGCCTCCTCGGCTGACAGATGCAGCACGTCGCCGATGGATCGGCCGGCGTACGTGATCTCGAGCGTGGCCGGCTCGAAGCGTGTGCCTCCGCAGGTTTCGCAGGGCGAGACGACGTCGGGCAAAAAAGCCATTTCGCTGACGATCGCGCCCTGGCCTTCGCACGCCGGACACCGCCCGCCTTTGGGCGTGTTGAAGGAGAAACGCGCGGCCGAATACCCGCGGATTTTCGCTTCGGGAAGGCCGGCGAAGAGCTTGCGAAGCTCGTCCCAGATGCCGAGAAAGGTCGCAGGCACGCTTCGGGGCGTTCGGCCGATTGGGGACTGGTCGACCGCCAGAGCGCGCTGCACGTGCTGGTGGCCCGTGAGCTTGCCGTGCGCCCCTGGCGCGTCTGCGACAAGCCCGAGTGCGCGTCGCAGGGCCGGGTACAAGACTCGCCGCACGAGCGTGCTCTTGCCCGAGCCGCTCACGCCGGCGACCACGGTCATTCGCCCCAGCGGAATGCGAAGGGTCACGTCTTTCAGGTTGTGTGCGCGCGCGCCGGTCAGAACCAGCTCGTGCTTCGGCGGCGCCAGCGTCGTACGCCACGCCCGGATGGGCTCAGCGATCGCCTGCGCCGTAGGCGAATCGGCCTGCGCGAGCACGTCCGCGGCGGGTCCGGCGGCGATGATCTGGCCACCGGCGCGCCCTCCCGAGGGCCCCAGATCGATGAGGTGATCGGCGGCGCGAATGGTGTCGGCGTCGTGCTCTACGACCAGCACCGTGGAGCCGGAAGCAGTCAGCGCGCGCAGGTTGTCGATGAGTCGTCGGGTGTCGCGCGGGTGCAAGCCGATGGTGGGCTCGTCGAGCACGTACAGCGCGCCGGTGAGCCCGCTGCCGAGCTGCGCCGAGAGCCGAAGGCGCTGCATTTCGCCTCCGGATAACGTGGCCGCCGCGCGGTCGAGCGCCAGATACCCCAGACCCACATCGCGGGCGAACGCGAGCCGGCGGAGCAGCTCGGCGTGAGGCGCCGCACCGATGAGCGCTGCCTTGCCATGGAAGCGCCACGACGAAACGAGCGCGTGGGCCGCGCTCACGTCCAGCGCGGTCGCTTCGGAATAGGTGCTGCCGAACAGCTGAACTTTGCGCGGCACGAGCGCGAGCCTGGTGCCGGCGCACGCGGGGCAGCGCTTCGTCTCGCCGGCCTCAGCGGCGACCGGTCCGCCGCGCACGCCCGACCCTTCGCAGGCCTCGCATTGGCCCTGCTTCGTGTTGAACGAAAACCACCTCGGATCGAGCTCGGGCACTCCGGTGCCGCAGGCCGGACACGCGCGCGCGGTCGACACCAGGCGCTCGGACGCGTCGGTAGCGCCCGACGGCGAACCGTCCGCGATTCGCAGCGCGCCCGAACCCCACGCGAGCGCGCGATCGAACGCTGCCCGCGTGAGCTTGGCGAGCGGGCCGAAATACACGATGAGGTCGATCGTGTGCTCCTTCGTCTTCGCGAGGCGCGGCGGCGGATCGATGCCGACGATCGCGCCGTCGATACGTGCAGTCTGCACGCCTCCGCGCGAGGCCGCGGTGAGCACGTCGAGATAGGTGCCCTTGCGGGCGCGCACAGCCGGCGCGTACAGCGTGTGATTGTCTGCCGACGGGGTGGTCACGAGGCGCTCGAACAGGTCGTCGGGCGCGCTCGGCGCCACCACCGTGTCGCACGCGGGGCAGCGCATTTCTCCGAGCTTCGCGAACAGCAGCCGCAGGTAGTGCGCCACTTCAGTCACCGTCGCGACGGTCGAGTTGGCGCCTCCGCGCGTGGTGCGCTGTTCGAGGGCGACCGAGGGCGGAACGCCGACCACACGATCGACCTCGGGGCGGGGCAGCGTCGGCAGAAACTGGCGCGCGTACGGCGTCAGCGTTTCCATGAACCGTCGCTGTCCCTCGGCGAAGACGACGTCGAAGGCGAGCGACGATTTTCCCGATCCGCTCGGACCGGTCACGACGCACAGCTTGCCGTGCGG
The DNA here is from genome assembly GCA_947473045.1 of Myxococcales bacterium. Taxonomy (GTDB): domain Bacteria; phylum Myxococcota_A; class Polyangia; order Polyangiales; family Polyangiaceae; genus JANYHY01. Next base: position 47,561 of record CANJCO010000009.1, on the reverse strand, counting down.
GATCTCGCAGCTCACCGCCTTCAGGTTGTGCTCGCGCGCGCGCTCCACGACGATGGCGGCTTTCGCAGGCTCGCGACGGAGCGGCGCAGACGCGACCTCAGCGCTCGCGTCAGACAGCGCCCTGCCGGTGCGCGAGCCACAGGCCGCGACCTCGAGAGGGGTGCCCTGCGCGACGATTTCTCCTCCGTCGGGCCCTGCGTCCGGACCGAGGTCGATGAGCCAGTCGGCCGCCCGGAGCACGTCGAGATCGTGCTCGACCACGACCACGCTCGCGCCGTCGTCGACGAGGGCGTGCATCGCGTCGATGACGTGGCGGGTGTCCTGCGCGTGGAGTCCCGCGCTCGGCTCATCGAGCACAAACAGCGTCCGGGCCGCGCGTTCCGAAAGCGCGCGCGCGAGCTTGAGACGCTGCGCCTCGCCGCCCGACAGCGTTGACAGCGGCTGCCCGAGCGGGAGGTAGCCAAGCCCGACGCGCACGCACGGGCGGAGCGCCCGCCCGAAGACGGGATCATCGGACTCGCGCGAATCGAACGTGGCGAGACAGTCTTCGATCGTCATCGCGAGCACGTCGGCCACCGACAGTCCGCGATGGCGCACCTCGAGCACGGCGGGTGTGAAGCGCTTGCCGTGGCACACTGCGCACAGCAGCGACACATCGGCGAGAAACTGCATCTCGATCGTCTCGTAGCCCTCGCCCGCGCACGCCTCGCAGCGCCCGGCGCCGGCGACGTTGAACGAAAAATGGGCGGGCGTCAGACCACCGTGAAGCGCCGCAGGCTCGGCTGCGAAGCGCGCCCGAATCCGGTCCCACGCTTTGGTGTAGGTTGCAGCATTTCCGCGCGCCGTCCGCCCGAGCGGCGACTGATCGACGAGCACCACGCGTGAGAGTTGGTCGCAGCCGGTCAGCGAGCGAACGGAGCCCGACCTGGCGACGGTGGTGTCGCCGAGCGCCCTGGCGACGCCGCGATAAACGATGTCGCGGGCGAGCGAAGATTTGCCCGAGCCGCTCGGACCCGAAATGGCGCACAGGACGCCGAGCGGCACATCGACGTCGACGCTCTTGAGGTTGTGCTCGCTGGCTCCGCGGATCGCGAGCTGCGCGGCTGCTTTTCGTGGCGTCCGCGCGACGTCGTGCGGCCGCGACCACGCGCGTCCCGTGGGCGTGTCGGTGCGCTCGGCGAGCGCCGCTGGCGTGCCGTCGAACAGCACATGCCCGCCGCTCTTGCCCGCCCCGGGGCCCAGCTCGATCACGCGATCGCCCGCTCGAATCACGCGCTCGTCGTGCTCGATGACGAGCACTGCGTTGCCGGCCTGGGCGAGCTCACGCATCGCGACGTTGAGCCTCGGAACGTCGGTAGGGTGCAGGCCGACGGTAGGCTCGTCGAGGACGAACAGCGCTCCGGTGAGCGTGGCTGACAGGGCGGTCGTGAGTCCGGCTCGCTGCGCCTCGCCGCCCGAGAGGGTGCGCGCCTGACGATCGAGGCCGAGATAGCCGAGCCCGACGGTCTCCAGGTAGCCGAGCCTCGCGGCGAGCTCGCTCCTGGCCAGCTTGCCCTGCGCGTCGCGCGGAGAGACGGTCGCGATCAGCGCGAGGGCTTCGCGCACCGTCAGCGTGTGCCACGCTCCGAGGTTTCTGCCCGCGATGCGATAGGCGAGCGCGCTCGCGTTGAGCCTCGCGCCGTGGCATTGGTCGCACACTGAATATTCGCGGTAGCGCGCCAAAAATACGCGCACATGCATTTTGTAAGTGCGCGTCTCGAGCCATTTGAACCACGCGCGGACGCCGGGATACTTGCCGGAAGTCCAGGTGCCCTCGCCGTCGATCACGAGCGCTTGGTGCGCTGCGGTCAGGCGCTCCCAGGCAGCGTCCATCGGAATCTTTTTGCGCGTGCAAAACTCCTTGAGCAGCTCGCGCTCCGACTCGGCGGATGTTCCGCCCCACGGCTTGATCGCGCCCTTCGCGAGGGACTTTTTCGGGTCGGGGATGACCTTCTCCCAGTCGACGGCGATGACGCGACCGAAGCCCTTGCAGCCCCCGCAGGCGCCGAGCGCCGAGTTGTACGAAAACAGCCCCGCCGCCGCGGGTTGAAACGTGCGCGCGCACGAGGGGCACACGAGGCCTCGGGCGAGGGTCATCGATGGGCCGCCCGCTACGTCGACCCGGGCTCGGCCGGAGCTGCGCTCCCATGCGCTCTCGATGGCCTGCTGAATGCGGCGCCGGCTCGCGGGCTCAAGCTTGAGTCGGTCTACGACCACGTGCGGATCGGCTCCCTGCGCGAGCGCGTCGCTGGGTCGCACGAGATCGAGATCGCGCGTCTCGCCACCGATGACCAAACGCACGAAGCCGTCTCTCGCGAGCGACTCGCGAAGCTCGAGGAAGTGGTCGGGACTCTCGGGGCGGAGCGCGTAGGCTACGACGGCTCGCGGCGCGCCGGTCGCTTCTGCGAGCACGCGCGTGGCGGCGCTCGCGGCGCTGGTCTCTTCGGCGATCACCCCGCAGTCAGGGCACACCGGGCGTGATTCCTTGGCGAACAGCGCGGCCAGATAGGGCTCGAGATCCGCCATCGTCGCGAGGGTGGAACGGCTCGACTTGACCGGCGCGCGGCGGTCGACGGCCACCGTCGCCGCGATCGGATCGAGCGAGTCGATGGGCGGTCGCTCCAGGCGCTCAAGAAACTGCCGCGCGTAAGGACTGAAGCTCTCGACGAACCGCCGCTGCCCCTCGGCGTAGAGCGTATCCATCGCGAGCGAGCTCTTGCCGGCGCCGCTCGGGCCGGTGACCATGACCAGCTCGCCGGCGCGCAAATCGAGGGAGATCCCCTGCAGATTGTGGGTGCGGGCGCCGCGAAGGCGGATGTCGTGCATGCGGGGGGTGGCTCTCGGGGGCTTGTGGGATCAGATAACGACGCGGAAACGCGCGCCCTGCGCCGCCGGCTCGAGCGACAGCACGCCATGGTGCGCGGCGACGATGCGCCGGCAAAGCGACAGGCCCAGCCCGGTGCCGCCTTCGCGGGCCGAAACGAGCGGCTCGAACACGCTGCCCGCGATCGCCTCGGGGACGCCCGGGCCGTCGTCGCTCACCTCGATGACCGTGCGCGCGCCCTCGCGCGTCGCGGTGGTGATGATGCGCGGCGTGGCCGGCGCCGAGGCTTGCGATGCGTTTTCGTACAGGCAGCGAAACACGCGCGGCAACAGAGCGGCATGTGCATGTATGATGCAATCATCGACGTGATCTTCGAAAATGGCGGCCCCGTCGCCGAGCCCCGCGCGTGCGTCAGCGAGCACCGCGCGAAGCGGCAGCTCTTCCGTCACGAGCGCGTCTCCGCGGACCAGCGCGAGCATGCCGTCTACGATGCTCTGCGCCGCGCGCGTGTTGCGCTCGATCTTGGCGAGATGGGGCGCGGAGGCAGCCGGATCGCGCGCCGCGAGGTAGGCGCTGGCCGAGATCACGAGCAGCGCGTTGCGGAGCTCATGCGCGATCTCGGCAGACACCTCGCCCAGCGACGCGAGCTCGCGCAGGGTCATCCGGCGTTTGTCGCTGCTGCCCTCCACGCGCCGGTACGCTAGCGCATCGCGCGCCAATCAAAGCGCCAATCCGCGGCCAAACTACGCTACGATGGAGGAGGCTCCGTCCACACTTTTCCCGTCATGCGTCCCGTCCAGAACGAGTCGAACATCCCTGTCGGTGCGCTGCTCGTGGGCAAGTACCGCGTGACGCGCGAGATCGGCCGCGGCGGCATGGCTGCGGTTTACGAGGCGGATCATCTCGCGCTCGGCAAGAAGGTCGCGATCAAGGTGCTGGCGTCGGAGCTCGCCGGGTCGAGCGTGGTCATCGAGCGTTTCTTTCGGGAGGCGCGGGCCGCCGCGAGCGTAAAGAGCCCGCACATCGTCGACATCTACGACTCGGGCAAGCTCGAGGACGGGCGACCGTTTATCGCGATGGAGATGCTCGTCGGCGAGAGCCTCTACGATCGCATGGCGCGCCTGCGGGTGCTCGACGTGCCTACGACGCTGCGCGTGATCGCGCACTGCTCAAAAGCCCTCGTCAAGACGCACGCGGCCGGCATCATTCACCGCGACTTGAAGCCCGAAAATATTTTCCTCGTGCGCGGCGACGACGGCGACGAGGTCGTGAAGTTGCTCGATTTCGGGCTCGCCAAATTCTACTCGCCGGTCGCCGGCGATGAGAAAACGGCGCGCCTCACGCGCGAGGGCGCCGTCTTCGGAACGCCCGCGTACATGTCGCCGGAACAGGTGCGCGGGCAGCGCGACGCCGACCACCGGTCCGATCTCTGGGCCCTGGGTTGCATCGCCTACGAGTGTCTGGTCGGTCGTCCGGTGTGGGAGATGGACCAGGGGCTCGCGATGACGTTCGCGGCCATCATCACGCACCCGCTCCCGGTTCCGTCGCGTGCGCGCGCCGACCTGCCGCCGGCCTTCGACGCGTGGTTCGTCAAGGCCCTCGAACGCGACGTCGCGAGGCGCTTTCAGAACGCGCGCGAGCTGTCCGACGCGCTCGAATTCGCGCTCGCCCGGCCGCGCCGGGTCGCTCCGCCGCCGCCAGTCGACTTTGAAGAAGCCACGGTGATGGACGCGCTCGCTCAGGCGCCCGCGCCGCCTCGCAGCGTGGCGCCCCCGCCTGCGCCCGCGCCGCCTCGCATCGTGGCGCCTGCGCCGGCGCCAGCAAATCCGCGGCCCCCCGCCTTCGAACCCGCAGCCTTGCCGGTCGCAGCGCTGCCCGAACGCCCGTTCGCTCCGGCGCCTGCCGCCTTTGCGTTCGCGCCGCAGCGCCGCCCGACGGTGCTGCGCTACGTGTTTTCGGCGCTGCTTTTCGCTGGCGGAACGGGCAGCGCGATTTACGTGTACAGTGCAATGCTCAGCCCGCAGGTATGGACGCCCCTGGTCACGTCGACCGCGACCGCCGCCGGTGCACCGTCCGATTCGCCCGAGGCTCCCCCGGCGCCCGACGCGGAGCCGAAGTGGGCGGCCGCGCTGCACGAGGGGCAGGCGTTTTTCGCGCAGGGCGATCTCGCCGGCTCGCACCGCAAGTTCAAGGAGGCCTCAGACCTCGGGGCCGTAACGATCGCGCGCACGTTCACCGAGCAGACGCGCGCGGCGGCGAGCGGAACCGGCCCTTGCCGGATGACGATGTTTTCGCATCCGCGCCTCAGCGACAAGCCGATGCCTGTGGGGCGTCCCTCGATCGTTTCAAGCAAGCGCGGTCCCATCGTGGTGTGGACGGACGACCACGAGCAGGCCGGGCACGACCACGCGTACGCGATCACCCTCGATGACGTTGGCCGGCCCGTCTCGCCCGTGCGCGACCTCACTCCCGAGGCCGGAGAGGTCGCGCGGCCGGTGCTCTTTCCGGTCGGCGACCGCACGGTGCTACTCTACTCCGACCGGGCGGGACGGGAGGCCGGCGTGCGCGTGCGCTGGCTCGACGAAGGGGGGCGCATCGCGGGGCCGAGCGCTCTGGTGGGCGCGGCGCGCGCGGGCAATTTCTGGCCTTCGATCGACAAGGTCCCCGAGGGCTACATCGTCGCGTGGCAGGACGACCGCGACCGCGAGGGCGACGATATTTTTCTGCGCAAGCTCACCTCCGAGCTCGAGCCCGTCGGCCGCGAGGTGCGCCTGACCGACTACGCGCCGATTCGCGGCGGCAAGCTGGTGAGCGTGCGATCGCCGAGCGTCGCGGTCGCGAGCAACAACGTGTTTGTGGCCTACAAACTCGAACGCGACGCGGTGCATCTCGTCAACCGCCTGCGCCTGCCGCTCGACTCGTCGGACCTCGCGCGCGGTCTCGACGAGCCGGTGTTCGGCACCGTCATCGGCCGACGCGATCGCGAGCTCGGCATGGACGTGAAGCTCGTCAGCGAGGACAAAGCGCCGGGCGACGCGCCGGTGATCGCGTGCGGGGCCGAGGGCTGCTTCGTCTCGTGGCATGAAGAAAAGGGCGGCGCCAGCGTCGCGCTCATCGAGCCCGCACAGGGCCGCGTGGTGTGGCACAAGCGCTTCACCGCGACCGGCGGGCACCCTTCGCTCGGGGTGTCGGCACAGGGCCGCGTAATGGTGGCATTCTTCGAAAAGGGGAGCGTGAAGGTGGGAGCGCTCACCCGCGAAGGCGTGGTCGGCGTCAGCTCGGTCGCCAGGATCACGACCGAGAGCGCGCGTCCGGCGCTCGTGCCCGGGCGAATCAGAGGCGAGTGGTACCTCGCGTGGCAGGACGCCGAAGCGGGCCACTCCGAGGCCTTCGTCGGTAAGCTCGCGTGCTCGAACTAACGCGCCGACGGGCGCTGATCGAGGCGGCGATCGCGTCGCTCGCGGTGAGCGCCGCGGTCGCTTCGGTCGCTGCAGCGGTGCCCCGTCGGCACGCCGGTACCGGCGTCGGGCTCACCTTCCTCGCGGCCGTGTGGTGGCTCGTCTGGCGTCACGACGACGTTCGCGTCGCCGCGTCAGGCTTGTCGCTCGGCGGGCTCGTGAGCGGTCCGCTGCCGCGCGCGCAGGCGCTGGCTCGCGATGGGCTCCGCGCGCTTGCGTGGGCGCTCGCGACCGCAACGATCGCGTTCGTCCCGTTCTACTTCGGCTGGCGCACCTGGTGGCATCCCCGGGCCGCGTTTCATCTCGTGGTCGCGCCCTACGAGACACTCAACCTCGTGGCCGGCCAGTTGATGCTCGTGGCCCTCCCGGAAGAAGCGTTTTACCGGGGTTACCTGCAGTCGCGCCTCGACGACGCGCTGCCGCCGCAGTGGCTTGTGCTGGGCGCGCGCGTCGGCCCCGGGCTGCTGATCACGTCGGCGGTCTTTGCGCTCGGCCACCTGCTCACTGTCCGCGACCCCGCGCGCCTCGCGGTGTTCTTTCCGTCGCTCGTGTTCGGCTGGTTGCGCGCCCGCACCGGAGGCGTCGGCGCCTCCATCGGGTTTCATGTATTGTGCAATCTGTTTTCGGAGGCGCTGGGGCGCGGCTACGGGCTGTACTGATTGCCTATTTGCGCGGGGGCACGACAGGCGACTGGGTGTCGTCCTGAATGCACGACATCAGATCGAAGAACATGAATTCCATGAGCTTCTCATTGGCTGTCATCGCGGGCGCTCCCGCGTCGCCGCCGCCGCCGCACTGCGCCGGGAACGAGACGTTTGCGTTCATGAGCTGGGCGCCAGCGTGGTAGTCGCCGAACGCAACCTTGCCACAGGCAGGGCCTGCGCCGCCATCGGGCCCCGCGTCCGCGCCGCTGTCGACGCCGGAGTCGAGCCCGCCGTCCGCGCCCCCATCGACCGCCGCGCTGAACGGAGCCTGAAACGTATAGGCCGTAACGAGGTTCGGGTTTTGCCCGTTCTTGGGTATCTCGAGCCACGCAATCGCCGGCGCGCTCGCCTGCAGCACGTCGGGGCGCAGATCGGCCAACGTGATTTGCCCCTTCATGCCGCTCGCGCCCGTGGCGAGCAGCCAGCTGGCCAGGGCTTTTTGCTTGTCATAGGCTTGATTGACCGTCACCGGGTTGTTCGCAACGACGTTGCCGTTGCCGTTCCAGGTCGCGGTCGCCGGAAACGGGGCGGCCCCCTGCTGAATCCAGTGAGACTGGTAGTGCGACGCGTAGACGCGCCCGCCCTGATTGGCATAATCACGGACCGTCGATACCGGAACTTTGTTGTTCGGATCGGGCTGCGAGCACTCGCACGCGTTGAGCACCACGTCGTAAGCGCCCAGCTTGCTTCCCCACAGGTCCGTCGACGGCTGCGTGCCGTTGCCGCCGCTCTGCGAGTTGCCGGCGCCGGTGCCCTGATAGAGGTGGACGTGACCGTTGCCGTTCGAAGGGGTGAATTCGCTGTCGTCGATACCAATCTTGCGCAGCAGGCACTCGAGCGGATCGCACGCCCCCATCGCGATCGCCATTTGCGGCAAATCGCCCTCGGCAGAGTTTTTTGGCAATCGCGTGAGTGTCTGCGGGAGCGCGTTGTCGGAGCAGGCCGCGACCGTGACCTTGGTCGCGCGGCGCCACTTGCCAATCTGGATGACGAGCGGAATGTCCACGCCCACGGGCATGTTGGTCAGGGTGAACTTGCCGTCGGCGCCGGTGGTGGTGATGGTGAGCGGGCTGCCGCTCGGTGCGTCTGCGCAGCGATCACACGAAGGGCCGTGCTTGATCGCGGCCAGCGGCCCGTTCGGGACGTACACGATCGCGTTGTATACGGGGTTTTTCAGCGCTGGATCGAGCACCGTGCCGGAGACCTGCGTCGTCGCCCCGCCGTCGCACGTGACCTGCTGGCACTCGAGGCCGACGCACGGAGGCGCGCTGTCGACGACCGCAGCGTCGGGGCCGCCCGCGTCGAAGGCGCTGCCGTCGAAGGCGCTGCCGTCGAAGGCGTTGCCGTCGCCTGTGGCCATGCCGTCGCCGCCTGCGTCGGGAAGCGAGATGGAGAGCGCGTCGTCGCTGCCGCAAGCCCAGGCGGAGCCCAGCGCGACGAGCGCGAGAGATGAAATGAAAGCGCGTTGTCGCGTGTGCATGATGGCCGCCTCAGCGTTACGGGTGAAGCCCCAAGCATCGCGCGAATCGGGGCGTAAGGCCAGCGCCGCTGAGCTTGCTCAGAAGCCGTAGGCCAGGGCGCACCCAAGCCCGGCCGCGGTGAGCACGCCGCCTCGGCGCACGGCCGCGAAGACGAAGGTGCGGTCCGACGCGCAGGCTGCGCCCCCCGTCGACTGTCGAGCGCACGTCGATGATCGACGCAACGGCCGCGCAGATGTCCCCGTGGATGCGCAGCCGCCGGCGGGGCAGCCTCGGCAGTGCTTCAGTTGCATCCGCAGCCGCTCTCCGCGACCGTCCCGCCCCCCGTAGCGCCTTCTTGCACGGCGTAGACGTGAGCTTCGCCCGCGCCGAGTTCGCTGCCGGTCATCGTCGGATGCGCGAGGCGTCCGCGTTGGTAGGGCGCAACATGACTGCAGGCGCCGCTCGAAACGGCGACGAGCGCGAGTGCGACGGAGACGCGCATGAACTGGAGCGCCGTAGACCGCATGTCAGTGGCTCAGTACGCCAGGGGCGCCGCCAAATGCGGCGATGGAGCAGGCAGAGGCGATTCGGCTCATGGGCAACTCCGGCAAAGTAGCGCCTGTGCGCGCGCAACCAGCCACTCTCGTAGCAACCAGAGCGTCGAAAGTCCGACCCGGATCCTCGAATTTACAAGGCATTTTTCGGCGGACTGGAAAACCGCGCCGCGATTGGAACGCGCCGGCGCGGTTATGGGGCAACTCACCCCAGTCTGTCACCCTGCTGGACGCCCCGCCCCAAAAACCAGTCGCCGCCGCGAACGGGCTTTTTGCCCTCGAGCTGCACGCGCACCAGCTCGACGCACCGCGGAGCCGCGCCGGTCGCTCCGACGTAGCCTTCGCCGCGCGCGGTGCCGCATGCGACGACAACGCGCGACTTGTCGGCGAGCACGACTTGTCCGGGGACGGCGCCGGCCGGAGCCTCGCCTACCATTCGTGTATTGTGCACCATTATCCGCTTGCCGCGATGCTGTGCGGAAGCGGCGGGCCACGGGTTCATGGCGCGCACGTGGTCGTGCACGCACTGCGCGTCGAGCGCGAAGTCGATCTTGCCGTGGTCCTTGCTGAGAATCGGCGCGGCCGTGGCGTGGTCGTGGTCTTGCGGTGCGGGCGCAAGCTCGCCCCGGACGTAGCGCGGCAGCCCCTCCCGCGCCGCGAGGGCGCCCAGCTGCGAGAGGCGGAGCGACAGCTCGCCGGCGGTCTCGTCGGCTCCGATCGCAAGCGCGCGCACTTCGAGTGTCGGGCCGGTATCCATGCCGGCGTCCATTTGCATCAGGGTGACTCCGGCTTCGCGCTCGCCCCTCGCGATGGCCCAGGTGATCGGCGCGGCCCCGCGGTAGCGAGGGAGAATCGACGCGTGTACGTTCACGCAGCCGAGCCGCGGTCCCGACAGCACGTCGCCGGGAAGAATGCGGCCGTACGCGACGACGAGGGCGACGTCGGCGTTTTGGGCCCGCACGAGCTCGGCGAGCTCGCCGGTGCGCACCTTGGCGGGCTGCGCGAGCGGCAGTCCCAGCGCCGCTGCGCGCAGTTTGACGGGCGGCGCTGTCAGCGTCAGCCCGCGACCGGAAGGCTTGTCGGGCTGGCAGACGACGAGCGCCACGTCGGCGATTTCGGTCAGCGCATCGAGGCAGGGCACCGCGAACTCGGGGGTGCCGAAGAAAATGGCTCTCATCAGTCGGTCCACTCTCGCACGGTGGCGGCCTCGGCGCCTCTCAGTCGCTTCACGACCCCGAGAATCACTGCCTCATACTGATCAGCGTTGCGAAATTTGCCAAGGATGAGCTCGTCCCGGACCCGACGCGTTTGCGCAAATTCGTCTTCGTGTGGATGGGCGACGACGATGCGGCGCGCCACGGTGTCGAGGGTCGCCAGTACGTCGTCGTAGTGTAGCTGCGAGCCGACGTAGCGCGCCGGCTCCGTGGTCTTGCGGTCGAAGAACGCGCGCGCGGCGATGAAAATCGCGATCAGCCCAAAGCCAAGAAAGGCGTACGTCGCGAGATTGTCTGCCACCCGCCGATTATCGCGCAACTGCGGGCGCCTGCGCAGCATCAACCTTCGGGGCGGTTGCAGCCGGCTTTCCGCGCGGCTAGTTCACACCGGCATACCATGCGCGCACGCAGGCTCATCGCCCTCTCCGCGGCACTTGGAGCGCACGCGCTCTCCGCGCCCGCTCTGGCTCAGGACGCTCCCTACGGGGGCGGGCAGGGCGCCGCCGTCAGGGCGCCTGCCAGCGCCGAAGCGCCGCCGCCGCCGGCTCCCGCGACGATCACGCTGCCGGTGCTCCGCCGCGACGACGGCGCGACCTACCCCGCCGCGGCGATTAAAGACGGCGTTCGCGACGCGGTCACGGTCGTGCTCGTGCTCACCATCGACGCCGCGGGTCGCGTAAAAGATTCCCGTGTCGAGGCGCCTCAGGGGCACGGCTTCGACGAGGCCGCGCTGGCCGCTGCGAGCACCCTCGAGTTCGACCCGGCCACGCGAAACGCGGTCCCGGTCGCGGCGCGGATCAAGCACCAGTACGTTTTTTCTCCGCCGCCGGGGCGAATCGTAGGCAAAATCTCCGACCGCGCTACGGGCAAGCCGATCGCAGCGGCTACGCTCACCGTGTCGAAGGCCGGGGCCGTCGTGACGAGCGTGCAGACCGCCGCCGACGGCACGTTTCGCGCGGTCGACCTCCCGTTCGGCGACTACCGGCTTTCGGTCGTGGCCTCGGGGTTTTCTGCCCAGGCGGTCGATCAACCGCTCGCGCCCGGTGAGGAGGCGTCGAATGTCTTGCGGCTCGACGCCGATGCGCCCGCCGCAGTGACCGCCGCGCCTTCGAAGAAAACCAGCGACGACGACGTCGAAGAGGTCACCGTCAAGGGCAACAAGCCTGCGCGCGAGGTCACCAAGCGCACCATCGAGCAGCGCGAGCTGCTGCGTATCCCCGGCTCCAACGGTGACGCCCTTCGCGCGCTTCAGAACCTCCCGGGAGTCGCGCGCCCGCCAGGCCTCGCCGGACTGCTCGTCGTGCGCGGCGCGGCCCCCCAGGACACCCTCATTTTCGTCGACGGGACTCCCATACCGCTCGTCTATCACTTCGGCGGCCTGTCGAGCGTGGTCCCCACCGAGCTCCTCGACCGCATCGACTTCTACCCGGGCAACTTCAGCGCGCAGTATGGCCGCGCGCAAGGCGGCATCGTCGACGCCGCGATCCGTGATCCGAAGCAGGACAAAATTCACGCGCTGGCGCAGGTCGACCTCATCGACGTGCGCTTGCTGGCCGAAGGCCCCCTCGGCCACGGCTGGAGCTTCGCAGTGGCTGGCCGCCGATCGTGGGTCGACACATGGCTCAAGCCCGTGCTCGAGCAGACGGGCGCCGGCGTGACCACCGCCCCCGTCTACTATGACTATCAGGCCATGCTCGAAAAGCGCTGGAGCCGCGATCAGTCATTTCGCGCGCTGGTGTTCGGCTCCGACGATCGCCTCGATTTGCTCATTAAAGACTCCAACGCCAGCGATCCGAGCATCGGCGGCGGCATCAGCGCGCACACCGGCTTTTGGCGCGCTCAAGGGCTCTACCGCAACAGGCTCTCGCCCACGACAGAGTTCAAGCTCAGCGCCGCCGTAGGGCAGGACTTCATCGATTTCTCGCTCGGAGACGTCTACTTCAAGCTCACCACCTATCCCATCACGGGCCGGGCGGAGATCTCCCAGAAAATTTCGCAGGGCGTCGTGGCGAACTTCGGCATCGACATGCTCGAGTCTCCCTACACGGTCGACGCGCGGCTGCCGTCGATTCCGCGTCCGGGCGAGCCGCCGAGCGGCCCGGGGCTCTCGCGCCCCCCTCTGCAGTCGCAGCAGTCGGGCTCGCTCTACCGCCCCGGCCTCTACGCCGAGTTCGAGCTCACGCCGTTTCGGGGAACCCGCATCGTTCCAGGCGTGCGGCTCGATTATGCCAAGGACACCAAGCGCTGGGACCTCGGTCCCCGCTTTGTCGTTCGTCAGGACGTGGGCCCCTCGTTTCCGCGCACGACTCTCAAGGGCGGCGCGGGCGTATTTTATCAGCCGCCGCAGCCGCAGGAGTCGTCGCCCGTATTCGGGCAGTCCGGGTTGTTCTCCAACCGCGCGCTTCAATATTCTGGCGGCGTCGAGCGCGAGATCACCAAGAACCTCGAAGTGTCGGTCGAAAGCTTTTACAAGCAGCTCGATCAGCAGGTCGTCCCCGGCAACCTCAACGACGGTCGCGGGAAGGTCTACGGCCTCGAGACGCTGATTCGTTACAAGCCCGACTCGCACTTCTTCGGCTGGATCGCCTACACGCTGTCGCACAGCGAGCGCCAGGACACACCCGAAGACGCGGTTCGCCTCGCGTCGTTCGACCAGACGCACATTCTCACCATGCTGGGCAGCTACCGGCTGGGGCGCGGCTGGGAGGTCGGCGCGCGCTTTCGCCTCGTCTCGGGCAACCTGTACACTCCCAATCTCTACGGGTTCTTCGACGCGAACGCTGGCGCGAACCTCGCGCAGCGGGCCTATCCTCCCAACGGATCGCGACTGCCGATGTTTCATCAGATCGACATCCGGGTCGACAAAACCTGGAAGTTTTCGAACTGGCAGCTCGGCGTCTATGCCGACGTGCAGAACGTCTACAATCAGGGCAACGTCGAGGGCATCAGCTACAATTACAATTTCACGAGGCAGTCCTACGCCACCGGGCTGCCCATCCTGCCGAGCCTCGGCATTCGCGGGGAGCTGTAGAGCCATGAAGCGTCGTCCCTCCCTTTTCGCGGCCTTCGGGTCCGTCGTCGCAGCCGCCGGGTTCGTCTTTGCCTGCAGCGGCGGCAGCTTCGATCCCTCCTCGAAGCTCACCTCCGTGCGCGTGCTGGCGACCCGCGCCGACAAGCCCTTCGCGAAGCCCGGCGACACGGTGCAAATCGACGCCCTCACCGTCGACGGCCGCGAGACCCCGGGCGCGCCGATGCATGTCTACTGGCTGCCGCTCGTCTGCAACAATCCGCGCGCCGACTTGTATTATGCATGCTTCGCTTCGCTGCTCGGCGGGGGGCTCGCGGCTCCGGACGGCGGCGTTCCGGACGCTGGCCCCGACGGCGGCGCGCTACCGAAGCTTCCCAGCTCCATCTCCGAGCCGATCGACATCACTGCGTTCCTGCAGGAAGGTCCGTCGTACTCGGTTGCCCTTCCGCCCGATCTCGTGTCGTCGCACCCGGTGGTCGATGGCGCGCCGGCCCCGTACGGGCTTTCGATTTCGTTCTTCGTCGCGTGCGCGGGCCGGGTGTTTCTGCTGCCTCCCGACAAGACGAACGTCTCGGGCCAGACCCTGCCGGTCGGCTGCGGCCCCGACAAGGACAACCTGCTCGGCGCCAGCGACTTCGTCTTCGCGTTCACCCGCGTTTACGCCTACGACGCGCTCACGAACGAAAACCCTGTCGTCGACGGCGTGCTGCTCGACGGAAAGCCGGTCGACCTTACGCAGGGCGTGGTGCTTCCCAGGTGCGCGTCTGACAACGAGGCTGACTGCGAGCATGCTCTCGAGGTTCACGTGCCCGACGCCAGCTGGGAGCTCAACCCGACCGACAAGGGCTCCGATGGCAGCGTGCGCCACGAGCAGCTCTACGCATCCTACTTTTACACGACGCGCACGACCAAGACGAAGAGCACCGGACGCATTGTCTTCGACCCTGTGCGCGGCCGCGTCGACGACAGCGCAAACCGCCTGATTCCCGGGCACGACGCCGATTCGGGCCGAGTGTGGATTGTGGTGCACGACAACCGCGACGGCGTCGCGTGGGTCAGCTTTCCGGTGTTCGTGAAATAGCGGCCGCAAGAAATGGCCGCGCGCGCTCCGAGGTCTGCTTCCGCACAGGCGCGCCGGGCCGGCTTTTGTCTGGCGATCGCCTGCGCTGGCGCGGCTTCCTGCGCGAAATCGTCGTCGATCGGCGATCTCGACCCGCTCGATCTCGCGCCTTCGGAGGTGCCGTTCGACAAGAACCTCATCGTCGACACGGCGTCGTTTACCGACTCCGAGGGCGTGGCGTCGGTGGCCGATATTCAAGGTTTTCTCGAAAAGACTCCCTATGGACATCCCAGCTTTCTCGCGTCCTACGTATCGGGAGGTCTGCGCGCGTCGCAGTCGATCGCGCTCGCCGCGCGCCGCTACGGCCTCAACCCGCTCGTGTTCCTCGTGCGCGCTGAGATGGACGCCGGTCTGGTCTCCGCGGCTGGGTATCCTGCTTCTCCTGCGAAGGTCGAATATGTGTTTGGCTGCGGTTGTCCCGGCGGCGGCGCGGCGTGTGAGCCCGCGCAGGGAGGTTTCGGCAAGCAGGTCGATTGCCTCGGCAGCGCGCTCCGCGCCAGCTTGCAGCTCGTGTGCGGAACGAGCGCGCAGACCGCGGGAGGTTGGGCGGTCGGTCAAGATGCGCTGAGCCTCGACGGCGTCCACGTCTCGCCAGCCAGCGAGGCCACTGCGGCTCTCTACCAGTATGCGCCTGTGGTCGCGCAGGGGGCGCCCGGCGGAAATTGGCTCTTTTTTAACGTTTGGCAGCTCTACGGCGCGCAGCTTAGCTACTTTGGGAGCGCGACGAGCCCATGGGTGGGAGACTCGTGCTGCGGCGACGGGATGTGCGCCGGCGTCGCGTCAGGCACCTGCGCCGTCAACGCTCCCGGCGGGCTCTGCACGGCGACCTGCTCTGCGCAGCGTCCGTGTCCGACCGATCCGGAGGGCGGCGGTCGCAGGGCCGTGTGCGGAAACCTCGGCGGCGAAGGATTTTGCCTGCGCGGCTGCAATCCGGGCGCGTGCCGCTCGGGTTATAAATGCGTGCAAATTGCACCTGTTGGCGGCGGCGCGGCGGCCTTGGCCTGCTTGCCTCAGTGAGCCGCTCGCGCGAGCGTCTCCGCCGCGTCACACGACACCTGACCCGAACTCAGGATGTCGAGCAGGCCGGGAGAGGTCTTGAGCGCCGCGCGCACGCGGCGAAACGCCGGCAGGTAGACGCCTTCGCGCCCAAGGCCGGCGCAGGTGCCGTCGCCCCCGCGAAACACGCGCAAAGTGATCGTTACGGCGTCGCCGGGCGTGAACCCGCCTGCGAGCAGGGCGCGCGTCACCTCGACGAAGCTGGCCCCACTTCGCATTCGGGCAACCGACAGGTGTCGCGCGCCGAGCTCGCGCTTGCGCGCCGCATCGAGGAAGCCGTGCCGCTGCTCGAGCCACAGGGCGAGCCCTTCCTGATCGTCGTGTCCGCCTGCGGTGCCGATGGCCAGCAGGGCGAGCGGCGCCGAGCGCGCCCGTTGGCGCGGCACGGCGTGAGCGAGCGTCTCGTGGAGCGTCGTGCGCTGGGCGACGCGGAGGCTGACGTGCCGCCCTGGCGCGACGTAGATGTGGTGATCTCCGGTCGCGGCCAGCGCGGAGAGCGACGCATGCACCACGACGTCGAAGTCGAGCTCCAGCTCCTGCACGCGCCTTCGCATCAACGTTAGCAGCGACCGCGGATCGCCTGAATCTGTGGCGATTCGCTCTTCGTCGTCGTCGTCGGTGGCCGTCGCGCCCGCCCAGCGGGCCGCGATGCGCTGGTCGGTCACCGGGCCGAACCGCGCAGCCGCAAGCGGTCCCAGCGCCGCCGTGCCCGCGGCGATCGCGATGCGCGCCTCGAGGTCGACCTCGTCGATGCGCGCGAGGTAAAGATCGCGAAGGTCGGCGGGCAGGGCGGTGCGGACGGCCGCGGCGATGTCGCGAAGCCAGCCACCCAGCTCCCGAAGCTCCGGGCGCGGCGCACAGTAGCGCAACGTCGGAGTGACGAGCGTGCCCGCCGCGACCGCTGACGTCACCCGCTCACGCTCGCTCGCCGCGTTGTCCGGGGTGGTGGCCGCGATCAGACGCACGGCTCCCGCGGCCAGCGCGAGCGCGCGATTGATCGTGGCGGCGTCGCGAATCAAGGCGCCCCGAGTATGCGCCAAAGCAGAGTCGGAGTAGAGTGAGGACAACGCCTGCGGAGAAGACGATTGAAAAAGAACTACGTCCTCGACACCAACGTGCTGCTCCACGATCCCCGCTCGATTTTTCGCTTCGAGGACAATGACGTCATCATCCCGATCTACGTCATCGAGGAGGTCGACCAGTTCAAGCGCGAAGGCTCCGAGCGCGGCCGCAACGCGCGGCAGATCTCGCGGATGCTCGACGATCTCCGCGAAAAAGGCGGCACGCTCTCGGCTGGGGTGACCCTCGACAGCGGCGGCAGTCTGCGGGTCGCGGTGCCTGGCAAGCGTCCGGAGCTGCCGAGCGCGATCGACCACAACGCGATGGACGGGGCCATTTTGCAGTGCGCGTTCGATGTCCGCGATCACGACCTCGGCAAGCCCACCGTCTTCGTCACGATGGACACCAACCTCCGCATCCGCGCCGACGCCCTCGGCATGGCGGCGGAGAACTACGAAAACACGCGCGTCGAGGCCGAGCGCGTTCAGACTGGCATCAAGGACATCGAAGTCGCTACCGCCGACATCGACATTTTCTTTCACGAGGGACGGCTGCCGATGCAGCCCGAGGGCGTCGTCGCCAACGGCGGCGTCATGTTGCGCGATCGCAACAACCCCTCGCATACGGCCCTGGGTCGCTACGACGCCGCCAAGCGCGAGATCATCGCCCTGCGCACGCCCCGCGAGGGCCTCATGGGCGTGCGTCCGCGCAACAAGGAGCAGAGCTACGCGCTCGACGTCCTGCTCGACGAAAACATCCGCCTCGTCACGCTCGTGGGCAAGGCCGGCACCGGCAAGACGCTGCTCGCGCTCGCCGCCGGACTGCGAAAGACGGTCGAGGAGGGCGTGTATACGCGCATGCTCGTGTCCCGTCCTGTGATGCCGCTCGGGCGCGATATCGGTTTTTTGCCGGGCGATATTGATGAAAAGCTCAACCCATGGATGCAGCCGATATTCGATAATCTCGAGTTCCTCTACGCGTCGGGCTCCCGTCGCGGGCCGCGTGCCTACGCCGAATTGCTCGACAGCGGGCAGCTGCAGGTCGAGCCGCTCACTTACATTCGCGGTCGCTCGCTTCCGCAGCAATACATGGTCGTCGACGAGGCTCAGAACCTCACGCCGCACGAGGTGAAGACGATCATCACGCGCTCCGGCGACGGCACGAAGATCGTGCTCACCGGCGACCCCGAGCAAATCGACAATCCCTACGTCGACAGCGCCTCCAACGGCCTGACCATCGCGGCCGACCGTTTTCGAGGCGAAAAGCTCGCGGCGCACATCGTGCTCACGAAGGGCGAGCGCAGCGAGCTCGCCGAAGTGGCCGCGAATTTGCTGTAGCTCACAGTCACCGATTGTGAAGCTTCGCAAACGACCTTGGCGCCGCCCGGCCGCCGACGCATGGGAATGAGCTGAGAGTTATGTCCGAAATCGTCGCTCAGCCCGTTCACGCGCCCGCGGGCCCGCGCATCCTGCGCCGGCTGCGCGCAGCGCTGCCGTGGGTGCTGGTGCTTGCGATCGGCGCCGGCGGCTATTTTGGGTATCGGCGCTACGCCGCGACGCGCAGCCCGATTGAGCCCGAATACAAAGTCGCGACCGCATCGAAGCGGCGCATCGTCGGCCGGGTCACCGCCTCGGGTACCCTGCAGGCCGTCGTCACCGTACAAATTGGCAGTCAGGTATCGGGGCGTATTCAGCACCTTTATGCTGACTTCAATTCGCCGGTCAAAAAGGGCGAGCTCATCGCCAAGATAGACCCGCAGCTGTTTGCTGCCTCGGTTGCTCAGGCCAGCGCCAACTATTCGGCGGCGCGCGCCAACGTGGCGCAGGCGCAGGCGAAGCTCTCCGACGCGCAGCTTACGCGCGCTCGGGTGCAGGGCCTCGCCGCGCAGCAGCTGGCCACCGGCGTCGACGTGCAGGCCGCCGAGACGGCGCTCGCGGTTTCGACGGCGGCCCTCGACGTGTCGAAGGCGTCGCTGCTCCAGGCACAGGCGCAGCTCGAGCTCGCCCGGGTCAACCTCTCCTACACGAGCATCGTCTCGCCCATCGACGGCGTGGTGATCTCGCGAAGCGTCGACGTGGGTCAGACCGTCGCCGCGTCGCTGCAGGCGCCGGTGCTCTTCACCATCGCCGAAGACCTGCGGAAAATGCAGGTGAATACGAACGTGTCGGAGGGCGACGTGGGCCGCATCAAGGCCGAGATGCGCGCCTCGTTCGTGGTCGATGCCTTTCCCGGCATGCGCTTCGCGGGCAAGGTCTCGCAGATACGCAACGCAGCGCAGGCAGTGCAAAACGTCGTGACGTACGACGCCGTCATCGACGTCGACAACAACGAGCTGAAATTGCGGCCCGGCATGACCGCGAACGTCACCATCAACTTCGACACGCGCGAAGACGCGCTGGCGGTTCCGAATGCTGCGCTGCGTTTTCGGCCGCCGCCCGGGGTCGCCGGCAGCGCCCCGCCCGCGGCGAGCGGCAGCGCTGGCCGTCGCGGCAAGCCCGCCCCCGACGAGGCTGATTCCAGGACGCTTTGGGTGCAACGCGCGGGCGTGGTGACCCCCGTGAGCGTCAAGGTGGGCCTGAGCGACGGGACGGTCACCGAGATCACCGGCGGGGCGCTCGCCGAGGGCGACTCCGTGGTGATCGATGCGACGATGCCCGCAGGCTCGACGCCGGCCGCGAGCCCTGCCGGCGCGACCACCGGCGGCGCGCGGCGCCTGTTTTAGGCCCCCCGCATGAGCGCGGTCATTCAGATCGACGACGCCGTCAAATCGTACCTCACGGGCGACGTCGAGGTTCGGGCGCTCGACGGGGTGTCGCTGCGGGTCGAAGAGGGCGAGTTCGTCGCGATCATGGGCGCCTCGGGCTCGGGGAAGTCGACCCTGATGAATGTTATCGGCTGTCTCGACAAGCCCACCAGCGGGCAATATGCCCTCGCGGGACAGGTGGTTTCGGGGCTGAGCCGGTCGGAGCTGGCCGATATCCGAAATCGGTTTTTGGGATTTGTATTTCAGCAGTTTAATCTGCTCGCGCGCACCACCGCGGTCGAGAACGTAGAGTTGCCGCTGGTCTACGGAGGGGTCGGCTCGCGCGAGCGCACAGAGCGCGCGGTCTCGGCGCTCGTAAAGGTGGGCCTCGGCTCGCGGCTCGATCACAAGCCCAACCAGCTCTCCGGCGGTCAGCAGCAGCGCGTGGCGATCGCGCGCGCCATCGTCAACCGACCGAAGGTGCTGCTCGCCGACGAGCCCACCGGCGCGCTCGACTCGAAGACGAGCGTCGAGGTCATGGCGCTCTTTCAGGAATTGTGGCGCGCGGGAATGACGATCGTCATCGTGACTCACGAGCCTGACGTCGCCGCCTACGCTGCGCGGATCATCGTGATGCGCGACGGCAAGGTGCTGTCCGATCGGGCGCAGAATCCCGCATCTGCGGCGGCGGCCCGATGAGCCCGTTCATCACGGTTCGCGTGGCGACCCGGGCGGTGCTCCGCAACAAGATGCGCGCCTTTTTGACGACCCTCGGCATCATCATCGGCGTGGCGGCCGTTATCGCGATGATGGCCATCGGCGCGGGCGCCAAGGCGCAGGTCGAGCAGGCCTTCGCGGCGATGGGCACCAACATGCTCATCATTCTCCCGGGCTCCACCAGCGCCGGCGGCGTGCAGGGCGGCTTCGGCTCGATGCCGACGCTCACATGGGAAGATCTAACGGCGATCCGTAACGAAGTATCGACTGTCAAATACGCGGCGCCGACGCTTCGTTCGAACATGCCTGTAGTGAGCGAAGACCAAAACTGGACTACGGGAATTACCGGAACCTCGCCCGAGTATTTCGATATTCGCTCGTGGCCTGTCTCCATGGGCGCGGCGTTTACGCAGGGTGACGTCGACGCCGCGACGAACGTGGTGGTGCTCGGGCAGACCGTCGTCGACAAGCTGTTTGGCGCGAGCGCGGATCCGGTCGGGCAGACTGTGCGCATCGGCACCACGCCTTTCGTCGTGGTGGGAGTCGCCGGAAAGAAGGGCCAGTCGGCCACTGGACAAGATTACGACGACGCCGCGTTCATGCCTGTGACCACGTTCGCGCGGAAGATTCAGGGCGGCCTCGGTAAATACATTCAAGGCTCGATCGCAGTCGCCGCGATGTCGGCCGACACGACCTCGAAGGCGCAGCGCGACATCTCCGATTTGCTTCGCGACCGCCACCACATCGCCGCCGGGGCCTCTGACGATTTCTCCCTGCGAAACCTGAGCGAGATCGCCGGCGCTCAGCAGCAGGGCGCCGACACGATGACGACCCTGCTCGCGTCGGTCGCCGCGGTTTCGCTGCTGGTCGGCGGCATCGGTATCATGAACATCATGCTCGTCAGCGTGACCGAGCGCACCCGGGAGATCGGCGTGCGCATGGCGGTCGGCGCCCGGCCGTCGGCGATCCTCGCGCAGTTTCTCGTCGAGGCGCTCACGCTCTCGCTCGCCGGAGGCGTACTCGGCGTTTTGCTCGGCGTCGGATCGGCGCAGTGGCTCGCGTCCCGCTTTCACTGGGCGACCTTGATTCAGCCCGAAGTCATCACGGTCTCGGTCGCGTTCAGCGCGCTCGTCGGGGTGGTCTTTGGCCTGTATCCCGCCCACAAGGCCTCGCGGCTCGACCCGATCGACGCCCTGCGCTTCGAGTGACCGCGCGAGGCCCCGGCGTCGTGATAGAGGCCGTGAGCCATGGCGCTCGATCCTGATTTCGTCGCGGACTGTCCCTACGGCCCGGGCGGCATGTTGCTGGACGACATCGTGCTGGTCGACGAGGCCACGAGCACGCTGCGCGCCCGCATGCCCACCCACGACGAGCTGCCGCTCACGCGCGAACAGCGCGCGCACCCCACGCGCCATCCGAGGCATGTCTCCGGCGGGCTGATGGTGCACATGACGGGCATGGTGGCCTTCGCGCACGCCTATTTTTTGCTGGGATTGCGTCACAAAGACGGATGGATCGGCTACGGCGGCCGCATCTACGACGCGCGATTTCGCGCGCTCGCGCGGCCCGGCGAAGCGATGATTCTGGAGTGCACTGCCACGCAGGTGCGGCGCGGGTCGCGCGGGGTCTTCGCCCGCTACCTGTTCGCCTTCACCCAGGGGCAAACGCTCGTCTACACTGGCGAGCAGAGCGCCATGTGGACACGCGTCGGCGACGAGCCGCCGGACGACGGGGCCGACCTCACGCCGTGACGCGCGCGGCCGCGCTCACGGTCTGTCGTCCGTGCACTGTGACCTCTCCGCGGCTCCTCTTTACGATTGGGACGAGCACGCGCCGGTGCGCCGTCTCGCTTTACGAATCTTTTCTGCGCTACCGTCCCGGGCAGTCGTCGCCGTGCATTCCCCTTCGCCCACCAGGTCTGCCGCGAGGCCCGTCGCGCTCCGGCCCGCGTTCCAGCTCGTCACGATCGCGCTCGTGCTCGCGTGGGTCGCTCTCACGCTCTCTGAGCTCGCCGCGGCGCCGGGCACGCTCGCGGCGACCTGGCTCGATCGCCTTTCGACCGGCCTCGCCGTGCTCTTCGCCATCGAGCTTGGCCTAAGGCTCCGCGCGGCGTCGCAGCCTGCCGCGTTTCTGCTCGAATACTGGATTGACGTCGTCGCGCTGCTCTCCGTGCCGCTCTCGCTGCTGCTTCCGCCGTCGCCGGTGCTGCTGCTGTTCCGGTTGCTGCGGCTGTATCGGCTCATCGCGCTGGTGCGCCGCGTGCCGTTATTTACCGGCTTCGTGCATCACAGGGGCCCGAGGCGCGCGCTCGCGCTGCTGGGGATTGTCGCCCTGTGCGTCGTGGTGTCGACCGCGGCGCTGCTCGCCTTCGAAAGCGGCAAAAACCCCGGCCTCGCGAGCCTCGATCAGGCCTTTTGGTTTAGCCTGTTTTCGATATTCGCGACGCAGCCCACGCCCGATGTGCCGATGACGCTCGGGGGCAAGCTCGTCTCGCTGTTTCTCATATTTGTGGGCCTCAGTACGTTCGCGGTGCTCACCGGAACGGTGTCGGCGGTGGTGCTGTCGCGCCTGAAACTGGAGACAAAGATCGTGGATTTGAACGAGATCAAGGACCACACCATCATTTGCGGGTGGAGTCGAAAAGCCGAGATCATCGCCCGCGAGTTCATCGACGGCAGCAAAGAAGACGCGCCGCCGCTGGTCGTGATCGCCACGCACGACGCCGAGCGCAATTTCGCCGACCCGAGGCTCATCGGCCGCGTGCAGTTCATCGATGACGATTTCACCCGAATCGGAGCCCTCGAGCGCGCGGGCATCGCGCGTGCCTCGACCTGCGTGATTTTGAGCGACACTTCGGGCGGTCGCAGCGAGCCCGACGCCGACGCGCGCACCATCTTGACGGCGCTCACGATTCAGAGCCTCCACCCGCATGTCTACCGCTGCGCCGAGCTCAACCGCAGCGAGTATTCGGCGCACTTGAAGAGCGGCTGCATCAACGAGTGCGTCGTGGGCGGCGAGCACAGCGCGTTTCTGCTCGCGCAAGCAGCGCTCAACCACGGCGCGATGAGCGTGCTCAATGAGCTCATGACCCACCGCTCCAATCACAAGTTCTGCCGCATCCCCGTACCGCGCGGCCTGATCGGCAAGAGCTTCGTGGAGGCGCTCTCGCACATGAAGCAGGAGCAGAACGTGCTCGTCGTGGCCCTCGCGACCGGCGGTGGCGCGCCCACGCTCAACCCGGGCGAGTGCCGACTTGCCGCCGGTGACGAGTTGATGATTATCGCCGACGCCGACTACGAGACATAACGCCCCGTCATCGGCCGATGAGGTACGGTGGCGGTCGTGAGCACAACCGCCGAAGCGTCCGCACCGAAGCCCAGCCTGATGTCCGACCTGCGCGCCCTGCTGGCGTGTCCGCGCGAGCTGTGGCTGATTTTCCTGGCCACGTTTCTCGAATATCTCGGCGTCTTTTCGTTTTTGCAGACGCTCACTTTGTGGCTGTCGAGCGACTACGGAATGAGCGACAAAGCGGCCGGCTACTGGGCCGCAACGTTCTCCACGCTGCTGACGCTGTTTGTCTTCATGGTGGGCGCGATCGCCGACGCCGCCGGCATCCGCCGCACGCTCATCATTTCGTTTTCGCTCGCCGCCGTCACGCGTCTGGGCATGGCGCTCGCGCCTTCTCCCACGATGGCGATCGTGGCGCTGCTCGCGTTTGGCTTTGCCTTCGCCACCAGCTCCCCAGTTCTGCAGGCGGCCGTGCAGCGCGCGTCGAGCAAGCGCACCCGCGCGTTCGCCTTCACGCTTTGGTACGTCAGCTTCAACCTCGCCGGCGCGCTCTGCGGGCCGCTCATCATCGATCGCACCCGCCACGCGTTTCTCGATGCCACCGGCAAGCTCGCGTCCAGGACGGTGCAGCTGCCGCTCATCGGCGCCCGCGAGATGACGGCGAACTCGACGATCATGGCGTGGGGCTTCGTTTTTGCGGTAGCCGCTGCGGTCGTCATCTCGACCTTGCGCCCGTCGTTCGAGCACCGGATCGATCCCGAGGACGGCCCCGCTCCGCCGCGCAAACCCAACCCCATCACGGCCATGCGCGAGGTGATCTCGGCGCGCTCGTTCTGGCGCTTTATGCTGCTGCTCGCGTTCTTGTCCGTCGTGAAAATGATGTTTCAACACATGCATTTTACATGGCCGAAATACATCACGCGCGAGCAGGGGGAGGCGTTCCCGGTCGGCTCGGTGTGGTCGCTCAATTCGCTGCTGATTCTGGGGCTCGCGCCGCTCGGCACTGCGCTCACCCGCAACTTCAAGGCCTTCGACGTATTGCTGGTGGGAGCCTTCATCTCCGCGCTCAGCCCGCTGGTGCTCGTGCTCGGCTCGTCGATGGCCCTGCAAATCACGATGATCGTCGTGCTCACGATCGGAGAGGCGCTGTGGTCGCCGCGCTCGTATGAATACACGTTGTCGATCGCGCCGCGTGGGCGCGAGGCGACGTACATCTCGCTGTCGGCGCTGCCGTTCTTCTGCGCAAAGCTGCTCGTCGGGCCCACCTCGGGCTACCTGCTCGCGACATTTTGCCCGAAAGAGGGCCCGCGTCACGCGTCGCTGCTCTGGGCGATCATCGGCGCGAGCACCATCGTCGGCCCGATCGGCATGCTCGTCACCCGCGGGTGGATGGCCCGCAAGGAGCGCGCCGAGGCTGCCTGAAACCCGGCGATCGCGCGTATACTCGCGCGATGGATTTCTCGACGCCTGCTCCGCTCGAGGCCGTGCTGGCCGGCGTGCGCGACGTGATGACGGCCTTCGTGCTCCCCCTCGAAGCGCTCTACGCGTCGCGCGGATCGATGCGGGCGATCGGCCCCGAGCTTCAGGCGGCGCGCGATCACGTGAAGGCGCGCAAGTTGTGGTGTCCACAGCTCACCACCGAACTGGGAGGTATGGGGCTGCCGCTCGCTTCGCACGCGCGCGTCAGCGAAGAGCTGGGTCGCAGCATGCTGGGGCACTACGTGTTTAACTGCCAGGCGCCCGACGCGGGGAATATGGAGATACTGGCGCTCTTCGCCACGCCCGAGCAGCGCGAGCGCTACTTGCTGCCGCTCGTGGCGGGCGACGTGCGAAGCTGCTTCGCGATGACCGAGCCCGACGTCGCGGGCAGCAACCCCACGTGGCTTCGCACCACCGCGCGCGCCGACGGCGACGACTACGTCATCGACGGCCACAAATGGTTTACGACGGGCGCCGACGGAGCGGCGTTCGCGATCGTCATGGCCGTCACCGACGCAGGCGCGAGCCCCCACGCGCGGGCCAGTCAAATCATCGTGCCGATGGACGCGCCCGGGCTGACGCGCGTGCGAAACATTTCGGTGATGGGTCATGAGGGAGACGGGTGGGCGAGCCACTCGGAGCTGCGCTTCGAGGGCGTGCGCGTGCCGAAGGCCAACCGCATCGGCGAGGAAGGCGCCGGCTTTCTGATCGCGCAGGAGCGCCTCGGGCCCGGCCGCATTCATCACGCGATGCGCTGGATCGGCATGTGCGAGCGCTCGTTCGAGCTGATGTGCGCCCGCGCAGCTTCGCGCGAGCTGTCTCCCGGCAAGCCGCTCGCTCACAAACAGGCTGTGCAGACGTGGATCGCCGACAGTCGCGCCGAGATCGACGCGGCCCGCCTCATGGTCTTGCACGCGGCGTGGAAGATGCAGCGCGAGGGCGCTTACGCGGCCCGCGAGCAGATCTCGATCATCAAGTTTTTCGTGGCGGATGTGCTGCAAAAAGTGGTCGATCGCGCGATTCAGACGCACGGTGCGCTCGGGCTGACCGATGACACGCCCCTCGCCGGATTTTATCGCTTCGAGCGGGCGGCGCGCATCTACGACGGCCCCGACGAGGTGCACAAGAGCCTCGTGGCGAGGCGCATCCTGCGCGGCTACGGCGTCGAGTCTTCGTGACGCGCGCAGAGCGCCTTTCGAAGGCTTTTTGCCCGCTCGCGCATCTTTGCTTTGCCTGCCTGCGCGCTCCCGCGCGATAACCGCATCATGCTCGCCATCGACCTCACCGGAAAACGCGCGCTCGTCGCAGGCCTCGCCGACGACGGGGGCTTCGGCTTCGCCATCGCAAAGGCTCTCGCCGAGGCGGGGGCCACCGTCATCGCCGGCACCTGGCCGCCCGCCTACGGCATCTTCAACACGCTGCTGTCGCGCGGAAAAATGGATGCATCCCGCACGCTTTCGAGCGGGGCCATGCTCGAGTTCGAGGAGATCTACGCGCTCGACGCCGAGTTCGACACCCTGGACGCCGCGCCCGAAGAGCTGCGCTCCAGCAAGCGCTACGCCGACAAAGGTGATTTCTCGATCGAGGGCCTCGCCCAGAAGCTTCGGGCCGACTTCGGTGAGGGCTGCCTCGACATCGTTGTGCACTCGCTCGCCAACGGCGCCGAAGTCAAAAAGCCGCTGCTCGAGACCTCTCGCAAAGGCTATCTGCAGGCAGTCGGCGTCAGCGCGTATTCGATGGTGTCGATGGTCTCGCGGCTTGGCCCGCTGATGCGTCCCGGGGGCTCGTGCGTGTCGCTCACGTACATGGCGAGCGAGCGGGTGATCCCTGGCTACGGCGGCGGCATGTCGAGCGCCAAAGCCGCCCTCGAGAGTGACACCCGCGTGCTCGCATTCGAGGCCGGTCGCAAGTGGGGCGTGCGCGTCAACACCATCTCCGCGGGGCCGTGGGCCTCGCGCGCTGCCAGCGCCATCGGCATCATCGATGACATGGTTGCCTACGCGAAAGAAAACTCGGCTCTTCCCGAGGCGATCACCGCCGAAGATGTGGGCAACACGGCAGCCTTTCTGCTCTCGCCGCTGGCCGCGGGCATCACCGGCTCAGTCGTGTATGTCGACAAGGGCTACAGCGCGATGGGCAAGGCCGTCGTTGACCGCTACTCGCCTCCTCAGCCGTGAACGCGGCCGCAAGCGAGACCCGCGCAGTTCGACCGGGCGAAGAGCTCAATGTTCAAGCGCTCACCGGGTTTGTGGCTGAGCGCGTCGCGGGACTGGGAGACGTCACGGCTGGTGAGATCGCGATCTCCCAGTTTCCGGGCGGCCACTCGAACCTCACGTACCTGCTGCAAATTCGGGGACGTGAGTACGTGCTGCGGCGTCCGCCGCTGGGCAATCGGGTGAAGTCGGCCCACGATATGGGCCGTGAAGTGCGCATTTGCACTTCGCTTCGTCCGCACTACGCGCAGGCCCCCAACGTGGTTGCCCACTGCGACGACGCGGGCGTGCTGGGGGCCCCATTTTACCTGATGGATCGCGTTCGCGGCACCATCTTGCGCAAGCGGCTTCCCGCGGGCGTCGCGCTCGACGAAGCGGCGCTTCGACGTCTCTCCACAGCGGTGGTCGACGGCCTCGCCGCGCTGCACGCCGTCGATTTCGTGGCGGCTGGCCTCGGCGACTTCGGCAAGCCCGAGGGCTACGTCGCGCGCCAGGTGACGGGCTGGGCCGAGCGCTACGAAAAGGCCCGCACCGATGACATTCCGGAGGTGCCCCAGATCGCCCGCTGGCTGCTGGACCGCGTGCCTGTGTCGCCTGCGCCGACGGTGCTCCACAACGACTGGAAGTACGACAACCTCGTGCTGGAGCCCCGCGATTTGTCGCGCATCGTCGGCGTGCTCGACTGGGAAATGGCCACCGTGGGCGATCCGCTGATGGATCTGGGTACGACGCTCTCGTACTGGGTCGACGCATCGGACGACGACGCCTCGAAGAGCTTCGCCTTCGGGCCGACGCACTTGCCGGGCAGCCTTCGCCGCGCCGAAGTCGTGGCGCGGTATGCCGCACAAACCGGCCGCGACACTTCGAACATCGTCTTTTATTACTGCTTTGCGCTGTTCAAAACGGCAGTGGTCGCGCAGCAGATTTACGCCCGCTACAAGCAGGGGCTCACGCGCGACGAGCGCTTCGCCATGATGATCGTCGCCGTGCAGATGCTCTCTCACCGCGCGCTCGCGGCCAGTCGCTCGGGCGAGCTCTGACCGCCTGCAAATTTCGGCTCGAACGCGTGGTCGGGTAAGGTCGGCGCGAGGGGCACGGAGCACAGTGAGCGAACAAGCAAGACAACGACACCTGGGCCTGGGCTCTCTGCTCGCCCTTGGCATCAACGGCATCGTCGGCGTGGGCATTTTCTTTGCGCCTCAGGAGATCGCCAAGCTCGCGCCCGGATGGACGAGCATCGCGGTCGTCGGCGGCACCGGCCTCGCGCTCGTGCCCGTGGCGCTGGCCGTCTCGACGATGGGCAGGCGGTTCGACGAAGACGGCGGCCCGGTGCTCTACGCCCGCGTGGCCTTCGGCGAGGCCGCGGGTTTTATCGTGGGCTGGCTCGCCTATACCGCCGCCCTCTTCAGCATGAGCGCAGTGCTCTCGGGCTTCATGGGCGCGCTGTTCGGCGATCGCGGCGACTGGTTCGTGCGCGGCGCGGCGGTCGCGCTGCTGACCGTGCTCACGTTGGTGGCGTCGACCGGCGTGAAAATCTCGGCCCGCGTCTGGTCGTCGCTCACGGTGCTGAAGCTCCTGCCGCTCATCGGCCTCGCGGTGATCGCGTCGCTGCTTCCGGCGGCGAGCGGCCCGGCGGTGCTGACGCCCGCGGGCGAGACCCACTGGCTGCGCGCCGCGCTTACCGCGACCTTCGTTTTTCAGGGTTTTGAGATCGTGCCCGTGGTGGCGGGGCAGGCGAAGGGCGCGGCCCGGAACATTCCGATCGCGGTGCTCGGCTCCCTCGCGATCTCTACTTTATTGTATATTGCACTGATTCGTGGGGCCGTCACCGGCGTTCGCGATCTGGCCGAGCAAGGGTCTCCGCTCGTGGCCACGGCGAGCGCCTATGGTGGCGCGCGGATGGCGTGGCTCGTCAAGACGGGCCTCAACGTCTCGTCGCTCGGCATCGCGTTCGCGATGGTCGCGACCACGCCGCGCTTCTTGTCGTCGCTGGCGCCGAAGTCGCGCTTCGCGGTCGAGACCAGCAGCGGCGTGCCGCGCGCGGCGTTGTGGACGACCTGGGCCGTCGTCGTCGTCCTCGTGCTGATTGGCAAGCTCGGCGAGCTTCTCACGCTGTCGAGCCTGTCGGTCGTGATGCAGTACCTGCTGGTGGCCGTGGTGCTCGCTAAGTTCGGCCTCGAGCGCAAGCGTGACCTCACGCCGCTGCGCGCGTGGTCGGCCGTGCCGACGGCGATCGTGGCCATCGCGCTCATCGCCGGCGCGCATGCGAGGGAGTGGGCAGTCGCAGCCGGCACCTGCGCCCTCGGCGCCGCGCTCTTCGTTGCGCAAAGGTCGCTCAGCGCCCGCGCGGCTCCCAGGTGAACGACGCGCAGCGGTTGCGCGCCCGGCGCGCGAGCGATACCGTGGGAAATTCGGCGTGAGGGAGTTTTTCGACATGCGTTTTCGCCCGGTAGCCATGGTCGTGATCTCCGCGTGGGGCGCCGCGCTCGCGCTGGCATGCAGCAAAGGACTGCCGATCGTCGACGACGTCGATGGGGCTGTAGCCGGCGGCGTCGACGGGGGCCACGATGCGTCCGTGAACCCGCCCGGGCCCGACAGCGCGACGCCGGGGCAGGACTCTTCCGTCGATCCGCCCGACAGTTACGCGCCGCTGCCCGACGCCGCGCCGGTCCCCGACAGCTCCGTCGCCTGCAAAGCAGTCGCGCTCGGCGACGGCGGCTTTGACGCGAGCGCCTGCCCGGTCAGCAACAACAACTCTGTCTGCGCTCCGTCTTCGGTCTCGAAGTACGTTCCGAAATGGACGGCACCGACCAGCGCCCACCAGAACCTCTGCACCGCCGCGCAGGCGCAGAAATTCTACGACGACTGCTTCGATCCGATTTTGTCTTCCGCGGCGGCGTGCACCACGTTTCAGACGAACAACGCGGCCTGTTTTGCTTGCGTCTACACGCTCGAGACCGATCCTCAGTGGGGGCCGGTCGTCGACCACGGCGCCTACGCATCGGTCAACGTCGCGGGCTGCATCGCTGTCGCCGAGACGTGCAACTTGCCGTGCGCGAAGGCCATTCAGGCGCGCGAAGGGTGCTCCAGCACGTCGTGCAACAGCGTCAACTGCCCGATCACCACCCAGGCATCCTTCACCGCGTTCAATACGTGCGTGACCAACGCCGATAAATGCCTGTGCAAGGGATACGCAGACGTGTCGGCGTGCCAGTCCGCGCTCGCCGACGGCGGCGCAGCGGCGACGGTGTGCAACGGTCCCGACTTCGCGACGCTGTTCAAGCAGGTGAGCGGTCTGTTCTGCGGCAAATGACTCCCGGCATGCCCTGGCTGCGCGCGCTGCGCAATTGCGCCTGCCGGTCAGCAGAGATACCCTGAGGGCCTTGTTCGGCAGGGAGCGTGAGCATGTGCGTTTCGAGCGTCAGACGCGTCACGATACGGTTTGGCTCCGCCGGCAAAGCGGCTCTCCGATGAAGCGCGCATGGCCCGTCGCGTGTGCGGCCTCCGCCGTCGCGCTGTGGATATCGCCCGCGTTCGCCGGACCTGTGGTCGCGTCGCGGTGCTCGGCGGCCGAGCCCACCTGCGAGCGCGCGACGCTTTCGCTCAGCAAAGAAGTGCGTGGTCCTGCCGACTTCGACTTCGACACAGGCTGGCTTCCGGCCAACTCGCCGGTGCAGGTGCGCTTCGTTGCCGCCCTGCACGATCGCACCCGCGTTGACCTCGGAGGCACCCTCGACGCCACGTGGCCTTCGGCCGTGACGCTCTCTCCGAAGGGGGTCCGCGGCGCCGGACTGCTCGCGATCGACGACGGCGTGGAGCTGGCGCTGCAGGCGCGCTTCGACGTGCAAGTGGCGGGCGTGAACTACAAATGGCAGGGCAATATGCCGGGTCTGCCGGGAGTTTCGCTGCTCGCGAAGAACGCGGTCGCCTTCGATCCGTGGGCATTTGCTGGCGACTCCAATCTTCCGACGGTGACAGCCACCACCCCGCTCCAGACGCTGGCCTGGGTGAACCTCACAAGCTCGATCATTCCGATCCCTGGCATTTCGGGCGGCTTCGAGCTCGACGGTTCGGCGACGTTCGCAGCGTCTTACGACACGCTGCGCATCGGATTCGACGAGCTGTCGCAGCAGAGCGCCGCGGGCGTGGTCGATTTCCTGCACCCGACCACGTCTGAGCTCATTACGCGCGCGCCCGCCTTCGACACGACGCTCTTTGTTCACGGCGAAGTGGTTCGGCAAGTGTCGCTTCTGCTCGTGCCGGCGTTTTATTTCAAAATACTCGGCAGCAAATTCAGCCTGCCCATCGCGCAACTCCCGGTCGATCTGCCCAAAGGCGCCCCCGCGCCGTGGGACTTTGAGCCGCTGCCGGTGCACGTGCCGCTCCCCGAAATCGATGTCGCCCGCACCGACGTCGATCTCGGCGAGATCGCGCTGGGAACGGCCGGCGCCGCGGTGCTGCCGATCGCGAATCTCGGACAGGACTCGCTCATCGCCGACCTGGAGTCGACCTCGACCCTCGCGACGTTCGACGTGCCCCACCTCGACATCGCGTCGAACGTGCAGGCTGGCTCGCGGGTGATCGTGACCCCGCTGCAGGTCGGCGCGATCGATCTGCTCGTGCACGTGCGATCGAACGACCCGCTGGCCCCGCTGGTTGACGTGCGGGTTCGAGGCCAGGCGGTCGAGCCTGGCGCTGCGTCGTCGCCCGTCAATCAGGACGCCGGCTGCGGCTGCCAGCAAGCAGGCCTCGGAGCGCAGGGCAGGGGAGCGTGGCTCGCGCTCGGTGTTGCGGCAGCGCTCGTCGCGCGCCGGCGCGCTAACAGGCCGTTGAAGCAGCGGCCTGCTAGCCTTTCATCTCGGTGAGGCATGCACCTCCCCGCCCCGAAAAACGCGGTTTTTCGCCGGTCCCCACCCCACGCAACTGGCTTCGCCAATTACTAACAGGGTGTTTTTCGAGCACCCTGTTAAAGCCGCAGGCCGGGCGCCGGGTATTTCTCGCAGAGCGCCTTGACCTCGGCCGCAACGCCGGCCACGACCGAATCGTCGGCGGGCGCAGCGGTCACGCGGTCGATCCACTCGGCGAGCATCAGCATCACGTCGCGGCCCATGCCGCGCGACGTCACGGCGGGCGTGCCGATGCGAATGCCCGACGGATCGAACGGTTTGCGCGGGTCGAACGGCACCGCGTTGTAGTTGAGTACGATGTTGGCGCGATCGAGCGCCTGCGCGAGCACCTTGCCGGTGACGCCTTTGGCGGTCACATCGACGAGCAGGAGGTGGTTGTCGGTTCCGCCGGTGACGACCGCGAAACCGCGCGCGGAGAGCGCCTCGCCGAGGGCCTTCGCGTTGTCGACGACGTTCTGTGCATACTGCACGAATTCGGGCCGCGCGGCTTCGTGGGCAGCGACGGCGATGCCAGCGGTGGTGTGGTTGTGCGGGCCGCCTTGCAGCCCCGGAAACACGGCGCGATCGATCGCTGCGGCGTGCTCTTTTTTGCAGAGAATCATGCCTCCGCGAGGGCCGCGGAAGGTCTTGTGGGTGGTGGAGGTGATCACGTCGGCGTAGCCGACCGGCGACGGGTGAACGCCCGCCACGACCAGCCCCGAGATGTGCGCGATGTCGGCCGCGAGGATGGCGCCGACTTCGTCTGCGATCTCGCGAAAGGCGGCGAAATCGAGGGCGCGCGGGTACGCCGTAGTCCCCGCCCAGAGCACCTTCGGTTTGTGCTCCCTGGCGAGCGAGCGCACTTCGTCCATGTCGATGCGGCAGTCGGTACGGCGCACACCGTAAGGCACGCTCTTAAAATATTTGCCCGTGATCGAGACGGAGTGGCCGTGCGTCAGGTGACCGCCCGATGCGAGGCCGAGGCCCATGATCGTATCGCCGGCCTGACAGAACGCGAGGTAGACGGCGAGGTTGGCGGGGCTGCCCGAGTAGGGCTGCACGTTCACGTGGAGGTCGTCCTGCCCTTCGCCCTTGCCCCGCGTCTTTGCAAAGAGCGCCTTGACGCGCGAGATCGCGAGCTCCTCGACTTGGTCGATGACCTGCTGTCCCTCGTAGTAGCGCTTGCGCGCGTAGCCCTCGGAATATTTGTTCGTCAGGCACGATCCGGTGGCTTCCATGACCGCGCGCGAGGCGTAGTTTTCGCTCGCGATGAGCCGCAGCGACTCGTGCTCGCGGCGGTTTTCGTCGTCGATGAGGGTGGCGATGGCGGGGTCGGCGGCGCGGAGATCGGGCTCGAGCATGGCGGGGGATACTACACGATGTTGGCGAGTCTGGCAGGGGCGCGCACTGTCTGCCGGCTCGCGCGCGCGCCCGAATTTCGCTAGAAGCAGTGCCGTGAAGCTCTCGCGCGTCCTGTCTGCGGCTGTTGTGTCCTTCGGGCTGGTAGCCCCCCACCCCGCGTTCGCGGCTGACGCCGGGTCGAACGACCCCGCGCTCGCTTCGCCCGCCGAGCGCCGCAGCGGGCTCGTGGTCGGCCTGTCGGCGGGGCTTTCGCTCGGCACGGCGAGCGGCTACCCGAACGACATCCAAAAGGTCGACGTGCCGGCGTACTACGCTGCGGGCGGCTTGATGCCGGGCTATGGCGGCTCGGCGTTCGTGATGGGCGCGCTCGCCGACGTGTTCAACTTCGGTCTCTTTGGCGGCACCTCGCGCCTCGGTAACGGCGACTGGTCGATGACCGGCTATGTGGGCGGCTTCAGGCTCGAAGCGTTCCCGCTTTATTCGGTGCGTCCCGCGCTGCGCGATCTCGGGTTCGTGGCCCAGTTTGGCGTCGGCGCGGCGAGGCTCGACCCCTCGCGCGGATCGTATGAGGGCGCCGCCGGCACGCAGTCGGTGCTCGGCGCGGGTGCGTTTTACGAGCTGAGGCCTGTGCGGCACCTGACGATCGCGCCAACTGTAGAATACAACTACATCACGGCGAGCTCGATCGACGCGTACTGGCTGCAGCTCGGCGTGCGCGTGGCGTTTTACTCCGGGCCGTGAGCGGCCGCCGAGCAGCAGTCTAGCAGCCGTAGGGTCGCGGCACGCAGGCGCGATCGCGCGTGTCGCACCAGTAGCTCGCGCGGCAACCGTTCGGGGCGCAGCCCTCTCCGAGGCACGCGTCGCAGCGCGCGGGCGTGGACGGATCCGCGAGGCCGTCGCATGGGTCGACTTCGGGCGTTGCGGCGTCGGGAGAGGCCTCGCACGCCCCCTCGTGCGGAGCGTGGCTCACGGCTGGAATCGAGCGCAAATACGCGACGAGCTCTCGCGCGGCACTGTCGCTCAGCATGTCGAACCGCGGCATGACCGAACACAGAACATGCCCCTCGTTGTCGACGCCGGCTCGCATCGCGTTCGCGACGTCGTGATCGCTCCATGACCCGAGGCCGGTGGCGAAATCGGGCGTGAGGTTGGGCGCGTAAATCGAAGTGCCCGGCAGCATCGCCGCGCTCCCCGACAGATCGGCACCGTGGCAGTTGACGCAGGCCGTAGCGAGCGCGCCGCCGCTGGCCACGAGCGGGTCGGGGTCGCCGACGGATGCGGGCGAAGAGCCGGGCGCGGACGAGCACCCCGCAGCGAAGGACACGACGAATGCGCAAACCAGCGAGTTGAGGAGCTTCATGCGCCCCCCAAAAGCCAGCCGCATGCCAGCTCGAAACGCCTCGATTATGGCGGAAAAACAGCAAATTCGGAGGGCGCCGGGGTGGCCCTTTGGCCCGGGGGCCAGGGCGGGGGCCAGCCAGCTGCATGGCCGCGGCCCTCGGCCCAACCTGCGCTCAGCGCGTGGGCTTGCCCTTGACCCGCGCAGCCTTCGCCTTCGCGCCGCGCGCCTGGTTTTCGGGGGCGCGCGCGCGAAGCTCGGACCGCAACACCATGGCCGTGTCGCTGCGCAGGTGATCGTGCGAGGCGCGCGACGAACGCCGCGACGGTCGCTTGCCGGCCGCCGGCTTCGCCTCCGCCGCGTAGGGAGCGGGCGACTTTTTTCGGGGCCCCCTGGCGGTCGCCTTTTTCGGCCTCGTCGTTGTCGATGCCCGCTTCTTTGGGTGTGCGGCATCGTGTTTGCGCTCCGATGCACTGCGGGACTGCTCTGCGCGCGTCGCCATGGTAATTTCCTCCCCGTGAGCCCGGTCGGATGCCGGCCTCACTTCATGGTAGCTTGCGTGCGGTGTCAGGCACGTCTACCCGTGCGTGATTGCCCCCTGGAGGTCTCATGGCTGACGATCGCGATCTCGAAACCCAGCGTGAAGACGCGCTTTCCCGACGCTCTTTCGTGGGCGCGGCTGCCGTCGCGGCGGCTGCCGTCACGACGCTCGGCGCAAAAGCGGCGCTCGCAGGCAAGGCCGCTGCCGCGCCGCAAAATCTCGCAGCGCAGCCGCCCGCCGGCTTCACGCCGTTCGCTTCGCCCGGCACCGTTGTCAAGGTCTCCAAGGCCGACAGCCTCATGCCGAACAAGCTCTATCCCAAGGCCGACGACGCGAAGGCGATGCTCACGCGCGTGCTTGCCGAGCTCACCGGCAAGACCGATCTCGTCGAGGCGGTGAAGCTCTTCGTGCATCCGGAAGACAAAGTCTGCGTCAAGCCGAACGGCATCGCGCTGTCTGAAATGTCGACCAACAAAGAGCTCATCCTGCCGTTCATCGAGGCCATGATCGCGGGCGGCGTCCCCGCGGCCAACATCACCGTGCTCGAGCAGTATTCATCGTTTTTGGCCGGTACGCGCATTCACGCGGGCAACGTGCCGGCTGGAGTGAAGGTGGCGGTTCACAACAACGCCGACGCCACGATGGACTACCGCATGATCCCCGGCACGGGCGTGCAGACGAAGTTCGTCCGTGTGCTCACCGAGTCGACCGCGCTGATCAACTTCGCGCTCATCAAGGATCACTCGATTTGCGGCTACACCGGCGCGCTCAAGAACATGACGCACGGATGCACCATCAACCCGCACGACTTTCACGTGCACCACGCCTCGCCGCAGATCGCCCTGCTCGCGGCACAAGACGTTATCAAAAGCCGTCTGCGGCTGACCATCACCGACGCGTTCAAGGTCATGTATCACGGCGGGCCGCTCAACAAATACCCGCAGTACCGCGCCCCCTATGAGGCCGTCTACGCGAGCACCGATCCGGTGGCGATGGATCGCATAGGCTGGGAGGTTGTCGAGGATCACCGCAAAAAGCGGGGACTTCGTACGCTTTCGGCCGAGGGACGCGAGCCCGCCTACATTCAGGCGGCCGGCGATCTGGGCCTGGGCGTCGCCGACCGGGCGGCGATCCGCCTTCGCGAAGTGACGATTTAGTCGCACGTTCGATCGATCGCTTTCGCTCGGCTCAGCTAGACTGAAGTCGTGCCGCGCTCGAAGAAGCTCACGCGTAGCCCCGAAGACACCGTGACCATCACGCGCTCGCGCCGCGTCGGCGAGGCCGCGGAGCGCTCGAGCGGCCTCGAGTTTGGGCACGCATGCCTCGTCTGCATCTACGGCGAGGAAATCGGCAAGCGCTGGCTGCTCGCCGAAACGGTGGTGATCGGCCGCTCGTCGTCGAGCGACATTACGCTCGATCAGGACGCAGTGAGTCGTTCGCACGCGAAAATTCAGCGGCGCGCGCTCGTGTTTCTGCTCTCCGATCTCGGCTCGACGAACGGAACCTTCGTCGGTGATCGGCCCGTCGTCGAACACATTCTCGAAGACGGCGACCGCGTCCGCATTGGGCGGAACATCTTCAAATTTCTTTCTGGAGCCAACGTCGAGGCGAATTATCACGAGGAAATCTACCGCCTCATGACCATCGATGGGCTCACGCAGACTTACAACCGCCGTTATTTCGACGAGGCGCTCGAGCGCGAAGTTGGGCGGACGGCGAACGATGGCGGACCGCTGTCGCTCGTGCTGCTCGACATCGATCACTTCAAGCGCACCAACGACACCCAGGGGCACGTTGTCGGCGACGCCGTGCTTCGTCAGCTCGCCGCGGCCATCACTCCGCTCGTCGCTCCGCCGGCCGTGTTCGCGCGCACAGGGGGCGAAGAGTTCGGGGTGCTGCTGCCCGACGTTGCCCGCGCCGACGCGCTGAAGCTCGCAGAAAAAGTGCGGCGCGCCGTGGCCGCGACCAAGTTTGGCGTCGATCTCCTCTTCTCATCGACGATCAGCGCAGGCGTGGCGGAGTGGGGCGGCGGCGAGTCTCCCGAGCGTCTCTACGAGCGAGCCGATCAGGCGCTCTACGCCGCCAAAGAGGCCGGTCGCAATCGCGTCGCCGGCTAAAACTCCGGTCAGGGGCAGTCCAGCTTGGCGCCCTGCGCGATCCACGCGCGAACGAGCTCGAGCTCGCCGAAGCTGAGTCGCGGGGCGTTCACAGGCATCGGCGCTCCGATGATTTGCTCGCGCAGGCGCGCGGCTTCGTCCGGAGCCAGCGGCGCATGCAGCGCAGCCGCCGGATCGCCGGCCGCGTCGGGATTGTCGGGCTCGCCGCCAGAAAGCAGCTTGTAGATCAAGTAGCTGTTTCCAGGGTTTCCCGGATCGATGATGGGCATGTTGACGGCGAATGCAGCGCCGGGCGGCTGCACGCCTGCGCGGGCTCCCGTCGTGAGCTGCCTCGCCACGCGCCCAATCGCGCTCGCGCGCAGCCCATCTTCGGTGGTCATCGCGAGCCCCATGTAGGGCGCGCCGGCGTCGGGACCTGCGGCGTCATGACAGCCCGCGCAGGCCTTGAACTTTGGAGCAACGTCGGCGCAGTAAGACACGGTCGGCGTTGCGGTCACGCCTGCCGCCCGCGTGGTCAGAAACTCCACGATCACTGGGTTTTCGAGCGTGGCGCCATCGATCGCCCGCACGCCGCCCAGATCCGCCCCATCTTTCGGGACGCCCAGTACGACGCGATAGGGCTGATTTTCGAGCAACCACGCTGCGCCGCGGCTCGCGTTCGACAGCGTGACGGTGCGCGCCACCGGATCGTAGACCACGATGGGCGACGAGGGCGCCTGCCCAAACGCATCGCGCAGAGAAAACGACTGGCGCGTGATCGTCGCCGGGTTGAGGAGACGGTCGAACGCGAACACGAGCGGCGCGTCGGCGGGCGACGTTTGGGCCGCGCTCACGCTGGTGCGGACGAGATGCACCGCAGGGCCTCGCGACGGAAGGTCGTCCGCGGGGCCCTGATCACAGGCAATCGGCAGCGCGACGAGCGCCGCGCCGATCAGCTGTCGGAGTAGAGAGAGAGCTGCTCTCGGACCGTGTTCTCGGTGATGCCCGAGCGCAGGTTGTCTTTTAGGCAGTCGGCCAGCGTGATGAGGAGGTCCTCGACGCCCTTGTCGGCGATCAGCTTCGAGAGCAAGGCCTTCGCCTCGCGGCTCTCGTCGCCCCGCAGGAGCTGACGAACGGTGTCGATCGAAACCTCGCCTTGGAAGTCGAGGTACATGTTGTCGAGAAGGTAGGCAACGAGCTCTTTCACGGACGTCCTCCTCGGCGGCTGGGCCGAATTTCAGAAGACGGACGGTATATCGCTCCGAAGGCAGCGCGCGCAAGGGCAATGCGGCGCTTTCGTCGCGCGGGGCCGCGGCCGGGTGTGCCAAACGCCGTGCTTTTTTTCGGCTCAGCGGCACTGGGCGAGCTCCGCGTCGCGCGGGTCGTGGCACATGAAGCACGGCCGCGCGTTGCGGCGCAGCTGGGTGGCGCACCCGGCGAGGAAGCCCGCCGAGTGGGGGCTGACGCCGCCGCCGATGCCCCGGCCGCCATGACACATGACGCAATCGCGCTCGACGTGACAGCTCACGCAGGCCGAGAGGTTTCGCTCCGCCTCGAACGCGTGATGGCCCGGCTTTCGTGGCGCGTCGCTCCACACGCTCGGCGGCGGATGAAACCGCGCGGCAGTGTGGGCGCCGCCGGGACCGCTCTGGGTGATGCCAAGGCGCTGGTGACACGGCACGCAGAAGCTCTGCTCGCGGTGGCAGCTGGTGCAGCGCTGCGTTTGAAGCTGCGCCTCGACAGGGTGCATGCTCAGGTAGTCGGCGGGGTGAATCGCTGCCGTGCGCACGCGGCCGTCGTGGCAGTCGGTGCAGAAATCTTCTTTGTGGCAGTTGCCGCAAAACTGCGAGTCGGCGCCGGCTGCGCGCTTGTGGCGTTCGATGAAATCGGGCCCGTGCTCGGCATCGCGCAGCCACGCGGGAGGCTTCAGCGCGCCGCTCGGAAAGCGCGTCCTGATCAGCCCGGCCTCGCCGCCTTGTCCCTTGATGTGGCACGTGTCGCACGCGCCCTTCGCTTCGCCGCGCGAGGCCGCGTCGGACTTTTGGTGGCACGAAAAGCACCCTCGCATGCGCGGGAGCTGGTCGCGGGTCGCGATGCCGAGCTCCTCGACGGCGCCGTGGCACTGCGCGCAGCCGATGTTTCTGACCGAATGTTTCGCGTGCGAAAAGACCATGTTCGCGCTCTGCATGATTACGCGCGCGACCGTGTTTCCGTCGCCGGGGACGTAGCCTTCGTGGCAGGTCGCGCATGCGCCGGGGGCCGAGCCTGTGCCCGCCCTTACCGCCGACAAATCGGCGTGGCTCGATGCGTGGCAGCCGTCGCATTTCGTGCCGGGAGGCGTGAGTCGGTCGGCCACCTGCGTGCTCGTGGCGCCGCCGGGGTGACAGCTGGTGCAGCGCTGTCCCAGGTCTTTGACGTGCTTTTTGTGGTCGAAGCGCAGGGGGATCGACTGGGCGGGATAAATGACGTCGGACGGACCGGTGTCGGGCTCGAACGCTCCGGGCGGAAGCGGCGAGGGCCGCGGCGTCGTCGCGGGCGCCGGAGGGCTGGCGATGGCCAGTGCAGCGGCCAAAAACAGAGCGATGGCGAGCAGGCGGGAGATCATGGGAGCACCGCGACGCTTAGCCAAAGCATGAAGCGCAGGCGCTGGCCCACGAGGCGGTTTGCGTTGTGCTCGAACTCGAAGCTGGCGCGCGACCTCGGCGCGAAGCGGTATCCAATCCCCGCCGCGTAGCCGACGTTGACCGCGCTCCGATCGGGTCGCAACTTGTCGTCCCACTGCCAGGCCCCGACGCGGCCGGAGAGCAGGTAGCGGGTCTCGAGTACCCGCTCGACGTACAGATCGGCGCCGACGCGATCGCCGCCGTCGCCGAAGTTGCCGGTCGCGCGAAGCTGCGCAGTGGTGTCGAGCCGGCGATAGCGGGCCTGCACTGAGCCGCCCTCGTTGAACGCCACGCCGTTCGACGGGTAGATCGCGCCCGCGGCCGACAAGGCCCGGGTCGCGCCTTCGAGATGCGGCGCGGTCTGTGTCTCCATCGTGCGCACGTGCGCGCTCGCTGACGCGCTCAGTCTCGCGGTGGCGTCGACGTGGGCGCGGAGCCCGAGATCCGCCGTGGGCTCGGCGGCGAAGAACGTGAAGATGCTGTCGGCGTCGAACGTGGGCCTGAAATAGTCGAAGTCGGCGGAGACGGTGACCTTGCGGCCCGCGAACACGTCGGCGGTCGCGTACACGTTCGACAGCAGGCCCGCGTACACGTCGTAGACAAGGCCGGCTTGCAGCGCGCCGACCTTCGGCGCCGTCGCGTTCACCGCGTAGCCGACCCGCTCGGATGACAATCGCGGACCGGCGACGAGGGGCGGCGCCGCGAGCGCATCGCCCGGCGCGCCGTTGAACGGAGTATTGGTATTATACACGCGCCTGTACGACAGCCTCG
Source organism: Myxococcales bacterium (assembly GCA_947473045.1). Classification (GTDB taxonomy): domain Bacteria; phylum Myxococcota_A; class Polyangia; order Polyangiales; family Polyangiaceae; genus JANYHY01. The sequence goes on along the minus strand of CANJCO010000009.1, from coordinate 6,947 downwards.
CCGACAGCCACGATACGCCCGCGCTCTCGATCGCGGCGCCGAACGCGGGCGCCACGTCGGCGTCGAGGAAGCCGGGATAGGTCGCGGCGTCGTAACCCGAGCGATCGCCGCGGCTCACGCCGTCGCGCTCCCATCGTCCCGCCGCTCCTGAAAACGGCAGTCCGCCCCGCACTTCGAGGCCTCCGTAACCCTCCACCGCGAAGTACGCCGGGGTCGTCACCTTGACCTCGCCGCCGTCGAACGACCACCAGCCGAGGGCGTCGGTCATGAGCTGACGCCCCAAACGAAATCCGAGCGCGCCACCGACAAAGCGTCGGCCTTCGACGTAGCCGTACATGATGTCGACAGGGCCGCGTGAAAAGCCGGGAACGAGCTTGTCGAGCGACGTGGGACTGGCCGAGGCCGCGTCGGCGCCGTAGTCGGCGTCGTAGCGAAGGCGCGCGCGAAAAATGAGGTTCGGCTCGTGGTGCTGCCCGGCGCTCCGCTCTTTGCCGAGCAGGTCGAAGGCGCTCACCCCGAGGGTGGTCGTGACCCTTCGGCGCGCGAGCACTGTCTCGCCTGTGGGGCTGCGCACGTCGTAAAATTGCGCCGCCGTGTCGCTTGTGATCTCTCCCTCAGCGCGCGCTGCGGTTGCGACCGCCAGCAGGGCCGCGCACGCGACGATGCCGACGTCGCGCTTCATGCTGTTGCGATCAGGCCCGGTCGGAGGCGCGCTGCCCGCCGAACGCCTGAACGAGGCGATCGTCGTAGGTGTCGGCGACCGCGGACAGATGGCGGATCATTTGCTCGACTTCGCTCTGATCGAGGCCACCGGCCGGTCGCTCGCTCACGGCCACGACGCGATCGCCGATGAGGCCGAACGCGGCGTTTGCGAGGCCCGCGGTGTTGAGCTCGAGCAGGTGACGAAACAGCGCCTCATGCCCGCTCGCGGGCAGCGCGATAACAGGCGCCGCTACGCGAAGAAACACAGCGTTTTGCTCCGGGCGCGCAGTGACCGAGACCACGACGGCCGCGCTGCCGCGCACGAGCGTCCAGCTGGCCTGCTCGGGGTCGTCCTTGACGCGGGCGGTTTCGGCGTCGATCCCGAGCTTGGTGAGCGTGGCTTCGACGAGCTTCCTGGTGCTGGAAAATAGGGCGTCCACGCGGTTTCTCCTCTGCGGGCGGTTCGAAGCGCGGAGCATAGACCACGCGTAGAGCTTGACGAGAGAAGAAAAAAGCGGGAAAAACCCGGCCCCTTTCCGAAAGATCAAGACGGGTCGCCGCTCCGACCCTTCGCCTCGCACCCGCGAGCGATGATCCCGAGGAAATTGCAGCGAATCGTCCATCACCCGCGAGCGGCAGCAGGAAACCTCACCATGAACTCGAATCCCGGCATCATCGGCATCAAACTCGGCAACATGCAGTTTTTCACGGATGACGGCAACGTCACGCGCGTCACCGTCGTCGAGGCGGGGCCCGTCACGGTCATCGGCAAGCGCACCAAGGAAAAAGACGGCTACTCGGCCCTCATCCTCGGCATGGGCGAGCGCAAAGAGAAGCACACCAACAAAGCGCAGATCGTCGCGGCTCAGATGGTGAACCAGACCCCCAAGCGCATCGTCAAAGAGCTCCGCGTCACCGAAGAATACGCCGCCAAGTTCGAAGTCGGCCAGGTGCTCAAGGTCGACGAAATCTTCACCGTGGGCCAGAAGGTCGACGCGCAGGGTCGCACTCGCGGCCGCGGCTTCACCGGCGTTATGCGCCGCTGGAGCTTCGCAGGCGGCGTGAGCTCGCACGGTACGCACGAGTACTTCCGTCACGGCGGTTCGATCGGTACCAACATGACGCCCGGTCGCACCCTGCCGAACATCAAGATGGCCGGTCACTACGGTGACGAGACCGTTTCGATGCAAAACCTCAAGATCGCGCGCATCGACTCCGAAAAGCACCTGCTCCTCATCGAGGGCGGCATCCCCGGTGCGAAGGGCAGCCTCGTGCTCGTCCGTCACGCGGTCAAGCAGCGGGTCCGCAAGGCCGGTCGCTGAACGAAAGGCGCGCGCGAGCGCGACGGCCGCCGGGGCGCTTCAAGTGCTCCGGCGGTTTTCTTTTGTGCGCACCGCGCGACGCAATCTCGGCGCGCTCGCGCAGCGGCGGCAGTCGTCCGGCGCAAATCGCCCCGCATTTTCGCAGATCTCATCGGCACGTGCCTTGCGACTGAGCCGCCGGTATGACACCCGAATCCGCTGACCGTCCGCGTCACGTCGTGCTGGCCGCCATCGATGATTCCGAGGCCGCGGCGGAGGTCGTGCGCGGCGGCGCGCGAGAGGCGACTTACGGCGGTGGCGAGCTGCACCTCGTGCACTGCCTGCCGTTGCCGCTCGACGCAGCGCAGAGCACCACGCGCACGCTCGAACGCGGGCGGCAGCTACTCGAGCGGATGGCGGAGCAGGCCGTGGGACCCTCGCGCGTGATGCTGCACCTGGCGGCGGGCGCTGCATGGCTCGAAATCGTGCAGCTTGCAGCCAATTTGCATGCCGATCTCATCGTGGTCGGGACGCACAACTACTCGACGCTGAAGCGGCTCGTGATCGGCTCGGTCGCCGAGCAGGTCGTGCGTAAGGCGTCGTGTCCAGTGCTCGTGATGCGGGGACGCGACTACCACGCCAGCTCCGTCCCCGAGATCTTGCCGCCCTGCGCCGACTGCCTCTCGGTGCAGCGAAGCTCCCGGGGGGCGCGCCTGTGGTGCGAGCGCCACTCGACGCGGCACGCTCGCGGGAGGCTTCACTATCAGCTCCCGGAGGGCTTTGGAGAGGGCTCGATGCTCTTGCGCGGCAGCGACTGACACCGCTCGGCTGCAGGCGACGCGCCTCATTCGCGCGCGCGACCGCTCCGCGACTCGCGCAGCGCCCGCGACCAGTAGAGCACCGCGGCCGCTGCGCCGGCCAGCGCGGTCCACACGATGGCATCGCGCGCAAACGGCGAGCGGATCAGCACCAGCACGATGCTCACAAACTGCAGCGAAGTCGCGAGTTTTCCAGGCGCGTTTGCCGTGGCGCTGAGCGCCCGCGTTCGGCGGGCTGCGCGATCGGACACGAGCCAGACGACGAGCGGCAGCTCACCGATTTCGCGCGTCGTGACGAGCACAAACTCGGAAGGCGACACGAGCCCCCGCGCGGCGAGCGTGACGACGACGACGATCACGAAGAGCTTGTCGGTCAGCGGATCGAGCGCGGCGCCCGTTGCCGTGACCTGCCCGAATCTGCGCGCGTACCAGCCGTCGAGCACGTCGCTCAGCGCGGCTGCGCCGAGCACGGCGAGCGCGAGCCTTGGCTCATCGGCGACCACGGGAAAGACCGCCGCCAGCGGCAGACGGGCGAGGCTCAGCAGCCCCGGGACGCGCACGAGATCACGCCAGCTGTACTGACCCATGACCACCCAGCGCAATCACGCTCCGTGCCGACGCTGCCGGCGGCGCCCGGTCAGCGCGGCGGCGCTTTGTTTGCGGTGACCTGGCGCGCTGGCATCGCGATGGAAACGACCGTGCCGCGGCCGACTTCGCTCTGGATGTCGACGCGCCCGCCCAGCGCCGTGACGAGGCCGTAGACGGCGGAGAGGCCGAGCCCGCTCTTGCTCGCGCTCTTGCCGGGAGCGCGCGAAAAAAAGGGATCGAACACCCGCGCGAGCTCGCTGGACGGAATTCCGCGCCCTTCGTCGCTCACCGACAGCACCACGAGCTCACCTTCGCGCCGAACGCGCGCCTCGATGGTGCCCCCGCCCGGCATCGCCTCGATCGCGTTGCGGGCGATTTGAAAGAGCGCTTCGGCGAGCGCCGACACATGGCACTCGATCGCGCCGACGTCTGTATCATACACGCGTTCGACGACGACGCCGCTCCGGGCGCGGCCGATCGCGCTCTCGAGCGCGAAGTCGAGCATCGCAGAGACGTCAGCCGGCTCGAGCACACCCTCGGCGGCCATCGCGAACCGGCGCAGGCGATCGACGGTGCGCTTGATGCGCGCGAGTCCGCCGTCGCTGCGCGCCAGCGCCGATCTCGCCAGCTCGATGCCTTTGTCGAGGTCGCGCGCGGCCTGCTGATTCGAGGCCTGACTGACGGCGAGCGCGTTGTTGAGCTCGTGCGCCATCCCGCCCACGAGCACCCGAAGCGCCTCGAGTTTTTCAACGACGACGAGCTGCTCCTGAACGCGCCGCATGCGCGACAGCGCGGCGCCGATGCGCTCGACCTTGCGGAAGGTGCGCACGGCCTGATCGTGGCGCGCGCGTGCGACGATGACGCTGCCGGCGGCGGCGGTGAGCGCGAGGAGCCACGCGTAGGCGGGCGACGAAAGCGAAGCCACACCGACGCCGGCGAGCGCGCACGCGCCGATCGTCGCGGCCGCGCGCGGAGGCACCGGAGCAACGCTCGCAAACGCAGCATTCGCCAGCACGACGACCAGCAAAAAAGGGCTCGCGCCGCCCCCGGTGAGGCGGCATGCGAGGCCCCATCCGAGCGTCGCCAGCGCGCCCGCGGCGATCGCCAGCCCAATGAGCGCTCCGTAACGTCCGCGCGCGCTGAACGCTGCTGCGGCGACGGCCGCGAGCGCGATCGCCGTCACCGCGAGGGTCACCGACGCCGCGAGGCTTGGAGGAAACGATGACAGCAGCAGATCGAGCAAGGCCACGCCGATGGTGATCGCGGAGACCACTGCAGCGACGGGCACCAGCGCGCGCGCGAGGGCATCGCGTCGCTCGGTGAGAAATCGCCGCCTCGGGCGACCCTTGAGCGACGCGCGGTCGGAGACGCGACGCGCCTCTTCGCGAAGCGCGCCTGCCTCGGGGAGCCGAATGCTGGACGGCGGCGTAGGAAGGAGCATGGCAGCCGCATCGTAGCCCGCGCTGCGTGTAGAGTGCGCGTCATGCTGCGTGGCAGGGTTTTGGCGATCGCGGCCGCGGGCGCGTTTGCGCTGGCTGCGTGCAGGGGCAAGGGCGGCACGCGGGCCGACGGCGGAATCGATCTGGCCCCGGTCGCCGCGGCGGTGGGGAGCCTCGTTGGATTCGAGGGCGAAATCGAAATCGCCACGACGGCGCCCGCCTCGGCAGCGCCCGCGCCTGCCACCGCGCGATTTCGGGTGAAGCGCGGCCGCATGCGCGTCGAATTTCCGACCGCGACCGTGTTCGAAATCGTCGTCATCGTCGACTCGCCCGCGCAAAAGGCCTACTGGCTCTCGCCCGCTACGCACTCTTTCGTCGAGGCGCCGCTTGGTCAGGCCTCCGGCGGCGCGCCCGGCCCTGTGCTGCTAAAAACAGGCAAATCGTCGAAGGTGGCCGGCTACGCCTGCGACGAGCTCCAGTTCACCGACCCCGTGACGCACCTTCGTACGGTCGCGTGCGTCAGCTCCGGCCTCGCGTTCATCGGCCTCGGCGGCGGTCCGATGAAGGACTTCGGTTTTGGCTCATGGATGGAAGCCGTGGGCGCGCGCGGCTTTCCGTTGCGGGCCGAAACCTTCGATGCGTCGGGCGCGATCGTTACCAAAGTAGAGGCGACGAAGATAGATAAGAAATCGGAGCCCGATATGCTGTTTCAAGTACCTGCAAACTACAGGTCCTCTTCTGCGTCCGCTCACGCGGGTTCGCCAGCGCCTTCCGCCTCCGCCGCGCCTGCGCGCTGAAATCTCAGCGCAGCCGCGGGCAGGCGGCGTAGATGTCGCGCGGGCCCGAGCATCGCTCGACCGAGCCCTGCCGGGCGAACAAACATGGCAACCGCCTCGCTTCAGGCTAAAGCTACTGGCCAATGCCGCTCGCCGCTGCCCTTTCGATTCTCGACCTCGCGATTGTTTCTCCTGGGCAGACACCAGGCGACGCGCTCGCCGACACCGTTGTCGTCGCGCAGCGCGCGGAGGCGCTGGGGTATCGCCGCGTCTGGTACGCCGAGCACCACAACTTTCAGGCGATCGCCTCTTCGGCGACGAGCGTCGTCATCGCGCATGTGGCGGCGCACACGAAGACGATCCGCCTCGGGGCGGGTGGCATCATGCTGCCCAATCACGCGCCGCTGGTGATCGCCGAGCAGTTCGGCACGCTCGCGTGCTTGCATCCGGGGCGCATCGATCTCGGCGTTGGGCGCGCACCCGGCACCGATCCGACCACCTCGCGCGCGCTGCGCGTCGATCCGTCGGCCTCCGACTCGTTTCCGAGCGACGTGCTCGAGCTGCAGGCCTATTTTAGCGACACTTCGCTCTTGCCCGGCGTCTTTGCCATGCCGGGCAAAGGAACGCACGTACCGCTGTATATCCTCGGCTCATCGCTCTTCGGCGCCAAGCTCGCCGCGAGGCTCGGGCTGCCCTATGCGTTCGCGTCGCACTTCGCGCCGGCGGCGCTCGAGCAGGCCGTCGCGCTCTACCGCCGCGAGTACCGGCCGTCGCCCGAGCATCCGCTACCTTACGTGATCGCGGGCCTCAACGTGATCGCCGCCGATGACGCAGCGGAGGCCGAGTCTCAGTTTCGCGCAGTGCAGCGCACGCGCGTCAAGATTCTCCTCGGCCGCGGCGCTGACTGGACCGACGACGAGGCCGACCAGGTGCTCGAATCTCCGGCCGGCCGCAGCATCACGGCGATGAGCACCTACTCCGCGATAGGCACTCCGCCCGAGGTTCGCCGCGACGTCGAGCGGTTCACGCTGCTCTCAGGCGCCGACGAGCTCATGGTGGTTCATCCCGGACCCACCCTCGCCGCGCGTCTGCGGTCGATCGAGCTGCTGGCCGCGCTGTAAGTCGCGTCATGTTGGGCGCGCTGTAAGTCGCGTCATGTTGGGCGCGCTGGCGAGCGCGCTAGCAGGCCGTTGAAGAACGGCCTGCTAGCCTTTCATCTCGGGGAGGTATGCACCTCCCCGCCCCGAAAAACGCGGTTTTTCGGGGTCCCCACCCCACGCAATTGGCTTCGCCAATTACTATCAGGGTGTTTTTCAACACCCT
>CANJCO010000008.1 GCA_947473045.1 Myxococcales bacterium | reverse complement strand
GGCGACACGTTCGAGCGCGCTCCAGCGCTCGACAGACCCGGCGTCGAGACGCGCCGCCTGCGTGAGCGCGCGGATGGCCGCGGGGTGGTCGCCCCGGGCCGCGTCCGTCTGCGCGAGCGCCGCCCAGTCGTCCGCGCTCGCGGGACCGGGATCCTCGCCGATGCCGCGGGGCGTCTCATCTGAAGCTCGGGCGGCTCGCAGCGCGTCAGAAGCGACGGGCTTATCGTTTTCGGGCGACAGCTCGACAACGCGCTCGAGCGCAGCCACGCTGGCCGCCCGGTCGCCCCTCGCGACCGCGCTTTCAACGGCCGCAGCCCAGGCTTCGAGGCGGCGCCCCTGTTTGACGGATTTGAAGAATCGGAGAGCGGCAGGCGCATCACCGAGGCCGCGGGCGATGGCGTCCGCTTCGCGCACGAGCTCGTCGTCATCCGGATCGCGCTCTGCGCCGAGCAGAACAAACGTGCCGACCATCGCGACATCCCCGCGCGCCCGCGCGATGGCCGCGAACAATCGCAAGGCAGCCGCGCCGACGTTCGCGTACGGACGCGCCAGCATCGCCGCGAGCCCCGATATCGACTTCGGAGCCGCGTCGCTGTCTCCGAGGAGCTTAGAAGCGTTGAAGAGCTGACCGTACTCCTCGAGATCGGCGTCCGCTTCGAGCGCCGCCTCGATTGCGGCGAGCGCGCCCGACGCATCACCGAACGCTTCAAGCGACAGCCGCGCGAAATCGAGACCGATTCGCGCGCCGTCCGGGCCCTCGAGCTTGCCCATGATCGCGCCAGCCGCGTCCGTAACCCGGGCACGCAGCGCCTCGCGCTCCGCAGGCACGGAGGAAAGCAGCGCCCGGGTCGCGTCTGCAAACAGCGAAACGACGAGGGGAGAGCGAGCGGCAAGGGCTGCCTTCATCAGCAGATCGAATCGCGTACGAAGCCCGACCTCGCCGCCTCCCGCTGCGTCTGCCGCACGAAGCAGCCACGCCGTTCGCGCAGCCTTCGACGGAGCGCTGTCTGCGACAGCCACAAGAACCGCGACAGCTGCTGCGTCATCGCCCGCGTTCGCAGCGGCCCGCCGCAACACGACCAGCGGCGCCCCCTCGGAGGGTACCGCCTCGAAGGCGGATGCAGCGTGTTTCAAGGCAAGCGCGGGCTCGCCGCACTGTTCGAAGAAACGCGCACCCCTGAAGTGCGCCGCGCGGCGGCCGAAGCGCCCAAGCGATGCGTCGCTGAGCGCCGCGTACAAGCGCGACATGCGCGCAGGCGTTCGCGCGCCCATCGCGCCCTTTTCGGCCACCCTGAGCGCGGACGTCACCGAGGCATCGCGGGAAAGCGCCGACGACGCCAGGTCGAACGCGCGGCCGGCATCGCCCGCGGCAAGCGCAAGTGACGCGGCTCTCGCTTCAAGTTCAGCGGCAACCTGGGCATGCCGCGACGCGGCCGCGAGCTCGCAAAGCGTCTCGAGCGCGTGTCCCGCCGGGGCAAAACGCTCGACGTCGCGGGCAAGCCGGGGCATCGCTCCCTCGCCAGCCAAAACCGCTGCGCGCGTCCACACCGAGAGCGCCCCCGCCCGGTCGCCGGTGCAGTCCCAAAGTGCCGCGCCTACCTCACGCAGAGCAGCTGCCGCGGCCAATCCTGCCGACGCCACGCGCTCCGCCTCAGGACCAGCGATCCGCCGGCGCGGGTGTTGCTGCGCGGAGACCGGCAATTCGGCTTCGAGCGCCTCGGCGTGCAGCGTCAGCCAGGCGAGCTCGGCGTCCGCAGACTGCGCGCGGCCCACCAGCGACGGCAGGCGCTCAGCTACCAGCGAGATCGCGAGCCCGGCGTCGCGGGCGGCACGCAGAGCGCGGAGCTCGCCATCGTGGTCGCCGAGCTCCGCGCGCAGGCGGGCGATCGCCATGAGCGCCTCACAACGCTGCTGTTGGGTTTGCGCGGCGTCGACGCGACGCTGGTGAACGAGGGCCTCCAACCCCCGGTCGCGCGCGCTCCTTGCTGCCATGATCAGCGCGTCGGCCAGGGGCTCGTCGCCGCAGCCGAACGCGTCGATCGCGCGACGCACGACCACGGCCGCGCGCGACGCATCGACGTCAGCCAACGCCGCCACCCCGAACGCGAGCGGAGGCGCGAGCATCGTAAGCGGAAGCGCCTGACTGATCACCCAGCAAAGCACATCGCATAGCCGCGTGGCATCCCCCACGGCCACCGCACGCGCGATCAACGCAGCGAGCGCGCGCGGATCGCCCGGCCGCAGGGTCACGGCGCGCTGCGCCCACGGGAGCGCCTCCGCGAAGCCACCAACCGTTGTAAGCGCTGCCGAAAGTTCGGCGCATTCCGCGCCCAGCACGCCCCCATGGTGCGCGCCTTGTTCCATCGCGACCACCTCGGTCAGATCGCGCGAATTCCGGAAAGCAGCCCGAACGCTCGCAGCTGCACGCATCGATTGTGGAGCAGCGCGCATCGCGAGGGTCGCATCAAGGCGAGCGCGGTCAGCGTGGCCGAGTTGCGCACGCACGTCGGCCGCCACGGCGAGCAGCGCCGCGCGAACGGGAGCTGACACGAACTCCGCCGCGGCCTCAAGCGCAGCCGCCCGTGCGTCGTCGTCCCCATCGCGAGCGGCGCGCGCCCACGCGCGAGCGGGCTCACGGCCAGGCTCCGCGCTACCTGCGGCTTCGTCGGTACCGCGCGCGCGAGCGGCGGCGGCGGGCTCGAGAATTTCCCGGCGAGCCGTCCGAAGTTCGTCCAGACCGGAGCGCGTGAGCAGCTCGTCGAAGTCGATCGCATCGTCGTCGCCCTGTGAGCAGTCGAGGCGCGCGTCGAGCGCCGACGCGAGCACCTCGCCCACATCGTCCGGCGAGGCGCTGACGACCAACGCGTGCAGCGCACGCGACGCTGCCGGGTCGAGCTCACCATCGAAAGCGCGACGCACCGACGCTACGGCGCCCGAGCGCCCGCGTTCCGCCCACGTCGCGGCGAGTGCGAACGCGGCAGTCACGTTGCCTCGGTCGATCTCGAGCGCCCGTTGACGGTTTTCAAGCTCGGCGTCTGGCCTACCTGCAGCCCGACGGCGCGACGCTGCCTGAAGGTACGCCGCGGCGGCTGCACCGGCGCTCACCACGAGCGGCGCCCAACCCGCGATAGACGCCAGCAACTCGAGGCTGGCAGCGTCCGCGTCGTCGGCATCGGCGCTTCGCACGAGCACGGCGCGGGCAGCTTCCGCGTCGCCAGCGCGCACAAACGCGACCGCAGCGCGCAGCGAAACGTCGACGCCCGCGACTGCCCCGCGAAGCAGCAACCGCGCGGCCTCTGCGTGAAGTCCGCAGCCCTCGAACCAGCCCGCGGCGCCTTCGCGCAGTTCGCCATCATCGCTTACCGCGAGCGCGCGCTCCGCGAGGCCGGCCGCCTCCGCCAACGAGAGCTCTCCGTTCGCGAGGAACTTCGCCAGATCAACGCAGGCGTCGCGCTCCGCTCGCGCATCCCCGCGTGACCGCGCCCTCGCGAGCTCCGAACGCAGGCACCCCTCGTCCGCCCGCCCGTAGCGCCTGGCAAGAACGCCGATCTCGGGCGCGTCGGCCTTAGCGTCATCGCCGGCGTGAAGCGGCCCCAGCTCGGCGAGCCGCAGGGTCGCGCGGGGTTCCGCGGTCGTTGCGTCCGCTTCGGACATCGTCAGCACGATACCTGAATCCGCGCGGGGCGCGACACAGACAGCGCGCGAATGGTCACCGCACCGTCAGCGCAAAAGGCAGCGCGCAAACCGCGTGTTCGCCCTCGATCAGCGGGTGGAGGCTACCGGCGTAGGCCGCCAGTCCCGGCACCCCGCGCTCGGCCCACGATGCGACCTCGGCGCCCACGACCGACGCCGCCGAGACCGGATTTCGGCTCTCTGCGCCGTCGTCCGCGCTCCCACCAAGCAGTTCGGCAACGCGCGAGCGGGCCGTCAACACGTCGACCTTCGCATCGCCCGGCAATCCGGCGAGCTCGCGAGCTTTCGCGATCGCAGCCTCGAGTCCGCCGAGCTCGTCGACGAGACCTCGGGCCTTGCCTTCACGACCGCTGAAAATTCGCCCTTCTGCGCTCGCCGCAACTTTTTCGACGCTGATCTTTCGTCCCTCCGCCACCCGAGCAAGAAACAGGTCGTAGACGCTCTTCATGCTCTCGTAGACGCGCAGCTTCGTGGGCTCGTCCCATGCAATCAGCGGCGACGCATACGCCGCACGGGCCCTCGCCGACGGGTTTTTCGCGTCTGCTGAAAACGTCTCGGCGTGCACGCCGACGCGCTCGAGCGCATCGCCGACCGCTATCTTTCCGCCCACGACTCCGATCGAGCCCACGATGCTGGTCGCGTCGGCGAACACGAAGTCGGCCGACGACGCGAGATAATAGCCGCCGCTCGCAGCCATTTCACCGATCGACACGACCAGCTTCTTCTTGGCGCGCACGCGCATGAGTTGATGCCACATCAAGTCGCTCGCGAGGGCACTGCCGCCAGGCGAGTCGATGCGAAGCACGACGACCTTGATGTCATCGTCGCGCTCGATGCGCGCGAGCTGCCGCGAAAGTCGGGCGTGCGTGATGCCGCCCCCGTCGCCCATCAGGCCGCCACCGCCGCCCATCGAGATTTGCCCGACCGCGCGGACGACGACAATCGGCGCGCTGGCTCCCGGCCCCGCGATCGCGCGAAGCACGTCACCGATTCCGTCTTCGCCGTCCTGCGCGCCCGGCCCGAATCGCACAACCTCGCGAACGGCGCCGGTCTCTTTCTTCGCGAACTCGCCCGTCTCGTCTTCGTATCCAACGAAGTCGACGAGCCCGGCAGCCTTCGCCGCCTGAGGCCCGTACGGCCCGTCTTCCAGCGCGAGATTCGGATTCTTCTTCGCGTCTGAGATCGCCTTCAGCCACGAGCCGCGAAGATCGCCGAGCGTCCCTTCGAGCGAAGCGCGAGCCTCGTCGCTCGGTCCGTCGCGCGTCAGCGGTTCTTCGGCGCCCTTGAATTTTCCGACCTGAAGGAAGTTCACGTCGAGGTGAAGCTCGTCGGAGAGCAGCTTGTGCATGTAGACGACTTGCGCGGCGATTCCGATGGCCTCAACTTCGCCGGCGGGCGACACCCATGTCTTGGTGCAGCCTTGCGCCGCGACCATCAGCGTTGCGTTGGTGTAGCCGTGCGCGTGGCAGTAAACTGGGAGCTTGGCGCGGACGCGCGCCAGTGCGGCTCCCAGTTCCTCTGCCCGCGCCATGCCGAGATGCGCAGCTCCAAAGCGAACGACCACGGCTTTCGTGTCTTTGTCGGCCGACGCCTCGTTCAGCGCATCGAGCAGCGAATCAAAGCTCCGGCGGCGTCCAGGCGCGGCGCCGAGCAGCCCACCTGCTTCGATCTCCGGCGCGCCGCCCGACAAATCGATCACTGCAACCGCCGGCCCTTTGCGAGGAGGTTTGGCGGTCACCGCTGCCGATTGCGGCCGGCCCTCGCACGCCATCCCAACGGCCGCAGCCAGCGCGACGAGCAGGCGCGAGCTCCGGGTCAATTCTCGCTCCCGGGGTCCGGATCGGTCGCAGGCGCGGGCGGAGCGGGCTTCGGCGGCGGCGCGGGCGCTGCTGGGGTTGAGCCCTCCGCGCGATCCTTTACATACGAAGGATACGCTCGCGAATCGACCGAATCGACGATGTCAGCGTAGGCCTTTTGCGCGCCCGCCTTGTCGCCCAGTCCCCAGAGCGCGTTGGCGTAACCGAGCCGCGCCGGCAAATAACCTGGATTGACTACGAGCGCGCTCTTGTAACTCGCCTTCGCCGTAGCCAGATCGCCCTTGCGCTCGGCGACCTCGGCAAGCCCGGCGAGGGCCTCGGAGTTCGAAGGTTCTTTTGCGATCGCCGACTCGTAGAGCGACCGCGCACGATCGAGGTCGCCCTTTTTCTTGGCGTCTTCAGCTTGCAGAAGCAGCACGCGCGGATCGCTCGACGCGGGCGCCCCGACAGCGGCGGCCGCGTTACCCGCGGCGATGGGCGCAACGCCCGGAGCCGAGGCGGCAGCGACACCGGAGGCGACGGCGCCGCCGTCAACGGCCGAAGGCGCACGGTCGACGTACGACCGCAGCGCTCCGATCAGCGGCTGCCTCGGCAGCTCGGCCACCTGCTCGATTTCTTTTCGAGCCTGAGCGGCGTCGCCCGAGCGGGCAAGCGCATACACGAGCGCTGCGCGACCGCGCCCGAGCTTCCCTTCGCTCGCGGCGGCAAGCCGAAGGCGCTGGATTATTTCGGTGTATTGTACAGGTGCCTGTGGTTCCGCGAGGTCGAGCATCGCGAGCACGTACGCGCTCTCCGGCTGCGGACCACCGCCAGCGATGCGCACCACAAGCGCTCGGGCGTCACCCAGCTTGCCGTCGATGCGGAGCGAGTCGAGCTTCAAGCGAATCGCCTCGCTGTCGTCGGGCGTCGCGGCCAGGAGCTCCGACGCGGCCGCCCGCGCGCCAACGCTTGCGTCATCGAGGCGCAACTTCGCAACGCGACCCGCTTCGGCGTCGCCCTGGAGGCGCGTGTCCAGCCACGCTTCGTCGGCGAGCGCGAGTGCGACCCGGGCAACGCGCAGCAGCACGCGCGGATCGTGCTCGGCCGCTCCGCTGGCCTTGTCGAAGGACGCACGCGCGGCGGCGAGGTTGCCCTCCTGCATCGCACGATCGCCATCGGCCACGTATTGCTGGGCCTTGTCGTTGAGCGGCGCGGGTGCGGCTCCGGCTGCTTTGGGCACCGAGGAGGAAAGGTAGGGTTTAACGAAAATGGCCGCTGTTACGCCCGTGGCGAGCAGCAAACCCGCTGCCAGCACCCACCCCCCGAGGCGCCTTCGAGGCGCGGCGTATGCGTCTTCAGCCAGAGAGCTTCGCGGCGCGGCTTCGTCGTCGGGCGCCGGGACGGACTGGCGCACGGGAGGCGGCAGCGGAGACGACATCTCGATGGGCTGGTGCGTCGAAGGAAACGCCCGGCTCGGTGCGGGTCGCGCGACCGTCGGCGCTTCGCTCGGCGCTTCGGGGGCCTCAAAAGCGGCGACGCGCGGAGCTGGCCACGCTTGCGGCGGCAACGGCGGAGGCGGAGCGGACGAGCGCCTGGGCCCCGGCGGCGCGGCGAGCGTGTTCGCAAACGGAGACACCTCCCGAGGCACCACCGGCGGCGGTGGCGGCGCGGCGACTCCCGGACCAACCGGAGGACGCAGGGTGTCGATGCGCGCGCGAACCATGACCGGTCCTCGGGCGGTACCTGTCGGCCCCGCGACTTCAGGCGCCTTGCGGCCCTCGAAGAACGGCGCAAGTTCGGCGATCGACCCCAGCAGCCGCGCGGGGCCCGACCCTCGCGCGAGGGAGTCTTGAAGGCTCAACTGCCCGGCGACGATGGCCTTTTGCAGTTCGCGCAGCGAAGTGAACACGACGTCACGCCCGGAGACGGTCTTGACGACCCAGCGGTCGAGCGTGCTGCGATCGGCATTCGACCGCACCTTGAACTGATGCGCACAGTGCGTGCATTTAACAGTCGTGCCGCGCTCCGACACGAGCGCGTCATCAAATTCGTACTCGCTCTTGCACCGCTCGCATTGGACGTACATGTCGACTTCGTCCCCATTTGTCCCACGGCCCGCGCCAAATCACAACGAGATGCGCACCCGGGATGCGACCGGTCACGCCACGATCGACGAAATGTCCACACCCCGCGTGAACCGCCGTGCACAGGGCGGGAGCGTCAATCGCCGCGGCCCGCGACAGTCGCGAATTTCTGCGGCTTTGGAGGAAGGCACGACGGTTGCTAAGGTAGTCTGCAGTTGGGCACGGGCTGCCCACTTCGGAGCCGTCATGAAGCGAATCTTCTCGATGTTGGTTTTGGGCCTCGGTGGTGTGGCCGTCCTCGGCGGCTGTCCTATTTACGGCAGCGACAGCGGAGGCTCGATCGCGTGCGATACCTCGCTCGACTGCCCCCCCGGCCAGGCGTGCAACGCGAGCGGCGCGTGCGTCGCGCAGACCGCGGGCACGTGCTCGGCACCGACAGGCTGCTCGGCCGGGCAGACTTGCGGGTCCGACTCGCTTTGCCACTCGGGCGACTGCAGCCAGTGGCCTTGCGTCACCGGCTTCGTCTGCAAGGTGTCGGGCGGGAGCGCGACGTGCGTATCGAGCAGCGGCGCCGACGCCGGCGTGCCTGACTCGGGCTTCAGCGGCTGTACGAGCAACGCCTCGTGCGCCTCGGTCGGCGCTGGCGCGAAGTGCCTCAACGGGGCCTGCGTTGCGCCAGCGGATCAGTGCAGCGACGCCACGCAGTGCAGCAACGGCTACCAGTGCGTCGAGGGCGTTTGCACGCCGGGCTGCAGCAGCAAAACGCCCTGCCCTACGGGCTTTTCCTGCGACACCAACAAGGGAGTCTGCACGGGCAACCCCTCCCCCTGCACCACGAGCTCGCAGTGCAGCGGCGGCAACGTCTGCGTCGAACAGCGCTGCGTCCCGCCTTGCACGAACAGCACGTGCCCCAGCGGGGACGTCTGCGTGGCCGGCGGATGCATTCCGGACCAAAAGCCCCAGTTTATCTGCGCGACGGAGGGCCAGCAAGGGGCGTGCGCGCAAGGCAGCCTCTGCCTCCACCACAATTGCTACATCGCCTGCAGCGGTTCGGCCGACGCCGGCGTTCAGTGCAAAAACACCGATCAATTCAACATTTGCAAGGGCGTCGTCACCGCATCGGGCACGTACAACGTGTGCGGTTCGTCGACCAACCTCGGCAGCGAGTGCGATCCCACGATCGGTAAGAACTGCGGCGTCAGCCTGATTTGCATCGACGGCTTCTGCAGGTAGTCACCCCGCGACGAGCCTTCGAGCAGACACGCAGCCGACTTCTACGGTGAGCTCGAAGGTCCCATCGCTCCAATACTTGTCGATCGCTTCGCGCAAGTAGCCAAGCGGGCGGTCGACCTCGGTGAGACCCGTGCCGGACTTGAACTCGGGAACGAGCGCAAGCCGCATGAGCGGATCTTCGAGCAGCTCGCGACCGCTGCTGAACGCGAGCTTCGCCGTGCGAACGACGACGTCGGCGTAGCCAAAGCCCGCCGCCTCGACTTCCGCGCAAAGACTCTCGGCGGTAGGCCGCTGCGCGGCGGCACGGTCGACGGCGACGATAAGCGCGGGATCGTCAAACTTGAGGCCGAACTCGCGCAGCAAATCGGCGATCTCGACGAACGAGCCGCGCATCGGCAGCGCAACGAGCATCTGGCCTGAAGGCGCGAGCAAACGATGCAACTCGGCAAACAGCCCGTGGCGCCCCGCGTCGTCGACGCCCTCCGCGGGCTTTGGCGATGCGACAGGCGGCGGCAGCAGCGCGATCGCGTGCGAAAAAGCCTCATCGGGCAGCGGCGTCGGAAAGCCTTGAGCCTCGCGGTACTCGGCGATCATTCCGCTCATGGTGATCGACTTGGCGCGCGCGAGGGCCAGCGCAGGCGGCGAGGCGTCGACCCCAACGATGGCCGAATTCGGAAGCTTAAGCGCCAGGCCGCGGTCGGGATACCCGGTGCGGCAGCCGACGTGCACGACCTGAGCCTGATCGATCTCGACGACGAGCTCGAGCGCGAGGTCACCGAAGAGCGACAGGTAGCGGGGCACGACAAACGTTTCCCAGATCGCGGCGTCGGCGGGGGTAAGCCGCACCTGCCCTCCGACCGACGGCGCTGGCGCGCTACGGGGCCCGCCGGCAGCCACTCAGCCCCTGCCCCGCGGCCGCTTCGGCTCCGGACCGGCGACCTGATCGAGCAACGAAATCGCTTCGCGCGCGAGCTCGCCGATTGTGACCGTGGCGTCGTCGCCCGATTCATCTCCGAGCTCGACGGTGCGCTTGTCGGCCAGCCGCTCGCGCAGCATCGCACGCGCGGCGGGATCGCCGACTTCAGAGAGCGCCTCGATCGCACAGGCAACCGCATCGGCGTCGGCGTGCGCAAGGAAGCGGCCGAGGAGCGGGAGCACGCCGGGCTCGGGAACCTCCGCGAGCAGGTAGGGCAACTCCGACAGCGCCGGGCTGCCCACGCTCAGCCGTGCGAGCGCGCGCTCCACACCGAGCGCGACCTCCTTGAAGCGCGAAAAAGCGCGTTCCTCGAGCGTCTCACCTGCCGCGAGGCGCGCTTCGGGCTCTTCCGATGCGAGCACGTCGATCAGCAAATCGACCGCCTCAGCTCCGTCAATTTCGCCGAGCAGCTCGGCCGCCCTCGCCATGCGCATCGCCGCGTCGTCGCGATCTTCGTCGGCGTCGGCTGCCGCGATCGTTGCGCGAAGGAGCGCGAGAAGTTCGGCCGGGGCAACGTCGGCGAGGTCGGCCTGCGCCTGGCGCACGGCGCGCTCGGCTTCGAAGAGATCGTTGAGACGGCTGGCGGGATCGTTCGACATGCAGTCTCTAATAGCCTTATCGAAACGACGCGCGCAACGCGGAAGCCAGTCGTGCGCGGCCGAGGTAGACTTGGCGCTGTGCGCTCGGTTTGGATAATAGCGGCTGCGTCTACTTGCGCGGCGTTGCTCGCGGGCGGCCGCGCGACCCGAGCAGCCGCCCCCGAACTGCGCGAGTCGCCGCAGGCTGCGGCCAGCAACAACATTGGGCTCTGCTCCGCGGGCGAGCTGCCCGACGAAGGCTCGTGCGTTCACGTGGCGGATGACGACGGGTTTTCGACCGGAGAGGTGCGCCCTAACGTGCACCGCGATCGCAGCGGACGAACCGTGACCTACGACCAAATTCCCCGCTCACCCGACCGTCCCGTCAACTACGACGCCTACCGTTACCCCACGGCGCCCGGCCTCGCGGCAGGCCACTCGGTCGTCAGCGGCTACGACCTCGACGCGCCCGACGATCGACAACGCCGCGGCGCCACGCTGCGCGCGGTGGGCCACGGCGGCGTCGATCTGCCGCAATCCCGCAACGCGCCGGTCCGCATGCTGGCCCTCGACCATCAGGAAGGCGACGCGACGGTCGCGTACGTGGGCGCGCTGTTCGGCAATTCGGTCGTCACGCTGCACGCCGTTCGTGAAGCGTCGGGGCTGCGCGAGTATCTTCTGATCTTCGGACACCTTCAGGCGCCCGCAGCCGGACTCGAAAAAGGAAGCGTTCTGCGCGAGGGCGATCTCGTAGGCGGCGTCGGCGACTCCGGCTCCCCCGAGCTCGTCCACCTGCACCTCGAAGCCCGCCGCGTGCGCGAGGGCGAGGCGCCGATGAAAGCGACTTCGGCGGACGCGCTCCTCAATCAATCGATCGTAACCGATCCGCGCAACGTGCTGCCGCTTCGCTGAAGCGCGCAGCAATCCTCACGAGCGCCTTGCGCGGGCGCGCGGGTCAAGCGATCATAGAGCGCTTGGCTGTAACGCTCCCCTCGCACTCGCCCGACGATACGGCGCCGTCCCTGCGACGCGTGCCCGGCCTCGTTTGCCCGAAGTGCCGCGCCCTTTTTGAAGAGGCACGCGGCATGAAGGCAACATGCCCGCACGACGGCATGCACCTCGTCCGCGCCGCCGATCTGGCCGATGCTCCCGGCGATCCCATGCTCGGCCGTACGCTCGACGGCCGCTTCACGCTGCTCGCCAAAGTAGGGTCGGGCTCGATGGGCGCGGTCTATCGCGCCCGGCAGCAACCCATGGGTCGCGACGTCGCCGTAAAAATCCTGCGCAGCGATCGCGCCCTCGACGCCGCGGCGAAAGGCAGGTTTCTTCGCGAGGCCCGAACCAACAGTGCGCTCGCCTCCGCGCACACCGTCACCGTCTTCGACTTCGGCGAGAGCGAGTCGGGGGAGCTCTTTCTGGCGATGGAGCTCCTTGAGGGAGAGTCCGTCGGCGAGAGGTTGACGCGCCAGAAACGACTGCCCGTGAGCTCGGCGATCGACGTGGCGCGGCAGGCGCTGCTCTCGCTCGGCGAGGCACACGCCAAGGGCATCGTTCACCGCGACCTGAAACCCGACAATTTGTTTTTCGCCAAGGTCGTCAACGCGCACGGCCAAACGCACGAGGTCGTCAAGGTCCTCGACTTCGGAATCGCCAAAATGCTCGGCGAAAACGTCGAGATGAACGCGATCGAAACGCAGGCCGGCACAGTGTTCGGCACCCCTCGCTACATGTCCCCGGAGCAGGCGCAGGCCAAATCGCTCGACGGACGCACGGACCTGTATTCGCTCGGCGTAATTCTCTATCACATGCTCACGGGGCGCCCGCCCTTCACCGACGACGACGCCATCATCGTGATGGCGCGGCACATCAAGTCCGTGCCGAAGCCGTTCGCCGAGGTGGCTCCCGACGCGCAGCTGTCACCCGAAATCGAGCGCGTCGTCATGCGCGCGCTTGCCAAAGATCCTGCCTCCCGGCCGGACAGCGCGGCGACGATGCTCGTGGAGCTCAACGCAGCGGTCGAGGCCTCACAGGCCGTTTCGAGCGGAGTCCGCACTTCGGTGGCGACGGGCGACGTTCCAGCCAGCAGCGCAGCCGCCGGCGACAGCCTCGAAATAGCAGCGGTGGGGCAGCCCGCGAGCCGAACCCCGCTGTTGCTGCTCGCGGCGGCCGTGGTCGTCGTCGCCGGCCTTAGCGCTACGGTTTACGCGCTCTGGCCCCGTCCGTTGCCGCGCGCCGCTACCAGCGCGTCCGCCCCCGCGATCGCGATCGCTCCGCCGCCCGTCGCCGCGGCGTCGGTGGTGGAGGTGATCGAACTCCCGGCGGCGCCTGCTCCGACGGCTGCCCCCCGCCCGACCGCAGCGCGTCCGCCCCAGCCGGCTGCGAAGCCGAGCGCAAGCGCATCGGCCGCTCCAACCACGAAGCTGCGCTACGGGACCCTCGAGTAAAGTTGGCTCAAGCGCAGCGCGCAGGCGACGTTTGCTTGCGCTTCTCAAAGGGTGGTAACGTCGTGGCCCCATGAATCCGAGCGATTTCGAGGCGATCGTACAGCGTCTCGTGCAAAACCCGCACGATCAAGAAGCGCTCGCCTATGCGCACCACGCGGGAACGGCCGATCCGGGCTCGTACGCGCTCGTTCTCGAGCGGGTCGGCAACGAGACGACCGATCCGGCGTTTGCGAGCTACTGGCTCTGCGAGGCTGCAAACATCTGGGCCAATACGCTCGGCGACGCGCATCGCGCGGTACATGTGCTCATGGCCGCGATCGAGCGGGATCCTGCGCAAAACGCCGCAGCCGATCGGCTCGCCCAGCTGTACCGCGAAAAGGGCCAACTGAAAGACCTCGCCGCGCTGCTCGAGCATCGCACGAGAACCCTCGCGCCGATGGCGCCGCAAGCCCCGGAGCTGACGCCGCTCCTCGCGGCGATGCACGAGGAAATCGGCCGCCTCTACAGCGACTTGTCGATGGCTCAGCCCCGCAAGGCCGCGGAGCACTTCCGCCGCGCGTCGGAGCTCGATCCGTCGAACACGCTCGCGATCTTCAGCGCGCGCGAAGTCTACAAATCCCTCGGTCATTACGACGACGTTTGGCCCCTCTACGCCGCCGAGCTGACGGTCGAGGCCGACCCCGCGCGGCGCGTGGCGCTGCTGCGCGACGAAGCCGCAACGCGTAAGGCCGCGGGCGACCTCGCGGGCGCGAGTGCGGCGATCGCCGGCGCGCGAGAAATCGACGCGCAGGATCCGGCTCTCCAGCAAGAGTACGCGACCTCGATCGTCGAGCGAATTTCGGCGGGGGAATCCGTCCCGGACCGCGAGCGGACGGCGGCGGCGGACCTCCTCGTAAACCTCGCAGAGATGTACGATGGCGAGCACGGCCTGGCGTACGCGTCGGGGGCGCTCGACCTCGGGCCCGCGCACGAGCGCGCGATGCAGCTTTACGTGTATTACGCACGAACCCTTCAGCAGGAGGGAGATCTCGCAGCGCGATTCCACGCGTATTTGACGACGAGCCCGGACGGCGCGATGGCCGACGAGGCGGCAGAATATCTGGCTGCGACCTACGAGCAGGCCGGGCAGCACGCCGACGCCGCTGCGATCCGCGCCCTGCGATCGGCGCCCGCGCAGGCTCACCGGGCCTCGAGCGCGCACATGCGCGTGGCCGTGCCGGCGACGCCCGAAATCCCGCCCGCGGCCGTGTCGCTTTCCGACATCGAGCCTGACGTGGACTCGGAGCGCGGACCGGCGCCCGAAGCGCCCGCCGCCGCGCCAATGCAACCGCGCGCGCAAGCAGCGTCTGCCGATCGCGTCCAAGCAATCCTCGACGACGCCCAGAGCCTCGCCGCAGCCGGAAAAAAGCCTGAGGCCTGCGCGCGGTATCGGGAGGTGCTCGAGTCGGACGCATCCCACCCAGAAGCGCTGTCCTGGGTCGAAGACTTTCTTCGCACAACCCGCGACTACGCAGCCCTGCGCGACGTGCTGATGGCGAGCGTGCGCGCCGTCGCGGGCAATCGCGATTCGCAAGAGACGAGAAAGCAGCGACTGCGCGAAATCGCCGGACTCTGCGAAGGCAACCTCCGCGACATCGACGGCGCCATCGGCGCCCTCAAGCAGCTCCTCGCCATCGACCGCGCAGACGAGGCGTCGAGGCAATCGCTCGGGCGTATTCTCGACAAGGCGCAGCGCTGGGACGACCTCGCCAACCTCCTCGAGCAGGAAGCCACGTCTGCAGGCGACATCGACACGAAAATTGCTCTCGAAAAGAAGCTCGCGACCCTTCAGGAACAGAAGCGCTCCGACTTCGGCGCCGCCGCAGAAGCGTGGGCGAGAATCGCGCAGCTAATCCCTGAAGACGACCGCGCAGTCTCCACGGCGGCGGGTCTGTTTGAGAAGGCCGGACTGCTCGGTCAGGCGGCGCAGGTCATCGCTGACAGTGCCTCCGGAGTCGAAGATCCGGTCGCGCGCGCGCAGCTGTTCGAGAGGCTGGGCGACCTCCGCGAGCAGGCCGGCGACGCGCCTGCAGCGGGAGCCGCGTTCGCGGATGCCGCGGCGATCGCCGCAAAGCCAAAGCTGTGGGAGAGCGCAGAGCGATGCTTCATAAGCGCTGGGCAATGGGACCGCGCTGGCGAAGCGGCCGCGGCGCTCGCCGATCTGAGCGGCGACCCGAACATCGAGGCCGAGCACAGCGCGCGCGCTTCCGGATATTTTCTCAAAGGCGGCCTCGAGTCCAAGGGGCTTGAGCGCCTCGAACGCGCGACCCAGCTCGATCCCCACAAAGAGGCCTACTCAGCCACGCTTTGTGAGCAGTACGAGTCGCTCGCGAAATGGGAGAGCCTCGTCGCCCATTTGACGAAGCGCGGAGCGCACGTCTCGGAGGCGCCCGCTCGCGTTGCGCTGCGCAAGCGTGCCGCGATCGCGAGCGCATCGCGCCTCGACGACAAGGCCGGCGCGCGGCAACTTTGGCTCTCCGTCCTCGAAGACGGCGACGATCGCGAAGCGCTCGAAGCGCTCATCGATCTGGCTGCCGAGCGCGCCGATCATATCGAGGCGACGACGCTGCTGCGCCGCCTCGCCGACATCGCCGAGGGCAACTCCGACAAGGCAGCGGTAGCCCTTCGGGAGGCGGCGCTGCTGGCCGACCCGCTCGGCGAGATCGACAACGCGATCGCCCGCTACGAATGGGTGCTGAGCGACCTCGACGCAAAGAACCGAACGGCGCTGCAGGCGCTCGCGGCCCTGCACGAAGGTCGCGAACAATTTCAGGAGGCCGCAGCCGCTCTCGAGCGCGAGCTCGTCATCAGCTCACGACCGGAAGACCGCGCCACCATTGGTCGCCATTTGGCTCAACTCTACGATCGAACCGGCAACCCGGCCCTCGCCATTGTGGCGCTCGATACTGTTCGTCAGGCAGACGCCGAAGACTTCGAAGCGCTGGCTCGATTGTGCGATCTCTGCGAGCAGCAGGAGCTGTGGAGCCGCACTGCGGAGCTGATGGCCGAGCGCGTCGAGATCGAAGGCGACGAGGAAGAAGCCAGCAAGCTCACGCTCAAGCTAGCAGGCATTCTCGCTGACAGGCTGGGCCGCGGCGACGAGGCCCTCGCGTGCATGACCGAGCTCGCCGATCGGGGCGACGAAGCGATGCGCGGCGCGTACGTCGCGCTCGGTGACAAGCTCGGCTGGAAGGGCATCGTCGCCGGCAAGCTGGTCGAGTGGTGGTTCGGAGCCAAGAGCAGCGAAGAGCGCTCCGCTGCGTTGCGCACGGCCTTCAATCGCTTCGCCGAAGTGGGGCGGGTCGAGGAAGCCTCCAAGCTCGCGGTTGAGCTGATCCGCGTACGTGCGGCAGACGGCGCCCTCGCAGCGCAGCTCGAGCAAATGACGGTGGCGTCGGGCGACCACGACGCACTGTTTCTCGCGCAAGACGCCTTGCTCCGCGACACGAGCGGACACGACCGCGCCACCGAGCTCGTGCGTCAGTCAGAAGTTCGCGCCCAGGCCGGGCTACCGCGCGCAGAGGCCGTCGCACACGGCGAGCAGGGGCTGGCCAGCGTCGCGCCGTCGGAAGCCAACGCGCTGCTCGATCGGCTCGCTGCGATCGCCGAGCATCCGAGCGAAGTGATCGACCTGTTCGAGCGCCAGGTGTCGCGCGCCAAGCAGCCCGCCGATCGGGTTCGGGCGCTCGCTCGCGCAGCGCAAATTGCCTCGTCTCAGAGCGCCGCAGAGCGCGCGCAGAGCTTCTACGAGCTGGCCCTCGGCGGCCTCCCCACCGACGACGTTCTCACCATGCTGGAGATGTCGGCCGTCGAGGGCGACGAAGCGACTGGCAATGAACACCTGCGGCGCGCGCTCTGCGCGGCTTTCGCGGCTGGCGGAGGCGGGGCACGCGACGGCGGGCGCACGCGCGGCGCGCTGCTGCGACGGGCCGCAAAAATTGCCTGCGAGCAACTGCGAGACCTCGACCAGGCCTTCACGTGGATGGGCGATGCGCTGGTCGCGTGCGTCGAGCCGGCAACGCTCGACGCGCTGCAGGCGATGAGCGAAGAAATCGGCGACGTCTCCCGCGCCGAAGCCGCGATTTCGCGTGCGCTCGCAGAGGTCTTCGACGGCCCGCTCGTCCGGCAGCTGCTGTCGCGACGCGCCAGGATCCGCCGCGACCAGCTGGGAGATCACGCAGGAGCCGCGGCCGACCTCAAGAAGTTGCACGACCTGTCGCCCAGCGACCAGAGCGTCATGGAAGAGCTCAGCGCGTTGCTCACCGAACTCGGCGACTACCGCGGGATGGTCCAGCTCTATGAAGACCAGATCCTCAGGGGCAAGGAAGTGAGCACGCGCGCCGAGCTCGCCCGCAAGGTCGCTCAGCTTTGGGAAGAGCGCCTTCAGGACGCACGTGAAGCGGCCGACGCATGGCGGCGCGTGCTGCGAATGAAGCCCGGCGACGCTGACGCAGCGGCCGGCCTCGAGCGCGCCAAGTCGAACATGCTCCGCAAGCCCGAAATCGCCGCTGTCGAGGCGCTGCAGGCCGTCGAGCCTTCCCCCGCTGAAGAAGTCGGCGACTCGGAGAGAGTCGCCCACGATTCCGTGAGCCCCACGGTGCCGCCGCCGCCGCCGCTGGACGACACGTCCGACAATCGAGCCGCAACAACGCCGGTCGTCCCCGCCGCTGCGGCGGAACGCCGTCGCGACTCCGACATGCCGACCATGGCGACGAGCCGCGATGACATCGAGGCGCTCCTCGCCGAAGCGGGCCCCCTGCGAACCCCCTCGATCGAGCTGGGCGCGACGCCCGTGCCGCCGGCCCCGAGCCGCGACGTGATGCTCAACACCGACGAACGCCCCGCCGTCGACTTCTCGGAGGAGGCGATCATCGACGCTCAGCCTCAGGACGACGACGACGGCGACGACGTGATCATCGTCGACGACTTCGCAGACGTCGTTGACGTCGAA
This sequence comes from Myxococcales bacterium, assembly GCA_947473045.1. Classification (GTDB taxonomy): domain Bacteria; phylum Myxococcota_A; class Polyangia; order Polyangiales; family Polyangiaceae; genus JANYHY01. Next base: position 100,959 of record CANJCO010000008.1, on the reverse strand, counting down.
GACGACGATTCCGATTTTGCCCCCCCGGCGCCTCCGCACCGCGACTAGGCCGCGATGGCCGCCCGCCTCTCATCCATCAGGGGCGGCGGCTCGCTACCGCAAGCTCACGCCAGCACGAGCAGAACGTCGCCCTCGTTGACCGCCTGCCCCTCGGCGCACGCGATACTTTGAACCGTGCCCGAGGCCGGCGCTTCTACCGGCATCTCCATTTTCATCGACTCGAGGATGACGCACGTCTGACCTTCTGAGATCGACTCGCCCTCTTTGACTTCGATTTTCCAAACCGTGCCGGTGATGTGCGCGCAAACGTTGGTGGCCATGTTCGTTTGACGTTACACGACGCCCACGCGCGAAGCCAAGCCCGGAGAGGCGCGCGGTGTCCGAACCTGGGGCGCGATCCACGCTGGCAAAAAACGCCTCGACCGAAATCATCGCACTGGCTGCGTCGAGAACGTTTGCGAAGCCCGCGAAACTTAGGGTACGTTTTCAGACGCGTTGCGCGTTCACGCGAAGCGAATGAACCCCTCGCAATTCGACTGACACGAGAAGAGAGAGCCCATGGCGGAACAGAAAGAAAGCTCGGTCCTGTTTTCTTTGAAGGAGCTGATGAGCCTCGAAGAGGATCGCATTCAGCAGGAAGAAAACGCTCGCAAACAGGCTGAAAATGCCGCTGAGCAGTCACGCGCGTCCGAAGAGCGGCGTCAGCGCGAGGCAGAAGAATCGCGCATGCAGGCCGCCGAAGAGAAGCGCCGCGTCGACGAGCAGCGCAGCCGCGAAGAGCAGGCGCGCATCGAAGGCATTCGCCACGCCGAGGTTGAGAAGGCCCGCGTCGACGCCGAGAACCGCGCCCGTATGGAGCAGATCACCCGGCAGCAGCAGCACGAAAAAGAACTCGTCGCGCTCACCCAGGACAAGAGCAAAAAGAACCTCAAGGTTCTCGTGGGCCTGGCCATTGCCGCAGTCATCGCGGTCGGCGCGGGCGCGGGCATCTACATCAAGGGGTCGATGGAGAAAGAAGCCAAGCTAAACGCCATGCTGGCTGAGCTCGGCGCCAAAGAAGAGGCGAACGCGAAGAAAGAGCGCGACCTCAAAGAAGAACTCGGTAAGGCTACCGACCCGACGAAGCAGGCGGAAATCGCCAAGCGCATCGCCGATCTCGAGGCGCTGAACCTTCAGCTTCAGGCCCAGCGCGAGAACGCCGCGAAATCGGGCTCCGGGGGCAAACCTGTCTCGGGTGGCGTAGCGGCTCCCGCGACTCAGGCGCCGCACAAACCGCAGTGTCACATGATGAACGGCACAAAAGTCCCGTCGTGCCAGCCCGGCGACGCCATGTGCAGTTGCGACTGACGCGTTGACGCGCGACAATATTCCGTTCGCTGGTGCATCGGCGCGGGAGAGGCTCATCGTCGCCCTCGACGCGCCGTCGATCGACGCGGCGAGACTTTTCGCGCAGCGCGTAGCGCCAGAAGTCGGCATGCTGAAGGTCGGCCTTGAGCTGTTTGTCGAGGCTGGCCGAGACGCCGTGCAGCTCGGATCGGCGCTTGGCCTTCCGGTATTTCTTGACCTGAAACTTCACGACATCCCCGAGACCGTCGAACGGGCCGTCGCGCGCGCTTGCGCCCACGGAGCGCGCCTGCTCACCGTTCACGCGTCCGGAGGCGCCTCTATGCTGGAGCGAGCCGTCCATCGCGCGCAGAGCGAGGCTACGGGGCTTAGCATCGTCGCTGTGACGGTTCTCACGTCGCTCGATGAAGGCGATCTCGCGCGCCAGGGCGTCACCGCCAACGTCCAGGAGCATGCCGTCAGGCTCGCCCTGCTGGCCTTTGGCGCCGGGGTGCGGGCCTTCGTGTGCTCGCCGAACGAGGCAGCCGCGCTTCGAGCCGCGCTGGGCCCCGAAGTCGCCCTGATAACCCCGGGCGTACGGCCTTCCGCAGCGTCCGACGACCAAAAGCGGGTGGCGACCCCGCGCATGGCGATCGCTGCGGGGGCCGACGCCGTGGTTGTCGGACGCCCCATTCGCGACGCAGCCGACCCTGCGCGCGCCGCCCGAGAAATCACGATCGAAATCGCCCGGGGGCTGGAGCCATCATGAACGAACGAAGCGTACAGCCGCGAGAGCGGGTAATCTGCGGCATTCAGCCGGTCCGCGAGGCGATCGCCGCGCACGGGGCCAAGCTGGTGCGGGTGCTCATTTGGGACAGCGCCGACTCACCGCAGCTCGATGCGCTCGCCCGATTTGCAAAGGATCGCGGCGCCACCGTGGCCCGCATTCACCGCACGGAGCTCGACAAGCTCGCCCTCGGCGCGCGGCATCAGGGCGCCGTTGCTCTGGCAGCGCCGCTTACGGTGCTGTCGCTTGATCAGCTGGAGATCCCCGAAGGCGCCATCCTCATCGCGCTCGACGAGCTCGAGGATCCGCAAAATTTCGGAGCCATTGTCCGTTCTGCCGTCGCGATGGGAGCGTACGCGGTCATGTGGCCCGAACATCGATCGGCGCCGCTGTCTCCGGCCGTCTTTCGAGCTTCCGCGGGCGCCGTCGAGCATGCGCGCCTCGTGTGCGTCCCGAGCCTGCCCAATGCGCTTACCGACCTGCGCGAGCGCGGGATCCAGGTCGTCGGGCTCGACGCGAACGGTCCGGTGCGAATTGACACCGCCGACCTCGCGTCGACGGTGGTAATCGTCGTCGGAGCCGAAGGGAAAGGCCTTCGAAAAACGGTGCGCGCCGTGTGCGACGTGGTCGCCAGCTTGCCCATGTCAGGCCCAATCGCCTCGCTCAACGCGTCGGTCTCTGCGGCGGTAGCGCTCTACGAGGCGCGGCGACAACGCGGAGAATAGTCCGCGTTCGTCAGGCGCCCCTGGTCAGCGGTGAGCTCTCGAGCGGACGAAGCGGCTGCAACCGATCGCCGACGCTGGCCGACAGGCGCGCTTCGGCGTCGCGCGGGAGCAACGAGCCCGCCTGAAATAGCGCGAAGCCGATGTAATCGAGCATCAGCTGCGTAAGCCATGCGTCGGGATCATCGCCTGCGAGCGCCGCGAGATTTCGCTCGACGCGTTCGGGCTTGAGCGTGCCATCGGACAGCGGGCCCGCGCCCTGGAACAACGGATCATAGACGCCGCCACCCGTGGCAAATCGGGAGAGTCCGTCGCGCAGCTCAGCGCCCTTGCCGCTCGCGTCGCAGCTCGCGTGAATTTCGATGAGCGCGGGGTTGAAGCCTTCCATGATCGCCTGCGGACCCTGCGCGCGAGGCGCCGCGACGACCACGAACCCGCCGCTTGCTAGCTGAAAAACAGCGCGCGTCACCTCGAACTCGAGGAGCCCTAGGCGCCGCCCGATCTGCGAAATGTTCTGCTTTCCGTCACACTCGGCGAGCACCTTGACGAGCTCGTCCGGAGGCTTTTTCCCCGTCTCCCTCGGAGCCGGAATGTAGTGCTCGTTAGGTACGCGCTCACGGAAGAAACGCATCTCGTCCATGCGGCGCGCGCCCTCCATCAGCAACATGCTGGCGTTGAGGTTGTGTCGCCGACCCAGGAGCGCCTCATCGAAGCGGTCGTAGAAATAGAACGTGCCGTCGCCTATCTGCACGGCCGCGTAAAAGACCTCTTCGACCTGCCGGGCCATCATCGGATAGAGGCGCTCGGGCGTCACATAATCGAGCTCGATGGCCGCCTCGCCAAAGCGGCGGCCGCTGCCGGCCGACGATTTTACCACGCTGTCGATTTGCTCGCGCGTCACGACGCCAAATCGGTAAAGCGTCTCGCCAAGGCGCTCATCGGGAACGTTGGTGTTGGCACCAAGAACCGACCCGGACTCGAAGTAAACCGAGCGCACTTTGTTGTCTTCAATGGCGATGAGTTCGCCCTTCCAGGAGCACTGCGCGATCATCGCGACGATGTCGCACAGCGCGCCGGGCGTGCGAATTTTCCCGGCCAACTTGAGCACGGGCTCCCCTTCACCGCGCGCGGCGCGGCCGAGCAGGATGGAACCTGGCGGTCCGCGCTCGAGGCGCCACTCGCCTGCGCGCGCGCGCAGCTCTTGGCTCGCGCTCTTGCCGACCGGATGGAGCGTTCCAGTCAGGTCGACGCGCACGAGGTCGTCGCGTTCAGGCATTTCGCGCAACTCTACACTGCCGCACCCGCGAAGCTAAGTTTTGGGACTATCGTTCGGCGGTCGCGCGGGGCGACCGTTCGCAGAGACCAAAGACGATGCAACTTCCGCCCAGGGCCTCCGAGCTCGCCCGTGCGCTTGGCCGCGCCAGTTACCTCGCCGACGATCGCACCGCGCTCGCGGCCTTCCTCGCGCTTGAGCTGGGGCGGCCGCTCATGCTCGAAGGTCCGGCCGGAGTCGGCAAGACCGATCTCGCCCGCGCTCTCGCCGAGGCGCTGTCGCGGCCGCTTTTGCGCCTTCAGTGCTACGAAGGGCTCGACGAATCCAAGGCGATCTACGAGTGGGATTACGCGCGCCAGATGCTCTACACGCAGCTGCTTCGCGAGACGATCGCCGAGCAGGTGCGGGGCGCTTCAAGCACGGCAGAGGCGATCGATCGCGTCGAGGCCGATGCTTTCTTTAGCGACCGCTTTCTAGTTGCAAGGCCTATCCTTCAGGCGCTTCGAAGCGACCAGCCAGTCGTGCTCCTCATCGACGAGGTCGACCGCGCCGACCCCGAGTTCGAGGCGCTGCTGCTCGAGGTCCTGTCGGAGGGGCAGGTGACGATTCCGGAGCTCGGCACGGTGCGCGCGAAGCATCCGCCGCTCGTCCTGCTCACCACCAACGCGACGCGCGAGATGACCGACGCCCTCCGCCGCCGATGCTTCCACCATTTTCTCGACTACCCTCCCCCGTCACGCGAGGTCGCAATTCTCGAGCTGCGCGTTGCCGGAATCGGGCGCGGGCTCGCCGACCAGCTCGCCGCGTTCGCCGCGAAGGTGCGCACGCTCGACCTCGAGAAATCACCGAGCCTCGCGGAGACGATCGACTGGGCGCGCGCGCTCGTGACGCTGGGCGTCACCGCCCTCGACCGCGACGTCGCGGAGGCCACGATGGGCGCCTTTCTCAAGCACGAAAGCGATCGCGAGCGGGCGCTCACGAAGCTGTGAGCTCAGCCCCCGGCAGCGGAGCACCTCATCGGGACAGCAGCCTGCGGCGGCGCTTGGCTGCTACGACAGCTTCGCAGCGAGTTGTCCGCACGACGCCGCGATGTCGCCCGCGCCGCTGTAGCGCAAGTGCGAAAAGACGCCCTCGCCTTGCATGGTCGCGCGAAACGCATCTTCGCGCGTCGAGCGGGCGAACGCGTCGCCGTCGAAGGCATTGAACGGGATGACGCTGATGCGCGGCCTGACTCCGGCGCGCGCTGCGAACGACTTCGCGAGCGCCGCGAGCGCCCGTGCATCGTCATCGCTGTCGTTGACCCCCGCGAGCGGGGTGAAGGCCCACATCGGCGCCAGCCCGGTAATGCGTGCATGATACACACATGCCTCGACGACCTGTTCGAGCGGATTGGCGTTTTCGATGGGCATGAGGGTGCGACGAACCTCGCGGCGCGCGCTGCCGATCGACCAGCCAAGGCGCACGTTCGGCGCTTCGTCGGCGAGGCGGCGAATTCCTGCGGGCAGCCCCGAGGTACACACGGTCATCGCGCGCGCGTCGATCGCGAGGGCGCTCGGGTCCATGAGCACCTCAATCGCCTGCAGCACGCGATCGAGGTTCGCCATCGGCTCGCCCATCCCCTGGAAGACCACGCCGTGCACGCGCTGTCCGACGCCCAGCGTGCGTTTGACAGCCCGCACCTGCTCGACGATTTCCCACGCCTCAAGGTTTCGCAGCAAACCAAGCTTGCCGGTCGCGCAAAACGCGCAGGCGAGCGCGCAGCCGGCCTGCGAGCTGACGCAGACTGAAAAACGGCCCGGCTTTTGGAGCGGGATGCGCACGGCTTCGAAGCGCGCCGCGCCTTTCGCTTCAAACGAATCGAACGCGAGCTTCTCAAACGGATCAACGTCGCTCTTCTCGTGCGCGACCACCTCGAGCGCCGGAATCACGCACGCGGCGCGCACCGCCTCAAGCGCGCTCTTGCGCACTTGCGGGATCCCCTTCGGCAGGGCGCCCGTTCGCAGCGCGACGCTCACGATTTTCCGCGCCTCGTCGAGGCGCACCTCAGGCACGAGGCGCGCGAGGCGCGCAGGAGACAGACCGGTGAGCGCTAGCACGGCCTGCGACCCTAGCAGCTTCGGGGCGGCTGTCGGAGGTGCGCGCAACGCGAGGGGCGCGTGCTACAATGCGGGAGTGTTTGGAATGTCGTTCGGCGAGCTCGCCGTCCTCGTCATCGTCGCCCTCGTGGTGATGGGCCCGAAAGAACTCCCCAAGGTCATGCGCAAGCTTGGCCAATGGTCGAGCAAGGTGCGGCGCATGGCGAGCGATTTGCGCGCGCAGAGCGGCATCGACGAAGTGCTGTCGGAGGGCTCCCTCGGAAGCGACATCGCCGAGATTCGTAAGCTCGCGCGCGGCGAAATCGACGGCGTGATGCGCGTCGCGAGATTCGACCCCATGCCGAGCTCGAGCGCGGCGGCGGTCGGAGCCTTCAGCGCGGCTGCGATGCCTCAACCCGAGCCTTACGCCGAGGCTGCGTTCGTTGTGCGCGCGCGGGAGTGGCCCCGCGAAGGCGCAGACTCCTACGGCGCACTGCCCGACACGGCTGTCGTCTACGCCGACCATTTTCCGCGCTCGGCGCTCGCGGACGACGCCCTGTACATGACCGGTGAGCCTCCCGCGCCCGAAGGCGCCCAGGGCCTGGCTACCGCATGACGACCGCGAGCGAGACACAAGCCGAGCCCAGCCGTCCCGAAGACGACTTGAAAATGACGATCTGGGAGCACCTCGGCGAGCTCCGGAAGCGCGTCGTGCGCGCGGCGATCGGGGTGGCCATCTCCACGACGTTCGCGTGGAATTTCCGCACCAAAATTCTCGCGTGGCTGCTGGTTCCCTACGAGCGTGCGTGGGTGACGCAGAAGCTGCCGGGAACTCCCGAGCTGCAGACGCTCTCGCCTGCCGACGTCTTCGTGGGATATCTGCAGCTTTCGCTCGTGGCTGGCGTGATCGCGAGCGTGCCGATCATTTTCTACCAGCTCTGGGCGTTCATCAGCCCGGGCCTCTACCACCGCGAAAAGCGCTTCGTCGTCCCGTTCGTGTTCTTCTCGACGGCGCTGTTTCTGTCGGGCGTCGCGTTCGCCTACTTCGTCGCGTTCCCGTTTACGTTCGGCTATTTTTTCTCCCTGCTCGGCAAGGTCGATGACGCGGGCACGCTGCTCACCCAGCGACCGACGCTCGAGTTTTATCTCGACTTCGCGACGCGCATGCTGCTGTCGTTCGGAGCCGTCTTCGAGCTGCCGCTGTTCATTTCGTTCCTCGCGATCGCAGGGATCGTAACGCCCATGCAGCTGCTCAAGTTCAGCCGCTGGGCTGTGCTGCTCGCGTTCGCGCTCGGAGCCATCGTGACGCCGGGTCCGGAAATCACCAGCCAGGTGGCGGTCAGCGGCGCGCTCGTCGGCCTGTATTTCGTCTCGGTGCTGATCGCGTTCGTGGTCGGGAAAAAGCGCAAGCCCGACGACGCTAAAGACTCCTGATGGCCACGACGACCGCGTCGTAAGCCGCGACGACTGAGGCTACGAGCGGAGCAACGTCCGCGCTCCCCGCGTCGCACGCGTCCTCGAGCGCGGCGCAGGCCTCGGCGAGCGCGGCGAAACCCATGGTCGCGCTCGACCCGCGCAGGCGATGCGCCTCCCGGCCACGCGCTTCAAGCTCAACGAGCGCGCGGATAGAAGCCAGCCGCAGCGGCGCGTCGCGCGTGAAAATGCCCAGCAGCTCGGCGTAAACGTCGGCGTCTTCGCCCTTGATGCCACGGATGTCGTCGACGACGCTAAAATCGATGACCGGCGCGCTCATGTGGCGTTCAGTCGCCGCGGCCCGGGTCCGCTGAGGCCGGGAGCGGGAGACGCGCTGCGTCCATCCACAGCCCGTCAATGTCGTAAAGGCTGCGCGCCTCTTCCTGGAAGACGTGAACGACCACGTCGCCGAGATCCATCAGCACCCAGCGCGCGGCCGGAATGCCTTCGATCGACAGCGCCCGCTTGCCCTTTTTGCGAAGCTCGTCCTCGATGCCCTGCGCGAGCGCCTGCACGTGTCGATCGCTGCGCCCCGTCATGAGCACGATAAAATCTGCGTAGTCGATCTTACCGGCGACATCGAGCAGCTCGAGACCTACCGCCTTCTTGTCGAGGGCTGCGATCGCGACAAGGGTCGCCACGAGGCGCGACTCATCGCTCGCGAGACTCGAGGCCTCCGGAGGGGGCGCTGCCGACGCGCGCGGCTTGCGAAGCTTCGGAAGCGCGGGGACCGCAGGTGCAGCCGCCACCGACCGAGCCAGCGAGATTCGAGGCTTCGCCGCCGCGCGTTTCGGTGCTTTGGCGGTACCGCCTTTGTGTGAGCTGGCGATGCGCGGCTTCGCCGTGCTGGTCGTCTTCTTCGCGCTCGAAACCTTCTTCGCTGATGCCAAGCTCATCTCCCGCTGCGAGCGTCACTTCGCTCTCAAACCCCTACAAGAGCACCCGAACGCGAGATCCGTCAATCAGCGAGTGGCTCAGCGCACCTGACCTTCACCGACCACGATCCACTTCATGGTCGTGAGCGCCTCGAGCCCCATAGGGCCGCGCCAGTGCAACCGACTCGTCGCGATGCCGATCTCCGCGCCCAACCCAAGCTCGCTCCCGTCGTGAAAGCGCGTGGATGCGTTGACCACCACGCAAGCCGCGTCGACCTCGCGCGAGAACCGGCGGGCGCGGCCCGCATCGCTCGTCACAATGGCTTCGGTGTGCTGCGAGCCGTAGCGCGCGATGTGCTCCATCGCGCCGTCCAAACCGTCGACGACCTTGATCGCCAGCACGCGATCGAGAAACTCGAATCCGTAGTCGTCGTCCGTGGCGGGCCGGGCGCCAGCGACGATCGCGCGCGTCTGCTCGCAGCCGCGAAGCTCGCAGCCGCCAGCGAGCAGGGCGGCGGCGATCGGCGGAAGCAGCCTGGGCGCGTCGTCGCGATCGATCAGCAGACACTCGAGCGCGTTGCAGACCCCCGGGCGCGACAGCTTCGCGTTGCATGCGATGCGCGCCGCGACCTCGACGTCCGCGCCTGCGTCCACGTAGAGGTGGCAGACGCCCTTGTAATGCAGCACGAGAGGCACGCGGGCGTGCTCTACGACCTCGCGAATCAGCCCCTCTCCTCCCCTCGGAATCGCGAGGTCGACCAGGCCCGGCGTGCCGATGAGCGCGCGCACGGAATCACGCGAAGCGTCGGTGAGAATTTCGACCGCGCCGTCCGGAATACCCGACGCAGCGAGGGCGCGCGCGATCGCGCCGGCGAGCGCGACGTTGGTTTGCTGCGCGTCGGAGCCGCCTCGGAGCACGACGGCGTTGCCGCTCTTGAGCGCGAGAGCGCTCGCCTCGACCGTGACGTTCGGTCGCGCCTCGTAGATCATCGCGATGACCCCGATCGGCACGCGAACCCGCGAAACCGTGAGCGCGTTCGAACGCGTGTATTCTTCAATTATCTCGCCGACCGGGTCCCGCAGCTCCGCGATCGCGCGCACGCCAGCCGCGATCGCCTCAACGCGCGCTGCATCGAGCGCGAGGCGATCGATCAGCGCATCCTTGGTGCCTCGCGCGCGCGCCGCGGCGACGTCGTGCGCGTTGGCCATCACGATCGCCGGCGCCTCAGCGACGAGCTGGTCGGCGATCGCGCCCAGCGCCGCGTCCTTCGTCGCGCGCCCCAACGTGGCAAGCACGCGCGAAGCCGTGCGCGCTCGCAAGCAAGCATCCCGAACGCTGTCTTGAGTCGACATGAGCGGGAGAGCTACCACGCTCGGCTGCGCGCGTGCGCGTCGACGCGAGATGGCGAACTGCGCTATCATCACGGGTTATGCTGCGCCGTTCGATCACCTTCGCGCTCGCCCTTGCGTGCGCGCTCGCGCCCATGAGCGCCCGAGCAGATGCTGGCGAGCCTTCACCCGAAAACGTGAAGGCGGCTTCGCAGCACTTCAAAAATGCGCGCGAACTCTACCAAAGCGGCAGTTATCGCGAGGCCGTGAGCGAGCTCGAATTCGCCGAGACACTCGACCCTTCTGCAAAAGATCTCGTCTACAATCTAGGGATCGTCTCCGAGAAGCTCGGAAACATCGACGCGGCGATCAAGCACTTCAGACGCTACCTCGAAATGGACCTCGATTCGGGCGAACGATCCCGCGCCGAGGCCTTCGTTAAACGACTCGAAGGCGCCAAGCGCGAGCTTCCGCCCGCGCCGAAGCCCGAAGACGCGGAGGCGCCCAGGCAAGCCCCGCCGCCGCCGCCGGTTCAAGCCAGGTCGAGCCCGAAGCTGACGGCGGTGCTCGTAACAGGCGCCGTCGTCGGCGCCGCCGGAATCGCGCTCGGATCGGTGCTCGGAGCGAAAGCGTTGAGCGATCGGCCCCAAAGCGGCGCCGTGACCAGCAGCAGCTACCCTTACGCGACGTTCGCGAACGCCCAGATCGAGGCGCACAACACCGCGGTCATAGCGGACGTCGCGCTTGGTATCGGCATCGCGGCGGCGGCCACCACGTTCTTCCTTTGGGTCGCGACGCGCCCGCGCGCGCCTATCTATTTGAGCCACATCGACACTGCGCCCAAGCTCGCAGCCATGGCCGCCAGCGGTGGCGGCGGTGTTTCGCTGAGCGGGAGGTTCTGATGCGTCGTGTTCTTGGCTCGCTTGGGTTCGCTTCCGCGCTTATCGCCATCGTCAGCTGCGAGGCCATCGTCTCCGACACCATCCCGCAGTTCACCTGCGCGGGAGGCTCGACGCGCGCGTGCCCCCAGAACCAGTACTGCAAGGGCTCGGGTTGCACCGCCTGCGAGAAAGTCGACGTCTGCGATCACTTCGACAACGACTGCAACGGCACCATTGACGACGGGCCCCTGAGCGACGCCGACAACGACGGCTTCTCGGTGTGCGGCACCCTCGCCGCCGACGGATCAACGGCCGGCGTCGACTGCAACGACAGCGATCCGAGTGTTCACCCGGGCAGCGCCGACCATCCCGCCCCGCCCGAAGTGTGCAACGGGATCGACGATAACTGCGACGGAATCGTCGACAACACCGATTCTGCCACCCTCTGCCCGAGCGGCCTGACCTGCGCGCCTTCGGGACAGTGCGTCAACACCGACTGCACGAAGACGCCGTGCGCGGGCAACGACAAGTGCGATCCCCTCTCGCTCCAGTGCATCACGCCGGCCTCGAAAGCCATGGGCGAGGTGTGCACCCAGGATGGCGAGTGCCAACGCGGCCTGCTCTGCGCCAACCTCACCGAGCTGGGCCCTGACGTCACCAAGGGCGCAGGAGTTTGCACCCGAGCCTGCTGCCAGTCGAGCGACTGCGGAGACGCGAGCTTCGTGTGCTTCGGCCCTGGCTTGGGCGGCAATTACTGCGTCAAAGGCGCACTGATCGGCCGCAGCGCAACCGGCTCGAAATCGCCAGGGCAGTCCGGCAGCTCGGGCGAGTGCCGCTCCGGCGTCGCTGAAAGCGGCCAGTGCACCGATACGTGCTGCGACGACACCCAGTGCGGCGGCTCCCAGATGTGTACGCTCGGCACGCTATCAGGACACAAAGTGTTCAAGTGCGGCCAGGCCCCTGGCGGCGGCCTCCAAGGTGATTCCGCGTCAAGTTGCAGTCAGAATCAGAGCCCGAGCTGCGTGAGCGGCGCGTGCCAGACTCTCAAGTGCTACGTTGTTTTTAATTGCGACGACTGCGTGACCCCTTGCTGCGGCTCCAGCGCGTGCGGCGACCTCGAAGGGCTCCCCACGACTTGCTGGAATCAACAGGTCGGAGCCGACTTCGTGCCGCTGTGCTCGAAGACGGTCAGCAAGGCCGGCACCAAAACGAACGGTGTCACCTGCACCGTAGATTCCGAGTGCCGAAGCAACCGCTGCTACACGGATCCGGATTCGACGAAGGGCAAGTACTGCTCCGACGTGTGCTGCGTGACCTCGGATTGCGCGCCCGGGATGACTTGCAGGCCCGTCAAAATCTCGGCAGCAGGAAGCCAGTACTTTCTGCGCTGCGCGAAGTAGTAGCGCTAGCGTAGCGCGAGGAATGGGCGGCCGTCCCGCCGCCATTCCCCGCGCGTGGCTCGTTCAGTCGCTTCCGCTGTCGGACACGATCGATCCGTCGTCGGCGTCCGCGCCCGCATCGGACATCGATCCGTCGTCGGCGTCCGCGTTCATCGACCCATCGTCGGCATCCGCGCCCGCATCCGAGATCGACCCGTCGGCGACCGAGCCGTCGCTCGCATCCGGGACCGAGCCGTCGCTCGCATCCGCGACCGAGCCGTCACTCGCATCGGCGCCGCCATCCGGAACCGAGGTATCGGGCATGTTCGAATCCGGCACGTTCGAATCGGGGGCTGCGTTGTCGGCGACGTTGTTGTCGCGCGGAGCATCGGGGAACGAAGCGTCCGGACCACCCGTTTCAATCAGTGAGCGATCGAAGTCGACCGCCAACTCGCACCCCGCTGCCGCAACGAGGGCGATGACCCCCAGGGCAATTGCACGTTTGTTGTTCAATTTGTTCATGGCGACGCCTCAGAATCGGACAATCGCGCCAGCGCCGCCGCCGTGGGGCGTGACGATGGGCATGGGGGTGATGGTGAAGGCCTGCTTCCTGGAGGGAGCGGCAGGGAGAGCGTTGGTCGCCTTGGCAGGCGCGTCGTCGTCTTTTGAAAAGAAAAGCACCGCGCTCGTAACGCCCAGCGTGATAGCCACGCCGAACGCCATGTCGGCGATGAGCGCCTTGTTTTCGCCGGAATCGGCCGTATCGGACGTGGGCTTCTTGTCGAAGTCGCTCTTGTCGGAGAGCGCCAGAATGCCGAAAGTCGCGCCGACGCCAGCCGCGACGACGGCCAGGCCTCCGGTAATGATCGCGGGCATCGTGCTGTGCGCCTTGGCGGTGCCCGCAGGAGCGGGCGCAGCGGCGACCACCGGAGCCACCGGCGCGGCAACCGGCGCAGCCACGCCCGCCGCGGGAGCGGGCGCAGGAGCGACGACGGCCACCGCAGCGACGGGAACGAGGCGAGCCTTGTCATCTTGTCGGGAACCGAACGAGACCGCGAGGTCATGGTCGGCAGCGACGAAGCCCGCGTGCTCGACGCGAACCTTGTGCGAACCGGCGGCGAGGTCAACTTCGAGCGGCGTCACGCCCGGCAACGCCTTGCCGTCAACCATCACCGCGGCGCCGGCGGGCTCGGTGACGAAGCGCACCTTCCCGGGCATCGCCTTGATGACGGCGAGGCGAGCCTTGGCCGCGTCGCCCTCTTTTTGAAGCTTGGCGGGCACATCCTTCAAGAAGGCCTCGTACGCGCCGGCGGCTTCCGGAAACTGCTTGAGACTATCGTGGCAAAGGGCGATGTAGCGGCGCGACTGTGGCGTCGGCTTGAACGCATCGAGAGCCTGAAAGTCGACGAGAGCACCCGCGAAATCGTTCGCCTTGAACTTGGTTTCGGCCGAGCCGTAACGCGCCTTGGCGGTCTTGGCATCGGTGACGGGCGCAGCGGCAGCGGGCTTCGCGGCGACCGGGGCTGCGGGCGCGGCGGCGGGCTTTGCGGGCGTCGCGGCGACCGGGGCTGCGGGCGCAGCGGCGGGCTTTGCGGGCGTCGCGGCGACCGGGGCTGCGGGCGCAGCGGCGGGCTTCGCAGCCGCAGGCGCGACGGCGGGCTTGGCAGGCGTGGCGGCAGGCTTCGCGCTTGCTGCAGGCTTCGCTGCCGGGACAGCGGCCGGCTTCGCGCTCGGCGCAGGTTGTGCCGACGCGTCTGTCATGGCCGCCCCGAGGGCGATGACCGCGACGAAGCTCCCGATGGTTAGCTTCCGACCCATTGATTGCCTCATAGTTCGCGAATCCTCCTGATGGTGCGTGCTGACGGCGCAAAAACGCCAAACTTCGCCCGCGCTGAAGCTACAACAGCAACGGCCCGGGTTTACAAGAACGAAGTGACGCGAGCCAGGCGGGCGGCCTAGGCTCCGGCGTGGGCTTCGGGTTCGACCAGCTCGACGAGCACGCCCCCGGTCGCTTTTGGATGCACGAAAGCCACTTTGTGCCCTCGCGCGCCCCTGCGCGGGACCTCGTCGATCAGCGGCACGCCGAGGCTCTTCAGCAGCGCCAGCGCCGACTCGATGCCCTCGATCTCGACCGCAATGTGATGAAGCCCGGGCCCGCGCTTTTCGAGGAATTTCTCGAGCCCCTCGTTACCCTTCGGGGAAATGAGCTCGAGGCTCGTCTCGCCGATCGGCAGCAGCGCGGCCTCTGTTTTTTGCGAAGCGACAACCTCTCGCGAGGCCGGGATGAGCCCCAGCACCGCCGCGAACTTCGCGGCCGCTTCGTCGATGTCGCGCACGCAGACCGCGATGTGATCGATCTTCTTCACCTTGAACATGAATCGGCTTTGTAGCGCATAACGCCGCGATGGGTCGCGGGCGGTTGCGGTTGCGAATCGTGCGCGCATCACCGTAGGCTGAAGCGCAAGGAGACCTGCATGCCCCCCCTCTCGAACCTCGCCCGGATCGCTGCTTGCGCCACTTTTTTGCTGATGGCCGAGGGGTGCGCCGGAGGCCTGACGCAGCCGTTCGACGCGATGAAATCTGCGCCAATCACCGTTTACCGTCTTCAGAACTACGAGCCGCCGCCGCAGGTCGCACAGGCGCAGCCGGGGGGTGCAGCCCCGTTTGCGTTGCCGCCGCAGGTGCAACAGTGGGCGACGGCCGCCGCCGGCCTGCTGCCGCCGGGCCTGCTGCCCCCGGGCATCGTTCCAGGAAGCGCGCCCCAGCCGCCCGCCGAGCAGGCTGTGCAGCGTTTTCACGAGTTTCGCATTCTCGGCTGGGTCCCGCTGCAGGACGCGAAGCAGCACGATGAGCTGCTCGACCTCCTCGGTCACCAGGCGAATTTCGTGGCCCCCAAAGAGACCTGCATGTTCGCCGAGTTCGGCGTCTCGATCGCGCAGCCGGGTCAGCCACCCGCCGACCTGCTGGTTTCGCTTTCATGCAATCAAGTCAGGCCGTTCGGGTTCAACTGGCCGTATGCAGCCAATGGGCTTACCGGCGACTCCGCGCGCCGGGTCATTGAGGTCATGAAGAAGGCCTTCGGAGGCGGCTGATTTCAGCCGACGCACCGCACGTGAGCAAGCCCCTCCTCGCCGGATACGAGCCAAACGCAGCACTTGGCTGGCTGTACGAGCGATTTTTTCAGCACATCGAGGTCGACGAGGCCTGGGTCGATCACGTTCGACGCGCCGAGCAGCAGGGCACGGTCGTCTATGTCCTGCGCAACCTCTCGTTCGTCGATTTCTTCGCGCTCGACTTCCTCACCAAGCGCCACGGTCTGCCGCGGGTCCGGTTCGCAAACGACCTGGGCCTCAGCTTCCTCGAGCCGATGGGTCGCGGATGGCTCAGCGCGCTGCTGTCGCGGGAGCGCGCGCACGACGAACGCGAACTGTTGCGCACGCTGGTCTCCGGCGGGTCGGCGGCGCTGTTCCTCAAGCGACCGCCCACGCTCCTCGAACCCGGCGCGCGAGGCCACATCGAAGGCGATCGGTTCCTGCGCGCTATCATCGACGCCCAGCGCACGCTGCCGAAGCCGATCGTGCTCGTGCCGCAAGTGTTCGTCTGGAGCAAGCACGGCGACGCGGCGCAGCACACGCCGATCGACGCGGTGTTCGGACCGCGCGAGTGGCCGGGCAAGATGCGCACGATCGCCCAATTTTTAGCCAATTACCGGCACGTAACGCTGCGCGCCGGACCGCCTCTCGACGTGCGCGCGTTCATCGCTTCGGAGACCGGCGCGAGCGACGAAGTGCTCGTTCGCCGCATGACCTACGCGCTGCTTCGGCGACTCGAGCGCGAGCGGCGCGGCGTGCTGGGTCCCACGCGCAAGCCCAGTGATCGCATGCGCGACGAGGTGCTTCGGAGCCCGCGGCTGCAAAAGGTCATCGGCGACATGGCCGGCGAAGGCGACCCGGAGCGCCGCGTGCTCAACGTGAAAGCGAACTCGATGCTCAAGGAGCTCGAAGCCTCGCTCGACATGAACATGGTGGCGATGCTCGACGCCGGCGTCGACCAAACGGTCGGCCGAATGTACTCCAGCATCGAGGTCGACCAGTCTGGCCTCGAGCGCATCCGCGAAGCGGCCAAAGACGGCACGCTCGTGCTCCTGCCGAGCCACAAATCACATGTAGACTACATGATTCTCTCGCAGGTGCTCTATCAGGCGCACATGCAGATGCCGCTCATCGCCGCGGGCGACAACTTGAACTTCTTTCCGGTTGGCCCGCTGCTTCGCAAGGCCGGCGCATTCTTCATTCGTCGAAGCTTCAAGGGAGACCGGCTCTACGGCGCCGTCGTCGACGCGTACATGCGCAGGCTGCTCAAGGACGGCTGGACCCTCGAATTTTTCCTCGAAGGCGGTCGCTCGCGCACCGGAAAGCTGTTGCCGCCAAAGGTCGGCTTGCTGTCGATCATCGTCGATGCTGCGCTGGGCTCAACGGGACAGAGCATCCAATTCGTACCGGTCTCCATCGGCTATGAGCGCTTCGTCGAAGAAGACGCCTACGTCGCCGAGCTGTCAGGCGGAGAGAAGCCGAAGGAGGACGTCCGCGGCCTGCTTGGCAGCGTCGACATCCTCGCGAGGCGCTACGGCCGCCTGTCGGTGCAGTTTGGCGAGCTGCTCACGCTCGAGGGGGTGCTGAAAGAGCTCGACCCTCAGGCCAACACCTCCGCGCTCGCGCAGCTCACCCCTGCCCGACGCCGCGCGGTCGTTACGCGCCTCGCGTACCGCGTGATGAACGAGATCAACCGCGTTACGGCCGTAACCGCCGGTTCCCTCGTAGCGTGCGCGCTGCTCGTGCATGGCAAGCGCGGCCTCGCTCACGACGAGCTCATCACGCTGTGCGAGCGCATCGCCCGAAGCCTTCACGCCTTCGGCGCCCGATTTTCGCCGTCGCTCTCGCACCCGAAAGAGCCAGGCCGCATCCGCCTCGAAGCGCTCCGCGAGGCGCTTGAGCTCTTCGTGAAAGCCGGGCACGCGCACGCCAAATTGCCCGGAGACACGGGCCGAAAAGAGTCGCTGCGCGGGCCCCGCTCCGACGCGATTTACATCGTCGACGACGACGCGCGCATGTCGCTCGACCTCGCGAAGAACGTCATCATTCACTTCTTCGTCTCGCGGGCGCTGGTGGCCACGGCGGTGCTCGCGCACAGCGTTCCGTCGATCGGGGTCTCCGCGCTGCGCGAGCGCGTGCTCGTGCTGTCAAAGCTGTTCAAATACGAGTTTCAGTTCCGCGCAGACGCTACCTTCGACGCCATTTTCGACGAGACGCTCGCGGCGATGGTCGCGGACGGCGAGCTCGAGCGCGAAGGGGACGTCGTCACGTCACACGGCGAGGCTGGTCGCGCGCAAGTGGTGCTCTATCGCCAGCTGATCCGCAATTTCGTCGAGTCGTATCGCGTCGCCGCACGCTCCCTCGCGCAGCTGATCCGCGCGCCGATGCCGCTCAAGGACCTGACCAAGCGCGCGATCGACGTCGGCGAACGCATGTATCTTGCAGGCGAAATCGAACGCCGCGAAGCTGTCAGCCGCCCCGTCATCGAGAACGCCTACGCGGCGTTCGTCGACCTCCAGTTCCTCAACCGCAGCGACGGCAAACTCTCCCTGCCAACGAGCTACGCGAGCGCCGACACCGTCGCCACCATCGAGGCACGCATCACAGCCTTCATCGATCGCCGCAGGGATTAATCCCGCGTGGAGCCGCCGCACTCCGCGTCGCAGGACGCCTTTGAACTCCTCGCGCTAACGGCCTCGTGGGCCCTCACGACGGCCGCCTCCGTCGCGATCGTCGTGCGCGATGAGCGCCGCTTGACGCCGCTCGGTCGCGAACGCGCCTGGCCCGCCGTGAGCCGCGATTGTTCGATTTTCGCGTTCGGCCAAATCGCGGTCGTCGTGCACTTCATTCGAACGCGTCGCACGTGGTGGAGTCCGCTGGCGGGCCTCTGCTGGGCCGCGCTGGCGTCGCTTCCGAGCGTCGCGCTCGAAATCGTGCTCTCGCTGCTGCTCCCGGGCGCCAGCTGACGCTGCGCGCTTTCGGCTCCCGCGCGTTACGGGCATACTGCAGCAAATTCGTGACGACCACCCAGCCCGCCGCCCGCGCCACGAAGCTGTTTGCCGCCGCCGGTGCGTCGTTTCTCAGCGCCGCCGAGACCGCTGGAGGCATGGGCGTGCTGTTTGGACGCGTGCTCGTGCGCATGTTTCCCCCGCGCGTCGATCGGGGAGAGCTGCGCCGAAATCTCTATAAAATGAGCGTAAAGTCGGTGCCAATCGTGATCGTCACGGCGCTGTTCACCGGGGCTATCATGGTGATTCAGGCGGCGCCGATCGTGAAGCGCCTCGGGGCCGAAGGCCTGGTCGGGTGGGCCGCCGGTTTCGGCACCCTGCGCGAAATCGCCCCGCTGCTTACCGCGCTGATGATCTCCGGCCGCGTCGGAGCGAACAACACCGCCGAGCTCGGCACGATGGTCGTCACCGACCAGATCGACGCCCTGCGCGCGCTGGCGATCGACCCAATCAGCTTCCTCGTGCTGCCGCGGTTCATCAGCATCACGATCACGCTCCTCGTGATGACGATCTACGCCGATGCCCTCGCCCTCTTCGGGGCGACGTACGCGAGCCGCGCCCTCATCGGCGTCGAACCGCAAGCCTTCGTCCACGGCCTGACCGGCGGCCTCCTCGGCTTCGGCGACGTGGCCAACGGCTTGCTGAAGAGCGTTGTCTTTGGGCTCGTCATCGCGCTCGCGAGCTGCCACTTCGGCCTGTCGACAACCGGCGGAGCGCCGGGCGTCGGCAAGAGCGTCAACGCCACGGTCGTCGCCAGCGCGGCGGGCATTTTCGTGCTCGACTACTTCGTGAGCTTCCTGCTCGGATGATGCGATGAGCGCGCAACCCCGCACTCCTGCGACGCGCGGAATCGCGTTCGATGTCGGCTCGGCAGCCGCCGAGTTCGCGCGCGGCGCGTGGGAGCTGTATTCGGTGTTCGCGCGGACGCTCTACTTCATCGCGAAGGGCAAGCGCGAAAAGGGCGCCACAGCCGCGCAGATGTACGCGATCGGCAACAAGAGCCTCGCCTTCATGACTATCACGATGGGCTTCATCGGGATGATCATGGTCTACCAGGCCGGCCTCCAGACCCAGCGCATCCTCCCTGATTTCACGCTGCTCGGCGCCACGTTCCTCGAGCTGCTCGTGCGCGATCTCGCCGCTTCGATCGGCGCCCTGATGCTCGCCACGCGCGTGGGCGCGGGCATCGCTGCCGAGATCGGCTCGATGGTGGTAACCGAGCAAATCGATGCCCTGCGGATGTGCGCCGCCGACCCAATCGATTTTCTCGTAAAGCCCCGGTTTTTGGCCAGCCTCGTGATGACGACGGCGCTCATCGTCTGGGCCGGCGCAGTCGCTTTCGCCGCGGGAGGCGCCACGGCGTATTTCGCCTTCGACGTGCCCTGGCGCACCTTCGCCAACCTCCAGCTGGTCGACGCGGGCGATCTCATCACCGGGCTCACCAAGTGCGTCGCCTATGGCGGAGCGATCCCGATCATCAGCGCCTACTGCGGCCTGTCGACCTTCGGCGGCAGCGAAGGCGTCGGCTGGGCCACGACCCGCGCAGTGGTCAGCTCGTCGCTCGCGATCATCGCGCTCAACTTCTTCATTTCAGCCGCTGCGCTCGTGGTGTTTCCCAAGTGATCTCGTTTCGGCACATCAAAAAATCGTTCGGCCCGAAGGCGGTGCTCGACGACGTCAGCTTCGACGTAAAGGACGGCGAGGTGTTCTTCATCATCGGAGCCTCCGGGGTGGGCAAGAGCGTGCTCATCAAGCACCTCATCGGCCTGCTCGCTCCCGACGGTGGCGAAATTTGGCTCGACGGCGAGGAGATCTCGAAAAAGGGCGAGGCTGAAATGATGCCCGTCCGAATGAAGTGCGCGATGGTGTTTCAGCACTCGACGCTCTTCGACTCAATGACCTGCGCCGAGAACGTCGCCCTGCCCTTGCGCAAGCACAAAGCCATGCGAGATCGCGAGGCGCTGGCGGAGGCGAAGCGCCGGCTCGAAGTGGTGCACATGCACGAATTCGCCGATCGCTACCCATCCGAGCTCGGCGACGGCATGCGCAAGCGCGTCGCCATCGCCCGCGCGCTGACCCTCGATCCGAAGTACGTTTTGTTCGACGAGCCGACGACCTCGCTCGACCCGGTGAGCGCGCGACGCGTCGACAAACTCATCCGCGAGCTGTCCGACAACCTCGGCGTCACCAGCATCGTCGTCAGCCACGATCTCGTCTCGATTTTTTCAATCGCTGATCGCATCGTGATGCTCTACCGCGGCCTCGTAAAAATGATGGGCTCCCGCGAGGACTTCCGCGCGTGTCCCGACGCCATCGTCCAGCAGTTCATCAACGGACGCGCAGAAGGCCCGATCGAATAGCCGGGCCTCCCATTTCTGCGGCGACCTCGGCGTAGCAAGCGCGTAGAGTGCAGGCATGTCAGGCGGTCAAGAGCGGTCGATCGAGGTCAAAGTCGGCGTCTTGATCCTGGTGTCGCTCGCGATTCTGGTCGGCTTCGTGCTCGTGATGAGCGGCGTCAATTTCGAGCGAAAATACACCGTTTTCGTCGACTTCGAGAATCCGGGCGGGCTTCAAACGGGGGCTCCGGTGCGCATCGCGGGAGTGAAGGTCGGCGCCGTCGAGGAGCTCCAGTTCCGGGGCGGCGAGGTCGACGCAACGACGGGCCGGCGCACGCTCGTCCGCGCGAAGCTCTCCCTGCAGCAGAAAGTGCAATCCGCGATTCACGACGACGCCGACTTCTACGTCACCACGCAAGGCGTGCTCGGCGAGCAGTTTCTAGCGGTCGAGCCCGGCACGCCCTCGCATCCCGTGCTCGATCCCGCCAGGACCATCCCCCGCGGCATCGGCCCGCCACGCATCGACCTGTTTCTCGCGAAGGCCTACGAGCTGCTCGACATGACGGTGACAGGCCTGCGCAACAACCAGGACCTCGTCAAAGACATCGCGACGAATACCGCGGGCCTGCTCGAAGGGCTCAACGGCTCGGTCAAAGACAACCGCGAGCGCATCACGCGCATCATGCAAAACCTCGAGCAACTCAGCCTGGAGGCGAGCACGCTGGCGCGCGACGCGCGCGGCAAGTACGTCGACAACCCGAAGATCGATCGCACCATCGACAACATCGACAAGCTCACAGGCGATCTGCAGCGCGACAGCGGGCCGCTCCTCAAAGACGCCAAAGAGGCGATGGCGAACGTCAATCGCGCATCGGCCACCGTCGGCGACGCCGAGGGTCAGGCGAAGCTCAAAAAGACGCTCGGGGACGTGTCCGAGTTGGCCACCCGCGCCAACGCGATGGCCGGCGATGCGCAGCAGATCGTCTCGCACATCAAGAAGGGCAACGGCACTGTCGGCGCGCTCGTAATGGACGAAGAGATGTACGACGACCTCCAGGAGCTGGCGCGCGACCTCAAACACAACCCGTGGAAATTCTTCTGGAAGAACTGACGCCTATTTTTCGTTTTAAACGAACCGAATAACCGCTCCATCGATTTCTACGTCGCGGCCGAGCACGAACGCTTCGTTGTCGGCACCGTGCCCGAACGGCGCCCCCGCCAGCACGGGCACCCCGAGCCCGCCCAATCGGTCTTCGAGCACGGCGTCGACCGTGACGCCGTCGGGACCGGGCGTGCACTGCGTGAAGCTGCCCAGTACGATCGCGGAGGCCCTTGAAAAATAGCCTCCCGTCACCAGCGCGGTGAGCATGCGATCGATCCGGTACGGCCGCTCCGTCACGTCTTCGAGCGCGACGACAGCGCCCTCGGGAATCACCAGGCGTCCGCTCGCCGCCATCGCCTCGACCAGCGCGAGATTTCCGCCGACGATTTTTCCGCGTGCCCGCCCGCCCCGCAGCACGCGCAGCGAACTCCACTCAAACGACTTTTCGGGATGTTCCAGCGCTCGAATCCAGCACGCGCGCGTCCATGGATCAGGCTTGCCCAGGCCGGTGACGTGCGGGCCATGCACGCTCCGCACCCCCACGCGAGCCGCCTCGAGGTGCAGCGCGGTAATATCGCTGAACCCCACGATCCATTTCGGGCGCGCGGCGAACGCCTGCCACGGTAGCCGCTCGGCGATTCGCGTCGCTCCGTAGCCACCCCGCGCGCACACGATGGCGGCGACATCGTCGCGCAGCATCGCCCGGGCCAGCTCGTCCGCGCGCCTTTCGTCGTCGCCAGCGAGGTAGCCCGCTCGCGACAGAATCGAAGACCGCACGACCAACTGGTAGCGTGCGCGAAGCCACGCGAGGCCCGCCAGAAACTCTTCGCGCCCGAACGGGCTCGAGGGGGCCACGACGGCAACGCGTGCGCCCTGCTGCAGCGGCGGAGGACCTATCACCCCCGCCACAGTAGCAGCCGCGGGCGTCCTTGACCCAAATGCCGCCGGGGGGCTACTCCCATGCCGTGGCATCCGCGAACTCCCTCGCCCGGCTTACGGGCCGCGTCTCGCCGTGGCTGCGGCAGGTCGCGGGGCTCGCCGATCGCGCGCTGGTCGCATCGATGACCGACATGCTCGGCGAAGATTTCGACGCTCGCATCGCGCGCGTCCCAATGACGCTCGGGCCGTCGGGCGTCGATCCGTTCGGTCAGGATCCCGAATGGACGAAGCACGCCCTCGCGTGCGTCGCGCTGCTGCACCGAAAATACTTCCGGACCGACGTGTTCGGGGCAGCCAACGTGCCGAAAGGGCGCGTTCTGCTCATCGCCAACCACTCAGGCCAGGTTCCGATCGACGCCGCGATTATCGCCGCCGCCATGTTCATGGACGCCGAGCCGCCGCGCTTCGTGCGGGCGATGGTCGAGAAATGGGCGCAGGCACTGCCGTTCGTGTCTCTGCTTTTTTCACGTGTCGGTCAGGTCGTCGGCGTTCCGGACAACGCGCGCCGCCTGCTCGAGCGCGACGAGGCGCTGCTGGTGTTTCCGGAGGGCTCCCGCGGCATCTCAAAGCCCTACGAAGATCGCTACCGGCTCACCGACTTCGGACTCGGATTCATGCGCCTCGCGATCGAGACGAACACGCCGATCGTGCCCGTCGCGCTCATCGGCGCCGAGGAGCAATATGTGTCGATCGCCAATCTCGCGTCAGTCGCCCGCCTGCTCCGCGCGCCAGCTTTTCCGCTGATTCCGCAACTGCTGCTGCCTGGCGGCCAGCTGCCACTCCCCACCAAATACCGCCTCTACTTCGGGGAGCCGATGACCTTCGACGGGGATGCCGACGACGACGACGCGGTGATCGAAGAGAAGGTCTGGCTCGTAAAGGCCACCATCCAATCGATGGTCAATCGCGGACTCAAAGCGCGAAAGCACATCTTCTGGTGAGCTCGATTTTCCCACCTCCAGTCATTGTGCGGGGACTCGGCAAGGTCGTCGTCACCGGCGCGTGCGGTCGCCTCGGAAAGCGCGTCGTGCGAGCCCTGCACCGCGTGCGCCCCGTGGTAGGCGTCGATCGGAGGCCGTTCCCCGACCGCCCCAAAGACGTGGTCCACGCGCAGGTCGACCTGCGCCGAAAAAAGCTGAAAGACGTCTTCCGCGCAGGGGACGTCGAGGCCGTGGTCCATCTCGGCGTCATGCACGATCCGCGGGCGTCCGCCGCCGACCACCACTCGTGGAACGTCGAGGGGTTCGGCAAGCTCCTCGAATACGTGGCGCACTACCGCGTGCCGAAGCTCGTGGTGCTGTCGAGCGCCAACGTCTACGGCCCGCAGCCGCAAAACGCCCAGTTTCTCACCGAAGACGCCCCGCTCCTCGGCGGCGCGCGCTTCAGCGACATTCGCGATCTCGTCGAGGTCGACATGCTCGCGCAGAGCTTCTTCTGGAAGCACCCTGAGACCGAGAGCGTCATTCTGCGGCCCGTGCACATCGTCGGACACGTGCGCAACGCCGCCTCGAATTTCCTGCGGCTTCCGACCATCCCCACCCTCATGGGCTACGATCCGATGGTGCAGGTGATTCACGAGCGCGACGTGGTCGGCGCCATCGAGGCCGCGCTGGCTCCCGGCCTTCGCGGCATCTTCAACGTCGCCGGCCCCGAGCCGCTTCCGCTCTCGCGACTGATCAAGCTCACGGGCAGCCGCACGCTTGCCATTCCCTACAGCCTCGGAAAGCCCATTTTGCGCCGCCTTTGGGCCCTGCGTCTCGCGAGCTTCCCCGCCCCGGAGCTCGATCACATTCGCTACGTCTGCATGGTCGACGACGCCCGCGCGCGCCGCGACCTCGGCTTCGAGCCCCGCCACGATGTCGAATCTGCGGTGCTCGCGCTCACCGCGGAGCGTTAGTTTTGGAGACCGCGAATTT
The DNA here is from genome assembly GCA_947473045.1 of Myxococcales bacterium. GTDB lineage: Bacteria > Myxococcota_A > Polyangia > Polyangiales > Polyangiaceae > JANYHY01. Next base: position 76,449 of record CANJCO010000008.1, on the reverse strand, counting down.
CCTCTTGATCTATCCTGTGGTGCAGGTAAGTTGCGCGCCTGCGTGACGGCAAAAGCAGTCGCCGAAACGCGCACTTAGGCATCAAGCTACGCTTAGTCTGTTCGCAGTGTTTCCTGGTTGTCGGCCGGTCCCATTCGTGGGGTTCGGCAAAAAACTGGGGTGGTAGTTCAGTTGGTTAGAACGCCGGCCTGTCACGCCGGAGGCCGCGGGTTCGAGTCCCGTCCACCCCGCCACTCGCAACGCAGCTCAGAGAAGGAGAGTCCGAAAGGGTCTCTCCTTTTTTTTTGGCTTTTGCCCGCCTGCATCGGCCTAACGAGCGCGCTCCCACGACCACCTTGGCGGGAGGGCAACGGCCGCAAACAAAGCGCGCCTCGCAGCGCCCAAAATGCGCTACAAGGCGAGCTTCTCAGCTTGGTAGGTGCGCGCAGTTGGCGCACCCATCCGGGATGGGCGGGTAGCTCAGTGGTAGAGCGCTGGCTTTACACGCCGGACGTCGCAGGTTCGAAACCTGTCCCGCCTACGAACCAAACGCGTCGTCGCCGCCCGCTCAGTGCGTGGCAGCGGGCGCCGGATCGACCGCCCCTGGCGCAGGCTTCCCGACGGGCACGGCAGGGGCGCGCGGCATCACGAGCTCGCCGCCGACATACTGCATGACGCCCTTCGCTTCGCCGAAAATCGCGTCCGGATCGGGCAGGCACAGCGCCTCGCGCAGGACCTCGTCCATGTGCTCGACGAGCACGACGCGCGTGGCCTTCAGCACGCGCCTCGGAACCTCGCGCAGGTCCTTGCGATTTTCTTTTGGAACGATAACCGTCGTGATCCCGCTGCGATGGGCCGCGAGCAGCTTCTCTTTCAGCCCGCCGATCGGCAAAACCCGTCCACGCAGCGTAATTTCGCCGGTCATCGCGAGATCGCGCTTCACGGGAACCTTGATGAGCGCGCTCGCGAGGCTCGTCGCCATGGTGACGCCGGCGCTCGGGCCGTCTTTTCGAACGAATTCCGGGAAGTGGAGGTGCACGTCGAGCTTCTGGTAAAAATCAGGCTCGAGTCCGAGCACGGCCGCGCGCGAACGAATGTAGCTCATCGCCGCCTGCGCGCTCTCCTCCATGCCCTTTTCGAGCAGGCCGGTGATCACGAGCTTGCCCTTGCCGGCGACCACCGCGACTTCGCACGCGAGCAGCTCGCCGCCGCCGTTCGAGGTCACCGACAGGCCCGCGGTGAGACCGATTTCGTCGTGCTCTTCTTTCTTGTTGCTGCGGTATTTCGGCACGCCAAGAAACTTCGGCACCTGAGCGGGAGCGATGTCGATCGCCTTGTCCTTGCCCTCTTCAACCACCTGGCGCGCCACCTTGCGGCAGATGCTCGCGATCTCGCGCTCCAGCGACCGAACCCCGGCCTCGCGCGTGTAGTGGTGAATGACGGTGCGCAGGGCGTGCTCGCCCAGCGCAAGATTCACGTCTTCGAGTCCGCACTCCTTCTTCTGGCGCGGAACGAGATATTTCACCGCGATATTGAGCTTCTCGAACTCGGTGTATCCGCTGAGCTGAATGATCTCCATGCGGTCCTGAAGGGGCACGGGAATGCCGCTCAAGGTGTTGGCGGTCGTGAGAAACATCACGTCGCTCAAGTCGTAGTCGAGGTCGAGGTAGTGATCGTTAAACGAATGATTTTGCTCACTGTCGAGCACTTCGAGCAACGCGGCCGCCGGGTCTCCGCGGAAGTCGCTCGACATCTTGTCGATCTCATCGAGCAGAAAGACCGGATTGTTCGTGCCAGCCTTCTTCAGGCTCTGAATGAGCTTGCCCGGCATCGCCCCGATGTACGTCCGGCGGTGACCGCGAATCTCGGCCTCGTCGCGCACGCCGCCCAGCGCCAGGCGCACAAACTTGCGACCCGTCGCGCGCGCGATGCTCTTCGCGAGGCTCGTCTTGCCCACGCCGGGAGGCCCAACAAAGCAAAGCACCGGCCCGCGCAGCTTCTTCGTGAGCGCCTGCACCGCGAGGTACTCGATGATGCGCTCTTTAATCTTCTTGAGCCCGTAGTGGTCCTCGTCGAGGATCGCCTCCGCCGCCTTGAGATCGTAATTCTCCTCGCTGCGCTCGCCCCACGGCAGGGTCAAGATCCAGTCGATGTAGTTGCGCACGACCGTGGCCTCGGCGCTCGTCGGGTGCATCATCTTGAGCTTTTTGAGCTCTTTTTTGACCTTCCCCTGCGCCTCTACACTGAGCTTTTTCTGCTTTAGCTGCTCTTCGAGCTCTTGAAGCTCGGTCTTGAACTCATCGCGCTCGCCGCCCAGTTCCTTCTGGATGGCCTGCATCTGCTCGTTGAGATAGTACTCCTTTTGAGTCTTCTCCATTTGCTTCTTGACACGCGACCGAATCTTCTTTTCGACCTGAAGAATCTCGATTTCGGCCTGCATCAGCTCATGCAGTCGCTCGAGGCGCTTCTGAGCGTCGTCCATCTCGAGAAGCGCCTGGCGGTCACTCAACTTCGCCGTGGGCAGATTCGCCACGATGGCGTCGCTGAGGCGAGAGGCCTCGTCGATGGCGCCGATGCCCATGAGCACTTCAGGCTGAACCTTCTTGTTCAGCTTCACGTACATCTCGAACGCGCTCTGAACGCTCCGAATCAGCGCCTCAACTTCGACGCCCTTACCGGCGACCTCGGCGACCTCGTCAACTTCGACGAGAAAGAACTCGTCGCTCTGCAGAAACTTGCGGATGCGGCCGCGGCGCTTGCCTTCGACGATCACCTTCACGGTCCCGTCGGGCAGACGCAGCAGCTGCTTCACGACGCCGATGGTGCCGGCCGGAAAAATGTCCTCCGGGACAGGCTCGTTCGTCTTCGCGTTCTTCTGGGCGGCAAGAAATATTTCTTTGCCCTGGGCCATCGCCGCGTCGAGCGCGCTGATGCTCCGCTCGCGCCCCACGAAGAGCTGACTCTCCATGTGCGGAAAGACGATGATGTCGCGCAGGGGCAGAAGCGGAAGCGAGCGCTTTTTGCCGGTCTTGTCGCCTTCGTTTTTGAAGAACATGGATCGCCTCAACTTAGCCCCGCCGGCTGCGCGTGGCTACTGCCGGCGAAACGAATGTAAAATACAAACAAGCCGCCGCGACCGCGGAAGAGCAAACCCGAATCGGGCTTGCTCTCCTTGCGGCACGCGGGCGGCCCCGGTAGCCGTCAGGCCAGCTCGGCTTCTTTGGTGTAGACGATCAGCGGTGCCTCACGCTTGGTGATGACCTCTTCGTTGACGACGACTTCTTTGATGCCGCTACGCGACGGGATCTCGTACATGATGTCTAGCATCGCCGCCTCGAGGATCGCGCGCAGACCGCGTGCGCCGCTGTTGCGCGACAGCGCCTCGCGAGCGACAGCGCTCAGCGCACCCTTCGAGAACTTCAGCTTTACGCCGTCCATTTCGAACAGCTTCTGAAACTGCTTCACGAGCGAGTTCTTCGGCTTTGTGAGAATCTCGATAAGAGCCTCTTCGTTCAGCTCGTGGAGCGTCGCGAGCACCGGAAGGCGCCCGATAAACTCAGGGATCAAGCCAAACTTGAGCAAGTCTTCCGGCTGCAGCTGCGCGAGCAACTCGCCGAGCTTGAAGTCGCGCTTGCTCTTGATGTCAGCCGCGAAACCAAGCGTCTGTTGACCGATGCGCCGCTGCACGATCTGGTCGAGCCCCACAAAGGCTCCGCCGCAGATGAACAGAATGTTGGTCGTGTCGACCTGCAGGAAGTCCTGCTGGGGATGTTTGCGGCCACCTTTGGGCGGAACGTTCGCGACCGTACCCTCGATGATCTTGAGCAGCGCCTGCTGAACGCCCTCGCCCGACACGTCGCGCGTGATGCTGGGGTTGTCGCTTTTGCGGCTGATTTTGTCGATCTCGTCGATGTAGACGATGCCGCGCTGCGCCCGCTCGACGTCGTGCTCCGCATTCTGCAGCAGCTGAACGATGATGTTTTCGACGTCCTCGCCGACGTAGCCGGCCTCGGTGAGCGTCGTGGCATCAGCGATGGCGAAAGGCACGCTGAGAATTTTCGCGAGCGTCTGCGCCAGCAGCGTCTTGCCCGAGCCCGTAGGACCGAGCAGCAGGATGTTGCTCTTCGCGAGCTCGACGTCCTCGGCGGCCACGCGCGAGTCGATGCGCTTGTAGTGATTGTGCACGGCGACGGCGAGCACCTTCTTGGCCCGCTCCTGCCCGATTACATAGTCGTCGAGAATCGTCTTGATCTCGGTCGGCTTCGGCACAGGCGCCGCGCCCGCGTTCGGCTCGTCCTTCTCGACCTCTTCGGCAATGATGTCATTGCAAAGACCGATGCACTCATCGCAAATGTAGACCGTCGGCCCCGCGATGAGCTTCTTTACCTCCTTCTGCGATTTGCCGCAGAACGAGCAGTTCAAGTTTCCGCCCTGGTGATCCTCGCGCCTACGGTCCACGCTTCGCTGTCCTTCCGGGAGGTTGTCTGCCACGCGGAGGCGATGGGTCGCCGCGCGCCGCCGCACTTTCGTACGGATAGGCCAGCTCCAAGGGGCCTCTGATGAGAGTAGACTCGCGCCCCGAAGGTCGCAAGCTTATGACCTAATGAAACCGCAGGGCGCCGGCATTGCGCGCGGCGCGCCCCACGGCGACGTCAGTCTTTTGCGCCCTTTTGGCGGGCCTGAATGACCTCGTCGATGAGGCCGTATTCTTTCGCCTGCACGGGGCTCATGTAGTTGTCGCGATCGATATCTTTGTGAATCTGCTCTTTCGACTTGCCGGTCGCGCCCGACAAAATTTCGATGAGCACGTCTTTGAGAAATCGGGTCTCGCGCGCCTGAATCTCGATGTCGGTCGCCTGCCCGCGCGCACCGCCGTGCGGCTGGTGAATCATGATGCGGGCGTTCGGAAGGGCCGCACGGCGCCCCTTTTGACCGGCGGCGAGAAGAATGGCGGCCATGGAAGCGGCCATGCCGATGCACGAGGTGGTCACCTGCGAGCGCACGAACTGCATCGTGTCGTAGATCGCCAGACCGCTGTAAATCACCCCGCCAGGCGAGTTGATGTAAAGCATGATGTCCTTGTCCGGATCTTCCGATTCCAGAAACAAAAACTGGGCGATGATGATGTTCGCGACGTCGTCGTTGATCTCGGTGCCGAGAAAGACGATTCGGTCCTTGAGCAAACGGCTGAAGATGTCCCAGTTCCGCTCCCCGCGGTGCGTCGTCTCGACCACCGTCGGGTAGGGAATGAAGGCGCGGGGGGCCAATGAGGCTTCGAGCAGCTCGCGGTTGCCTTCGAGGACAGCCATCGCCTGCGTGCGGTTTTCGGGGCGCTTGATCATGCGTTCGTCTCCTCTGTGAGCATCGCAAGGCGGGTCATCGAGAAGCGCTCGCCGCGGGCTGAGTGCCCCGGCGAATCGCCCCTCCCCGCCCGTTCGTAACGGCCCTGGCTAGGCCTCGTCGGTGATGGTCGACTTGCTCTCGAGATAATCGAGAATCTTGTCTTCCAGGATCATGCCGATGAGCATGTCGCGCTTCTGCTTCTCGCGATACTCGACACGTAGCTTGGCTACATTCTTCCCGGTTTCGGCGGCCAGCTCGGCCATTCCCTTTTCGAGATCGTCGTCGGTGACCTTCATTTCGAGCTTCTTGGCGATCGCCGCCATGAGCAGGCCGGCGCGAACCTTCTTCTCGGCGTCGGCCTGGAGGCGCTCCTGTAGGCCGGCGGCCGCCTCGGGCGCGATGCGCTGTCCCATTCGACGCGCCTGCATGAGCACTTCCTGCTCCATGACCTTGCGCTGCTGATCGACGAGCGACGGCGGGACGTCGATCGGGTTGGCGTCGCTGAGCTTCTGGACGATCTGCTCCGCGACGGACATTTCGGCGCGGTCTTTGACCATTTTTTCGAGGCGGGTGTGCACGTCAGCGCGCAGCTCGACGATCGTTTGAAACGACCCGGCGTCTTTCGCGAACTCGTCGTCGAGCGCGGGAAGCACCTTCTCTTTGATGTCGGTGATCGTGAACTTGAACGCGCCCTTTTTGCCCCGGAGATTTTCGCGGGGGTGCGCGTCGGGGAACGTCGAGTCAGCTTCGCCCGTGGCGCCAACCGACTTTCCGGTGATGGCCGCGTCGAGCTCGGCGAGCGCCTGGCCGCTGCCCAGCTCGAGCTGCACGCCCGTGCCGGCTCCTTCCGGGAGCTCTACCCCGTCGACGGCCAGCGTGAAATCGATGGTCGCCACATCGCCAGCTTGTGCGGCGCGCGCGGGCTCAGGCGTCTTGAGCGTTGCGTGGCGGGCGCGCAGGCCCTCAATTTCGTCGTCGACCATTTTGTCGCTCACGGCGGTGGACGGGCGCGAAAGCGCGAAGCCCTCGTGAACCACTTCAGTGATGTCCGGGGTGACTTCGAAGCTCGCTTTGTAAGCGAGGGGCTCGGTGCCCGCGACTTTGCCGGTCACTTCGACCGAGGGCGTCGAGACCGGGTTCATGTTCTTCTCGGCGAGCGCCTGCGCCAGCGACGTGTTGATCAGTGAATTGGCGACGTCGCTCAGCACTTGAGGGCCATAAACGCGCGTCAGAATGTCGCGGGGCGCCTTGCCCGGGCGAAAGCCTTTGACGTGCGCCTTGCGGGCGAGGTTGACGTATGCCTTTTCGAGCTCGGCCTTCACGGTGTCGGTCGACACCTGGATCTCGAGCTCCATCAAGACGGGGGAAACGCGCTTCTCGGTAACTTGCATGGGAGGCGGGGCAACATACTTTGTGCGCCCAACTCGTCAAGACCATCGCGCAGGAAAATGCGCCCGACCCGGCCTGCCGCCTACCGCTCGACAAAAGAAAGGCCCCCCGGAGCCGAGGCGTGGCTGCGGGGGGCGGTACCTGCGCGCGTGCCCGGGAGGGAGCGTGCGCACAGGGAAATTGAGGCTGGGCGACGGTCAGTCGTCTTCCATCGCGAATCCCGCGGGATCGTACTCGTCGACCGTGTCGTCGAAGAGCAGGTCGCCGGAGTCGAACGTCACGTCCTGCGTGAGGTCGTCGAGCGAGAAGCCGATCTTCATGTGCGACCGAATCTCTTCGCGCTCAAATTCCTGAATGCTTCTGTAGCTCTTGGGAACCGACATGATGTCCTCCGTAAGGTGCAAGGGTGCGTACGCGCCGGGAGCGGCACGGGATCGAGTTTGGGATTGGGAGAGTCGTCAGCGATTGCGCGGTGGGAGCGCGATCACGACCCCGGACGGCCGCTCTTTCACTGCGCCCGAGATAAAAAAGGTCCGCTCAAGAATGCGGTCGACGGGGGGTCGGCTGTCTTCCTGGAGGGCTCGGGAGAGGGAAAGTTGCATGGTCCGTATTGGGTTGGCGACGCCGTGTGCGTCGTTGTCCTACATCTGTTCACAACGTACGCCCGACCGCTGAAAGCTCCAAAAATTGCGAGAAGAAATCTCAATCGACCTGCGGAGCGGGCTCTCCGTCCACGGCTTTCGCTCGACTCAGGCGCCGCCGCGGGCTACACGTCTGCGCCTCTATGGCAGCCGCTCGACGATCCACCGCACGCCCTCAAGCGCGCGTCATTTCGGTGGTAAACCAGAAGGGCGGCGTCGGAAAAACCACCACGGCGGTCAACCTCGCGGCCAGCGTCGCAGCCGCCGAGAAGAAGACCCTCCTCATCGACATGGACCCGCAGGGCAACGCGTCGAGCGGCGTCGGGGTGCATCCTCGGAGCGTGGAGCGCAGCATCTATGACGTGCTCATCGGGCGCGCCACGCTTCGCGACGTGATCGTGAAGACCGAGATTGCGACGCTCTTCGTGGCGCCCGCAACACAAGACCTCGTCGCCGCTGAGCTCGAGCTCGTCGACGAAGCTGATCGGGCTTTGCGCCTCAAATCAGCCCTCGACGCGGAAATCGAGAGCCAGGGCTACGAGTACGTTTTCATCGACTGTCCGCCGTCGCTCGGACTGCTGACGGTCAACGCCCTCGCCGCCAGCGACCGCGTGCTCGTGCCGTTGCAGTGCGAGTACTACGCCCTCGAAGGTCTGACGCACTTGATGGCGACGATCGATCGCATCAAGGGCGGCATCAACGCCGACCTCGAGCTCGAAGGCATCGTGCTGACCATGTTCGACCCCCGCAACAATCTGGCGCACCAGGTCGCCGACGAAGTGCGCAGGCATTTCCGTGTGTTCGAGGCCGTCATACCCCGTAACATTCGCCTCTCCGAGGCCCCCTCTCACGGCAAACCGGCTCTGCTCTACGATGCCCAGTCCAAGGGCGCGCAGGGCTATTTATCGCTGGCCCGCGAGCTCATCGCGGAGTGACCATGAGCGAAAAACCACGCAGGGCGCTTGGGCGCGGACTCGACGCGCTCCTGCCGGCCGCCACCCCGCCGAGAGGTTACGAAGAAAAGAGCGTCTTTTCGTGCGCGATCGAGCGCATCGTGCCGCAGAAGGGCCAGCCTCGGCGGCACTTCGACAAAGCCCGCCTCGAGGAGCTCGCGCAGTCGCTACGCGAACACGGCCTGCTCGAGCCGCTCGTGGTGCGGCGCGCGCCTGGCGCCACCGACCAGTTTGAGCTCATCGCGGGCGAGCGCAGGTGGCGGGCGGCACAGAAGGCCGGACTTAAAGAGCTGCTGGTCGTTGTCAAAGATGTCTCGCCGAAGAGCGCCTTCGAGCTCGCGCTCGTCGAGAACGTTCAGCGCGAGGACCTCAACTCGATCGAGCTGGCCGAATCCTACGACCGGCTCATCAAGGAGCACGGGTACACGCAAGAGGCGCTCGCCGCCCGCGTTCACAAAGACCGCACGACGATCGCCAACGCGCTGCGCCTGCTGAAGCTGCCCCCTGCTGTGCGCAACCGCGTGCTGACGGAGGAGCTGACGGAAGGCCACGCGCGCGCGCTGCTCGGCGCCGAGACGCCTCAGGCGATGGAGGCGATGGCGGAGAAGGCCATCCGCGGGCAGCTCAGCGTACGGGCGACGGAGGCGCTGGTGCGCGGCGCGAAGAACAAAAAAGAGGGCAAGGGGGCTTCTCCTCAAGCGAAAAGCGCGAGCGTAAGAGATCTTGAAGTGCGGCTGTCGCGCGCGTTCGGCACCAAGGTCGAAGTGCGCGATCGCGGCAATAAGGGGGAGATCGCGATTCCATACGCTGACCTCGACGCCCTCGACCGCGTGCTCGACAAAATCTTCTGAAGCGAATTTTCTACTTCAAGCTCGCAGCGATTTTCGCCAGCACGTCCACGTCGCGCACGCCGTCGGCCTCGGCCCGGTAGCTGAGTACGAGCCTGTGCCGAAGCACCGGCACGACGAGCGCCCGAATGTCGTCGACGTCGGCGGCCGCTTCGCCCCGCAGCGCGGCGCGGGCCTTCGCCGCGAGCACGAGCGCCTGCGATCCGCGCGGACCGGCGCCGAACCGGACGTACTCGGACACCTCGTGGATGGGTCTCGGCCCTTGCGGACGCGTGGCGCGACCAAGGGCTACGGCGAGCGCCACGGCCTCGTCGGTGACCGGAAGTCGCGGCACGAGCCCCTGGAGCGCGCGCACGTCCTCGGCGCTGATGACGCGAGGCACGCGACCCACGTCGCCGCTCGTGGTCTTGCGGGCGATGGCGCGCTCTTCGTCTTCGCTGGGATAATCGACGTGGATCTCGAGCAGGAAGCGATCGAGCTGCGCCTCGGGCAGCGGGTAGGTGCCCTCCTGCTCGATGGGATTGCGCGTCGCGAAGACTTGAAAGGGATCGGGCAGCGCGTGCGTCGCTCCGCTGGTGGTCACCACGCGCTCCTGCATCGCCTGCAGCAGCGCCGCCTGCGTCTTGGGGGGCGTACGGTTGATTTCGTCGGCGAGAACGAGGTTGTGGAAGATGGGCCCGGGGAGAAATCGCAGGCGCCTGCGGACATGCCCGCTCGCGCTCTCTTCTTCCTGCAGCACGTCAGTGCCGGTGATGTCCGCGGGCAACAGATCGGGCGTAAATTGCACGCGTCCGAATGACAGGTCGAGCGCCTCGGCGAGTGACGAAACGAGCAGCGTTTTTGCGAGCCCCGGCACGCCGACGAGCAGCGCGTGACCGCGCGCGAGCAGCGCCACGAGCATCAGGTCGATCACGTCGCCCTGCCCGACCACCCGCGCTCCGAGCGCCGCGGTGAGCTTGCCACGTACGTCCTTGGCGCGGCCAAGCAGGGCCTCGTCGTCGGCGCCGTCGATAGCGGGGATCGGGGGGGCTTGCGGCTGGGTCTCGGGGTCGTGATCCTGCACGGCGAGGACTTCGCATGAGTTGCTCCGGGAGTCAAAACCCGTGCTAGATGCGCGCGCCGTGCCCGAAGTCCAGCCCGCCCCTGCCCCCGCGAGCCGTCCGACCGAGCTGGTAACGCGACCTGACGGCCTGCGGCACGGGCGCTTCGAGGCTGGGCCCTGGTATTTCTATTCAGTAGCCGCGGTCGCAGCGCTCGTGACCCTCGCATACCTGTTTTTCAGGCTTCGAAAGCCTCGTTTGAAGAGAACAAAATGAACACCGACAGCCCTGCCCTCACGACCGGCAACGCGCCGAAGAGCGCCGTCCCGCTGCGCCGCATCCTCGTCGTGCTCATCGTCGGCATGGCGCTCTATTTCGGCTACGCCATGTGGCAGGGTCTCGAAAAGCTGCGCGCCGGCCTCGAGCACTTTCACTGGATCGCGTTCGCGGCCGCCTGCGCGCTGGCCTTCGGCAACTACGTGCTGCGCTTTTTCAAATGGGAATTTTATCTCGCCCGGCTTGAAATTCGCGGCGTAAACAAGCTCGACAGCTTTCTCATTTTTCTCTCCGGTTTCGTGCTGACCGTCTCGCCCGGCAAGGTCGGCGAGGTGTTCAAGTCGGTCGTGCTCGAGGAGACCTACGGAGTGCCCGCGCCAAAAACAGCGCCGATCGTGGTCGCCGAGCGGGTCACCGATTTGATCGGCGTCATCGTGCTGATTCTCATCGGTTCGCTCGGCTTTTCGGGCGGCATCGTCCCGGTGGCCATCGGCTCGACGCTTGTGATCGTGCTGCTCGCGGTGATTTCGTCACGCAAGCTTTCGATGGGCCTTATCGCGTTGACGCGGCGGCTGCCGGGCAGGCTCGGGACCTTCGGTCCGAAGCTCGAGGTCGCCTACGGGAGCCTGAGCGTGCTGGTCACGTTCCGCAACCTCGTGGCGCCGACGTTGATGTCGATCGGCGCGTGGTCGCTGGAGTGCATGGCGCTGTGGGTCATTCTTTGGGGTTTCGGCGAGCCCGTTTCAGCGCCGCTCGCCACGTTCTTCTACGCGACCAGCACGCTGATGGGCGCCGTCATCCCCGTTCCCGGAGGCCTCGGCGTCACCGAAGCCGCGCTGCGCAGCCAGATGATCGAGATCGGAAAAGTGTCGCCCGACGTGTCGACCGACGCCATGTATCTGGTGCGCTTCGCGACGCTGTGGTTCGCGGTGCTGGTCGGGTTTGTCGCGCTCGCCGCCCTCAAACGTCGGCACCCGAATCTTTTGAAAGGAAACTGAGCGCCGCCTGGAAATCTGCGGGGGGCGCCGCCTCGAAGCGCATCTTCCGGCCGGAAACAGGGTGCACGAAGCCCAGCACCCGCGCGTGCAACGCCTGGTGGGTCAGGCCCGCTGCGAGCGCGCGCAACGCCTCATCGCGGGGCGGTTTTCCGTAGACCGGATCGCCCAAAACCGGCGTCTTGCTCTCGGCGAGGTGCATGCGAATTTGATGGGTGCGTCCGGTTTCGAGCGTGCACTCGACGAGGCTGGCCCGATCGCCGAAGAGCGCTGAAACAAGCCGCACGTGGGTGACGGCGCGCTTGCCCGTGCGCACGCGCCCTGTGAATTTGAGGCGGTCCTGCGGATGGCGCCCGTGCAGCGTGGCGTGGGTCTGCGAGGCCGCCACTCCCGCCGTGAGCGCGTGGTAGGCCCGCTCGACCGAGTGCACCTCGAACTGCGCCTTAAGCCCCTCGCGCGCCGCGGCGGTTCGCGCGACGACCATGACGCCGCTCGTGCCCTTGTCGAGGCGATGCACGATGCCCGGGCGCAAGCGCTCGGAGGGCTCCGAATTCTCGTTTGAAGCGAACACGTCGAGGTCGAACCAACCTCGCGCGAGCAGGCCGTGAACGAGGGTGCCGGTGTCGTGCCCTGCTGCGGGGTGCACCACCACTCCCGCAGGCTTCACGATCACGACGATCGCGTCGTCGACGTGCAGCACTTCGAACGGAACGCCCGGGTCCGGAACCAGCTCCGTGGAGCGCGGCGGGGGCCTGTCAACCTCTACGCGTGAACCGACGCGGGTCTTGTCTTTGGCAGACGCGACGCTCCCGTCGACGCGCACGGCTCCGAGCTCGAGCCAGCGCTGCACTTCTGCCCGCGAAGGGGCGTCGCCCAGCTCCGCGAGCGCAGTGGCGAGGAAGCGATCGAGCCTGATTCCAGCCGCTTCGCGCGGAACGATCACCGCTACCAGAGCTTCGACTTGATGTGGCCCTTGGCCTTGATGAGAATATCGACGAGGGCGCGGTCGTAGAAGTTGCGCGGGTAGAGCTCCGGCGATACCCGGCGCTTGTAGAGCGCGCGCCCCTCTTCGATCTCTTCGGTCAGCGTGTCGAACAGGTTGTCGTGGGTGATGCCCTGGACGATCTTGTCCTCATTGTAGAGCGACAAATCGCTGGCGATCGCGCGCGCAAGGCGACGCGCGGCTTCTTCGGTCTCGATGAGGGCCATGGCTGCGATTATCGCGGCAACGCGCAGTTGTGTCAAAGCCGCGCATGCGCCGCGTCTGGGGGTTACCGGCTCTTGCGCCGTCTGCTAATGTAAAAAAAGATGCCGGCGACCATCGCGCAAGCCATCGAAGACGCGGCCAGAAGCGGCCCCACCGTAGGCTTCCGATTCGTGCCCGAGTCAGGGGTTCCGGCCCACGGGGGCGGAGCGGGCGACGCGAGCGAGGCCTCGTTTTCATACGCTGCGATCGAGCGTGCCAGCGCGCGCTACGGCGGCGCGATGCAGGCTCTTGGCCTCAAACGGGGTGATCGCGTCGCGCTGATTTTGCCCACGAACGAAGACTTCGTGCTGTGTTTTTTCGGCGCGATTCGCGCGGGCATCATCCCGGTGCCGATCTATCCCCCGCTAGGCATTGGTCCACTCCAGGGCTACCTCGACAACACGCGGCACATTATTCAAAAGTCGGGTGCGCGCGCGGTGCTCACCGATGCGCGCATCAAGCGGATGCTCGGCACCGTGCAGGGCGCCTGCACGGCGCTCGAGCAGGTCGTCGCCGTCGAGAGCATCCGCGAGTCGCGTGAGCCGCTGCGAAGCGAGAAGATTGGCGCCGACGATGTGGCTTTTCTCCAGTTTACCAGCGGCTCGACATCTCGCCCCAAGGGCGTGACGCTCACGCACGCGAACCTCACCGCAAACATCGCCGGCTTCACGCGGGGCCTCGGAATCGCGGCGGGAGACGTCGGCGTCTCGTGGCTTCCGCTGTACCACGACATGGGCCTCATCGGCTTCGTCCTGGCGCCGCTCTTCCAACGGATTCAGAGCGTATTTTTGCCGCCGCTGCTGTTTTTGAAGCGACCCGCGGCCTGGCTCCAGGCGATGTCGAGGCACAAGGGCACCGTGAGCTTTGCGCCCAACTTCGGCTACGCGCTCGCCGTCAAACGCATCAAGGCGCGCGAGCTCGAGGGCGTCGACCTTTCGCACTGGCGCGTAGCCGGGTGCGGCGCCGAGCCGATTCGCCCCGAGACCCTCGAGGGATTCGCGAGCGCGTTTGCGGGCGCCGGCTTCAAATCCGAGGCCCTGCTGCCTTCTTATGGAATGGCCGAGTCCTCCCTCGCGGTCTCGTTCAGCGCGCTCGGTAAGGGCGTGACGACGCTCGCTGTCGACGGCGAGACGCTGTGGCGTGACGCCGTGGCGAAGCTCACCAGCGAAGACGCGCTCGGAGCCGTGCGCATCGTGTCGTGCGGAAAGCCGTTTCCCGAGCACCGCGTCGCGATTTTCGCGCCCGACGATGCGAGCAGCGACCTCGAGCTGCCCGATCGCCACGTCGGCGAAGTTCGCATCTCAGGCCCGAGCGTGATGCCGGGTTACTGGGAAGATTCAGAAAAGACCCGGGCTGCGTTCGCGGGTACCTACCTGAAAACGGGCGATCTCGGCTTCATTCACGACGGCGAAGTCTTCATCTGCGGCCGCTCCAAAGAGGTCGTGATCGTGAGCGGGCGCAACTACTACCCGCAAGATCTCGAGTGGGAGGCCAGCAAGGTTGCGGGCGTGCGTCGCGGAAACGTCGTCGCGTTCGGGGCGCGCGATCCGTCTGGAATTGAGCCTGATCGTGAGCGCATCGTCGTCGCCTTCGAGACCGCCGACGCGATGGGAGCGAACGCGCCCGCGCAGCTCGCCGCCATCGCGCAGGCCGTGCGCAAGTCGGTGCAGGAAGGCATCGGCCTGACGCTCGACGACGTGGTCGCCCTTGGTCCGGGGCTCCTTCCGAAAACTTCGAGCGGCAAGCTGCAGCGCGCACACGCCCGAGAGCTTTACGAGACGGGCCAGCTCTCGTCGTCCGACCGTGCGCGGAGCGATACCCGCCTCGACACCGCCCGCGAGGCCGCCCTCAGCCAGCTTTCGTACTTCAAGCTCGCGGTCCTCGGCGGGCGCAAACCGCGCAGCTGACGCGATCGTCGCGAACCTCTGCGCGAGGGCTTGCAGTTTAGAAAAGTTATTCTTAGAGTATCGTTCGTGCCTGCCCGGAACGCTCGACTGCCCGACCTCGAGACGAGGTCCGCTGCCATGCTGGCGACGCTCAAGGCGCGCGGCCTGCGCATGACGCCTCAGCGCGTGGCGATCGTGCGGCTGTTTGCGGCCGCTGACAGCCATCCCACTGCGCAAGAGCTCTTCGAGCACCTCGGGCCCGACTTTCCCACGATGAGCTTCGCGACTGTGTACAACACGCTCGACGCGCTCGCGACGGCCGGGCTCTCGTCGACCCTGCGACTGGGCAACGCGGCCCGCTTCGATCCGAACACGACGCCGCACCATCACGCGGTGTGCGACGCGTGCGGCCGCATCGTCGACGTGCCGGCCTCGTCGCTCAGCCCCGCCGAAGCCAGCATCGTGCGGGTGCGCAAGGCCGCCCCGGGATTTGCCGTCGCGCGCGTCGAGCGCATCTACCGGGGCCAGTGCGCCTCGTGCGCGCTCGCCGCGGCAAAAAAAACGTCTCGCGCCTCCGGGCGCGCAGCCGACGCATCGTAACGAAACCCAATCGGAGGAATTGATGGCGAAGTCTCTGTCAGGAACCAAGACGCACCAGAACCTCAAGGACGCCTTCGCAGGCGAGTCCCAGGCAAACCGTCGATACTTGTATTTTGCAAAGGTCGCCGATGTCGAGGGTCTCCCCGAGATCGCCGGCAACTTCAAAGAGACCGCAGACGGCGAGACCGGGCACGCGCACGGCCACCTCGACTACTTGAAGCAGGTCGGTGATCCCGCCACGGGCCTCCCGATCGGCTCGACCGAGAAGAACCTCGCCGCGGCCATTCACGGCGAGACGCACGAGTACGAGACCATGTACCCGGGCATGGCGAAGAGCGCGCGCGAAGAGGGCTTCGACGACATCGCCGAGTGGTTCGAGACCCTCGCGAAGGCCGAAAAGAGCCACGCGGGTCGCTTCGCGAAGATGCTCGAGTCGCTGAAGTAGAGCCGCTACCCCGCCCTGACCTCATGGCGCACGGGTGCCTGGGTCAGGGCGTTTTCTTTTGAAACGAGGACGCATGAAAATCGATCCGAAGCCGCACAATCCCCCCGCGTTCAAGCCTGACGACCCGCGCTACCTCGACCCGCGAGACCTCGAAGGTGAGCTGCGGCGCGTCTTCGAAATTTGTCACGGCTGCCGCATGTGCGTGAACTACTGCGGCTCGTTTCCCGACCTGTTCGCGCGCGTCGATCGCGACATCGAGACGCGTGGCGCAGACGGCGCCGAGCTTCTCGATGCAGCTGACTTTGCGTCGGTCACAGAGCTCTGCTGGCAGTGCAAGCTCTGCTACATCAAGTGTCCGTACACGCCTGACGAAGGTCACGAGTGGGCCCTCGATTTTCCGCGGCTTCTCACCCGCGAGAAGACGCAGCGGGCGACGCGAAACGGCGTCTCGCTGCAGGATCAGGCGCTCGGCGAGCCCGGCATCCTCGGACAGGTGACGACGATGTTCCGGCAGGGGCCGGTGGCGAACTTCGTCAACGCAAACCGTCTGGTCCGCAAGGTCATCGAAAAGACCGCTGGCATCAGCGCCGAGTTCCCCCTTCCACCCTTCGCGACGACCTCGTTCGAGCGCTGGCTCGACAACCACGAGGCGCTGGAAGAAGCGGGCACGAACGGCGAAGTCGCGATTTTCGCGACATGCACGGGCGACTTCAACCTGCCCGCCGGACCGGCCAACGCTGTGCGCGTGCTCGAAAAGAACGGCTTCCGTGTGGTGCGACCGAAGCAGGTATGTTGCGGCATTCCCAACCTCGACGGCGGCGATATGAACGGCGCGCTCGAAAAGGCGCGGACCAACGTGGCGTCGCTGCTCGAGCAAATCGAGTCAGGCCGCAAGATCGTGGTGCCCGGACCGTCGTGCTCCTACACCATCAAGAAAGAATATCCCGAGCTGCTCGGCACCGCCGCGGCCCGCAAGGTCGCCGAAAACACGTTCGATTTGATGCAGTTTCTCGAGCAGCTTCGCAAAGAGAAAAAGCTCAATCGCGACTTCAAACAGGGACTCGGCAAGATCGCCTATCACGCAGCTTGTCACCTGCGCGCCCAGAAGATCGGCTTCCCCGGCGCCCGCGTGCTCGGCGCGATTCCCGACACCGAAGTCGAGGTGATTCAAGAGTGCTCGGCTGTCGACGGCACCTGGGGCATGAAGGCGCAGCACTACGAAAGCGGCCGAAAATACGCCCAGAAACTGGTGCGCGGCATCGAGAACGTCGCGCCGCAGGTGGTCGTGACGGACTGTCCGCTCTCAGGTCAGCGAATCGCAAAAGAGAACAACGTCATCGTTCGCCACCCCGTCGAGGCACTCGCTGAGGCCTACGGGATCGCCGTGGCGCTCAAGTAATCTGAGGAGGCTTTCATGAAGACCGTACATCGAAGTGAGATTCTGCCCATTGGCGACTACGAGTTGGTCCGAGACCGATTTCGCGCGCGCGTGATCGTCGAGAAGAAGGACCGGCGCGTGCATCTCGGCGACAAGGCGACGTGCGTATTCGAAAATCACGACACCGTGCTGCTGCAGATCCAGGAAATGCTTCGGACCGAACGCATCACCCGCGAGGCCGCGATCGCGCACGAGATCGAGACCTACAACGAGCTGCTGGGCGGGACCAACGAGCTGTCGTGCACGGTGATGCTCGAGGTCGTCGACGAAGTCGCGCGGGACGCGTTTCTGGTCGCCGCGAAGGGCATCGAAAAATGCTTCTTCATCGAAGTGGCAGGCGAGCGTTGCGCGGGACAGGCCGCGGAGGACCGCACGCTCGAAGATCGCGCGTCGGCCGTGATTTACCTAAAATTCGCGCTCAGCGCAGCCGCTGCTGCGGCCCTGTCGTCAGGCGGCCCGGCCACACTTGGGGTCGACCACGCCGCCTATCGCGCGCAGATCGCGCTGGGTGCGCAGGTCACGCGCTCGCTCGCCGAAGATCTCGCTGCCTGACCGAAAGCGCCTGCGTGGTAGGCTGCGGCCGTGCATGTCTACGAGCGAACGGTCCGCTTCGAAGAGGTCGACGCGGCGCAGATCGTGTTTTTCGCGCGCTATCTGAGCTACGCACACGAGGCGATGGAGTCGCTGCTGGGCGCCCTTGAGGGCGGCTATGTGCGCCTCGTGTCGGAGCGAAAGGTCGGCATGCCTGCGGTGCATGTCGATATCGACTACAAGGCCCCTGCCCGATTCGGTGACGCCCTGCGCATCGAGGTCGACGTGCCGCACGTCGGCAGCAAGAGCTGCGTGTATCGCTATCGCGTGAAAAAGGTCGCGGACGACACGCTACTCGCCGAAATGACGCACACCTGCGTGGTCAGCGATCTTGTTCGTTTGAAGGGAATTGAGATTCCCGATGATGTCCGCGCGTTGCTGGAATTGCACCGCGTTTAACGACAACCACTGCGTCACGCGGCGGCGGTCGCGTTCGTCTCAAGCGATAATTTCGAAGCGCGTGCGTCCATCACGAGCGAAGCGGGATCGAAGCCCCGACGTCGATTGCCCGCCATGCGAATCACTACGTAAACGCCCCAGACAAAGAGCGCAGTGCATTCCCACTGAGCGGGGGTGAGCCCGCCGTATCGCGGATCGGCGACGTCGCCGTCGGTGATGCGCAGGAAGTCCATCGCGAACCGGACGGGGGCGTACGTGAGCGAGGCCGCCGCGATGTAGCTGCCGGTAGGCACTTTCTTGTGCCACGTGAGGGCGAGCAGTCCGGCGAGCACGATGGTGAACATCAGCTCGAGCAGGCCGAGATCGTAACGGTAGGCGTCGCCGTGGAGAAACTCGATGATGCCGTAGCTGTCGCGCGGGCCGGTGAAGCTGCGGGCGACGACCTCCGGGCTCATGCCGGGCGGAAAGCCGCGCGGATATTCGACTGCGAAAAGCGCACCTTTGTGGGCCAAAGCGCCCGGATGGTCATGCACCGACGAGCAGCCCGAGCGGCCGAAGATCCAGGCGACTGGAAATACGGAGAGAATCAAATCGACATACGCGAAGATCGCCCCGAGCGTCTTACGGCGCTCGAACCGGTAGAGGCCGATGCCCCCGGGCCCCACGCTCGTTGCGCCGAAGAGCCCCGCCACGGCAGGAACTGCGTAGTGCACGGTGTCGCTCAGCTGAGCAAACTGCGGCGCGTTTTGGAGCACCAGGTGAACGACGCCGGCGGCGCCGAGCGCAGACACGATGCGCGCGGGCAGCTGCGGGATGCGGGCGATTTCCTTGAGTTTGAAATAGCGCCACATCAAAACGCCGATAAGCGCGCCGGTGAACCCACCAAACGACGACAGCCCGTCCCAAAGCATCAGTAGCTTCCAGGGCTTTTTGAGCACCTCGCTCGGATGGTAGAAAATGTCGTCGAGCACGTGCCCGCAGATAAACCCGACCACGAGCATCCACGTGATGAACGAGTTGAGCTCATCGACGTCGTAGCCGAGCTTGCGGGCCCGGCGGACGGCGAGCATGGTGCCTATGATGACCCCGGTCGCGACGAGCAGGCCAAAGGGTTGCAGAAACGAGCCTGCGGAGATGTGCACGTACGGGAGCATCGGCCGCTGGTCTTAGCCTATTTTTCGCGACGCTGAACGAGGACCTCATCCGCCTCGCCGCCGAGCGTCACGCGGGCGACGACGCCGTTGCATGCGCGCGCGAGTGAGGCTCCGGCGATCGAGGTCGCGCACGACGACGCGGGGAACCTGGCTTCGAGCAGGCCGGTGAGCGCTTCGATCGCGTGCTCGCGGGAGACGGCGCGATCGCGGTCGGAGCGCGCATCGAAGGCGCGCGTCATGTCGAGCTCGGCCCAGCGGAGAAACAAGTCCGGGCCGCTGACCCTCGCCCACGAAATGACGCCGTCGGTGACTTCGTAGGCGACGCTGAGCTCGAGCGCGCGAGGCTCACGCGACAGGTGCGCGGGGATCACGTACGGCAGCTCGCGTTCAAACTGCGTACGCGTCGCGCCCCACGTTGAAGTCGCACCGGAGACCAGCACGGCGATGGGAGACGTCGATTCGGCCGCCGTGCCTCCACTGCCGACGACCGCGGCCAGCGCGTCGCCGAGTTCGGAGAGCGCAGCGTCGCGACCATTTTTCTCGTGCACGAGGGCTTCTTCGGTGAGGCGCGTCCCGCGCTCGTCGGTGTCTTCGATGCGCGTGTCGAAGGCGCCAACGATCGCAACGACCTGCGCCGCGTGGGGGCCTGCCGGCAGCCAGGCGAGGTAGTCGATCGCGACGTCACGGTCGCCCTTCGCCGCCTCGAAGTAGGCGAGCTCGTCGCGCTCGAACGCAGCGCGCAGATCGGCGGCGAAGGCGCCATTGGGCTGGCGCGAGAGGTAGCCTGTCGCGGCTGCAAGCCGCCTTCCGAGATCGCCTTCGGCGATGCGCGCGTAGCGCTGATAGTCGGCGAAATCGTCCGGCGAGGCCGTGATCGGCCTGAGCGCAGCGCACGCAAATGTACCCGACAAAATAAAGATGCACAGTACACGAATCATGGGCCGCCCTCTACGAGCACGGGCGCCGCTTGCGAGGCGTCTCCGCGGCAGAACTGGCACTCCGTGGGCACAGCGGCCACAGCGTCATCGATGTAAATTGCATAGTCGTCGCACGATGCCGCTTGAAGCGCGTGGAGGCAGACCTCGCCGTCGGTGACGAGCGGGCGACAGGAGCTCGCGAACGCGACATCGCTGCCGGCGCGGGGATCGCACGCCGCCCGGCAGCGCAGGTTCGTGAGGCCGCAAGACTGGCAGCGTTGGCAGTCGACCTGTTTGCGCGCTTTGGCGAAGCTCGCGACGCTGAGCGGCTCGGCCGTCGCGCCGCAGCCGCCGACGTCGCCCACCGTTGGACCGGTGCCCAGCGCGAGCGCGAAGAGCGCGACGGCGAGGAGGTTTCGCTGCCTCATCGGAGCACCTCGTACGCGATCACGACGCCGAGCTGGCCGCTGACGACGGGATAGGCAGCGGCTCTCACTTCCTGCGTCGCAGCCCCGTAGAAAACATCCCCGACGACCTCAAACGAGAGCCCGAGACCCGCGCGCGCAAACCAGACGGTGCCGGCGCCGGCCTCCAGACCCCACGTGACGCTGGGGGTCACGACCAGCGGCACCGCGAGCCTTCCGTAGAGCGCGACGCCCGGACGGGCGCGCCACCACGCGAGATAGCTCGGAGCGACCACGGACTGCGGCACGCCCTCAGCGGCGATCGTGATCCGCAGCGCGGCACCATGTTCCAGACCGCCCGGCGCGCCGAAGGTGACGGCCGCGCCGAGGTCGACAAAGCTCGCCGTTCGCGACACGCTCTCGGCCGATGCTCCCAGAGGTGTGGCCAGCCGAAACGGGTTATTGAAACGAAGACCGTCGCCCCCTGCGGCGGTGAGCATCAACTGAAATGGCTCCGGGCGCTCGGCGGGGGGAGCCGCGTAGGCCCGCGCCGACCAAAGCACCGACAGCATGGCCGCCGCTGCTGATTTTATCACGTCCGGTTCACGCGAACCTTGGGTTTTTCACCGAGTAGAGCGAGCTGCCCGCAGGCGGCGCTCACGTCGTCGCCGCGCCGGCGCCGAATGAAGCAGGAGTAGCCGGCGTCACACAATATCTTTTGAAAAGACAAAACGCCGCCGCTGCTGGTGGGCCCGAGCGAGCTCGCTTCGATGGGGTTCATCGGGATGAGGTTGACCTTCACAGGCAGGCCCCGCAGAAGCCGCACGAGCTTGCGAGCTTCGTCGACGGTGTCGTTCTTGCCGGCAACCAGCGTGTATTCGATGGTGATGCGCCGACGCTTCGGCAGCGGGTAGGCGCGCAGTGCGTCCATCAGTTTTGCGAGCGGATACTTCTTGTTGATCGGCATGAGGCGCGAGCGCGTCTCGTCGTCGGCCGCGTGGAGCGAAATGGCGAGCCCGATGTGACCATCGAAGTCTTTTCCGAGGCGTTCGATCTCGGGGATGAGACCGCTCGTCGAGACGGTGACGCGGCGCGACGACAGCCCGATGCCGTCGGGGTGCGTGAGCAGGCGGAGCGACTGCGCCGTCGCTTCGTAGTTGTGCAGCGGCTCGCCCATCCCCATGTAAACGACGTTTCGCAACTGCTCGTGCGGATCGAGCTGCGCGCGCCCCAGAATGACCTGCAGGGCAATTTCATCGGGCCCCAGGTTACGCTTCCAGCCCGCGACGCCGCTCGCGCAGAAAACGCAACCCATCGCGCAGCCGACCTGCGTCGAGACACACTGGGTCACGCGCACGACATCGGGCTGCGCGGTGGCGTCGTCATCGTCGTCTTCGGCGGCCGCGGAGGCGTCGGCGTCCTGCTCGACCGGTGAAGGATGGCCGATTTTTCCGCGCACGACGCCGGGGATCAGAACGGTCTCGATCGTGAAGCCTCCGGCCACGCGGAGAAGCATTTTTCGGGTGTCGTCGGAGCTGCGGCGCACCGTGAGAATTTCGGCCTCAGGGGCTATGCCCATTTTGCCCAGCGCCTCGCGCATCGAGCCCGGCAAGTCGGTCATGCGCGACGCATCGAGCACCCCTCGCGCGTGCAGCCAGCGGAAGATTTGCTTGCCGTGGAACGAGCGTCCGCCCAGCTCGGGAGCGAGGGACGCCCAATCTTCCGGAGTGCGCGCGAGCGGGGCCATCATCTGGGACCCCATGGTAGCACGGCCGCGCTACGGACTCCTCGGGATGCGCCCGGTCGCTGCGCGCAATCGCCGCACGACGACCTGCAGTACGCGCTCCTGAATCTGCGGGCGGCGCGCCATCAGCTCACGAAAATCGGCGCCGCGCAGGCGCAGGAGCGAAGACGGTTCGGCCGCAACCGCGGAGGCCATCCGCGGCTCGTTGTCGAGCAGGGCCAGCTCGCCGAAGAAATCGTGCTCGCGCGCGACGGACAGCTCGTGCGCGCCGTCGCGGATCGAGACGCTGCCCGTGCGGACGATGAACAGATCGCTCCCCGGGTCTCCTTTGTGGAAGATCGTTTCACCGGCACCGATTTCGACGATTCCAAGCATTTCGGCGACGGCGCGCAGCTCGTGTCCGGGTATCTGCTCAAAAAGCGGCACCGCGCGCAAAAACGCCATGCGCTCGAACAGCGGGATCAAGTGCGCGTCGCGTTCGTAGACATCGGCGAAACGCTGCCGGAACCTGACGCCATACGCAAGCATCGCGAAGCCGACGATCACGCGATCGCCGAGGTCGACGATCGCGGAGAGCGGGTCGGTGAGTTCGGGCACGCGCCCGGCGACAGCGGCGCGCTCGCGAAGCGACGAGCGTTCGAAGAGCGGCACGACCTTGCGCGCGAGCAATCGAGGGAGCGAAACATCCACCAATTCGGCTATTTTGGCGTCGACGTCAGGGCTCGCGCGCCGGAGCCCCGCCTCGACCGCGCTGGCCAGCGCACGGTTGCCCACGAGCGTGAGCAGGTGCAGCACGCGCACTGTCGCCGCGCGAATCTCGAGCTCGATCTCATGACCGAGTCGGTCGTAGGGGGGATCGATCTTCCAGTCGGCGACGCCGTCGTCTTGCGCCAAGCCCGCAACGATCACGGTCATGCGGCGCGCGAGCGCGATTTCGCGTTCGAGCAGCGGCTCGATTTCGACGCCGGGCGGCATGGGCAACGCACGCGTCGAGACCGAATAGGAAAGGGTGCGAACCGCTCGTTCACGAACCTCGGGAGCTGGATGCGAAAGCAGCCGCACGAGCAGCGGTGACGTCTCTGCGGCTCCTGTCAGCGCGGACGCGACGATGCGCGCGCTCTCGGCACTCGCGCTCAAAGCCGCGCGTTCTACGAACGTCATCGCCTCGCCGCCCCATGCCACGAGGCGCGTCGCGACGTCAGGCCCGATCTGCGGCGCCTCTAGCAGTGCGGCGATGCATGGCAGCAGCTCTTCAAGGTGCAGACGCGCGCTCGCGTCGATGGCCGCCAACTTCGCCGCCCCGCCACAGTCGCCGATGAGCACCCCGCGAATGGCCCGAATCACGGCATCATTCGATGCGCACTTTTCGCCAAGAGCGTCGAGGGCGGCCTCGGCCAGGCAGTCGTCGCCTCCTGCGATGAGCGGCGCAAGCGCGTCGCCGTTGGCCACGCTCCGGTAGTCCCGCACAGCAGCGCTGGCCACCCGCGAGGCTGCTTTGACCGCAGCGACAGGCTCGACCGTAATCGACACGGCGATCGCGCCACGAACCGCGTCGCTCCTCGCCCCGAGGACTGCGATCGCTCTCGCGGCCGCGAGGCGGCAGTCGGCGTTCGGATCCTGCGTCAGCGCTGATGCGAGCAGGTCGTCGAGCCCCCCGACGCGATGCCGCGTCGCGGACTCCAACACCGATGCGCGGACCGCTGGCAACGAGCTCATCATCGCAGCGCGCACGACCGCTGCCGACGGAGCCGGATCGACCTCACAGAGGAGCTCTGCGGCGAGCAACGCTCGGCGCTCGTCGTGGCTCGAAAGCTCAAGGGTGAGCGTCCGACGGGCTTCGGCGTCGAACGAGACCGGCGCGTCGTCGCTCAGCTCGAATGTCCGCTCATCGATCGCCCGGCGCAGCGCGTGCTCGTAAGCCGGACGAACGAGTCGCGCGCACAGCCACGCCATCGCCGCGACGAGCACCGCGGTCACAAGCGCCAGCCAGCGAACGTCATTTTTATGAGGCAGGAGCGCGAGCCCTGTCGCGGCAAGGGCGTAGGCCAGCGGCGCCAGCACGCCGCGCACGAGCGCGCGGGACTGCGCCCGCTCAAGCGGAGGAATCGGCGTCTGCGTTTGCTCGCTCGCCGAGCTCCAAATCGACTGCTTCAGCACGCGGTCGAAGCCGCGAAGCACGACGATCGCCCCAAATCCGGGCAGCGCGACCGCTGCGAGCGCCGCTGCGAAGGTCACCACCGGCGTGAGCAGCAGCGTCCTTGCGGTGCCCAATCCGAACAACACGCGCGACGACAGGCCGAGCACAACGACGAGCGTGATCGCGCTGGTCACGCCGTAATATCGACCAAAAAAAGCGGTACACGCGGCGTCGCTCAAGTAGCGCTCATGGGCGGCGCTCATCAGCAAGTAGTCCATCAGCTGCTCACTCAAGAGCGCCAGAATCGACAGGGCCGTCATCACGCGCAGGAGGGGCAGGGCGACGATGAACGCGAGGGCCCTCTTCCATTCCCGCGCGACCTCGACCCTACCCTTGCGCGGCACCGATAGCGGGAGGTCGATCGTTCGAACCGCCTGCATCAGAAGGCTCGCGACCACCAGAATGGCTGCGCCCACGAGCAGCAGCGCAGGCGTTCCGAGCGCCTTCGCCATCGGCGCAACGAGAAAGCCCACGAGCGCCCATGCCAGCGTCGCGCCCGCCCCCGCCGCGGGCAGCAGGCGCTTGGCCGATCGGGCATGTGTCGCCTGCGAGACAATGCCCCACGTCTGCATCAACAGCACACCGCTGGCGGCCTCGATAACGACGTAGCTCACAAAAGGCGCAGCGGGCAGCCCGGTCGCGAGCAGGCCACGCAAGCCGACCATCGCGGCGCAGCACGAGGCGAGCATCGTGATCGCGAGGCGCGTAGTGCCGAGCTTCGCGGCGAGCGGCACGAGCGAGAGCGACACGACCGAGAGCGTCAGCGCCGAAGCGATGAACGCGAGGGGAATCATCTCGCGCGCGTAGGCCGTGAGAAAAATGCTGTTTTGAGCCGACTTCAGGACGACGAGGGCCGACGACACCAAAAATACGAGCGACACGAGGCGCGCGGCTTTGCTCCCCTCGCCTTCAGCGAGCGCGAGCGCGCCCTCAAGGCGACCTTTCCACGCAGCCGACATATTTGCTCGCATCCTGCAACGATCGCGGGCGTCAGCGCGGCAGCTTCTTCGCCTCTTCCCAATACTCGTCGAGCACGGCGAGCGGCAGAGTCTCGCGCGATCCGGGGTCGCCCCAACCACCGTGCACCTCGGCCACGCGCCGCTCGACGTGTGAAAAGCGGTTCGTAAACTTGTCGATCGTGCGACGCAGCGCCGCCTCGGCGTCGATCTCAAGGTGCCTTGAGTAGTTCACGAGGGCGAAGAGAACATCGCCGAGCTCGTCCTCGATGGCGTCGGTTTCGCCCGAGGCGACAGCCGCGTCGAGCTCCGCGAGCTCCTCGGTGACCTTCGCGCGGGAGCCGTCTTTGTCCTCCCAGTCGAACCCGACGCGCGAGACTTTCTCGCCGATGCGCTGCGATCGCACCAGCGCAGGCATGCTCCGGGGCACACCTGCGAGCAGGCCCCGTCCCTGCTTCTCTTTGGCCTTCTGCTTTTCCCAGTTCGACAGCACCTCGCGGGCGTCGCTCGCCTCGACGTCGCCGAAGACGTGCGGATGCCGCGTGACGAGCTTGTTCACGATCCCTTCGATGACGTCATCGATCGCGAAAGCTCCCTCCCGCCTCGTAATTTCAGCCTGAAATACGATTTGAAGCAGAAGATCGCCGAGCTCCTCGCGGAGCGCGTCGCGGCTGCCCCCATCGATCGCATCGATGACCTCGGACGCCTCTTCGAGCACATATTTTCGAAGACTCGCGAGGGTCTGTTCGCGATCCCACGGACAGCCATCGGGCGCGAGAAGGCGGCGCATGACGCCGACGAGGCGCGACAGCGTGGCGCCGTCCTGCTGGCTCGTGGGCGGCACCGGACGCGGAGCTTTGTCGTCAAAATGCGGCAGCATGTCGTTCATCGCGTGGGCTCCTCGGGGGGCGCTTCGAGTTCGTAAAAGCGAAGGCCCCCATTGCGTGCATAATACAATCCGCAGCCGACCGGCCGGAAGCTCGCGCCGAGGCGATCGCGGTACCAGGCGCCGTCCCGTGGATGGACGGCAACGTCGGTCAAGTCGAGGTCGCACACCTCGCGCAGGTCGCGGGCGGTGATGGCCTCCAGGTAGAGGAACCCGCGCGCCGCAGATCCGAGGTGGTCGATCGCGGCGGCGCAGGCATCGTCGGCGAGATACGGGAGCACCCCCTGGCACACCACGAGATCGAACTGCTCCGTCGGACGCCAGCTGGCGATATCGCGCAGAGCGTGACCGTAGCGCTCGCAGGCATACGCGCTCACGTCGGTCGATGTGTAGCGCACGCCGGGGCGGTGCCTTCGAAACCAGTCGCGAAGCAGCCCGGGCCCCGCGCCCACGTCGAGCACGCTGCGAACCTCTGCGCCGAGCCATGCGATCATGCCGGTCACGCCCCGCGCGAGCCTCGCGATCTCGCGCTTGCCGTGCACGCGAGAGGCGCGCTCTTCATAAAACCTGTCGAAGTAGGCCCGATCGAACGCCGCTGTCGTCATGCGACGTCCAGCAGTAGTCCTGCCGCCGCGCTGCGCCAAGGGCGAGGTCCGGCGTCTCCGAAGGTGCTAGGCTCGCGGCCGCATGCAAGGGTTCCCGTCGTCGACTTCGACCTTCAGGCGCCTCGTCGTGCTCGGCAGTTTTGTCGCGGCGGCCAGCCTCGCCTACCTGCTTCGCGGCGTGCTGTTGCCCTTGTTTTTCGCATTTCTGCTCGCCTACGCCCTCGCGCCGCTCGTTGACCGACTCGAGGCGATGAAAGTCCCGCGCGCGATCGGCGCCGTCGCGGTCATGCTCACCATCGCCGGCGGTCTCACGCTCGCGGTCATGTACGTCGTGCCCATGTTTTACGACGAGATCCGCGCCGCCGCAGCAGATCTGCCCGAACAACTCAAGGCACTTCAGACCCGGGCCGAGCCATGGTTGCTTTCCAATTTCCGCGTGAAGCTGCCGCATACGCTGAGCGATCTGATGGCCGACAGCGGCGCGCAGGCGGGCGGTATGCTCGGGACGGCATCGACCGCCTTCTTTGGGACACTCTCATTCGTGGGCTTAGCCCTCAGTTCGCTCGTCGTCCCGGTATTCGCGCTCTACCTGCTCATTGATTTCGACCGCATCGTCCGTCGCGGGCGCCAGCTCGTTCCCAAGCGCTGGGCTACGCCGGCCACCGACATCGCGAGCCAAATTCATCGCACGCTCGGGGGCTACGTGCGCGGTCAAGTCACGGCCTGCATCGTTTTGGCAGCGCTCTACGCGGCGGGCCTTCGCCTCGTTGACATTCGCCTCGCCGTTCCGATCGGAGTGCTGACCGGGATGCTCGCGTTCGTGCCTTATATCGGCTTTTCGACGGGTTTTTTGCTCGCGATCGCGATGGCGACGCTCGACTGGCATGGCATCGGCCCGGTTATCGGGGTCGCGCTGGTGATGACTACAGTGCAGCTCGCCGACGCCATGATCGTGACGCCGCGCATCGTCGGGCGCAGCGTCGGACTCGCGCCGATCGAAGTGCTCCTCACCCTGATGGGCGCCGGAAGCCTCTTCGGCTTTCTCGGCGTGCTCCTCGCGGTTCCGCTCGGCGCGGTCGTAAAAATTCTCGTACAACGGCTTGTGAAGGTCTACCTAACGTCCGAATTTTACCTCACTCCGCCGCTGCGGCGCGCCACACCGGAAGCGCCGCGACGCGAGTCCGGCTATGATTCCGATGACGCCCCTACGCAGGCGCCCCCCGCTGTCACTTCGAAAGGCCACTGAGCGATCCGATGAGCGAAGTAACGACCGAAAACGCGGGGCGCACCCGCCTCATCACCATCAACCGCCCTGAAGCGCGCAACTCGCTGACGCTCACAGTGCTCGCGTCGCTTCGGGAGGCCTTCGCCGCAGCGAGCGTCGATCCAGAGGCACGCGTCGTCGTGCTTTCGGGCGCGGGAGGGCACTTCTGCGCAGGCGCCGATCTCCGCAAAAATATGGAAGATCCGCGGCTCATGGAGCGAACCGACGACTACATGGACGAGTTCCATTCGGTCATCAAGGCCATCGTCGAATGCCCCAAACCGGTGATCGCGATGATGGACGGCGCCGCGGTCGGGTTCGGCGCGGACATGGCGCTCGCGTGCGACCTGAGAATCGCATCTACGTCTGCGTACGTGCAGGAAAAGTTCGTGAGCATCGGCCTCATGCCCGACGGCGGAGGCTCGTTTTGGCTGCCGCGCCTCGTGGGCACAGCGCGCGCGATGCAGTGGATACTGCTCGCAGAGAAGATCGACGCGCAGGCGCTGGCGGCGCACGGCGTCGTAACCAGCGTCGTCGCGCCCGAGTCGTTGCGCGACGCAACGCTGGCCTTGGCGAAGCGGCTTGAATCGGGACCGCCGATGGCCTACGCGGCGATCAAGCGCTCCGTGTACGCGAGCTGGGGCTCGTACGTCGACGCGCTCGCGCGGGAGCGCGCGGAGCAACTCAAGCTGCTGCACTCCCAGGATGTCATGGAGGGCGTGCTCGCATGGATGCAGAAGCGCGAACCGAACTTTACTGGAAAGTAGACCGCTCGCCTCGGGCGCTGCGCTCGAGGTAATCGCGCAGGGCCTCGGTCGACCCATAACGGCCGAGCCCAATCATGAGCTTCGCGATGGCTGCCTCGGCCGTCATGTCGCCGCCCGACAGCGCTCCTGCCGCCTCAGCGGCCGCTCCGCCGGCGTAACGACCCAACTCGACGAAGCCCCGCAAACACTGGGACACGACCAGCACGGGGACCCCACTGTCGCGGGCTTCTTCGAGCGCAGTAATCAGGGAGGTCCCGAGCAACGGAAGGTTCCCCGTGCCGTAAGCCTCAAGAACAAGCCCACGCACGCCTGTCTTGAGCGCGCCGCGAATGAGCTCCGGGTCGAGTCCCGGAAATATCCTCAGCGCCAGTACGCGCTCTTCCATTCTCTCGTCGAAGGCCGCCAGCGGCCCCGCCTCCAGAACATGCGAGGCCACCGTGGCGCCCACGCCGAGCGTCACGAGCGGCGGGCAGTTCGGCGCATCGAACGCGTCAAAGCCCCATGCGTCGCGCTTCGTGCAACGCGCGCCGCGAAGCGCTCGCGAGGCGAAGACGACGGATACCTCGGGCACGGCCATGGTGGCCACGAGGGCCGCGTCGATCAAGTTCTCGCGGGCATCGGTCCGCACTTCCGCGAGCGGGCGCTGCGCCCCCGTCAGCACGACCGGAATCGGCAATGGCCCGAGCAGCAACGCGAGCGCGCTGGCGGTGTACGCCATCGTGTCGGTGCCGTGAACGACCACCACGCCATCGTAGGCTCGGGCATCGACCGCCGCGTGAATTTCACGCGCGAGCCGGAGCCAGTCACGCGGACGCATGTCGCCCGAATCCATCGAAAAAAGCTGCCGCGTCTCGATGTCGGCGATCCGCGCCAACATAGGCAGCTCGCCGAGCAGGTTCGGCGCCGACTCGTCCAGGCCGAGAGCCGCACTGCCGACCCCCGCCGCGGGCAAAGGCCGCATCATGAGCGTGCCGCCGGTGAGCAGAATCAGAAGCTTCGCCATCGACTTGGTCTTTTCGCACGCCCGCGTGCGCGCGTCACCGTTCGCGGTTGCCCCTTAGCGCCTAGAAAACGCGAGCATCGACCTTGATCGAATCGCCAGCCTGAAGCGCGATGTCGGGCTGCGAGCCCTCCGCGATCGCGTCGACGCTGACCGTCACCGTCACGCTCTTTCCGGGGGCTGTTTGCCGCGTCAAAATCACGTGATTCGAGTCGGCAATCGAGGTGAATCCTCCGCTCTGCGCAACCGCCTCGAACAGCTTCATGCCATCGTTCCACGACAAGCTGCCCGGCTTGGAAACCTGACCGATGATGCTCACCTTTTTCGACGCGTACTGTTTGACGAGCAGTGAAACCTGCGGCGACTTCAGTATTTTCGCATCGACGAGCTTGCCCTTGATCCGATCGACGACCTGTTGCGGCTCGAGACCTGCGATCTCGACGCGGTCAAGATAGGGGAAATCGATGGTCCCGTCCGGATTTACCCGAAAATCGTGAGGCAAATCCTTCTCGCCGACCACAGCAATTTCGAGCGTGTCGCCGGGACCGATGGTCGTGCTGAGAATCGGGGGCGCGAGCACAGGCGAAGGAGGACGCCCTCCTGCACAGCCAACCAACGCAACCAGACAGGCGGCCTTCAGCCAAAAATCACTACGCATCGGGGAGTTAGTAGCGGACGGTGCCCTCACCATTCGCGCTGTTTTCTCGCGCTCTTGTCGCGCTCTCGTCGCGCTGTTCGGGCTCACATAAACCAGCGGAGACCCAGATACCCCTCGAAGCGGAGGTAGCTGAGGTCGTACTGCCCGCCAACCGTGCCGTTGGCTCCCGCCACGGGCAACTGCTGGCTCCCCGACTCGCTGATGAACTTCAGGGTCGTGTTCAGAGCGAGCGAATTGGTAAAGCGGTATTCTCCGAACAGCGTGGCATCCGCGCGGATATCGGTGAAAGGGTTGATCGCGCCGACGCCGCCGTTGAAGAAAACCTTCGGATATTCGACCGCACCGACGCCGCCCTCAAGCGACACGAGCGCCCTGCCCGCGAAAAAATACGACAGCTTGGCGTAGCCGCGGTCGGTGCCGTAATAGGTCGTCAGATAGCTGGTCTGAAAATCGCGCGTGAAGCCCAGCGCCAGCGACGAGATCGAAAGTCCAACCGAATTGGGCGCGTCCATCCCGGGATTGGCCGTCAAGAAGAACTTGGCTTCAGCCTGACCGATGACGCTGTCGTATTGCTGCACCAGCGCGTTTGAGCTGGTATCGACGAAGCTCGCTCCCCACCCCGCAGACGCGAGAAACGCAAACCGGGAGGTGACGAGGCCGTTCAGCCCGAGCTTGGTGCGGAACGGCGTGGCGTTGTTCAGTTGGTTGAACGCCTGCGTGCGCTGCGTGAAGGTCAGAAACGAAGTTCCGGCCTCGTAAAAAATCGACGTCTTCGGTCGAAAACGCCACTCGCCGCGCGTCGCGAGATTGTTGCTGATATTGTTGAAGGGCGCCGCTGCCGAGTTATCGAGCACAGAGGCGCGGAGCGCGTAACCAAGCTTCCACGAGAGCGTTCCGCTATTCGGCGTGAGCAGCAGGTCGGCGCCCGCGCCGAGATCATTTCGGTTGAACGAAGCGTCGGGGTTTCCCGAAGAGTTCGGGGAGACGACGCGCGTGTACTGACCGTGAAGGCTGACCGTGACGGGACGTTGCGGGTTAATATCGGCCTTGGCGAAGAGGTCGCCCGACAGGCCGTCGATGCCGTTCTGGTTCGATATCTCAGTCGACCCGAGGAACGCGCGATACGTGCCCGACAGGCCAGCGCGAAACGTCATCTTTGGTGGAGTCGCGTTGACGTCGCCTTCTTTTCGCTGAGCGGTCAGCGTCGAGATCGTCAGCGAAGGCGTCAGCCGCAAAATGCCAGCAGAAGCGACGGGAGCGCCCGGCGAGGAGTTTACGAAGCCGGTCCCCTGGGAGCGCTGAAACCAGTTGCTGTCGTAGCCGGCTTCCGCGCCAAGGCCGGGATGCAACTCAAAATCGCCGACGCGATAGCCCATGCCCTCCGCGAACCTGCGGTCACCGAGCCAACCCTGCGCCCTTGCGGGGGCGGGAAGCGCGAATAACCCCGCGGCAACCAGCAGCGAGACAGTGAAAACACGATTACGATTGGACATGAGCACGTAGGTAAGAGGCGGCACCGAACGCCGCTTGGTCAACTGCTCGGACGACAATGACGCGGGTCAATACACTACCGCGAGCACGACGTGCAAACGGGAGGTTGGCTAAATAGACCGGGGTCGATCGGGGCCGTGACGGTCTCGGGGTCGGGCGGAAGACTCGGGTCAACCGTCACCTTGCTCGAGGTCTCGCCGATGACGGTGCCCTCCTCGCCGATGCATTGATTCGCCTCGGCGGTGAGCTGCTCGCCGCGCTGGCGCAGCACCGTCATAATCGTGAACTCATGGGTGCTAAGCTCGGAGTCATTGCGCCCGGCAGCCAGCTGTAGCGACTGCTGGCGATCTTTCGCCGAACGAATGGCAACGTCTACCTGAGAAAGCTTGTCGTTCAAACACAGCGTCTTGACGACATCGCGCTGGGCGCGGGCGTCGCTGAGCTGGCGCCGGATCGAACCGGCTGCCTGCTCCATGCTCGACAGCTGGTTGAGCCCCTCGGCCACTTGCTGCTGCGGCGAGAGCTGCGCTTTCCGCTGAAAACCGACCTGCGCGTCTGAGGCCGCAGCAGGCGTAGACGCCGCGGTTTGTGCGATGGCGGGAACGCTGGCGGCGATCACGACGCCGAGCACTGCGAACCACCTTACTTTGGTGCTGACGCGCATCACGCGTGCCCCCGAGCCAGATTACACCGCTGCATCATTGCACCCTACCCGCCCACTCGCGCACTGTCAACGCGCAGCAGAGGCTGCGAGGGAGCAGATTGTCGCGAACGGCGTCCTTGTTACCTGTGACGATAGTTGTGATGCCTGGGCCAAGGCCTGCATTCACCGCCGCAGCTACTTCTGCTGAACGAACGTCACCGGAACCTGAAGCGTCGCGCCGCCGCCGGCGCTGAAGCTCGCTCGCTTGGCGCGACCGATGATGCACTGCTCGACTTCTGCTGACAAACCCGACCCGCCGGCCTTGCTGACGCTTTCGACGTCGCCGTTCGGCTGAACCTTGATCGCGAGGACGATTTTCCCGCTCATGCTCGGGTCGTTCGCCAAGCCCTTGTTGTAGCAGCTCTTGAAGCTCGGCCGCAGACCGGCAATGACGCGATCGGCATCGCTAACGGCGCCGCCGCCCGCAATCGGGCCCATTTGAGCGTCGCCTGTCGGGCCTTTGACCTCGCGAGCGGCCACTGTTGTGCCGCTGCCGCCGCCGCCCGTCGCTCCGAGCGCACCGAGGCCGCCACCACCATGACCCACGTTGGCAAGTCCGCCACCGCCGGACGCGAGTTTGAGATCGCCGCCCGTGCTGCTGACGCCGGCGCTCGATTGCGCGACGCCAGAAAGGTCGGTGACGGGCACGTCCCCGCGGGTCAGAGCCCCCGCCACCGACGTCGTTCCGCCGAAAGCTGCGAGCATCTGCATCTGCATGTTTTCGGCCTGCTGCGTAAGCGCCGCGGCCTGCTTCTCGCTTATGGGACCCGCCTTCGTGGGAGCAGGCGTGCTCGGCCCGGTGGCCGTGGGCGCCGCCGCCGTGGATGTCGCCGTGGATGTCGCGGCGACTTCAGGCTTCTGCTCGATGACCGGCGGCGGGATCTTGTTGAGCATATCGGTCAGGCCCTGCGCCGATATGTCGTCGTTGACCACCTGATCCATCCAGTCGGAATACATCGCCCCGATGAATCCGAAGTGCATCATGAAGCTGAACGCCGCGATGATCGTGAGGGTCCAGTCGATTTGGCTCGCGAGCCCGCCCTTTACCGACAGCGGGAGCTGCGGCCGGGGCGCAGGCGGCGGCGGAGAAACGAACTGGAACAGGAACGTGGTGTCGCCAACGACCACCTTGCCGCGCGCATCTTCTGTCAGGCGAACCTGGTACGCCGGCCCGACCCGGCGAGCCTGACCTTTCAGCGCCGACAGCTCGCTGATGCCCGTCTGGAGCGCGACGCGCCCCGACATGCCGTCGATGAAATTGAGGTAGTAGTCGCTCCCGATGAGCTCAAACAGCTTGAACTGGGCGGGCACGTTCGGCGTCGGAACGACGAACATCGCCTTCTCGCTCTGGCCGATCGTCACGCTCGTGCGCTGCTTGATGATGCGCTCTTCGATGACCCTGCCCGACTGCACCAAGCCAATGCGGAGCACCTTGGGACCAGCCTGCTGCGCTACTGCGCGCATGACCGAGGTCATCTGGCCGGGACGTCCACCCTGCTGTGCGCCCGGCCCCGTTTGCATCTGCGACATGAGTGAGACTGCCTTTCTGGAAGATCTTCGGGCCGCGCAAAGCGGCCGTCAGCCAGATGAGACTGCCCCGACGGGAGATTGTTCCCGAGGAGACACTGCTGTACCCAAGAACAGTACAGCAAGAATTCCGCGAGCGGAAGTCACGGACGCGACTCCGCTGACATTTCTTCCGCGTGAGGTGAAGCGCTGCCGGATTCGAGCGAGACCTCAGGCGCCGCTTCGAGCGCCGCGACGAATTTGTCGGCGGCCTCAAGGTGGGTCTTCGCTGCACGCCGCGCCCTGTACTGAGCGGCGATGCAAAAGGCGGCGCCCGCAACTCCGACCGCGGCGACGTTGACCGCGTCGAGCATTGTGGCGTTCAAGTAGCTGGCGAAGCCCGCATCGGCCACATCCCCCGAGGCGGTGAGCCCCGCTCTGAGCGCCATGCTTGCCAGCATGAATGAGCTCGTCGAGGCCACGCTCGCGCAGACCCGCGGGACACGCGCCCAGCGATGAACGAGCAGATCGAGTTCTCCGAGTGCTTCGTTCAACAAGGCCGCTCGCTGCCCGATCGGCGCCGCCAGGGCGATGAGCAACGAGCGCTCCCAGGCTTGCTCGTCGAGCGCGCCGATTGCGAGATCGATCGCGCCGCGCCCATCGGCGCCGCGAAGTGTGCGCAGCAGCACAACAGGATCAAACGCTGTCGGAGCGACGGCAAACGCGAGACGCCGAGAGCTTGCCCACACGCACACGCCGGTCACGCCGACAGCTACGAACGCCAGAATCACGTTGCCCCGCCCGGAAGTGCAGCAACGCTCAGAACGGCTCGTTGCGCGTCGCGGCCTCGATGCGATCGAGAAAGGGTTGCTTCAATTCCGCGAGCGTTAGCTTCGGCTGAATCTTGTTCACGTCGACGGAAGCGATCGGCTTCTGAACCCGACCAACGATCGTGACCTCGCTAATCGTGATCACGCGCCCGCCGCCCTTTTCCTGGGCAAACGCAGAACCGCCGAACGTGATGGCGCTGGCGGCGAGGAATGCTGTGGCTAAGCGCATGATGGGAACCCTCTTGTAAACACGTTGCCGCGTCGGCAAAGTCGACGCTACTTTTTCTTCGGGGGCGCGGACGCCGCGGGTGCCGCAGGAGCGGGATTCAGGTCTTCCTTCTTCTTGTTCGCCCGCGTGATCAAGTCGTCAATGTCGTCGCTGACGCCCGGTGCCGCCTTGGGGCCCCGCATCTGCTTGTACGTATTGAGCTCGCGAATCGCGGCTCCGACCTGGTCGGTCGCGGACATGCCCGGATACGACGCCGCGTTCAGATACATGAGCCCCATGGCATAGTGCGCGGCCGACAGCGTGGCGTCCTGAGCGAGAGCGGTGTCGAACTCCTTCTTCGCCTCCGCGAGCCGTCCCTGAAGCCGGTAGCAGTCGCCCAGATTCGAGTGACCGAGCGCTTGGTTGGGAGCATACCGGACGGCAGCCTCGAGGAGCGGTTGCGCGCCGGTGGCGTCCCCCGACTCGAGCTTCATCGCGCCAATCTGGATGAGCGCCTCGATAAGGTCGGGGCGCTTCGCGCGCGCAAATTCGAAGTCCTTCATCGCAGCGATTCGCTGACCCGCCGATCGCTCGATCAAGCCGCGCAGCAGGTGAGCCTCAGCGTTGTCGGGGTCCCGGGCAGGGTTCGACTGCCCAAAGCCGTCGAGCACAGCCGTGAGCGCATACTTCGCGAGGTCCTCGCGACCGCTGCGGTGATGATCGCGTGCGATCGTCACCATTGCATCCTTGAAATTCGAGTCGATCCGCAGAGCATCTTGCGCAGCCTGTTGAGCGCCCGCGCTGTCTTTCGCGAGCGAGCGAACCTCCGCCAGATAGTTTGCGAGAGGCGCCGAGTTCGGGGTCTTCGCACGCTTGTCAGTGAGAAACGACGTGGCCTCGCCCGTATTGCCCGTGCGCGCGAGGCTGATGGCGTAGGCGCCCATAGCCAAAACGTAATCGGATTTCGCTCCAACAGCGCTCTTGTAGGCGGCCTGAGCACCGGCGTTATCGCCCATTCGCTCGAGCACGCAGCCCAGCGAATAAAACGCCGTGGCCGACTTCGGGTCTTTCTTGGTCGCCTCGAGGAATTTGGCTTTGGCCGTCGCGAGGTCGCCCGCCGTCCACGACTTGAAGCCGTCCGCGTACGCCGACTTCGCATCTGCCGACAGCTCAGCGTGCTGCTCAGGGGCGGGAGCGGCAGGCTCCGGCGCCGTGTCACTCGCGGCGGGGACCGCGACGGGATCCGCGGGGACGCCCGAGTCAATGACGTCCACGGGCGAATTGGGCGCCTTGCTGTCGTCGCCGCCACAGGCAATCGCCACGGCAGCCATGCCGGCCAAGGCGGACGTGCGGATGAGAGATTTTCTCATGGTGCCACCGGGAGCGGAGCCGCCGCGCCATTCTCGGGAAGCGCCGCCGGCAAACCGGGGCGCATCTGAACGTACATGCCAGAACTGTACTGCAACTTACGAATCCCGGTTTTGTCGGTCGGGTCGGTCGTTCCGCTCACGAAAGGCCCAATGCCGCACTGCTTGACCTTGTCGATCGGGTTGGCGATATCGTCGGAGTAGCAGGGCTTGGGACCCTCGCCGAGCTCCGTTCCGGAATCCGTGAAAAACGCCAGTCGCGCAATGGCGCGAGTGACCGCCGGATTCCGAACGTTGTAGGTGCGGGCCAGATGCACGGCCTGCGCGTAGTAACGCGCCATCACGACGTCAGCGGCCTGCATCTCGTGCCCGCGCTTGTATTTCCAGCCATCCTTGACGGCGCCCTTGATGAGGTCGGCCTTGTCGATGAGATCATCGCGCCCGCTGTTCACCATCGCCTTCAGGATATTTTCCTGCTCGGTCGAGAAGAGGTGGAACGTCGAACCTGCGCAGGCATACAGCCCCGTTCGCAGCGTGTCATAGAGCGAACCTCGACGAGCGAGCGCGGCGGGAACGAATTCAAGCGATCGATAGGTGTCAACCACGTGCTTGAGCTTGACGTCGTAGGCATCGGCGAGCTTGGCGTCGACGTCATATTTGCCGTCTTTTACCTTCTTGCCGGTCTTCGTATCGAGGCCAAAGATATCGGCTGCCGAGAACGTCACGTAGCGGGAGTGGCCAGTCTCGTAGTCGAACTTCTCGCGAATTTCCTCGTCGAGAAGCGTGAACTCAGCCTCTGCGCCGTAATCGGTAAACGGCGGCATTTCGCTCTCTTTGCCGTCCTTGCCCGTCGACGCGTGGGCGTCGAGAAAGCGCCAGGCCTCGATCGTGTTCGAAAACCACGAGTGGTAGGCCGGATCACCTGCACTCTGCTTCATCTTTGCCACGCGCCACGCTGCCTCGAGGGCATATTTGGCGGCCGCAGTGTTGCCCTTGTTCGCGCCGTAGTACTGCGCCATGGCCTGTTCCGCGTCGACGCGCGACTGACGGTTACCGCCGCCATCGCCCCCGGTCGGACTCCATTGTTTGAAGTCAAAGCTGGCCACGAGGTAGTCGTAGTTCGCCTTCTCTTCGGCAGAAGGACGCAGGCCAACGACGATGTTGTACATGCCCTTCATGCGCTCGCGCTGACCGATGGCGTTGAAAAGCACCATCGCGTTCTTGGCGCTCGTCTTCCGCTTGTCCTCAGCGAACCTGGCGATCTGGGCGACCTTCTCAAAAGTGTCGGCCGCCTTTGGGTAGTTGAAGAACGAGTAATACGTCGTGCCCAATTCGTCGTAGGCGACGTTCAGATACTGAAGGCGCTCGGCGTACTGCTTCGGGTCAGGCGGCGTGCCCTTCTTGCTGTCGCCTTTGTCGAGATTCCGCAGCAGCTCTTCTTTGCCGTATTCAGAGATGAAGCGGTCATACGCTTTGATCGCGCTATTGTAGTCGCCCAGCTGCTTGTACGAATACGCGGCGCGCATCGCCGCCTTCGGCGCATATCGGTAGGATGGCGCCTTCTCGAGAGCGTCGTTGTAGAGCTTGGCTGCGTCCTTCCACTTCGGGATGCGGTCGGGCGTTACCGGATCGCATCGGTCTGCGTCGGCCTTGATGTCGCGACCGCAGGCCTCGATGAATTTCCGGTCGGCGTCGACGAACGAGGCCTCCGTGAAGATCGGGCCCGTGAGTCCGCTCGCGCCGGAGCGCTGCGAATCGCTGACTGCGCAAGAGTGGGCCTTTTCGGCCTCCGCGAGCTGGCGCGCCCGCTCTGCATCGCGCGACTTCGCGGCCATCGAGATCAGCTTTTCCCACGCGCGGTATCCGTATTCATCCTTGCCGCAGTGGTCTTTGTAGAGCGGCTCAAACCGGGCCCGCGCGTTCGCGAAATCGCCGTAAACGAAGTACGTGTCGGCGACGTCGTACTGAAAAACGGTAGCGTTCTTTACTCCCTTGTCGGTGGCGGCGTCTTTTTCCGGAGGCACACGCTGAACGTACTCATCACGCGACTTCATCGCGGCGAGGAGATGCGGCGGAACCGGCACCTGCTTGACCCGCATGTTGTCGCCCTCGCCCGTGGACTCGAGCTCAACGCGCCTGGGGTAGCCCTGCGAGCCCTTGCTCTCCTGGTATCGATCGTAGTCAAGGTCGACCGCAATATCAGACTCCTCGACGACAAACTGCGCCACGACATCAAGATACTTGTCGTCTTCATTCGAGTCGCGCACGTCGATCGCTGCGGACTTCGCGTCATCGATTTCCTTCGAGGTGGGCTCGGGAAACTGATCCTTTTTCCGCGAGTGCATCAGCACTTGAATGCGAAGTTGCTTGTTGCGCGCGTCGGCCAACCAAAACCGGCTCTCGTAGGCGTCGGAGGCGTTTTCGTCCTGGCGCAGGTAGCCGTACCAGCCGAGCGCGGCGAGCTTGTATTCAGACAAAGAGCGCGTGAGGTCGTCGTCGCGTTCGCGCTCATTGGCGGCCTGCGTCGCGAGCACGAGCAGCTGCTTGCCGTTGTTCGTGTGAGCGCTCGCGGCCTGGCGCAATCCGCCGCGTACGAGACGCTCAGCGGCCTGAATCGCCGCGGGGTTCTCCTTGTTTGCGTCAACCCACGGCGTGTTGCCGATGTAGCTGGCAAGGGCGGTGCGCGCCTGGAGCGCCTTTGCGGCCAGGGCGTCGCGATCCTGCTGGGACCGCTTGCCGGTGACGTTCATCTGGTCGTAGGTGAGCGCGACCTCATTTTGAACTTCGGGCGCGGTTGGGTCCATCGGCCACTTGGCGAGGATCATCTCGTAGACCTCAATCGCGTTCTGGAACTGATTGAGGCTCCGAAACTCTCCGGCCAGCGACTTGTAAATCTCGATAGTCCAAGGCTTGTCCTGCGGAACAAGCGAAGGGTCTTTCACGCGATCAATCGCCACGTGCAGCGCCCGCTCTGCCTTCTGGGGGTCGGGCTCAGCGTCGACGATGTCCGGGCGCTGAATGTACGGCTCTTCCGGGGCCGGGCCGAGGAAGTCCACGTTGGTCAGCGACCCGGCGATGTACGTGTAAGCCTCCGCGCGGAAGTCCGCGACATTCGCGCTTCCCTGCAACTTCTCGAGGTCGTCGGTGTGGAGCAGGAGCTTGACCCACTCGCGGGTCGAGGCGTCGTAGCGCTGCTGCTTGAAGAGCGTCCACGCGAATTTGTAGAGCGCGACCGAGTAAAGCGGCGGCTTTTTGAACTTTAGCGCCCGGCTGTAGGCGCTCGATGCGCGGTTGAGATTCCAGACTCCGTAGGGCTCGTCATCGGTCACGCCTGCGCGCGCGTCGAGCTGGTCGAACTCCCAGTTGCCGATTTGCCACCAGATTTCGGGGACGAACTTCGGGTCTTCGCCGGGCCTGAGCGAAGGCTGCGCGACCATCTGGCATTCATCTGTGAACGGGTCAACGAAGGTCGTCTCCTCGTTGCGCGGGAGTTTCTTCGGGTCCATTCCCGGTCGCGACCAACGGTCACGCCAAGCCCGCCACGTCTCTTTCGTGCCGTCCTGGGGCATCGGCATGATGCTGTCGACCAGAGGGTTCTTCGGATCGGCCGGGGTTGGATATGGGTATTTATTATGGCAGACGAGCGATCGCCAGACCTGCTGCGCTTCTTCAGTGCGCGCCGAGTCGTTGTAGGCGTGGCCAAGATAGTAAAATATGCCCGCGAGCTCCCGGTACCTGGGAAACTCGTTGATGACGCGTTTGTAAAGGGCGATCGCGGGCTTCAGTCCCAGAGAGAGGTCGTCTGACGCTTCGTCGGAGCGCGCGCGCTCCTCGTAGAGCGCCGCGAGACGGTACATCGCGTCGGGAGTTTCCGGGTCGGGCGAGT
Organism: Myxococcales bacterium; assembly: GCA_947473045.1. Taxonomy (GTDB): domain Bacteria; phylum Myxococcota_A; class Polyangia; order Polyangiales; family Polyangiaceae; genus JANYHY01. The sequence goes on along the minus strand of CANJCO010000008.1, from coordinate 35,837 downwards.
CGACCTTACCCGAGTAATTGGTCACGAACTCTTCGAGTCGGGCGATCGCCACGTCGCGCGCTTTGCGAAGTTCGACTTTCTCGGTAACAATCTCCTTGTCGAGCCCCGAGAGAATATCCTGCTTCTTCGCCTCGTAGTGAAGCTTGATAATGGCAGTCACGGTGTCGCGGTAGTCGCGCGCGCTGCGCTCGTAAGCGTCTGCTGCGCCCTGCAGCGTGGCCAGGGCAGCAACCTGCTCTGGAGTCGGCGCCGGCGGCGGAGGGTTCTTTTTGAAGGTCGGGGGGGGAGCCAACGACGGGCCGGCATCGGGGTCGGCAGCGGCGCCAGAACCACCATCCGCGACGGCGGCGGGCGAAGCTGCGGCAGCCGAGGGCGCTGGCGGCGCGCCCGCGTCCGCGGTCACCGCCGGGGTCACGCTGCCGCCGTCGGGCGACGGAGCGCCAGCGTCGGCTGCGCGTGGCTGAGCCGCGCCATTGGCCGATACGCCCAGCCCGATCGCGGTCGCGCCAAGCACAACCAGCCACTTTGAGGTGCGTTCTCTCATCGAATCCGTCCGCTCCTCAACTTCACTTCGACGGGGCGCCGGCGCCCGTGTTCGACTGGTTTCCGCCCGACCTTGCTGCGCCGGGGTCGGCGGAGTCGTCCAGGACCTCTTTCAATTCCTCGTCGAGCAGCTGCTCCTCGCGAGACCGCTCGGTCTGGAGGTTCCGCACCCGATCGAGCTCTTCCTCGCGAACTTCCCAGGCCTGCTCGGTCACTCCCACGTCCGCGCGAAGCACGATGCTTCGCAGCTTGTCGCGAACGATGGTGATGTTGCGCTGGGCGACGTGGCCCACCAGGTCACGCGCCTCGTCGTCATAGGCGCCGAGCGTGGACTTGAAGCGAGCGATGTTGGCGGACTCAGCGTCGATTTTTCGTTGCAGCTCCACTGTCTTTCCGTCGACCTGTCGCTCAAGGGCCATAAACTGTTCCGAGAGAGCGTCTTCCTGGGCACGCGCCTGCGTGAGGATGCCCTGCACGCGCTTTGCGTACGACTGTGCGTCGGGGCCCCCCTGCCCGGCAGCAGCCGCTGCGACTTCGTGGTCGAGCACATCGCGAAATGAAGCGCGGTATTGAGCATCGTCCTGATAGCGCTTGTCGCCGAGACCGATCTGGGCGCGCCCTACATCGATGTGTCGCCGGAGTACGACGACCTGCTCGCGAAAGTCGCGGAGCGTTCGCTCGTTGTCGTCGATTTCGTCGTTGAAACGCTTCAAATCCTGCGGCGATCGCGCGACCCCGCGCTGGGCGTCTTCCCGCAGCATGCGCCGCAGCCCGTTGACCACGGCCTGCAGCTGATCGACTTCGAGATTCGAGCGCGTAAGATTCTGTGACAGCGTGTTCCACTGCTTGGTGCCGACGTCGTCGCGCTCGCTGAATTCCGCGGAGTTCGACGGGAGCGCACCGACCGCCGACATGAGCGAACGTCGCTGCTGGCGCCAGTTGCCGATCTCGCCGCCGAGCTCAGCGGGCTCCTCGCCATCGAGGCCTTTGGCGATCTCGACGCGAGCCAGCGACAGGCGATTGATCAAGCCGAGCGCGAGCTGCTCGCCGACGAGGAGCTCAGGGAACGCCCGAACGCGGTTCGATGCCTGCGATAGCGCGTTGAGCTTCTCGATGAGAATTTCGGATTCTTTGATGAATTTCTTACATCGTCCGATGTCATCGATGATGGTGAAGGCAAGCGGACCGTCTTCGGCGTCGCGCGCCCATCGCAAGGCCAGCGGCGGCAGCGCTTGCGTCTGGTCGAGCGCGTCGAGTTCCTGCTTGGAGAGCTTGTCGTAATAGACAGCGACGTCCTTGTTGGAATCGAGAAACGTCTCGACCTTCACCTTGAGCGGGTCGTACTGATCGCGAATCGACTGATAGAGCTGCAGCGCTTTGTCGAAGGCGCCCGTTCGCAGGAGCAAGTCCGCGCGCAGCAGGGTCCCGTCAGCGATAAATTCCGAGTCCGGGTCGGCGACCGCGAGTACTTCGAGCGTGCGCTCGGCGTGTTGAACGTCTCCCATACGCACGTAGACCCATGCCAACTCGTAGAGCATGGTGTCGAACTCAGGCGAATCACGGCTGACCTTCGCGTAGGAGTCCTTCGCGAGGTCGTATTGCTCCATTTCGTAGGCGAGGCGACCGATGGCCATCCAGGCCAGGTCGATGACGTGTTTGTGCTCGTCGCTGTCGGGCGGAAGCACGGTGACTTGCCGAAACGCTTCGATGGCGAGCTTATAATCGGCCGCTGCCGTCGCAGGTGCTGACGCTGCGGATGAAACGGGGGCCGATCGCGCCTGCTTCATCGAGACGAGGCCCTGATAATAGCGTGCCTGGTGCGTATAGGAGCCACCGGCCGCGACTGCCGCGAACTTGGTATTCGCCAAGGCGTAATCGCGACGAAGATAGTTCGCTTTGCCCTCTGCGTACGTGAGCGCTGCATCGACGAGCGAGGGCGGCACGAGTCCGAGATTTTTGAAGACGTCGTCGAGAAGCGCGACGTCGTCGAGGCGCACGCTCACGTCGACGAGGCGGGCCAGCGCCTTGCCGACGTAGGGCTGGAATCGGCGCTCGGCGCCGTGGGTAACGATCTCGCGATAATCACGGCGCGCCGACAGGAACTGCTTCGAAGCGTAGAACACCTCGCCTCGAAGCCAGAGCGCGTCTACGTAATTGGGAGTATCGGGATAGGCCTCGATGACTTCAGAGAGAACGACTTCAGCCCGATCGTAGTCTTTCGTGCGGTAGAGCAACTCGCCGTTGGCGAGGCGTTGCTCGACGGTCGTCCGTTCGCTGCGGGTCTTTTCGATCACGGCTTGTACGCCGCTCGCTTCCCGCGCAACGTTTGCGACCTCACTCTGCGCCGAGTTGATATGCTCGTCGACTCCCGCGTTGGCCTGCCCCGCCGCGAGCATCACGAGCAGCAGCGCCGAAGCGCTGCGCGCTCGGGGAAGTCTCACTTGCCGCCCCCGCCGCCCTGCTCAGGCGCCCCCGCCGGTGCAGCGGGTTGCGCTGCGGATGCGCCGACCGTGATGGGCTGAACCTTCTCGCGCCACTCGACCTTGGGGCGATCCTGCAGCGCGGTGGTGACGCCGCCCTGCTCGTAGGCGACGGCGGTCAGCGTGAGCGTCTTGCCTTCGACCGCGGTAAACGAGTGCGTCGACTTGACCTCGAACTTGTAGCCACGCAGATACGTGAACACGCCGTATCCGTTGCCCTGGAACGTGAGCAGCGCCTGAATCGTGTGGTCCCCCGGCGGTACGGAGCCCGAGTATACCGGGATCTGTTTCTGGTCGGCGAGTGTGCCGGTTTCGTCCGAGCGGCTGTATTGCGGCGCCCCGTCCACGATGAAGATCCCCTTGATGAGCCTGAACGCGCTCGACATTTCGTTCGCGAACTCGATTTCAGCGCGAGAGCCGGCCAACCCGCCGCTGAGGATCGTGTCGCTCAGCATTGAGAGGCGATTGTGGCTGCGCCGGATCTGGTCTTTGAGCTCGTCGACGCGCGCCTCGAGATCGCGCAGCCGCACAGTATAGGTCGCGCCATCCATGCCGGAATCGGGTGACGCGACCGCTGGCGGCGCAACGACCGGCGCTCCAGCCTCGGCGGCGGATGCGCTGGCGGAAGGCGCGCCTGCGTCGCTTGCGCTGGCGGCGGGCACGGCGGCATCGGGCCCGCTCGCCGGAGCCGTCGTTGTCGCTGCAACCTCGACCGCCCCTCCATCGGCCTTCGCCTGCCCCAGCGCGACGCCCGACAGCGACACGGCGAGCGGTATGGCCAGCGCAGCAGTGCCGGCGGCAAAGAAGCGGGACGTGCGCGAAAGACGGGCGGCGTGACGCATCGAGTGACCTTTCATTCTAGACTCCGACCCCCGCCAGGGGGGTCTCTTACGAGCTACGGCCGAGGGTTCGGCAAAGGGTTTGAGCGAGCGACGCTCTGCGAGAAGATGGGTGACCAAGCCTGGCTGATGCAAGCCGAGAGTGGCTCAGTCTAGTTTGCCGGTGCCCCACCTTGCAACCACGCCTTGCACGATGCGCCGACGGATCGGCCGCGCGAGAATTTCAGTCGCTCGAGAAGCGACTCTCGTAGAATGTACCTTTCGAGGCGCAGACGCAGCCGGCGATCGAGCCCGAAAACCTGCCGCTGCGAGCCGGCCACCCCCCGATTTTTTACAGAAACCATGTGCCCGCCGCGGGGAAATTTGTTGATTTTGCACCTCGCGGTAAGATCCTCCGAGGCGGTCGTGCGTCTGGACGCGAAGCAAAATGAATCGCGGCGCCGATCGACATCATTCGCCGCAACGACCGCTCGGGAGTCCCCCACCGGCCGTCAAAAGGGTGCGTCGTGACCGAGCAGCCGAGCACCGACGAAGCGCTCATGCTCCGGTATCAGCGCGGAGATCGGACCGCGTTCGTCGCGATCGTGAGGCGGCATCAGGGGCCGCTCTACAACTTCGCGCTGCGGCAGCTGCGCGTCCCGTCGGTCGCTCAAGACGTCGTCCAGGAGGCGTTTCTGCGAGTCGTGCAGAAGGCCCAGGACTTCAAGCACGAGGCCCGCTTTTCGACCTGGCTCTACAGCATCGCGCGCAACCTCTGTATCGACCAGATGCGACGGAGCGCGCTGCGCAAGCACCCGTCGCTCGACCAGGCGCGCTCCCGCGACAGCAGCGACGGACCGACGCTCGGCGAAGTGACTGCGGACGCGCGGGCGAACGTGGAGCGCGAGGCCGGGACGAACGAGATGCGAGCGCAGATCGAGCGCGCGGTCGAGGCGCTCCCCGACGACCAGAGAGAGGTCTTCTTGCTGCGCGAGGTGGCGAACTTGCCGTTCAAGGAAATCGCGGAGGTGACCGGCGTGCCCGAAAATACCGTAAAAAGTCGCATGCGCTACGCGCTCGAGCGACTTCAAGCCGCGCTGGCGGAATACGAGGAGTATTCCCGCGCGCTCAAGTAGACGGCCAGCCGCGCGCCTTCGCGGTAAGATTCACCGACCCCAACGAAGCCTGACTTTTATGGACTGCGAGAAGTTCGAAGCCAACCTCCTCGACTTGCTGTACGGCGAGCTCGACGAACTGACCAGCGCGGGCGCCCGGCGCCATGCGTCCGGCTGCGAGCGGTGTGCGGCCATGCTGAGCGGGCTTCAGGCGACGCGCGAGGCGGCCGTACTGCAGATGGTCGCTCCGCCACCAGATCTCGAAGAGAAGATATTTGCCGCTGCGAGGGAGGCCGAAAAGGTTGTCCCGATCCGCTCCCGGGCAGGACGCGTCGTTTCGTGGGCCGCAGACTGGGCCATGCGACCGCAGACCGCGATGGCGGCGCTTTTCATGCTCGCGATCGGCTCAAGCTTCATCTTCTTGCGGCGCGACGCAAGCTCGCCGGTGTCGGTCCGCGTGCGAGCCGAAGGCGCTCCCGCGGCGGCAGCAGTCGCTCCCGGCGCTGCGGAGGCGAGACTCGACGAGTCAACGGGCGCTGCGGCCCACGGGACCCTCGAGTCTGCACGCGGCGGGGCGGCGCTCGCGCCTTCTCCGCCGTCCGCAGCCAGCCCGGCCGCCACGTCCGCTTCCGCGGCGACGCGGAAGGCGGAGATGGCAACCGGAGACCTCGCGCCCCAACAGCTCGACCGATCCGAAGAGGCGAAGTCCGCCGCCAACTCAGCTCCCGCCGCTGCGCCGCAATCGCAGGCAGCAGCGGAGGCGCGCGCGATGCGAGCCCAAGGCGCTTCGGGCAGCGCCTTCGCCGCGCCGGACAGCGTCGGCAAGACCGCCGCACCGGCCGACCCGCAGGCAGACTTTTCGAGCGGGATGAGCGCATACCGCTCCAGACGATTCGACGAGGCGACCCGCATTTTCGACGCGCTTTCGTCTGCGGATGCGAATGCAGCGCTTTGGGCGGCACGGTCGGTGCGCGAAGGGCGGGGCTGCGAAGCGGCGGTGTCCCGCTTTGATCAGGTGTCAGGCCGAGCGGGCGGGTCAACGGCCGGATACGAAGCGACCCTCGATGCAGGCCGCTGCTACCGTGAAATCGGGAACTCAACGCTGGCGCGTGCGCGCCTGTCGAAGCTGCTGTCCGTACCCGCTTACGCCGATCGCGCGCAGACTGAGCTCGACGCGGCGACACCCCAATCTGCCGCAAAGAAAGCTGCCCCGGCGCCCCGCGTGGCCGCCCCCGCCGCAGACGGCTATTGATATGACCGAAGCGCTACGCGGGCTGGAAACCTGGGCCTCGACCGACGGCGCGCGCGCCGTGACCGATGCCGATCGCCACATCGGACCCGCGCTGTCGAATTTGCGGTCCTGCGTCCTCGGCAACCTCGAAGCTGCCCCGCGGGACTACTTCTCGGCGCTGTCGCTGCTGGGACGCGAAATTGCGCTACAATCAGGGTCCACGAGCTTCGCATTGACTGAAGTCGACGCTCTGGCACCGATCGCCTCGGGCTTTGATCAGACGGCGGCGCGGGCAGCGCTCATGGAAGGCTACGTCAATGCGCTGCTCGAGAGTGGCGAGCGCCAGGGCAACGCTTCGTGGGACCCGCCAGCTTGCGTCGTTGTGCTGGGTGATTCGTTCGCGGCGGTCGCAGCAGGCCATCCCTCGGCCGACCAGGAGGTTCTCACCGCCTGGGCAGACCGAGTTGCGCTGTGCCTCGTTCGTGCGCGCGTTCGGCGCGTCTCGATCGCGGGAGGGCCGGCCGCACTGGCAGTGCTGTGCGACGCGCTCGCCCTCGTCGGGATCCACTTCGAAGCCCGCTAGCCCAGCCGGAAAACCGTGCGAAGCGCTGCAGAGGTCGTGTACATTCTCGCACCATGAGGACAGGTCGTTTCTTCGTGGCCCCGCTTTGGCTCGCCGCCGCCGCCGCGTGCTCTTCGTCGGACAGCTCAGTTCGCGTTGCGATCGCGCCGACGATTGTCTTTCCGCACGGCGTCCTTGGTTCGGTCACGAAACTCACGCTGCAAGTCTACAACGCCGGCGACGGCGTCGATTGCGACGCGGCAAAGGGAACGACCAAGGGCTCGGCAGCAGCTATCGCGACCAAAGACCTGGCGAGCGCAGGCTGCCCCGCGAACGCGAAATTCTGCGGCGACGTGCAGGTCGACACGAGCAACGACGCTCGCGTATTTCTCGCGCAGGGCTTCGCGACCGGCAACGCTACGCCGATCGCCTCGGGATGCACGAAAGCCGTCGTCAGCCAGGCCACTGCGCAGGTGCAGATCAAGATGCTCCGCTTCGCGCCAGCGGCCACCTGCGGGGGCAAGCCGTCCGCCCTGCCCGCTGTCTCTTGCGACGCGCCCGGAGACACCGGCGACAGCGTCTGCGATCCGAACTGCATTTCGAAAGAAATCTTTCTTTCGATCGGCGACAGCGGAACGACGAGCAGCTCGAAAGCCAAATTTCGACCCAGTCTGGTGTGGCCGTCAGGCGCCGCGGACGCGGGCAGATTCGTAGCGTTTTTTGGCGACAAATCGCCCGGCACGCGAACACAGGTGGCCCTGCGCGTGCTCAGCGACGACCTACACCCCGTCACTGAGCTCGGCGCCGGCATTGAATCGTATTCGTTTTTCATTCCGACCAGCAGCTCAGGCTCGTTCCCGCCCCCCGGCGACCCCGGGTCGCAAAACAACCCGTCGGGAGTTCAGCTCAACGACAAGTACTACGTCGCTTTCGACAATAACGTGTTGCCGCCGTCGGTGATCTCGCTTCGCTCGGTCAACAAGACCCTCAACAAGAGCGACCAGGGGTCTAACGCGGCCATCAAGATTAGCGAGGGCACGGCGGCGATGACGCAACCGTCGATGGCCGCCAGCGCCAACGGAAAGCTTTACGTGACCTGGCAGGCAGGCGGCCTGATTCTCGGCCGCACCGTCGATCCGGCAACGTTCGCGCTGGGCTCGCAGCAAACGCTGGGCAACGGGCAGAACGTTGTTGTCGCAGGTCGCCAGGATGGCTGGGTCGTCGCCTACGAGAGCGGCGCAAACGTCAACATGCAGCTGGTCGACGGCGCTGGCGCCGGAAAAGGCGAGACCCCCGTCAACGACGGGAGCCATTCCGGGCAGCAGGTGCATCCCGGCGTCGCGGCCCTCGGCGACGGCCGGTTCGCGGTGTCGTGGATTGACAGTGGTGCACAGAACGGCGCAGGCGTGTTCGTTCAGCGCTTCGGGGCTGATGGCACCGCTGCCAAGGGCGATCAGGCTGTGCGCATCAACACCAACGCAGGTGCGCAAGCGAGCACCGCGATGGGTGCCGGCGCTGCCGCAGGGGGCTTTTTCGTGACGGCCTGGGTCGATCAGGCCAGCGGCCACGTCTACGCGCGGCTCCTCGGCGGCACTTCGGGCTTCTTGTTCAACAACGTCAGCGGGCAGGACGATGGCTTCCAGGTCTCGCAGACTGACGGACGACAGCGCTCCAACCCCGCCATCGCCGTGGGCGGTGCTTCGCCGTTCGTCGCGATCGCATGGCAGGACGATACGACCGGCCTGGCCGATCCGAACTTCGCGGGCATCTGGGCGCGCCGCTTCCCGGTCCCGGCGCAGTAGCCGCGGCCGCGCAGTCCGGCTCGCCGGGCCGCACTGTTGCCGGGGCTAGCCGCTACTGAACGCGAATCGCGCCGCCGTTGACGCGGTGCTCACCGTCGCTCGCTCCGGTGGTGACCTTCATGCGCGTTTCGCCCACGAAAAGGCCGAAGTAGACCGTGTAGTTACCGGGCGAGAAGTTCGGCTCGAGAGAGAACTCGTAGTCGTCGACGATGAGATCGTCCCGAAGCCAGAGCGCGAACGGATACTTGCCGTCGAGCGGCTTGTGGTCGCCGTTATGTCGACGGCGGAACCCGTCGATGTGGATGAACGCCTCCCATTCGGTCGTCACGGGTCCGAGCACCTTGTAATAGGTTCGCATGTGGACCTTGCGACCCGGAGCGAGCGACTCGACGTAGCGGCCATTGCCGTCCACGAAGTCGTAACCGACGATCAGGAGTTTATCCTCCATGTTGACGTCGAGTTTGTGCTGCACCTCAGGCATCGACTGCACGAGGATTTTGTCGAGGGGGTTTTGGCTCTTCTCTCCCGGCGCCAGCGAAGAAGCGACGAGCAGGATCTGGCTCGATCGCGCGTCGAGGATCGGCAGGTTTCGCGCAGGCTTCGGTCCCTTGTCGCGGTACATCTGGTTGAGCTTCGCGAGCTCGTCAGCGCGTACCGCAAGGAAGCGGCGCTGTCGCGACGGCTCGCCGGCCATCAGCCAGTCGAACGCTTTGCCGGTATCGGCGAGCATCGTCGGCTGCCCCCCCGCGTAATAAGCCGCCGTGCGGCCTCCGACGCCAAACAACGCGAGCGGCTCGCCGCTCTTGTGCACGCGCTCGAAGCTCTCGAACACCTCTTTTGGCGAGAGCTGGTTGGCGAGCGCCGGGTAGTACAGCATCGACAGAACGACGCCGAGACCTGCGGCGAACACTCCGAAAGCCGCTACGCGGTCGCCGCGTCGATGAAGCAGGTCGCCAAGAATTCCGAGGAGCAAAAAGACCGCCACCCCGGACGGGATCGCGAGCGCAGCCGCGACAGGCATGCGGATTCCATGCGTGTAGAGTGCAACGAACAGCGCGACAGGCGCCGCCAGGACCATCAGCGGAAACAGCAGCGCAGCCGCGACGCGCCACTCGTGATCGGCGTAGAATGCTGTTTTTGTGCCTTCCCTGCCCTCGCGTTTGAGGTTCCCGAACAGGCCCTCAACAGGCTCGAAGCCGCGCGTGAACGACGCCGTCGAAAAAGGCTGCGCGCGGTTGAACGCCCAAAGCCACACGTCACACGCAAAGTACGTCCCAAATATGACCGCGAGCGGCACCACGGCGGTAAGCCACCACGCGTTGAGAACGCCGTCGCGAATCTGCAGGGAGATCGTCGGCACCCACGTTGCTTTGAGTTTCATGCCGACGTAGATGACGGCGCCCGCGATTGAAGCTCCGGCAACCATCGCCATGTACGCGAGCGCGAGCATGCCATCCCACGCCTTGCGCAAGCTCTCGACTACGCCGAGATACGCCGCAGGATCGAACGGCTTACGCGCCGCGTCGCGTTCGGCCCACGTGAGCATGCTGAGCAGCGCGAAGCCGACGAGGGAGATCGTCCACAGCTGCAGCGCGTGATCTTTGAAGCTCTCCGGAAACGACGCTCCACTAACAGCAAATGCTTGGTAGGCGCGCTCGGGCATCTCGTGAAAGTCGTGGTGAAACAGCCCGAGAAACGCCGCCGTGCCGACACCAACCGCGAGCGAAGGGCGCGCGCCCCGCTCGTAGTCTCGAAGGGCTACGGCGCACGCGGCCGCAAACAGGGCGCAACCGACGAAGGGCACGTTGTCGTTTTTCGCGGCGATGAACGCGTGCACCGAGAACGCCACGGTGGCGCCGACCAGCAAGGCGACGCGAACCGATGATTCCCGCTCGCGCTGAGCGCCGCCGCTCACGACAGGCGCAAGGACGAGTCGACCCATCGCAAACGGAATGAACGCGCTCCACGGAGCGAGCGCGGCGCCCAGTTGACCGATCACGAAGTCGAACGTCGGGTACTTCGACGGCACCTTCAGCATGAAACCCACGGGCATGGAGAGATCGCTCGCCGTCGCGCGACCGAGCGCGCTCAGCCCGACATACAGCGCCGCGGCTCCGCCCAGCAGCGCGAGGCCGCCCGCGAATTCGCCGAGGGCGTCGAACTTGCGACCGCTGCCGGAGACCCAAAGCACGCCCCACGAGAGCCCGACCCCGAGCGCAGGAACCGCGACGCCCAGGATCGCGCCGCGCGAATAGTAGCCCGCGACGAGCCCGACGAGGCCACAGGCGAGCGCCGCGATGCGCGTGGCGACCCCGCCGCCACCCTCGCGACGGTCGAACGCAGCCACGGCGAGCCCGCCGAACGCCATGCTCAGCGCCGACATCGTGACGATATCGCCAAGCATTGTTCGCGCCTGGACGAAGAACAGCGGCATCGTCGAGAGCGCGACGCTCGCGTAGACGCCCGCCCGTCGGTCGACGAGTCGGGACACCCACGCGAACGTAGCGAGCACGCCCGTAAATCCCCACAACGCGAGCGGGAGGCGACCGGCCCACTCGTGGAGACCGAACAGCTTGAAGCCGTAAGCAATCGAGGTGAACGGCAGCTCAGGCCTCGCCAGGTCATTGAGGTGCGGCATCGAGTTGTCGGCCCCCTCAAGCGCCAGCGCCTGAACGTGGAACAGATTGTTCGCGATGCGGCGCGCGAGGTCGGCGACGTTGAGCTCGTAGGGGTCCCAGAGCCCTGAGCGCGTGAGCGGCGGCAACGCAAAAAGAATGAGCGCTGGCACGAGCGCCGCGAGCCCAAACGCAAGCCATGGAGGAGACGCGAGCAGCTCGGCTGGCTGAGCGGCGACGTCGCCAGCGAGCTCCGCATCCGCGGAAACCGGCGGGTTGTCAAACGGCGCAGCAGGCGCGGAGTCGTCGTGTGCGGCGTGGGCTTCGGGGGCTGATTCTTGCTCGGACATGGGGCTCTTCGGCGGGCGAAAGCTACCCCGCACGAACGCAAAGCCCAACCGAAAATATCGACAACTCTGCGACGAAAGCAGCGGCCGTCGTGGTAAAAGCCCGCCGATGACGAAGCGCTCGACGAAGAAGGACGCCTTCCGCGCGGGCACCGTTGCGATCTTTGGGCGACCCAACGTGGGCAAGAGCACGCTGCTCAACGCCCTGCTCGGAGAGCGCATCGCCATTACGAGCCATCACCCGCAAACGACGCGGGATCGCATTCTCGGAGTCGTTCACCGCCCGAACGCTCAAGTCGTGATGATCGACACTCCCGGCGTTCACGATGCGAAAAATCGGCTCGGCGCGCGCATGAACGCCGAGGCCCGCGACGTCGCGGCGAGCGCCGACATCGTCCTGCTCGTGATTGACGTAGGCATGACACCGAGACCCACGATCGACCCGCGCGATGCCGCGATTCTCGCGATGCTGCCCGATAACGCGAAGGTCGTCCTCGCGGTCAACAAGATCGACCGCGTTAAGGTGAAGCACTTGCTGCTCCCTCTTCTGGAGACGTACGGGGCGGCCCGCGATTTTGCGGCCATCGTGCCGCTGAGCGCGAGGAGGGCCGACGGCGCAGAGCGACTGCTTACCGCGCTCGAGCCGTTGCTCCCCGAGGGCGATCGGCTCTACGACGAAGACGTCCTCACCGATCGCCCGCTCCGCTTCTTCGCCGCCGAGCTTGTGCGCGAAGCGGCGCTTTCAATGATGCGCGAAGAAGTTCCGCACGGAATCGCCTGCGTGGTCGAGCGCTTCGAAGAGCCCACCAAGAGCAAGAAGAAGACTGAAATTTCGGTCGCGATTCACGTCGCGCGCGAATCGCACAAGAAGATCGTGGTCGGGCGGGCCGGCGCGATGATCAAGGAAATCGGACAGGCAGCGCGCCTGCGTATCGAAGAACTGCTCGGGCAGCCCGTGCACCTCGAAACGCACGTGCGCGTCACGCCCGAGTGGTTTGACAAAGAGCGCGACCTTCGCGAACTCGGCTACGGAAAATCAGAGGTCGACGCATGACTAAGCACTTTAGACCACACGACGAGAGCACGATGCCTGCGGGGTCCGGCGGCCTGCCGCTGGTCGCAATCGTAGGCAGGCCGAACGTCGGCAAGAGCACGCTCTTCAATCGCCTCGCGAGGCGCAAACTCGCCATCGTTCACGACGAGCCCGGCGTCACGCGCGACAGGCATTACGCTGACACGACGGCGTTCGGTCGAGATTACACGCTCGTCGACACGGGCGGCTTCGACCCCGACGACGAAGACCCGATGAAGGCGGGCATCGCCCACCACGTGAAAGCGGCGATTTCCGAAGCGGACGCGATCATCTTCGTGACTGACGCCACCACCGAGCTGACGAGCGCAGATCGGGCCGCGGTGCAGCTGCTTCGGCGCTCGAAGAAGCCCGTGTTTTTTACTGCGAACAAAGCCGACGGACCGCACAAAGACGTCGAGGCCATGGACCTCTACCGCCTCGGCGTCCAGCAGATTTACCCCGTGAGCGCGCTGCACGGCCGCGGCATGGGGGAGCTCGAAGGCGACCTCGTTGCATCGCTGCCCACGCCCGAGCCGCGCGCTGACGCGAGCGACGACGTCACGCGCGTGGCCATCATCGGCAAGCCGAACGCAGGCAAATCGAGCCTGATGAACCGACTGCTCGGCGAAGACCGGCAGCTCGTTGACAGCCGCCCGGGCACAACGCGCGATGCGATCGACGCTTTCGTCGAGCGCAACGGCAAGAAGTACGTCTTCATCGACACCGCGGGGATCCGTCGCAAGGCGCAGGTCAAAAAGACCGAGAGCGCCGTCGAGTCGCTCAGCGTGCTTCATGCGATCCGCGCCATCGAGCGCGCCGAGGTCGTCGTCGTGATGTGTGACGCGAAAGAGGGCGTCGCCGAGCAGGACGCGAAAATTCTGGGCCTCGCGCAGGACCGCAATCGCGCAATGATCATCGCGCTCAACAAGAGCGATTTGCTCGAAAAAGATGAGCACGCGAAGGCCGAGGAGACAGCCCGCGACAAGCTCACGTTCGCGCCCTACGCCCCGCTGGTGCACATCAGCGCCAAGACGGGCCGCGGCGTCAGCGAGCTCATGAAGTCGATCGACCAAGCGCGTGCAGAATACAAGAAGCGCGTGACCACCGGAGAACTCAACCGGTTCTTCGAGCAGATCCTCGAGGCCAAGCCGCCGCCAACGAGCGGAGCCAAGGCCCCCCGCCTCTACTTCATCACTCAGGCCGAGGTGGCGCCGCCCACGTTCATCTGCATGACGAACGCGCCTGACGCGCTCCACTTTTCCTACCGCCGGTTTGTCATCAACCAGCTGCGCAAGCGCTTCGGCTTTGAGTCGACGCCGGTGCGTGTATTTTACAAGATGAAGCGGCGCCGCACCGATGTGCGTGATCCGTCGTCGACGAAGCGCCGCGACGAGAAGTAGCTCAGGCGGGCTTGCGCGCCACGACCTGCACCACCGCGCTCAGGCCGTGGTGCAGGCTGCCTTCCTGAACGTCGCGCGTGCGCTCCTCCGCGACCTCGAAGTCGAGCCCCGCAAGGTCGTCGCGAAGGGCAGCCAGCGTCATGCAGAGCGCGGGATCGCGCGGGCCACCCGTGGCGTGGCCGATTTGTGCAAGCGTGTAGGCTTCGAGAATGAACACGCCGCCCGGCTGGAGTGTCTCTGCCGCGAGGCGATGCGTGCGCGCGCGCAGCTGTGCCGGCAAGTGGCACCAGATGGACACGATCGCATCCCATGGGCCCGCTTCCCAAGCGCCGCACGGGGCGCCCGTCCACGGGTAATCGGCGAGGTCGAACGGGAGCGTCATGATGCTCACCCCGCGCAGGGCAGCGAGCCGCTCGGCCTTCGCAAGGCCCACTCGGGATTGATCGAGCGCGACGACGTCAAAGCCTTGCGTCGCCAGCCACACGGCGTTGCGGCCTTCGCCCTCGCCGAGGCAAAGCACGCGCCCTCCGCGCCGAATTCCGGGTTCGGCGGCGACGAGGAAGTCGTTCGGCGCTGTGCCGTACGCAAAGGCCTCGCCAGAATAACGCTCGTCCCACATCGCTACTGGTCTCCGCCGCGCATGAGCGCATCGCCAAGGCCCGCGAGCTGCGTCACATCGTGAACGTCGCCGGGACGCGCCGCAATTCGTATGACCGGAACTCCGGCATGCTCGGCCGACAGCACGCGCATGTGCGACGCGTCGAGTTGCGCCAATTTGAACGCATCACGATGCGCGGCGGCCACGCGCCCTGCGCCGTCATCGTCGAGGGGCAGCGCGCGCGCGGCGATCGCCGCAGCGGCCTCACTCACGTCGCAGGGCGCCCCGCCGATCGGTGCAAAATGCACGCGATTGACCACGAGCGCGCCGGCGCTCATCGCGCTTTCGGCGAGGCGTTCGGCGAAATAGAGCACCTCGCGAATGCTCATCGGCGCCGGACTCGTGACGAGGATGAACGACACGTCGGGTCCGCGCAGGGCGCGCTGAACCATCGTCGCGCGCTGCTTGAACCCGCCGAACAGGTCGTTAAGCTCGCTGATAAACTCGGCCATCTCCTCAAGAAACCCGCCGCCGGTCAGCTTACCAATTCCCTTGAGCGCGAGCGCTGCGCTGCGCGCCAGCAAGTTGAGCGACAGCTTTCCACTCGACTCGAACGCCTGGACGAACCACTTCATGGTGGCGCTGTCGAGCGCGTCCATGAGCCGCTCG
Source organism: Myxococcales bacterium (assembly GCA_947473045.1). GTDB lineage: Bacteria > Myxococcota_A > Polyangia > Polyangiales > Polyangiaceae > JANYHY01. The sequence goes on along the minus strand of CANJCO010000008.1, from coordinate 20,585 downwards.
GGGGCATCGAGGAAGTCGAGCGCGTTCGAGGTCGGCGGCGTATCGAGCACGATGAGGTCGTACCTGGGGTCGTCCTTCACGGCCACGAGCTTCTCGACAGCCATGTACTCCTGCGTGCCCGCGAGCGACGTGGAGACGTACTGGTAGAGCTTGTTACCGAGGAGCCGCTCAGCGCGAGCAGGCGTTGACGAATACTTCCGCACGAGCTCGTCGAACGTCGTCTTCGTGTCGAGCATCATGACCGTGAGCGAACCGGTGAGCTCGACCCCGGCGCGCGCGAAATGCGCGGCGTCGACGACCGCGCCAACCGTACCGATCTCGCCGAGGCCGAGGCTCTCCGCGAGGCGCTTCGCCGGGTCGATCGTCAGGCACAGCACGCGGCGGCCCGAGCGCGCAGCCGCCACAGCGAGCGCGGCGGCGGTCGTGGTCTTGCCCACGCCTCCGGCCCCAACCGTAATCAGCACGCGACGCTCCGCGAGGAGCTTGGAGAGCGGCACCGGATCGGCCATCAGCGTCTCGTAGTTAGTCGAAGTAGCCCCCGCGTTGGCGAAACTTCGCCCTCAGTCGTCGGAGTCTTCGTATTCGCCCTCGGCGAGGTTGTCGAAGCGCGTGTACTGATTGTCAAAGCGCACTTTCACGGTGCCGGTTGGACCGTTTCGCTGCTTGCCAACGATGATCTCGGCGACGTTCGGCTCGGTCGTCGTGTCCTTGTTGTAGTAGTCGTCCCGGTAGATAAATAAAATGTTGTCGGCGTCCTGCTCGATGGCGCCGGACTCGCGCAAATCGCTGAGCTGCGGGCGTTTGCTTTTTTCGCTGCGCGTCTCGACCGAGCGATTGAGCTGACTGAGCGCGATGACCGGTAGCCGCAGCTCCTTGGCGAGCCCCTTGAGCCCGCGCGAGATCTCACTGATTTCCTGCTCGCGTGATTGCGCCCCGTCACGGCCGCGCATCAGCTGCAAGTAGTCGACGATCACCAGCCCAAGACGTTGCAGCTTGCGGGAGCCGTCCTCGCTCATACGGTCGTGCTCGGCCTGAAGCCGCCGGACTTTGGCCCGCAGTTCGAGAATCGAGATGGCCGACGTATCGTCGATCCAGATGGGGAGCGCACCAAGAAACGCGGCGCTCTCGGTGAGGCGGCTCCAGTCTTGCGGGCTGAGGTGGCCCTGGCGAACTTTACCGACGTCGACCTTCCCCTCCGCGCACACCATGCGGTTGGCGATCTGCTCGCGCGGCATTTCGAGCGAAAAGACCGCCACACCGACCCCAGGCTCCTCCCAGCGCTTGTTGGGATTGTCGGCGGCGACCCGGTTGCGCGGGCTCGCTACGTTCGTCGCGATGTTGAGCACGAAGCTCGTCTTGCCCATGCCGGGGCGCGCGGCGATGATGGTCAGGTCGCCGTCGTGGAGGCCACTGGTGATGCGGTCAAGGCGATCGAAGCCGGTGGGCGCCCCGGTGATGCGGTCGCCGCGGGCCATCGCGTCGTTGAGCTGCTTGAAGCTCTTTTTCATGACGCTGATCAGCTTTTCGACGCTGCTCGACTCGGGCGTTCGCGCGAGTTGGTAGATGCTCTGCTCGGCCTCGTCGATGAACTTCTGCGCCTCGCCGTAGTCGAGGTATCCCGTCGCAGCCACGCGCTGACAGGTGGCGATGACCTGCCGAACGCGCCATTTTTCGTGAATGGTTCGGCCGTAGGCAACGATGTTCGCGACCGCGGGAGCCGCGTCGAGAATCTCGGTGAGGTAGGCCATGCCGCCAATTTGCGCGATGCGATCGCGCGTCTTGAGCCACGTGCCGACTTGCACGATGTCGACCGGCTGCCCCACGCGATGGAGCTCCATGCACGCCTCAAAAATGCGGCGATGGGCCTCGGAGTAAAAGTGCTCCGGCTTGAGAAATTCGAGGACGCGGTCGAGCGATGATCCGTCGAGCATCACCGCGCTCAGCACCGCTGCCTCGGCGTCGAGGTCGTGGGGCGGGACTCTCCCTTCGACCGTAGGGGGCTCCACAGGATGCGCGCGGTTTGTCCGACCTCTTTCCACAGGACCTCCAAATGACGACGCCCCCGCTGCTGTTGCAGCGAGGGCGCCAAACACAAACCGAGCGGACCGATTACTTCTTGGCGACTTCGACCTTGATGGTCGCAGTGACGTCGGCCATCAGCTTCACGGGAACCTCGAAGGCGCCGAGCGTTTTAATGGGATCCGCGAGGTGCATCGCCTTGCGATCGATGGTGAACCCCTTGGCAACCACGGCTGCGTGGATGTCCTTGAGCGTGACGGCGCCGAAGAGGCGATCGCCGTCGCCGACGGGGCGGGAGATGGTGACCGAGATCCCGTTGATGCGCGTGGCGAGCTCGAGCGCCTCTTTGCGGGCCTTCTCGGCCCTCGCGAGGGCAACGACCTTGTCGTGGCCAATGCGGTTGACCTGGGCGGCCGTGGCGGGAACGGCCAGCGAACGCGGCAACAGGAAGTTGCGGGCGTAGCCGGGTCGAACTTTGACGAGATCGCCGGACTTGCCGACGTTCGCAACGTCGCTCTGAAGGATGATCTGGATGGTGGCGGGCATGGCGTCGTCCTCTTTCAGGCCGTGGTTACGGTGAAGGGCAAGAGCGCGATGTTGCGCGCGCGCTTGATGGCCACGGTCACCTTGCGCTGGTGGAGCGCGCAGTTTCCGCTGATTCGACGCGGAACCACCTTGCCGCGCTCACTGATGAAATACTTCAGTGATTGCGGGTCTTTGTAGTCGATCGTCTCGTTCTTGTCGGAGCAGAACTTGCAGATGCGCTTCTTGCCCGTGCGTCGGCGGCCGGGCAGGTCGGCGTTGAGGTCCGGCGTGCGGCCGAAATCCTTGTCGTCGTCCATCATGACATTCTTAGACATGGCTCAAGCCTCGCCTTCTTTGACAGTGGTCTTGTCGCGACCGGCGGCCTCGCCGTCGTCGCCGTCGAACTCTTCCTCGACGCGCTCAGGGCTCTCGTAGTTGTGGCGCGAGCGCGGAGAATCGAGACCGAAGTCGACGAGTCCGAGTGCCTTCTCGCGGGTCTCGGCCTCTTCGGCCTCGGCGGGGAGCTCGAGGCGCTGGAATTTGATTTCTTCGGGGTCGACAGCAACGCTGGACGCGTCGACGTGGTCGTTCAGCAAAACCGTCTGGAACTTCAAGACGGAGTCCTGGAGTTTGAGGTTGCGCTCGAGCTCCTGCACGAGGGCGCCTGCGCCGAGGTAGCGCACGTAGACGTAAACACCTTTGCGCTGCTTCGCGACGATGTAGGCGAGGCGGCGACGGCCCCAGGCCTCGACTTTGACGAGCTTGCCGTTGCTGCGCTCGACGACGTCGGCCACGCGGGCCTGCACTTTGTCGGCGGTGTCGGGATCGACGTCGGAGCGGAGAACGTAGATCGTCTCGTACTCCTTCGTTCGCAATGCTTGCGTTGCCATTTCAGATTCCTTTCGGACGCCGGTCAGCGAAATTGCCGACCGGGTGGCCCATGCACCGAGCATGAGCAAGGGGAGCGGGTGGATAGCACAAATGACGAATTTGCCAAGCCCCCATACGCGCGGCCGCCAGAAACGCTATTTTTTCTTCGTGTTGACGGTGTTCATCGCGGCGCCCGGACCATCTTTGGCGACGCGCGCGATCGCGTCGAGCGCACGGCTGAGCACGCCAGGGATCTCGGCGCGCTGTGACGGGTCGAAATCGCTGAGCACGTAGTCTGCGACGTCTCCCTGAAAGTCGGGTGGCGGACGGCCGACTCCCACGCGGACGCGCAGGAAGTCAGCCGTGCCCAAGCGCGCGATGATGCTTCGCAGGCCGTTGTGTCCAGCGTGCCCCCCACCGAACTTGAGCCGAACCTCCCCGAAGGGAATGTCGAGTTCGTCGTGCACTACGACAAGCTCCGCGGGCGCGACCTTGAAGAACGCGACCGCTGGCTGCACGCAGTCGCCCGATACGTTCATGAACGTCATGGGGCGGAGCGCGACGACCTCGGAGGCAAACGCCATACCGCGCGTGAAGACGCCCGAGAACTTTTCTTTGTAGTCGGGCCACCCCTCGCGGTCGCGAAGGGCGTCGACAGCCATGAAGCCCACGTTGTGGCGATTTCCGGAATATTTCTTTCCGGGATTGCCCAGCCCGACGACGAGCAGCATAGAACGTCAGCGGAGAACGCCGACTACTTCTTCTTGGCTGCGTCTTTCGCGGGAGCAGCAGCGGCCTTGGCCGGCGCAGCGCCCTTTGCGTCTTTCGCTCCGGCGGCAGCCGCGGGAGCCGCGCCAGCAGCAGCGACAGCGGTCTCATCGGCCTTCTCGCGCTCGGGGGCGACGACGGAGACGATCGTCTGCTCCGCCGCGAGGCGAATCGAGATGCCGGCGTCGAGCTTGAGCTCCTGCGCCGAAACGGCCTCGCCCAGCTTGAGGTGAGTCACGTCGACCTCGAGCTTGACGGGGATGCGGTCGGGAACGCACCGCACCGGAAGGGTGCGGTAGACTTGACGGAGAACGCCACCGAGGGTCACGCCCGCGGCCTTGCCCGTCACGAAGAGCGGCACTTCCGCGTCGACTTCCTGGTCGAGAGCCACCATCGCGAAGTCGACGTGTTCGAGGTCGCGGCTGATGGGGTGGTAGCTGTAGTCCTTGATCATCGCGGTGACATCGCTGTCGCCGATCTTCATTTGAATGACCGAGTTTTGGCCACGCTCGCTCTTGAGGATCGCGATGATGTCCTTCGGCGCAACAGCGATGGTGCTGGCCGGCTGGCCTTTGCCATAGGCAACCGCGGGGACCTTACCGGTCTTGCGGAGACGGCGAGCTTCGCCCTTTCCGGCGGCGGCGCGGGGGGAGACGTCGAGAGTGGTCATCGTGGACATGGCAGGTTCTCCGAATGCGCGGGGCGCGAAGCTCCGCGGGGCGCGTGCAAATAACAAACAATCAACGGTTGCGCGAGCAAAAACACGCTCGCAGGAAGCTGGAACTGTGGGAGGGCGCGAAGATCAGGCGAATAGCGAGCTAACCGAGTCGCTCGAGTGGATGCGCTTGATGGCTTCACCGAGCAGGCGCGCGATCGACACCTGCTTGATTTTCGGACACGCACGAGCGCTGTCGCTCAGCGGCATGGTGTCGGTGACGACTACTTCGGTGAGAGGCGATTCGCTGATGCGCTGAATTGCCGGTCCCGAGAACACACCGTGAGTGGCGCACGCGACAACCTTCGTGGCCCCGTTGTCGACGAGCGCTTTCGCTGCGCCGACGAGCGTCCCGGCGGTGTCGATCATGTCGTCGACAATGATGCATTCTTTGCCTCGGACGTCGCCGATGAGGTTCATGACCTCACTGACGTTGGCCCTCTCGCGGCGCTTGTCGACGATCGCCAGCGAGGCGTTGAGACGTTTGGAGTAGGCGCGCGCCCGCTCGACGCCGCCGGCATCCGGGGAGACGAAGACCGCCTGCGAATCGAAGTTCCGCTTGAGGTAGTCCTCGAGCATGACCGGCATGGCGTAGAGGTGATCGAAGGGGATGTTGAAAAAACCCTGAATTTGACCTGCGTGGAGGTCGACCGAGACCACCCGCGTGACGCCGCTCGCCTGAATGAGATCGGCCACCAGCTTGCTCGTGATCGGCGTGCGCGGCGCGACTTTGCGGTCCTGCCTGCCATAGCCGTAATACGGCAAAACCGCCGTAATCGAGCCCGCTGACGCGCGCCGCAGGGCGTCGCACATGATGAGCAGCTCCATCACGTTGTCGTTGACGGGGCTGCACGTCGGCTGGATGACGAACGCGTCGACTCCGCGGACGTTTTCGTTGATCTCGACGAAGCTCTCGCCGTCGCTGAACCGAGTGGTTCGGCTGCGCGACAGCGGCGTCTCGAGAAACGCGGAGATCTGGTTGGCGAGCTGCGGGTTGGCGTTCCCCGAGAAGATGCAGACCTTCTTGAACACGCACGCCTCCTGGCGAGTGAACGCGCAACGGACGTTGCGGCGAGGGCGTCATGTAGCGGGCGGCCCCTGGTGTGTCAACGCGCCCAGCGCGCGCGAGGCGTTACTGGGCGACTTGCTTGAGCAGATCGGCGCATTCGGCGATGGGGCCACGCTTGCCCTGATGAATGCACGCGTCGTAGCAGCGCCGCGCCTGCCCCATGTTGCCCTTCGCCTGGTACGCTCCGCCCAGAAGCTGCCAGGCCTCGCCATCGGCCGGATCAAGCGCGACAGAGCGCTCGCCCGACGCAATCGCGGCCCCGTAGTTGCCCGCTTCGAGCGCAGCTCGCGAGGTGGCCTTTTCTTGACCCGCCGTCTTCGGCTTTGTCGTTCCGTCGCCCGTAACGCCCACCACGTTGACGGGCGCGGCGGAGTCTTTGGCGGCCTCGACGGCGGCTTCAGGGCTCGCGTCGACGATTTCAGCCGTCGAAGCGGCGTCGACGACGAGCGCCGGCCCGTCGCTCGCGACAGGAGCGGGGCTGACGACCTCCGGGGCCTTCACTTCCGGCGGTGGCGATACGGCGGTTGCCGTGGCGACCGGCGCCGGGATGTCGACCTTGTTCTCCGTGCCGCCAAACCGGCTTCGCACGATCGCGACGACGAGCAACACGGCAAGCACGCCGACGACAATTTTGACGTACTTCGCCAGCTCCGCGCGCCGCGCGTGCGCTTCGGGCGACATCTTGTGCTGATGTTTCGGGTCGACGTCGTCGAGGCCGTCGTGGTGGCTCGGACGAACCGAGTCGCGCGCCTCGCGAGCCGCATCGAAGAATTCGCTCTCGTGCTCGTGGTCGACAACGGGAACGTCGGCAACGGGCACCACCGGCGGAGCGTCTTTGGTCGCCCGCTTGCGGGCTGGCGCTTTCGCAGCGGCACGCGGCGCAGTCGACACCTCGATCGCGCTTTTGTCAGTAGCTTCGAGCGTGTCGGGGGCAAAGAGCGGCGTCGGCGCTACCTCTGCGACGGCAGGCGGCGGCGGCGTGGTCGAGCGGCGCTTGCGCGGCGCTGGCTCCTGGCCGGGCGCGGGCGGAATCGTTGAACGGCGACGACGGGGCGCGGGCGCGATCGACGGGGACGCGACGGCAGGAGGCGCATCCGTCGCTTCTTGCGAGACGCTCGGCGGGGCATCCGTGGCATCTCCGGCCGTCAGGGCCGCCACGAACGCCTCGGCGCCCATGCTCGGCGGTGCCTCGCTCAGCGGACCCGACCCGTCGCCAGCCTTCTTCGACCTACGCTTCTGATTGCTCATCGAACCTCTGGGACACGGACCATTGTCGCTGCGTTGGAATGCTCGGTCGGGGGCGGTAGCGATTGCCCGGCCTCGACCCGCGGCCGTGAAGCAAAGCGCGTGCTAGCAGCGAGGGGGTAGGATTGTGTCGGCATTCGCGCGCAGCGTCAACGAAGTATCGGGCAAACGCACGTAACGTGTGCGGCGTCTGCACGTCGAGGAAGCGCGAGGGTGCTCAGCCGTTGGTCGGCAATTTCTTCCGCCGGTGACAACGGCAGCCCAGCCCCGTGCGCCCCTGTTACGGTGCGCGCGTGCGCGTACAATCGATCACTCTCTCGCGCGGCGCTGCGGACGCCGTGCGCCGCGGTCATCCGTGGGTCTACCGCGACCAAATCACCGGCGACGTGAGCGGCGCTACGACGGGGGACGAGCTGTCGGTCCTCGAAGACGGCAAGCCGCTCGCCCGGGCCCTCTTCGACGCCGACTCTCCCCTCGCCCTGCGCGTGTGGACGCGCGGAGAGGCCATCGATCCGTCGCTTTTCGCCAAGCGGGCCGCGAGCGCGATCGCGATTCGCAGCGCACTGTTTTCCGACGGTCGCACCACCGCGTACAGACTCATTCACGGCGAAGGCGATCGCATGCCGGGTGTCGTCGTCGACCTCTACGGCGACGTCGCGGTGCTGCGGCTTGACGGCGCCGCGATCGCTTCGCGCATCGAGCCCATCGTCGGCGCCATCTGGCCGCTGATTCGCGACCGGGCAAAGACGCTGCTGCTGCGGAGAACCGATCGCGCCGAGGGCGACAAAACCACGGTCGTAGAAGGGCCAAACGCGCCTGAACACATCGAAGTGACCGAGCACGGGGTGCGCTTCGTCGTCGATGTGCTCCGCGGCCAGAAGACCGGCGCGTTCCTCGACCAGCGCGAGAATCGCGCGCGCGTGGGGGCGATGGCGCGGGGAAAACGCGTGCTCAATCTGTTTTCGTACGCCGGCGGCTTTTCGCTGCACGCCGCCCTGGGGGGCGCGACCCGCGTCACGAGCGTCGACATCGCGGCGGCCGCGCACGCCACCGCGCAGGCTAGTTTTCGCGCGTCGGGGGTCGACCCTGGCAAGCACGCGTTCATCGCTGCAGACGCGTACGCCTTCCTCGACAACGCGCTGCGAAAGCGCGAGCAGTACGATCTCGTGATCAGCGATCCGCCGAGCTTTGCGCCCGCGGAGAAGGCAGTTCCGCGCGCCCTCGCCGCCTACAAGAAGTTGCATTATGCATGTGTTCGCGTGCTCGCCGAGGGGGGCACGTTCTGTGCGTCTTCATGTTCGAGCCATATCGGCGCGGCGCGCTTCATGTCGACGCTCGACGACGCATCGCTGGGCACGAGCGCACTGCGGCTGGCAGCCCTTCACGGACATCCTGAAGATCATCCGACGCTCGCGGCCTGGCCGGAGGGTGCGTACTTGAAGATGGCGGTGCTTCGGTAGCTCGCAGCGAGCCGAGCTCGCCGGCTTCGAATCGGTAGATCTTTCCGGCGGCCGCTGCGTCTCACGCAGCACCATGAAAAATCTCATCGCGATCGCTCCGCTACTCGCCCTCTCCGCCGCCTGCGCCGCATCGGCCGTGCCTGCCCGGTCGTCGGGCGCGAGCGCCCCTCCGTTCGCCGCCGCGGTCCCCGCTGCAGCCCCCGACGCGGCGCTCGCGGTAGACGCTCCGCTCGACGTCCCAATCGAACGACGGGCCCCCCGATCCGACGCGCAGGCTGCACGCTGGATTGGAGCTTCGGCTGACGGTGATGTGCTGCAGGCGGGCCTAAGCGAGGCCGATGTGGGCGTCTGGATCGACGCTCCGCGGGCTCGCCCCATCAGGCGGGTGCCGATCGATCTCGCGCTCGTGATCGACACGTCGGGCTCGATGGCCGGCGCAAAGCTCGAAAGCGCTCGCGCGGCCGCCAAGGCCCTCGTCGAGAACCTGGCGGACGGAGACATCGTCTCGATCGACACGTTCAGCGACGAGGCCCGATCGCTCGCGCCGCCGACGCGCCTCTCCGCGGAGACGCGGCCGCGCGTGCTGGCTCGGATCGCGACGCTCAGCCCCTCTGGGTCGACGAACATGTTCGACGGGCTGGCGCTCGCCGAGACCCACGTCGCGCAAGCGCCGACGACGCACGCCGTCCGCCGCGTCGTGATGATCTCCGACGGCATCGCGAATGTTGGCCCGTCGTCGCCCGAGGCGCTGGGCGCCCTCGCAGAACGCGGACTGCGATCCGGGGCACAGGTAACTTCGCTTGGCGTGGGAACCGACTACGACGAAAAGACTCTCGACGCGCTCGCTGTCAAGACGACTGGGCGCCTCTATCATATCGCCGAGCCCCGCGAGATGGCGGCGTTGCTCCGGCGGGAGCTCGACCTGCTGACCTCCACCGTCGCGAGCGATGCGTTCGTCGAGGTCGTCCCCGCTCCCGGCGTCGAAGTCATCGAAGCGCTCGGCGTGCGCGCGGAGCGGGACGGGACGGGCGCGCTGAGACTCCCGATCGGAGCCCTGTTCGCAGGACAGCACCGCGAGGCTCTCGTGCGGGTGCGCCTTCGCGACAGCAACCCAACGCGCGCTCCGCGGGCGCTCGCGAGCGTAAGGCTGCACTTCCGCGACCCGGACGACAGCGGCCTCGAGCGCGTGCAGGAGGTCGCCGTGCGAGCGAGCTTCTCCGCCGACCAGGCAGCGATCGCGAGCAGCGTAAGTCCGCACACGCGAAGCATCGCAGCCGTCATGGAGGCTGGACGACTCCAGGTGGCCGCCGCGCAAGACGTCAACGCAGGCCAAATGACGCGCGCCGACGATCAGCTCGCGGTCGCACAGCGACGACTCGAATCCGAAGCGAAGGCCATGAAGGACGAGCCGACGCGGTCACGACTCATGGCCGCCGCTCAGAACATCGAGAGCAGCCGCGCCGCGTTCGCGCCCAGCGCGGCGCCGATGGCAGCGCCTGCGGCTCGAAAGAAGGCCCTCGACATGAACGCGGCAGGGATGTCCCAACAAGGATTCTGAGGTGCGGTCACCTGTCTCCGCGTGTGCTGTCCTCGTCGCCGTGCGTTCCCCACAGGGGACTCTGCTGAAGCAATTTGGCGACGAGGGCAGTCCAGCCGGTCTGATGGCTCGCGCCGAGCCCCCGACCGTCGTCGCCGTGAAAATACTCATGAAAGAGCACGTCATCCGAGAAGCTGGGATCGCGGGCGAACCGCCCGAGGCTCGCGTGGGAGGGTCGTAGTCCGGTCGAATCTTTAACAAATAGCCCCACAACCCTGCGCGACAAGTCGCTCGCGACCTCCCACAGATTCATCCACTTCCCGGATCCGCGCGGGCACTCGACCCGCAGCGTGTCGCCGTAGAATCTGTGAAATCGTTGCAGCGACTCGATAATCAGGTAGTTCACCGGCATCCACACCGGACCGCGCCAGTTCGAGTTACCCCCAAAGAGCCCGGTCGACGAGTCTCCTGGATCGTAGGCAACGCGGTGGAGCGAGCCGCCAAGTTCGATCTGAAATGGCGCGCTTGCGTGCGCGCGCGAAAGGCCCCGAACGCCATGCGCCGAGAGGAACTCCGCCTCATCGAGGAGCCGCGCGAGCACCCGCACGAGCCGGGGCCGGTCGAGCAGCGACAGCAGCCGCCGCTCTCCCTCGCCCTTGTCGTGAATCGAAGCGATCGCCGCAGCGAGCTCCGGACGGTTTTCGAGGAACCAGCGCACGCGCTTGGCGAACTCCGGAAATCGCTCGAACGTGCCGCCTTCGAGGGTGCCGACCGCGAACAGCGGAATGAGGCCGACCATCGATCGCACGCGCATGGGAACGCTCACGCCGCCCGGGAGTCGCAACGAATCGTAAAAGAAACCGTCGGCCTCATTCCACAGCCCGGCTCCGTCGCCTTCGGCGCCCACGTTGATCGCCCGAGCGATCAGAAGAAAGTGCTCAAAGAACTTGTTCGCGACGTCCTGGTAACTGGGATTGTCGCGCGCGAGCTCGAGCGCGATATCGAGCAGATTGAGGCAGTACATTCCCATCCAGCTGGTGGCGTCGGCCTGCTCCAGCGTTCCGCCGCTCGGCAGTACGGCGCTCCGGTCGAAGACGCCGATGTTGTCGAGCCCCAGAAAACCGCCCTGAAACACGTTTTTTCCCGAGGTGTCCTTACGGTTGACCCACCACGTAAAGTTCAGCATGAGCTTGTGGAAGACGCTCTCGAGGAAGTTGCGGTCCGCGCGGCCCGTCATGCGCCTCTCGATTTGATAGACGCGCAGCGCCGCCCACGCGTGCACGGGCGGATTCACGTCTCCAAAGGCCCACTCGTAGGCCGGCAGTTGACCGTTGGGATGCATGTACCATTCACGCATCAGCAGGGAGAGCTGCTGCTTCGCGAAATCAGCGTCGATCAGCGCCATGGCGACGCAGTGAAAGCCCAGATCCCAGGCCGCGTACCATGGGTATTCCCATTTGTCGGGCATGAGCAAGACTTCGCTGTTGTAGATATGCGTCCATTCGGAGTCGCGGCCGGCCTTGCGACGCGCCGGAGGCGGCGGGCTCGCCGGGTCGCCGCCCAGCCAGCGGTGAACGTCGAAGTGGTAGAACTGTTTCGACCACACGAGCCCCGCCAGCGCCTGCCGGTAGACCTTGCGCTCGTCGACCGACAGCGAGCTTGGCATGACCGCGGCATAGAACGCCTCGGCCTCGGAGATGCGCGCCGCGAAGACCTCGTCGAAGTCAGCGAACGGGTGCTCGGCTACCTCGGGAGTCATGCGCAGACGCAGGACGCGCGTCTCGCCGTGCGCGAGGTCGAGCACGTGACAAAACGCGCCCTTCGTGCCCTCTCCAGCCGGATTGCAGGCGCCCTCATCTCGCCCGATCACGCTGCGGTGAAATGCGTCTTTTGTGAACCTCGACGCACTGGTAGCGCCGTACAGCTGCTCGGCGTTGCTCTCGTTTTCGGTAAAGAGCAGCGTCGCTTCAGTCTCAGCGAACAGGCGACGGCGGCCCAGATGCTCCTCGTCGAGCACAATGCACCGCTCGCCGGCGCCGGCGCTGTGCATCCGCGGCTTGGTCGCGTCGCTCTGCTGCCAGCTCCACGTATTGCGGAACCACACCGTAGGCAGGACGTGGAGCCTCGCCTCCGGGCCCCGATTGGTGATGGTGACGCGCATGAGCACGTCTTCAACCGACGCCTTTGCATATTCGACGGCGACGTCGAAGTACGCGTTGTCATCGAATACGCCGGTGTCCCAAATCTCGGGCTCTACGCCTCCGCGCCCGGCCTCCCGGGCCATCGAGCGAAGCTGCTCGTACGGAAATTCCGCGTGCGGATATTTGTAGGACGCACGCGAGTAGGAGCACGTCGGAGTGGCGTCGGTGTAGTGGTAGATCTCCTTGACGTCCTCCCCATGATTTCCCTCTGGGTTCGAGAGCCCGAAGAGCCGCTCTTTGAGGATGGGATCGCGACCGTTCCACAGCGCGATGGCGAGCTGTATGAGCCCCCGGTTGTCACTCAAACCGAGCAGACCGTCCTCGCCCCAGCGATAGGCGCGCAAGTGCGCGTGCTCGTGTGGGAGGTATCGCCAGGCGTCTCCGTCCGCCGAGTAGTCTTCGCGGACCGTGCCCCACTGGCGCTCGCTCAGATAATTCCCCCACCGGCGCCACTTGGCTCCGTCGCGCGCCTCCTGCAGTCTGTCGTGCTCAGCCGTCTTCGAAGCGCGCCGCGTCATGGTTTTTGGAAGACTACTGCCACCCGCGCCAGCAGCGCACCCGATGAACCGAAAAAGCGTGATAAGTTACGCGCAAGCATCTGATGAACGCGCCTCCGCCGAGATCGACCGGGCCGCTGCCGCCGCTTACGCTGGCGGGGAGCGCGCCACCTGGCCCAGCCCGGATCACTGTGCGCTATCCGCAGCCAGGCTCGGTGCTCACCGGCGCCCGTGGCGCCTATCAGGTCGTGCGGGTGATCGGCGCGGGCGAGTTCGGTGCCGTATACGACTGCGTGGGCCCGTTCGATCAAGGCTACGCGATCAAGGTGATCAGGCCGGCGAACCGGCCCTATCACGAGGTGCACGCGGAGTGGGCGCGTGAGGCCGAACGCCTCATGTCGCTCCGCCACCCGAACGTGGTCTACATTTATGACGCGTTCGAGCAGGAGAGCTTGTTTTACCTGGCGCTCGAGCGTTGCGATCATTCGCTGACAACGATGCTGGGAGCGCCCCTCCCCGAAGGCCTCGTTCTCGAGCTCGCGAGGCAAATCCTCTCGGCCGTTCAATTTCTGCACGACCACGACGTGGTGCACGACGATCTGCACCCGGGCAACGTGCTGATCTCGCGAGGCGCGGGGTTCACGCTCAAAATCAGCGACTTCGGCATCAGCCACGAGCTCGGCGGCGCGTCCGCCGTGCGCCCCAACGTGGTGCACCACAAGATCATGGCGCCCGAGATTGTGGCCACCGGCTACACGAGCAAGCAAAGCGACCTCTATCAGGTGGGTCTGCTCATGTACTGGATGCTCGCGGGCGAGCCCGCGGTACCTCCCAATTTGCCCTACCATGACTTGATGCGCTTCGTCTCGGACGGCGAGCCGCGAAGGCGCGCCGAGGCCATCGGCACCCCTCTCGCCCAGCTCATCGCGAAGATGCTGCGGCGACGCGAGGCCTATCGTTACTTGTCGGCGAACGAGGTCTGGGGTGACTTGAGACTGCTGCCCGCTTGGGGAGCGCGTCAGGTCTACTGATCGGAGCGAGCTCACGAATGCGTGCAGTATACAGAACACTCGCCGCTTTTCTGCTCGTCGGGCTGACCGCTTCTCGGGGGGCAGACGCTCGTCCTGGCGGCGGCGGCAGTTACCGAGGCGGCGGAGCTTCGTCGGGCGGCAGCTCGCGATCGAGCGGCAGCAGCGGCAGCTCGCGATCGAGCGGCAGCAGCGGCACCTCACGGTCAAGCGGCAGCAGCGGCAGCTCGTCGTCCGGCGGTGCGTACCGGTCGAGCGGCAGCAGCGGCAGCTATGGTTCGACCCACAGCGGAAGCGGAGGAAATGGTCCGTACTACGTGACGCCGCCAGTGGCTGGACAATCGCTCGGCGGCGGCCTCACGGCGATGGGAATATTGGGAACCATCCTCGTAGGCGGGCTTGTCTGGCGTTCGATGAGGAGCCGGCGCGACCGGACGGCGCGGGCCGCCCAGCTCTCCTCCCAGTTTGACGCCGACGCCGCGCGCCGCACGAGCGCATCGCTCGCGGTGCTGCAGCTGCGCGATCCGAAGCTGACTGAGGAGAGCATCGAAGCGCGCGTGCGCGTGATGAGCGATCGGGTGCGCGACGCGTGGTGCGCGCGTGACATGCGCCCGGCGAGGGCGTTCGTCTCCGACGGCGTTCTGTCCCGGTTCCAGGTGCAGCTGGAGCTGATGACGTCCGAGGGCGTGAGAAACGTCATGAGCGACGCGCGGGTCCTCTATGTCAGCATCGAAGCCGTCTCGTCGAACGCGCCGGTCGACGCCGTGCACGTGCGGCTCACCGCGGAGGCTCGCGACACCACTGTGCCGGAGAGCGCCACCGAAGCGCAGATCAGCGCGGCGCTGGCCAGCCAGGAACTTGTACCCTACACAGAAATATGGACCCTCGTGCGCAAGCAGGGAGCCCTCAGTGTTCTCGATGCCTTCCAGATCGGTCACGCGTGTCCGTCGTGTGGCGCGCCCCTCGATCCGGGCGGAGAGACGCTAAAGTGCAAGTACTGCAGCGCTCTGCTGGGCTCCGGAGAGCACGACTGGGTACTTTCGGAGATCACCCAACTCGAGGAATGGCGGACCGACAGCGCGAGCCCTCCGCCGGGCCTTGAGCGCCTGCGCGAGGTTGACCTCGGCGCCGCGAGAGAGAGCATCGAGGACCGGGCGTCCCACCTGTTTTGGACATGGGTGCGCGCGACCCTGAGCGAGAACCCGGCTGCTTTTTGGGATGTTGCGGTCGGGGGCGCCGAGCTCCTCTTTGTCGACGTCGCCGCCGCGGAGCCGACCGATCTCGCGTTCGTTCAAGTGTTCTGGTCCGCCCGCGACGGCGAGGCCGACGAGGCTGTGCCGCGACAGAACGTGCTGCGACTTTCGAGGGCGACCGGCGTGTCGACCGCGTTCTCGATGACGGCGCTCGTCTGCATGACGTGCGGCGCGCCGCTGAGCGAGTCCGCCGTGAGCGCCTGCGATCGCTGCAAATCTCCAGTTGCTCCGCGCGCGCACACCTGGACGCTCGACGGCGTGTTCGAGGTCGGCGCGCCGCAAATCTGCGCGCGTCATGCCGAGGGCCCGACCGGGTCCGGCCCCGCCGCGCTCATCCCGGACGTGAGTGACCCGAGGGCCTGCGCCGCGCTCTTCGCCGAGATGGCCCGGATGGTCGCGATCGACGGTCACATCGACCGCGACGAGAAGCGCCTGCTCACCGCGTGCGGCGCCCGCTGGGCGATCCCCGAAGCGGTGGTCGCCCGCGCGCTTGCCGGCACGTACCGACCGACGTCACGCGAGGCGTCAGCGGCGCACGCCGACTGGCTGCTGGGCGGGCTGGTCGCGGCCGCGCTCGCCGACGGCCGCATCGACGCGCGCGAGATGCAGCTGCTCAGAGACACGTGCGCGCGCCTTTCACTGCCTGACGGGAGCGTCGACGACAAGATTGCACAATACAAGTCTCGGCTCGGTATCGACCAAGCCTCGGGCCAGGCTGGCAGCTAATCGCGCGACGACGGCCCGGCCGTGGAGCGCGATCCCGCGGCCTTGCGAGCCGCCGCGCTGCGCCCACGCGCCTCGTCCCGGTGGCGCACGGCGAGCGACAACCAGCGGTCGGCCGGGTCGGCGAGCATGACGAAGTGCTCCCAACTCGCCGCAGCAGCCAACCAAAAGCCCAGCGCTTCGACGGCGTCGGTCTCCTCGCGCGCGAGCTCGGCCAGCGCCATCGCGCGGTACCAGTACTTGTCGTAGTCGGGCACGTAGAACACGCCCTGCCCGTCGCTCAGGATCATGTGCAGGCCCCGAGGCGCACTGCGCGCCGCGCTCACGGCCTCCTTGACGGCCTGCGCCGCGCCGGCGGCATCCCCGTAGCGGTCGAGCGCTACGCCGAGATCGAAGCCTGCGAGCACCGCAGTGTCGATGTTGGTCGCGAGTGAGACCGCATAGCGAGCGTCCTCGATGGCCTCTTCAAGGCGTCCCTGACGCATCTCCGCTTCGGCGCGGTTCGAATACGCGATCGACCGCGACTCCGCCCGCACAGCGAGCGCGAGATAGCGCTCGTACGTCGCAAGCTCGCGCTCCACGTCACCGTGCGCGTAGCTGATGGCCAACTGCCACAGGGCCTCCTCGGCCATCGGGTGGTGCGGCGCGAGCTGCAGGGCCGCTTCGAACACGCGCGCCGCCCGCGGATAGTCGTCGAGCAGCACCAAAATACGGCCCAAATCGAAGCGCAAGCGCACATCGGGGCTCTCCTCCGCGCCGGCGCCGAGCAGCTCGTCGCGCAAGCGCTCAAGCCCTTGCCGACGAAACGCGTCGAATGCGACTTCGCGATCGAAGGCTCCCTGACTCGCGAGCCGGCGCGAGACATCGAGATGAAGTGCGTAACGCGCCTTGATCGCCGGGTCGACCGCTGCCTGCCATGCGCTCGGTGGGGTCTCGGCGTGAGCCGATCCGCCGACAGAAAGCAGCGCAGCCAGCGCAGCGATCACAAAGCAACGCGTCGCTCTGGATCTCACCGCGGCCTACCTTTTGGCGCAAGCAGCGACGCGGCGCGCGACCTCGCATGATCCGACCACACGCCGCCCGCATCGGCGTAGGCGCGCCACGCTGCCGCGGCCCCGACCGGAGACGATATCTCGAGCGACAGCGCGGCCAGCGCGGCAGCTTCTGCGGGGGCGACGGCGATCGCGACGCGCGTCCGAGCCTCGAGCAGCGCCGCTCGAAGCTCTTCGCGACGTTCGCGAAGCACCGCCTCGGCCTCATCGCCGAGATCGGCGCGGTCGAGGGCCAGCGCGAGCGCAAGGGCTGCCACCGCGGCGAGGGAATCGTGAGACTCACGGCGAGCTTGCCGAAGCACCGCGACCGCGTCACCCGCCGCGCCCTTCCCTCCCCCCATGAGCAGAAGCCCGGCTTCGACGTACGCGGCCCCGCGCTCGTCCGCGGGCAGCGCGGTGGCGCGCGGGAGCAGCGCGCGATAGCTCTTTGCGGCCTCGGCGAGGTGTCCGGACATCGCCGCAGCGCGGGAAAACGCGTGCAACGCGACCGGCTCATCGCATGCGGCCGGATCGATCGCGAGCGCAGCGCTGAACTCGGAGAACGACTCTATGTATTGTGCAAGCTTTTCGCGAGCGCGGCCACGAAGCACCGACGGCGCAGCCTTGCCCGGCACGCGCTTGTCGGCGAGATCGGCGAGCGCGCGGGCGGCCTCGGGTTGGGGAGAAGTCGATGCGAGCTTGCTCGACCCGCTCGCGAGCAGCTCACAGTAACGCGCGAGCTCCGGAGACTTCACGCGCTCCCAAACGTTCGGCTTCAGCTGCGCGCCGCACTCTGGCGGCCGCACGCCCGAGGCCGGCCCCAGCAACTGCGCAGCGATGAGGACTACGGCGAACATCGGCTCGCGCATCGTAGCAAAGCCCCGCGAAACCTCACGTGACTCGGCCTCAGACGAACGGGTCGACGCGAACGATGGTCTCGTCGCGGCGATAGCCAACGCTCACAATCGAAGCGCCGCAACCGGCTGCGTCTTCGATGAGACGCACGTATTCACGCGCCGCGCGCGGCAGGTCTTCGATGAGCCTCGTGGCGCGGAGGTCCTCGGTCCAGCCGGTCATCGATCGGTAGATGGGCTCAGCCTTATCGAGCTGATCGATGGGAAAATCGTCGGTTTCGCCGAAGGGGGTCTTGTAGGCGACGCAGACCTTGATCTCGTCGAATCCGGTGAGCACGTCGAGCTTCGTGACCGCGAGCGACGACAGTCCGTTGACGCGCGCGGCGTAACGAAGCGCCGGCAAGTCGAGCCATCCGGTGCGCCGCGGGCGTCCGGTGACGGCGCCGAACTCATCGCCGACCTTGCGCAGGCGGTCACCTGCCGCATCGTGCAGTTCCGTGGGAAACGGCCCCCCGCCGACGCGCGTGCAGTACGCTTTCACGAGCCCAACCACGCGCTGGATTCGGGTCGGTCCGATGCCGGTTCCGGTGCACGCTCCGCCCGCGGCCGCGCTCGAAGAGGTCACGAAAGGATAGGTGCCGTGGTCGACGTCAAGGAGCGTTCCCTGTGCGCCTTCGAAGACCACGCGCTTGCCCGCCCGCAGCGCGTCGTCGACGAGCTTGGAGGTCTCGGCGAGAAGCGGCACCACGCGGGCCGCGAGCGGCTCGAGGGCGGTCGCGATCTCGCGCGCGCTGGGCACGTCACCGCCGAGCGCGCGAATCGTCGGCGCCCAACGCTCGATGGCCTTCGCGATTCGATCTTCGGCCATGCGCAGGTCGCGCAGCATGCCGAGCGTAATGCCGGTGCGGGCGGCTTTGTCTTCGTAACACGGTCCGACGCCGCGCTTCGTGGTGCCGATTTCTCCGCCGCTTTTCTGCTCACGCAGGCCATCGATAAGGATGTGATACGGCAAAATTACGTGCGCGCGATCGGAGACGCGAAGGCGCTCGACGTGAGCATGGCCGCGCGATTTCAGCTCGTCCATTTCGGCCACAAGCCGGCTGACATCGACGACCATTCCCTGGGCGAGGACGCACTCTTTGCCCTCACGCAAAATGCCGCTCGGCACGAGCCGGACGACAATTTTGTCGTTGCCGACCACAAGCGTATGGCCCGCGTTCGGGCCGCCGGCGTAACGCACCACCATATCGGCGTGCTCCGTAAGGATGTCGACGACCTTGCCCTTGCCCTCGTCACCCCACTGGGCTCCCACAATCACGACGCCAGCCATGGTCCTACGCTCCTTCACGCTTTTTTAGAGGCTCTACGGAGTAGGCGACCCGCGCCCCCGTAGCCAGCACCATCAATGCATCGCCCTCGACAACGTGCGTGTAGCCCCACGAGCGGGCGTGCGCGCGCGCCGTCGCGGGATCGCTGTGGGATGCGGCGACGATCCCGGCAGCCCGCAGCTCGGCCGCCCTCGCCCCGGTCGCGTCGGCGACCACCAGCACGCGCGGCACCGGCGCGCGCGACGCCCCACCAGCCGACTCGAGCGCGACCGACAGCGCGTCGAGGTCGAGACCGAAACCGACCGCGGGCATCGGCGCGCCGAATCGCCCCATGAGCTCATCGTAGCGACCGCCCCCGCCCAGCGCCTCGCCGGGCCCGGGCGCGTAGATTCGAAAGATCAGACCCGTGTAGTATGCAAATCCTCGAACCTCGGCGACATCGAGCGAAATATGGCGCGAAAAGCCGCGGGCGCAGGCGGCGTCGTGCAGCGCGGCGAGCCTGAGGAGGGAGTCGCGCGAGGAGCCAGGCTCGGCCGCCGCGATGACTTCATCGAGGTCGGCGCGCGTCCCGCCGGTACGCGCGAGCCGCGACAGCATCGGAGAGAGGCCCTGGGCGAGCGCGTCAAGACGAGCCGCATCCCGCGCCATCAACGCCGCGGTGGCGTCTGCGCGCAGCGAAGGCGGCAGCGCCTCAATGAGCGGTCGCGCAACGCCCGCATCGCCGAGATCGAAGACAAATTCGCGCAGGCCTGCAGCTTCGAGCGCAGCCTTCGCGGCCTCGAGAACTTCGATATCGCCGGGCAGGCCGGCAACCCCCACGAGCTCAACCCCTACCTGCGGCAGCTGCCGGTGCTTGCGGGCGCGCCCGGAACGCCGGCGAACGACAGTACCTTCGTACGCGAGCCTGAACGGCGGGGGGCGGTCTTGCAGCCTCGTGGCGATGATGCGCGCGATCTGCGGGGTCATGTCGGGCCTGAGCGCCGCGACCTCGCCGGATTCCGGCTCGATGAAGCGAAGAACGTCCGCAGACGGCAGCGTCCCGAGGCCGCGCTCGAGCACCGAGGCAAACTCGAACACCGGCGGCACGACGAGGCCGTACCCGTGCAGTTCGAGCGCGCCGGTGAGCGATCGCGCGAGCGTACGCCGCCGCTCCGCCTCTTCAGGCAAAAAGTCGCGCATTCCCGCCGGCAGCGCGTGCTCCAGGCGGCTCGGCGCCCGCTCGGGAGGCGCGCCGAAATCCTCGTGATTGGAGGTCGCCTTGTGCACGGCCTCCACTTCCCACAAAAGCGCCGCCAAGGTCAAACCGCGCTGCGCTCCAGCAGGGCGGTCGAAGAACACCCTGCCAGGAATTGGCGAAGCCAATTGCGTGGGGTGGGGACCCCGAAGAACCGCGTTTTTCTGGGCGGGGACGTGCATACCTCCCCGAGATGAAAGGCTAGCAGGCCGCTGCTTCAACGGCCTG